>JACKBM010000059.1 GCA_020634575.1 Ardenticatenales bacterium | reverse complement strand
GGTACGTCTCTACAGGGCAATCCGCCCATTCAACCGCCGCACGATTGACTCACTTTCATTGGCAAACACGGCCACGATGACCACGCTGATATCATCCTTGGGACGGTGATCATACTTTTCCAGCGCCCCATGCAGGAGATGATCGGCCATTGCCTGGGCGTTGTAGATGCCGGTGGCCATAAGTTCGGACAGGGCCGCTAATGGTTTGAACAGGTCGCTGCTGCCCATCTTGCCGGCATGGAACAGCCCGTCGGTGGCGGCCACGCAGAACAGCCCCGGTTCCAGTGGCAGCTCCGTGATATGCGGCTTCACATTCATGCGCGTGCCCACGCTTTCCGAAGGGGCATCGATAAGCTGTAGCCCGGCGTCCCGCGTATGCAGGATGACGGGCGCCGGGTTATTGCGCGAGATAACCAATGTTTTGGTGCGGGCATCGACGGAGAGGATGTTCAGGGAGGCGCTGACCTTGCCGCCGCGGTAAGCAAACAGGTAGTCGTGGGCGGCCCGGGCAGCGGCGCCGTCGCGGACCCCCTCGCCCAACAGCTGGATTGCTTTGCGCACGACGACATTGCTGATGTTTTTGGCCGATTTGCCACTGCGCTGACCGTCGGCCAGCACCAGCGAAATGCCGCCATGCGGCCGCTCGATCATCTCCAGCGTGTCGCCACTTTCACTCATGGCATATTTGCGGACTTTGGCTACGGCGAACTGTACTTCCATAAGACAATATTCTGTTTAATCGTTGATAGCTGCATAGACGAGCTGCCGAAAATCGTCGGCGACGGGATGGTGACCAGATGGCTGGAACTGCGCCATCAAAATGCCGATGAGCTGCTCTTGCGGGTCGATCCAGAAGGTCGTGTTGGCGGCGCCGCCCCAGCTGAAAGAGCCGACCGAGCCGGGCAATTGCGTCTGAGCTACGTCAGTGAGAACCCGGAAGCCGAGACCATAACCACCGCCCGGGCTGGGCAGACCGGCCAACTCATAAGGTAGTAGCTCCGGCGCCAGATGATTGCTGGCCATCAGCTCGATTGTTTTACGGCTCATGATGCGTTGGCCATTAGCGACGCCGCCGTCGAGCAGCATCTGCGAGAACCGATAATAATCCATTGCCGTGGAGACGAGACCATGGCCGCCCCGGTGTATTTCGTGCGGTGAGGCTTCAATGCCGTCCTCGGGCCCCGCCAGCAGATTGTTTGCGCCCATAATGGCCGCGCCGAACCATTCCGTGACCGTCATTTCCGGGCTGATGACGTTGCGCGAGCCATACATGGCCGCAAAACGATCCAGCTTGTCGGCCGGGACGAAGTAGCCGGTGTCTACCATGCCCAGCGGACCAAACAACCGTGCCTGCAAAAACTCAGCCGCTGTCTGGCCGCTGATAACCTCGACCAGATAAGCCACCACATCGTGGGCGTAGCTGTAGCGCCAGCGCGTGCCGGGCTGAAAGGCCAACGGCAGCTTCAGCAGATCGGCCACAAATTCTGCTAATGGTTTGTCCGAGGCTACTTTTTCGCGGCGATAAAGCGCCTCGACGGGGCCGTATTCCAGCCAATGGTAGGTCAGGCCTGAGGTATGCGTTAGCAGGTCGCGAATGGTGACTTCACGGGCCAATGGCTCCAGGCGCAGCCCATTTTCGTCCTCGCCGGCGTAGACTTTGAGGTCTGCGAAGGCGGGTATGTAACGGGACACCGGATCGTAAAGGCGAAAACGGCCTTCCTCGAATAACAACATTAAAGCCGTGCAGATGATCGGCTTGGTCATGGAGAAGATGCGGAAGATGGTATTCGGCGTCATGGGGGCGCTGGTCTCGCGCACCCGGTAGCCGACTGTCTCCTCGTGGATGATTTGGCCACGGCGCGCCAGCAAAGTTGTAACGCCGGCGAGGCGGCCATCGTCTACGTAGCTGGCGAGAACCGGCCGGATCCGGGCCAACCGCTCCGCGGACATGCCTACTGCTTCTGCATCACTCATTTCCCATCTCCCTGGCGCAGCCGATAATCCAGCGCCGTATGTCGTTCACTCACCTTATTATTGCCGATGGCAATACGGATGGCGCGCCGGGTGCCGACCAGGATGACCAGCCGCTTGGCCCGCGTCACCGCCGTGTACAGCAGATTGCGCTGCAACATCAGATAATGCGTTGTCATCACCGGGATCACCACGCAGGGGTATTCGCTGCCCTGGCTTTTATGCACGGTGATGGCGTAGGCATGGACCAGTTCATCCACTTCCAGAAAATCATAAACAACCGGGTTGCCGTCGATGTTGACGGTGACCGTCTGGTTAATCTGGTCCAGGGCGCTGATGCGGCCGATGTCGCCATTGTAGACATTTTTGTCGTAATTGTTGACCGTCTGCATCACCTTATCGCCCAGGCGGAAGGTGCGGCCGCCGAGCCGGCGTTCCGGCCGGTTGCCCTTGCCCGGATTGAGGTGACCCTGCAGCAGCTGGTTCAGGTTATTCACGCCCACAGCGCCATTGTACATCGGGCTGAGGACCTGGATATCTTCAAATGGATCCAGGCCAAATTTCTGGGGGATACGCTTCTGGACGATGTCGACCAGCAAGCTGGCTGCCTCCTCGGGATCATCCTTGATAAAGATGAAAAAATCCTGTGCCGTCTTGTTGGTCAGCGGGTATTCACCCCGGTTGAGGCGATGGGCGTTCTGGATGATGAGGCTGTCGGCCGCCTGACGAAAAATCGTGTCCAGCCGGGTCACCGGGACGATGCCCGAGGCGATCAGGTCGCGCAGCACATCGCCGGCGCCGACCGAGGGGAGCTGGTCCACGTCGCCGACCAACAGCAGGTGCGTATCTGCCTCAACTGCTTTGAGCAGCGTGTTGGTCAGGACCAGGTCCAGCATGGAGGCTTCGTCGATGATGACCATGTCGACGTCAAGCGGATTGGTTTCGTTGCGGCCCCAGCCTTCGCCCGGTTTGAACTCGAGGAGGCGGTGGATGGTTTTGGCGGACCGGCCGGTTGCCTCCCCCAGCCGCTTGGCCGCCCGCCCCGTCGGCGACGCCAGTGCGTAGCTGTGGCCGCGGCCATCCAGGATGTCGAGGAGCGTGCGCAGGGTGGTCGTTTTGCCCGTACCGGGGCCGCCGGTCAGGACACTGACCTTGTGGCGCAGGGCCATCTGCACGCCGAGCTGCTGCGTTTCGGTCAGTTGCTGAGCGAAAAGGGAGGATTGCTGGCTGACGTGGGTGCCGGCCAGAGCGGCCAGCCGGCTGGTGGGATGTTCGGCCAGCCGCCGCACTTTGTTGGTGACGCCGACTTCGGAGTAATAAAACGGTGTCAGGTAAACGGCGGACTCTTCCTTCAGGGTGGTTTCGCCCCCGGTGGGGATTTCATAGGTCAGCGTCTCCCGTTTGACCAGTTCATCCCCTTCCAGGCGGGTCAGGATCTCGGTTACCTGCTCCGTTTGCAGGTTGAGGATCTCGGCGGCGGATGGTTCCAGTTCATCCTGGGGGACGTAGACATGGCCGTCCTCAGCCGCCCGATTGAGCGTGTAGGCGATGCCGGCTTCGATCCGGCCGGGGTCATCCGGGGCCAGTCCCAGCGCCTGGGCGATCTTGTCCGCCGTCTTGAAGCCGATGCCATGGATATCCTGGACCAGCCGGTAAGGCGTATTCTGGACGATGGTCAGCGACTCATCCTCATATTTCTTGTAGATTTTGGTCGCCAGCCGGGTGGAGATCTGGTGGGATTGCAGGAAGATCATCACATCTTTGATGGCACGCTGCTGTTCCCAGGCCGCCATGATCATCTCAGTCCGTTTCTGGCCGATGCCGGGTACCTTTTGCAGCCGCCCTGCTTCATATTCGATGACATCCAGCGTTTCTTCGCCGAAGGCGTCGACGATGCGGTCGGCCATGACCGGGCCGATCCCTTTGATGAGGCCGGAGCCGAGGTAGCGGCGCACCCCTTCCAGGGTGGCCGGCAGGGATTGTTCACATTGTTCAGCCTGGAATTGGCGGCCATGTTTGCTGTGGGAAGACCACCGGCCGGTCAGCTTCAGCCATTCCCCCGTGTTGATCTCCGGCAGATTACCGACAACCGTGATGAGGCTGTCCTTGCCGCTGGCGTATTTGAAGGGCAGCATATCCCGCGAATCTGGCTTGAGGCGCAGGACAGTATACCCATTCTCCTCATTGTAATAGGTGATGCGCTCCACGGAGCCGCTGATCTGATCGTCGAACCGGCCGGCCATAAGCCCATTTTACCGTGTCTCTGCTGTCATCGCCCATCCCCCAACCCGACGGGTCCCCAACCTGTCAGGTCCCACCAACCTGTCAGGTCCCACCAACCCGACGGGTCCACCACCCGACGGGTCCACCACCCGACGGGTAGCCAACCCGACGGGTCCGCACTACAATCCGCGCATGAAACTACAAATTGATGTCTGGTCCGATTACGTCTGACCGTGGTGCTACCTCGTCTCTTCCAGTTTGGAAAAGCTCACGGAAAATTATGATGTGGCCATTCAATGGCACGCCTATGAACTTCGGCCTGCGGAAGCCGGCCCTCTGCCCGACTCTTACCGGGCCCAGATCGAGGCTGGCCGGCCCCGCCTTTACGCCATCGCCAAAGCGCATTATGGCCTTGACCTTGACCCCGGCCCCTGGGGCATCAACAGTCGCCCCGCCCATGTCGGCGCCCAATATGCGGAGAGCCAGGGGCGCGGCAAGGCGTACAGCGACGCTGTTCTGCACGCCTACTGGCATGAGGCGCAGGATATTAGCGACCTGGCGGTGCTGGCTGGTATCGCTGAGTCTGTTGGCCTGGCCCGGGAGCCATTCCTGGCGGCGCTGGATGATGACGGCTATCGTTCCGCAATGATGTCGGATGTCGAACAGGCGCATCTTTATGGTTTGCAGGGTGTGCCGGCGCTCATTTTTGCCAACAAATATCTGGTCAGTGGGGCTCAACCGTATCATGTGCTGGAACAGGTCGTGCAGAAAATCCAGGCTGAAGGTCTGGCTGATTCGGCAGAGTAGTTGAACAAATGACAAACAGTCTGCGCGAACAAGTTCTGGCCCGTTTGACCCATTATCAAGCGGATATTTTGCAGCTCACTCAGGAGCTGATGGCTGTTGCCACTGAGAATCCGCCCGGCCTCCTCTATAAGCCGTGCGTGGACCTTATCGCTGGCAAACTGGCGGCGCTTGACCTCCCCTGCGAAGTGATCACGGTGCCCATGGGCGATTCGGAGCTGGAACCGCGCTATTGTGTTTTGAGCCATTACGGCAGCGGCCAGCCCACTTTCTATTTTCATGGCCACTATGACGTTGTGCCGGCGGCCAGCCCGGATCAGTACCGGCCCTATGTCGAAGGGAGTCGGCTTTACGGGCGGGGTTCCTCGGACATGAAAGGTGGCCTGGCGGCGATGATCTACGCGCTAAAGGCGTTGCAAGATTGTGCCGCGCCATTGACTGGCCGGGTAGGCCTGACCATCGTGCCGGACGAAGAGACGGGCGGCGCTTTTGGCTCCAGCTACCTGGCTGAAGCCGGCATCCTGGGGCGGGACGGCATTGGCATGTTGCTGGCGGAGCCGACCAGTGGGGTCGTCTGGAATGCCAACCGCGGCGCCATCTCCATGCGCATCACTGTCAAAGGTAAACCGGCGCATGTCGGGCTGCAATACCAGGGCGTCAACGCTTTTGAGCGAATGATCGTTGTCGCCAATGCGCTGATGGAGCTGAAAGCGGAAGTGGAAGCGCGCCAGACCGGTTACAACATCCAGCCTGAGGCGGCCCGAGCTTCGATTTTGATGATGGGTGGTGTGAGCTCCGCCGGCAGCAACTTTAACCTGGTGCCGGGCCAGAGTAGCTTTACCATCGATCGGCGTATGAACCCTGAAGAGGATCTGGCAGCGGAGAAAGCGCTGATTTTCCAGGTACTGGAATCGGTTCGGCAACAGGGCATAGAGCTGGATGTTGAGATTTTCCAGGAGGCGGAATCGGCCGGGGCATCTGCGGACCACCCGGTGGGGCGAGCCCTGGCGGCTAATATCGAGGCCATCAAAGGGCAGCCGCCGGAATTTGAGCTGTGCCCGGGATTGCTGGAGAATCGCTTTTACGCTCAGGCCGGGGTGCCGGCGTACTCCTACGGGCCGGGCCTACTCTCTGTTTCTCATGGACCGGCCGAATACGTGGAGATTGCGGAGCTGTATAACTGCGCGGCGATCTATGCGTTGACGGCGCTGGATATGCTTCTGGGGGATTGAGAGGAACCGGCCGGTTTACGGCACGTAAATATCACACCGCTCGTTGGCAATGCTGCAACGCCCAATCTCCCCTTCTCGCCAGAGGACGCGAAAATCAGCCTGGCCCGGCCGCAATAACCAGAAGACAGTGCCGCTTTCCGGCTCCAGTGAGGCGATGCTGGTGTTGACGTCTACGCAGGCAACCGGCCGGTCACCGGGCCGTGCCGCCAGTAATTCGATCATGTTGCAATGGTCGGGTTGCAGGAAGCCGTAATACTCCGCCCAAACCGAGCCCGAAAACCGATAATCCGTCGGTGCCCCGGTGTTGTCCAACCCTTCAAAGGCCAGATTGCGCACCAATACTGCGGAATTGCTTAAATTCAACAGGTAAAAACCTTTCTCGTTGTAAATCAGCCGCAGCAACCGGCCGTTGGGATACAGCACCGTTGGCGGCACGATGGAGGTTGGCGATGGCGTGTAGGTCGGTGTTTGCGACGGCGTGGCGCTGGCGGTGGGCGTCTGGCTGGGGACAGCGGTGGCATCCGCTTGCGAAACGGGTGGCAGGGGCCGCGTGGCGACGCTGGTATCTCGACTGGTTGGCGTCAGGCTGCCATTGGCGGCGATGGCGACCGGTGAGGTGGCCGGCGCGGTCAGGGTCTGGCCGGCTGTTGTGTCACCCGGATTGAACACAAAGGCGTAGGCCAGCAAACCGGCGCCAAGCAGGAGCAGGAGAAAAATGGTCAACGGTAGCCAGACAAAGCGCCTTTCCTGGGGGTCCAGGGTCAGGGTGTTGCGGCTTACCGGCTCTGGTTCCGGGCCGAGTTTCATCGCGATCCGCTCGGCCACGGTCAGATGCTGGCGGAATTTACCTTCGCGTTCCACCCCGGTTGCCGGCAGCGGCGGTAAGGTGATGCGTTCATTGACGGCGGCGACCTCAGGCTGTTCCGAGGTAATGGCCGCCGCCAGTTCCGCCATCATCTGCTGACCAGTCTCATACCGATCATACGGCTGTTTACTGAGGGCTTTAAGCAAAACTGCTTCAGTAGCGGCGTTGATGTAAGGATTGATCTCCCGGGGCGGAGGTGGCGGGTCGGTAATGTGTTGCAGGGCCAGAGCCGCCGGCGCCGGATCATCAAATGGGAGCACGCCGGTCATCATCTCATAGAGGATAACGCCGAGCGAATAAAGGTCAGATTGGGGGATGGCGCTGGCGGAATGGCGGGCCTGTTCCGGCGACATGTAATGGGGTGAGCCAAAGACTTCGCCCAGCGACCCTTGTGAGACGTCCATCGCCAGACCAAAATCGGTCAGGAGGACGCGACCATTGCGGGCGACAAGTACGTTGGATGGTTTGACGTCCCGGTGGATGATGCCGCGTTGGTGGGCGTAGTCCAGCGCCTTGGCCACCGCAGTACCGATGCGCAACACATCAGCATCCGGCATCAGGGAGCCATCATTAACGTACTGCGTCATGAGTTCGCCGAGGTCAAGCCCATCGACAAATTCCATGACGTAGTAGTAGAGGCCATCCTCGTCGTCGGCGTAATAGATTTGGGTTATGTTGTCGTGTCGCCAGGTCGCCAACGCCCGCGCTTCCCGGACAAACCGTTCCGCATAGGTCGGTTTGTCGCGATAACGGGCATCAATTACTTTGATGGCGACCGGCCGGTGCAGCTTGACGTCGGTCCCATAATAGACCTGCGCCATCCCACCTCGCCCGACCACCCGTTCCATGCGGAAGTTGGCAAGCTGGTGACCCAGTAGCGGATCTTCAATCATGATTCGCTAGTAGACCCCCGGCATGGCAGGCAGAATATCATCGACTTACCAGCCGGTCAAGCTGGCAGGCTCGGTAGGCGGCTGGCAAGCGAACAAAGCAGAGAAATTCACGTTTCTTTTGCCTTATGTGGGCCGAAATGGGTTGGTCAGGCTGTAATGGCACGACCGCCCGGGAGATCATGCGGTGTGTAGGTATCCCGGCTGGCAATCGTGATGCGGCGCAGATCGCGAATGTAATCGTTCAACCCCATCACGTAAGCATTCAGATAATCCTTGGTGATAAATTCGGCCAGGTCGGCTCGCCCCACCGCAAGCAGCGCCGCCACATGAGGACGGAAGTCACGCAACGTGATGCGCATAACCCCGTGGGCGTCCGTCACCACACCCCAGACCAGCGCCTTGTTCTCATTGTCGTCTTTGGCGGTCATGAAGCGGGCGATGCTGCTATCACGGGGGGCGGCGCCCAGGTTAGAAAAAACCTCCTGCCCCTTGATCAGGTCGTTCAGCAGGCCCACCTGGTTGGGGATGCGGTCCAACAGCCGCTGCCAGGAAGTTGGCATGTAGGCCAGGAGCCGGATGCTGCCGACGGAGGCGCTTTCGCCACGGGTGGCCAGCTCACGGGCCGCGCTGAAGAGCTGGCCAAAGCCGGCCAACAGGGCGAGATAATGGCGCTGCACCCGGTCAAATCGTTCATACTCCGGCTCACCAAAGGCGGTACCGTACAGCCCCAGGTTCTGGGTGGCCCGTTCATGCATCGCCAGCAGATCGAGTTCCTGTAACGGTACTTCAAAACACATCGGGTGCACCCGATCCCTGGGCGAAAGCGGCGTGGCATCGATGGGGATGAGGATGGCCGGGTTCTTGCCGGCCTCGTTGCGCACAGCGGCCAGCGCCTCTCGGGCCGCTGTGGCCCCGGTGCGGGAACGGGCCAACTGCTCCAACTGGTCGATGATATCTGGATGGGGCTGGTAGCTGGCGGCGTGGATGGCCCGGTAGAGAACGAGGAGATCGTTGACAGTGAGCTGAAGCAGGTCGCTGCGCCGCTTGAATAATTGGCGCAAGCTGAGCATGGCGCTGAGCTGTACCCCTTCATGCTCAGCGGTCACCTCGTTGGCAACCTTGCTGCTGCGGCGCAGTAACTGATATTCGGCCGGGTTCCAGGCGAAGGCCAAATGCTCTGGGTGCGCAGCGCCAGGGGCTGGTTCGGTCTGGTGAAAATAGGCGGCCCAGGAGGTCGCTTCCTGGGTCATGATCTCGGCCAGGCCGGCGCCCCAGATGCCGTCAAAGAAGATGTGGGATTGGTCGAAGATGAAGGACCGGCCGGTGTCAAACACCGTCAATGGTTGATCACCAACCCCTCTCTCCCCCTGCCGGATCTGGGCCAGGGTGAGTTCTGGCAGGCGCTGGTCAAAATTGAGCAGGATGGGCGCACTCTGCAGCCGCGCCAGGGCCGCCTGGTTATTGGCTGAGAGGGCTGCCCGTACGGCGCCTGTCTGAGCGCGGCGCGTGCGGGCCAGATCGCGCAGCGAAGCTGGCTCCTCAGATGGCTTATGGGCCAGAATACCGGCAATGAACTGCTGGATCCGGGCCGGCGAACAAAGATCAGGGCTGCCAGGTTCGTAAAGGGGCAGCAGGTAATAGTTGTCCTGGTAGATGAGGCCCAACGTCAGAGCGCGGGGGGGGATGGCCGTGCGACTATCGCCGTGGACGCCCGGTTCCAGAAAGGCGTGCAACGAGAGCTGTTGCTGGTACGCTTTCAGTTCCTCTTCGCGAGCCTGCCGGACAATACTGACCCAATCCCGCTGCCAGGTGGCCGGTAGCCGTTCAATGCGCCGTTCCAGAAAAAGGTCAAACTTGCGGCGCCGGTATTGCGCATATGATTCATGAGGCTCGGCGTCATGACCACGGCGGAAGGGGCGTTGTCTTTCCCACTCTCGATAGATGTAGCGGAACTGCCCCGAGTGGCCGGTGGCTGCGCGCAAGGCCCGGCAATAGACCCGTTCGCGCCATTCGTTTTTGAGCAGTTCTGGATATTGATGCAAGGTTTGCTGCGCGGCCATGACCCAGGCCGCCATCCGATCGGCCTGGCTCAGGCAAATCTGGTGCCTGGCCAGCAACGTATCAAAACCGGTTGTTTCATGGGTGTGGCGCGCGGTATCTTCGCGCAGGGCGTAGTCGGCATAGAACTGCCAGGTCCCTTCGGGGAACGCATCAGCCAGATCTTTGCCCGCCAGCCGTAACAGGCCCTGGTAGGCCCAGATGATGGCGGCGGGGCCGGCGAAAAAGGTGCCGTAAACAGCTTTATCAAGATTGCGGCGCACGCCCTGAAAGAGCGAGAGAATGTCATCTTTTACGGTTGCGGCTGGTAGGCGGCGATCGGAGAGACGCAAGAGGCCATTGAGGATGACACCCGGGATATCACCGGCCGGTGCCATGCGCGCCACCAGGTCAATCACCTGCTCCACTTCTGGCAGCGACAACTTACCAACCCGGTCGCCCAGCGCGTGCGTCGCAATGGTTTGCAGGTAGGTACGCGTCCGCCCGGCGACTTCGCTGTACTGAGCTTCAGACAGGTTGGCGAAGGAACCGGCCGGGGTGGGATATCGCTCTTGTGAATCGCGCTGTTCCAGGGACATGGAAAATACAGCCAGGCAAATAGATAACCGGTCGCTGGTTTGCCAGCACCATCGAGACCAGTGACGCTCCTCCATGCCAGAGACTGGAGAAGCTGTCAGCAAATATTGCGATTCCAATACGACAAAAAGCTGGGCATTTTTAAGTGGATAGAATCCAAACATCCATTGTATGGAGTATTGGCTAAACCGTCGAGGGGCGGATGACAGGGCGGTGGTAAAACCGGTTACAAAAAAAACAGGCCCTGGTGTTCACCAGGGCCTGCCGCTTCTCGTGCATAGGAGGGACGCATCGAGTCGCTAACGGAACAAGCCATATGAGGGAGGGGAAGGCGTTGTCCCTGACTTAGCTGAGAACGTCCAGTCGCGTTTCTCTCGTGCCAGTTTAGGGGAGTAAAAGGGGAAAATTGTTACGCCCCAGCTAAGCTACGGATAGTATAACAAAAAAACGCATCTGTGCATATAATTTTAATGAAGGGTATACAGTTTTGCGCAACTTTTAAGATTCGCTGCCCCTCGACCTCTTACATAGAAGCATTTCGGAAGCTGCAAACGGCTGGAACGACGCCAAAGTGTTTTGCCAAATGGTCAGTTTTTGCCCTTGCGGAAGATATCCAGCCAGGCATCCACCTCGTCTTCATTGAGTTTGCCCCCGCTGTCCTTCAGCAGATCAGCCCGCCGGGGTTCGACCTTTGTGCGGCGCACCGGTGAGGATCGTTTAGCTGTTGGTTTGGTTGCTGGGGCCGCTGGGGCTGCCGGCGCCTCACCAAACAGCTCCAACCATTCTGCAATCTCATCGGCGCGTAACCTGTCGCCGCTGTCTTTGAGCTCATCAGCGGACCGTGGCGGCGCTGGTGGCTCGGGATTGGTGGTCGCTTCGGCCGGCGCGTTGCGGAGCCGGGCCTTGCGCCGGGGTTGGCGGGGCCGCTCCGGTACGGGGCCAAAGGCATCCAGCCATTCGTTGACCTCCGCCTCGCTGAGTGCCGGCTCTTCCTTGGCTGATTTGGGCTTTTCTTCAACCGGCGCCTCTGTTCGCAGCCGGGCCAGCTCTTCCTTCTGCATATCCGCCGCAAACCGGTCCGACGGGATCATGGCCACACGACGGCGTTGCGCAACTTTGCGGATTTCCGCGTCGCTAGTAACCAGGGTGAATTCCTGCGGATTCTTCAGCTGGTTTAGAGCCTTGATGATGAGCGCATCAGCGGTCTGTTTCCGTGAGGAAAAGATAACGGTGATCAACGCCCCGGAGAGATGTTTGGCCTCGCCACGAAAGATGCCCCCATCGAAAAAGAGCGTCACCTGACGCCGGGGGTCAGCCACTGTCCAGCGACGCAGCCGCTTCAGGAGCTTCAATTCGTCGTCCGGATCAGACAACTCCACGCCATCCAGCTGCCCGATCAGGTTATGTCCGTCGATGAGGTAATGCATGATGACCTATTATAGTGAGGGACGTTATATTCCGGTAAAAACGAAGATTCGTGTCGGAAAAACGGCGCAACTCCGTTGAGTGTATTAAGCAGCGCGCTCTAACCTCCGGGAGGTCCTACCGATCTTGACGAGACTGGCGCCTACTGGACCTCCCGGAGGTAGGCCGCAGCGGGTTTTTCAGGAGGTAGGCTGCCTGGTAAAAGGCATTTGCCGGTGCCGAATTCCAGTTGCCGCGTACAGCGCATTGGCGATAGCGGCCGGCGTTGGTCCCTGGGTGGCCTCGCCGCTGCCGAGGAAGGGTTGATCCGGCCGGTTCAATATCACCGTCTCCAGATACGGCGCATTGTCAAAACGTAAAATCGGGTAACTCTCCCAATCCAGCGACGTGATACCCTTCTGCTCGTAATGCACCCCTTCGTACAACGCCCAGCTGGCGCCCTGGACAAAGCCGCCTTCCAACTGGTTGCTCAGCCCATCGGGATTGACCACCTGCCCCGCATCGGCCGCGATGACGGCCCGTTCCAGTTTGATGGCCCCTGTCGCTTTATCCACAGAGATATCCACAACGATGGCCGTGTAACATTGGATGTTTTTGTACTGGGAGAAAGCAAAGCCACGCCCGCGCCCGGCGCCAGGCGAGGCGCCGCCCGGTTGCCAGTTCGCTTTGGCCGCGGCCGCCTCAATCACGGCAATGGCCCGCGGGTCATCCAGGTGGCGCAGGCGGAATTCGACTGGGTCGACACCGGCCGCTTCGGCCAGCTCGTCCATAAATGATTCGATGGCAAAAACGTTGCCGTAGCCGCCCAGGGTGCGCAGCGCGGAGGTGCGCAAGGGGCTATCCGGCACAAAATGGGCGACGATGCGGCGCACGGGGAACGCGTAAAGCGGGTCGGCATTGCGCCAGCCGCCCACATGGCGGGTGTAGCGGATAGATGGGCGCGGCTTGGTCAGTGGCTCGGCCCGATGCCAGGCTGCCACCATCAGATCGCCGCTGCGGGGCCGGCCCAGGTGGGGATAGCTCCAGACATCATGGTTCCAGCTGATGACCTGGCCTGATTCATCCAGCGAAGCGGACAGGGTCAGTGACATGGCCGGGCCGTACGGCTCCCAACCGTGCTCATCCGCCCGCTCCCACTTAAGCGAGATGGGCCGTCCGGGCATAGCCAGCGCCAGCAAGGCCGCATCCAACCCGACATCGTCGGCGCCATTGTGGCCATAACAGCCGGCCCCTTCGACCTGGATCACGTGGACTGCTTCTGGCGCCATACCCAGCGCATCGCTGATCGCGGCTCGCTGCGGGAATGGCCCCTGGGTTGGCGACCAGATGGTCAGCTTGCCGTCGACAAATTGGGCAACGGCGGCTGACGGGCCGAGTGAGCCGTGCATCTGATAAGGTCGATGGTAATCGGCGCTGAGGGTGAGATGGGCACCGGCCGGTTCCTCGCGCGGCGGAATCGGGTCAGGCACAGTCGCGCCGTTCAGCACCAGCGCATCCTGCGACGGGAGCTGGCGGATATGGTCAAACTGTTCGGCTTCCGGCGGTAGATCAGTGTCGTTTTGCCAGTGGGCCTTCTCGCGCAGCGCTGCCGCCGCGGCGACCGCCTGCTCTTCCCGCGCGGCGATGACGCCCAGGAAGCTGCCGTCGCGCACAACCTTAACCACACCGGGCATCTGCTCAATGGCGGCCAGATCAGCGTCCAATAGGATGGCGTTGTAGCCGGGCGGCCGCACCACGCGTCCGTGCAGCATGTCAGGTAGATCGAGGTCGTGCACAAAGCTGGGCTGGCCCGTTACTTTGGGCAGCAGGTCGAGTCGCGGCACTGGCTGGCCCACGTACTGGTGCGATCCTGCCGCTTTGGGTTTGATGATGCCGCTGATGGTATGGCTGAATGGTTTGCCGCCGGCGAGCTGCCAGTAGGAGACAGACCGGCCGGTTGCCGGGTCACTGATCACGCCATCGGCCACCAGCAGCTCCTCCAGCGCTGTTTCCGCTTCCAACTCCTCAAATGCCAGGGTCAGCAGCAGGTGCCGCGCCTCCGCTGCCGCCTGCCGGATCGCCTCGCCGGAGGTCTCCAGCGAGCGGCTGCCCGAGGTCACCCCCTCATCAGGCGTGCGTTCCGTGTCCGCGGTCACGATCTGTACCCGCGCCAGATCCACATCCAACTCCTCCGCCGCGATCTGGGCCAGTGCCGTCTTAATCCCCTGCCCGATCTCGACCTTGCCGGTCAGGACGGTGACCGTTTCGTCTTCGTCAATGCGGATCCAGCTGTCCAGTTGGGGGTGGCTTTCCAGGGATGGGTTGCGCGCGGGCGCCGTTGCCGGCAGCGGCAGCTGATTCTGTACCTCATAGATGGGGGCTGGCGCCATCTGCCCAATGCGTGCCCTGATCGCCCGGCGTACTCGTTCATAGGTGCCGCAGCGGCACAGATTGGTCGCCAACGCCTCCCGAATTTGCTCATCGGTAGGGTAACGGACCCGGTTGAGCAGCCCCTGGGCCGCGATGATCATGCCACTGACGCAGTAGCCACATTGAATGGCCTGCTCTTCCATAAAAGCCAGCTGTAGATCATGCGGCTGCTGTGGCGTTCCCAGCCCCTCGACGGTTGTGATGGCCAGCCCTTCCACGCGCTCCACTGGTAGCTGGCAGGAGGGCACATCGGCCCCATCCACCAGGACGGCGCAGGCATGGCACTGTTCCAGACCACAGCCAAACTTCGGCCCTTTCAGGCCGAGGTCGTTGCGCAGGACGTAGAGCAGTGGCGTTTCCGGGTCGAGATCCAGCGTATGGGTCTGGCCATTGACGGTGAGCGTGATGGGGCGAGACATAGGGCCTCCGGTATAACGGCGAGGGGTTCCCCCAGCCCGTCGGGTCCTCATGAACCCGACGGGTTGGGAGGAACCCCTCGCCTGAAGGTCGATTTAGCGAGGCGCTTCTTCGGTGATTTCGAGCTTGGCGAAGCTGGCGGCCAGCCGCTTGATGCCGACGCTGCCAAAGGCCACGGTGATCTCGGTGTCGGCGCCGGTGTCGCGGGTTTCGATGACGATGCCGTCGCCGAACTTGGCATGACGGACCTTTTGGCCGGTAGCGTAAGCCGAGCCGCTGTCTGCAGCCGGCGGTGGCGGCGTTTCTGGTTCTGGTTCAGCCCGGCGGGTGGTGGGCTGGTAATAGCTGGGCTGTTGCCGCTCTTGCCGGGCCTGATTACGCGCGCCGGGGCTGATCGGGTTGTCGCGGCTGGGCAGGCGCCGGCTGGTGGAGCGATTGCTGGCTGCGCCGGACCGGGCACCGCTCGTGCGGCCGCTCTGCCGGCTCCGTTGCTGATAGCCGCTATCTTCATCGTAATCGACGTAATCTTCGTCGTCTTCGTAGCTGTAGCCGCTGCCGGAGTTGTATTCGTTGTCCCAGCTCCAGCGCGTCATCCGGTTTTTGCTCTGTTCGCGGCGGGCCGCAGCCGTAGAGCCGGTCGTTAGCTCATCCGGAATGTCGCCCAGGAAGCGGGATGGGGTGCCCGTGTCGGATTGACCGTAGCTCATGCGGCGGAAAGCGTGCGAGAGATAGAGGCGGTCCTTGGCCCGGGTGATACCGACGTAGAACAGACGCCGCTCTTCCGCCAGCTCTTCAGCATCATCCAGCGCCCGGCTGTGGGGCAGGACCCCTTCTTCCAGGCCGGTGATGAAGACGACGGGGAACTCCAGCCCCTTAGCCGCATGCATCGTCAGCAATGTGGGCGCGTCCTGGGTCGTTTCGAGGTTGTCGACATCGGCGACCAGCGAAACCTGTTCCAGGAATTGGGTCAGACTGATCTCCCGGTCCACGCCGGCCACATTGCGCAACTCCATCACATTCAGCCAGCGCTCTTCGCCCTCGTCGCTGCCGTCCTGCAGGTAATCGCGGAAACCGGTCTGGTCGATGATGGTATCCAGCAGCTCGCCGACCGGGACTTTGTCGCGCAGGGCGACCCAGGCAGCCAGCATGCTGCCAAATGGCTGGATGGAATTGAGCGCCCGGGCATTGAAGGGGTGCTGCAAATCGGGGTCAATCGCCAGTTGCATGATCGTGACGCCGGGCTGCCACCCTTTGCTGGCGCCCCAGATCAGCAGCTGGTCCTGCGTTTTGCGGCCGATGCCACGGGTCGGGGTGTTGATGACACGCTGGAAGCTGACGCTGTCGGCCGGGTTGTGGACCAGGCGCAGGTAGGCGATCAGGTCCTTGATCTCGCGCCGGTTGTAAAAGCGGGTGGCGCCGACCAGCTTGTAGCCCATCCCTTCGCGCAGGAACGCTTCTTCGATGGCCCGGGATTGGGCGTTGGTCCGGTACATCACGGCGAAGTCGCCCGGGGAATGGCCAGCGGTCATCATCCGCTGAATGGTGGCGACGATGGTGTGCGCCTCTTCCGTCTCGTTGTACGCTTCACTGATCTCGATGCGCGCGCCGCCTTTGCGATCGGTGAACAGATCTTTGTCGACCCGCTCGCTGTTGCGGCGGATGACCGCTTTGGCGGCGTCGAGGATGAGCTGGGTGGAGCGGTAATTTTGCTCCAGCAGGATGAGACGGGCGTCCGGGTAGGTTTCGCGGAAGCGGTTGATGTTGCGGAAGTCGGCGCCGCGCCATTTGTAGATCGACTGGTCGGAGTCGCCAACGGCGAACAGGTTGCGGTGGCCAGCAGCCAGCCGGTTGAGCAGCCCGTACTGGACGGTGTTGGTGTCCTGGAACTCGTCAACCAGCAGGAAGCGGTAGCGCTCCTGATAGCGGGCCAGGATGTCCGGCCGTTCGTCGAACAGCAGCACGGCGTTAAGCAGCAGGTCGTCAAAATCCATGGCGTTGTTGGCGACGAGCAGCTCCTGGTAGCGGGTGTAGACCCGGCGGGTGACTTCGGCGATGTAGTTGGTGGCGGCGTAGATGTCGGCTGTGATCAGTTCGTTTTTGGCGCTGCTGATGCCGCTGAGCATCTTGGCCGGTGGAAACCGTTTGTCATCCAGGTTGAGATCGTTCAGCGCCTGTTTGACGACCTGTTTCTGGTCGTCAGTGTCAAAGATGACGAAGTTGTCCTGGTAGCCGAGCAGGTTGTCCGTTTCGCGGCGCAGGATACGGGCGCAGGTGGAATGGAAGGTGCCCATGGTCAGGCCGCGCGGCATGTCGCCGATGAGCCGCTCCACCCGCTCCAACATCTCGCGGGCCGCTTTGTTCGTGAAGGTGACGGCCATGATCTCCCACGGGCGCACCCCCATCTCTTCGATGAGGAAGGCGATGCGATGGGTCAGGACGCGCGTTTTGCCGCTGCCGGGACCGGCCAGGACGAGGGTTGGCCCCGGCGGGGCGGTGACAGCTTCGCGTTGTGGTTGGTTCAGGCCATTCAGAATAGACATAGGACAGTAAATTAGAGTGTAATTGAGGCGCGGACGGTGCCGGCGCGGTCGTGTTTGGCGGTGATTTGGAGGGGGGTACCGGCCGGTGCCTGCACCACCCATTCAACCTTCAGACGCTCAGCCGTGTCATCACTGCTCCAGAGTGCGAACATCCCTTTGTGATTGCGGCCGGGCAGCTGACCGTGGAAGGACTTCTTCTCACCAGCCAATAGTTTAGCATTTTCTGGCAGTTCCAGGTCAATTTCTAATGGTTTGGCCACCCCCGTTTTGGCCGCCCGGCTCGTCACCGATGTGGGCAGCCAGCCGGTGTTGTGCAGGACCAGCCGGATGAGATGAGCATCGCCGTGGGGGGTGGCTTCCAGGCTGAGCAGCTCCAGTTTTGGCGAGACGAGGCATTGCCAGATGGCATGATCCGCCAATGGCGCCACCTCTTTTTCCAGCAACTTAAAGGGCGGATTGCGCCAGGTGTGCATCGTGTCCCAGCCGCCCAATTCGACCTTGCCCAATTCGGGGTGGTCAAATTCGTACCAGTCGATAATTCCTTCGCCGTCCAGCGCCTCATCAAACCATTTGATGATCTGCAGGTCGTGCTCCAGCGGATGTTCGGTAAACCATTCGATGAACTTGTAATCCTTGATGCCGGCCTGACTCTGAACGCTCCAGATCTCGGTGGTCCAGCCAAAGACGCCCTGCTGCTCATAAAGCCAATCGTGGAAGGTGCCCTTGATGAACTGGTTCGGATCGTATTTGAAATCGTGGTAGACGGAGACGGAGGGGTAACCGGTCAGTTCAGTCGCCTTGGCGCCGATGCGCTTGTAGGCCCGCAGGTCGTTCTGGTCCATCTGGTTTTCCGGGTCTTTGGTCGGCGGGCGCAGGTGGACGCCGCTGAAAGTGTGATAACTGATGGAGCCGGTGATGTTGGGATGGTTCACAACATATTCGATCGCCGCCCGCGTTTCCGGCTCACCGCCGGGATGGGTGCCGGCGCCCCGTTCGCCCACTTCCCAGTTGATGGGAAAGTTGCGGTTGATGTCCAGCCCTTGCAGGGCCGGCGCCATCTTGATCAGGACGCCGTCATAATTCTGGATGCGCCCTTCGGGCAGAAGACGATAGTAGTTGCCGCCAGGCGGATCGTCCGGCTCGCGCTGCATCATCAGCCGGGGTTCGTCCGGGTGAATTTTCCAGCTGCCGTGCGGGTCCTTGAGGCGCATTTGCAGGATGCGGCCATCGCCGTCGATGTCTTCCTGAATCAGGCCGTCGAGCTGATCCTGCCTGGGATAGGGCCGCACGCTGCTGCGGATGAAACGCGGCGTGTCAGCCAGGGCCCATTCAGCCCCATCCGGGTTAAGCCGGGGGACAACATAAAAGGCGCGGCTATCCAGGGCGTAGGTGATGCGCTCGTCCTTGCCGTAGTTGGTGAGCAGTTTGTCAATCAGGTAAAGGGCGGCTGTTGATGGCGAGACCTCGGTGGCGTGAATGTTGCCATCGACCCAGAAAGCCGGTTTTTCAGCGTCCGGCCCCGTCTCGAAGTTGGTGAGGATGAGCACCCAGATGTCACGCCCTTCATAGCTTTGGCCCATCGATTCCAGGCGACAAAGCGAAGGATATTCGGCGACACAATCTTGCAGGATGCGCGTCATATCGTCGTAACGATAGTAGGTGTCAAAACGTATCTCGGGCATGGTATCTCCTTGGCATATGTGGGAGGGTGATTGTATATCGGGAGAGGGTCAGGGGCTAGCTGTTAACCGGGGGCTGTTGTACACTGTTTCCATGAATTTGGGCTCTGACGCCGACCAGTTGCAGCGGCGTAATCGTGAACTCGCTAACCTGAATACCATTGCCCGTGCCCTGAACCAATCAGTGGAACTGGAAGAGACGTTGCAGACCACGTTGGCCCAGGTTGCTGAGGTGCTGGGGCTGAAGACAGGTTGGATTTTTCTGCTTGATGAGAAAAGCGGCGAGACTTACCTGGCGGCTTCGTTGAACCTGCCCCCCGCCCTGGTTCGCAACCCGCAGCGGATGGAAGGGCGCTGTTACTGCCTGGATGTGTACCTGGATGGCGACATGAAGGCGGCGGCCAATGTCAACGTCATCACCTGTACGCGGCTCTCCAAGTTGGTCGATGGCACCGACGGCCTGCGCTATCATGCCAGCATCCCGTTGTACGCTCACGGGCGGCAACTGGGGATGCTTAATGTGGCCAGCCCGGATTGGCAGGAGATCACCGATGAAGATCTACGGCTGTTGTATACGGTGGGCGACATGCTGGGGATCGCCATTGAGCGGACCCGCCTGTATGAGCAAAGTGTGGAGATGGGCACGATCAGCGAGCGTAACCGGCTGGCGCGCGAGATCCATGATACGTTGGCCCAGGGCCTGGCGGCGCTAACGTTGAAACTGGAATCAGCGGATGCGTTGCTGGACAGCGATGCCGGCGGTACCCGGGTGCGCGATTTGATCCAGGCTTCCCTGCAATTGACGCGGGCCAATCTGGAAGAGGCGCGCCGGTCGGTGATGGATTTGCGGGCGGCGCCATTGGCCGGGCAGACGTTGCCGGACGCGCTGGCGGCGTTGGCGGCGGAGGGTGAAATCCCGGTGCAATTGCGGGTGATGGGTGGGAACCGGCCGGTTTCCCAACGCATCGCCGTTGGCCTCTATCGCATCGCCCAGGAAGCGCTAACCAACGCGCACAAACATAGTGGTGCCGCCCTCATCCAATTGCACCTGGAAATGACACCGCAAGAAATCAGGCTTAGAATCGAGGATGATGGTCATGGTTTTGATAGTCAGCACATTCCTGAGAATCGTTTTGGGCTGATTGGTCTCAATGAACGGGCTCGTTTGCTGGGTGGCTATCTCAGCATCGAAACGGACCCGGGTGTTGGGACGTTGCTGCTGGTCACAATCCCATTGCGAGAGGGTGAACGATAAAATGAACCATTGTTCTAATAATGATTCGGGGCTGTCTTTATGAGTGATACAATTCGAATCCTGGTGGCGGATGACCACCCGATTGTGCGTGATGGCCTGGTGACTGTTTTGAGCACACAGCCAGATTTTGCCATCGTTGCTGAGGCTGATGACGGTCAGGCTGCGGTGCGATTGGCGGCGGAGTTACGGCCGGATGTTGTGTTGCTTGATCTGGAGATGCCCCTACTTGATGGTGTGGCTGCACTGAAAGAGATGCGGGTCGCCTGTCCCGATGTACGGGTTATTGTCTTTACCGCGTTTGATAGTGATGAACGGATTCTCTCCGCCGTGCAGGCCGGTGCCCAGGGTTATTTACTGAAGGGCGCGCCGCGTGACGAAATCTTCCGCGCGATCCGGGTGGTCCATCAAGGTGGGTCGCTATTGCAGCCGGTGGTGGCGTCCAAGCTGTTGCGTCAGGTGAGCCAGCCAGAGGCCGAGCCGCTGACGCCGCGGGAACTGGAAGTTTTGGGCCATCTGGCCAAAGGGCTGCAAAACAAGGAGATCGCCCTGGCTTTGACGATCAGCGAACGCACGGTGAAATTTCATGTGAGCTCGCTGATGGCCAAGTTAGGTGTTGGCAACCGAACCGAAGCAGTGAGCCGGGCGGCCCAGCGTGGCCTCATTGATCTGTAATCCATGAACGACGATTCTGACAAAACGGATAGCGCGCCGTCCCGCATTGCTCGTTGGCGACTGGCAGCTATTCTGGCCTATTTGCTGGCCAGCGGCGCCTATTGGTTCCGCACGTATGGACAGCCGTTGAACGGCCCGCCACAACTCATTCCCTTGCTGATTTTATTGCTGCCGTTGGGGTTGTTGTTGTTGCCCTATTGGCCCAGAACGTCGGGGACGACTGTTGCTGATGGAACCTCCTGGCTGTGGCGTCCATTGGGCTGGCTACAGCCGTATGTGCAGGTGTCTGGTTTGCAGTTGATCCTCTTTTCATTGTCGGTGCTGCTCATCTATTTCATCCTGATGCGTATTCCGATACTGGATGCGCAGCCTGATGCCAGTTATCAGGTGCTGTTTTGGAGCTGGTTGTTGGCGATTGGCCTGTTTGCTGCAGCGGTGTTGAATTGGCGATCTCTGGCGCCGCGCGCTGTTTGGGTGCGCTGGCAGGGCGCATGGCGTGAGTTGAACCGGCCGGTCTGGTTCACCCTCGCCGCTATCGTGCTCGTTGCCGCCCTGCTGCGCCTCTGGCAACTGGGCAATATCCCCTACATCCTGGCCGGCGACGAAGGCGCGCAGGGACTGGAGGCGGTCAAGGTCATTGACGGTGAGATCCGTAATCCCTTTTCGACGGGTTGGCTGGGCGTGCCCACGATGAGCTTTTTTTACAACAGTTGGACAATCCGTCTGCTCGGGCGCACGATTCTGGCCTTGCGCTTGCCCTGGGCTGTTGTGGGCGTCGCCACTGTCCTGGCAGCATTTTTGCTGGGGCGCCAGCTTAAGGGGACACGGTACGGATTGTTGATGGCCGGCTTTCTGGCTGTCTATCATTACCACATCCATTTTTCGCGACTGGGTTCTAATCAGGTGGCGGATCCGCTCTTTGCCAGTTTGGCGCTATTTTTCTTGCAGCGAGCAATTGATAAGCGTGCGCTGCGCGACTGGTTCCTGACCGGCGCGATCTCGGGTTTGGCTTTTTACTTCTATGCCGGCGCTCGGCTGACGCCGGTTCTGGTCCTGGCGGTGCTGGCCTACCATCTGCTCTTTGGTCGGAGTCGCTTCTGGCGGACCCATTATCGGGGGATGGTGCTGACCGTAGCCACCTTCCTTCTGGTGGGTGCGCCGATGTTCCAATATGCTAACCGTTACCCGGATGAGTTTAACGCCCGGGTGAACCAGGTCGGTATTATCCAGAGTGGTTGGTTAGAACGTGAAGTGGAGATTACGGGCCAATCGGTACCGGCTATCCTCTTTGATCAATTCCGGCGTTCGGCGCTGGCGTTTAACTATTATCCGGATCGGACGGTCTGGTACGGTTTGCGTGAGCCATTGTTGGGTCCCTGGTTCGGCACCCTGTTTTTGCTGGGCCTGGGCTTTGTCAGCCTGCGCACCTTTATTGGCCGGCCACGGGATGAACGCCTGGCGCCGATCACCGCCTGGTGGTGGGGCGGCGTCATCCTGGGCGGGATGTTGACGGAGAGTCCGCCTTCCAGCCAGCGCCTGATAACCCTGGCAGTGCCCACCTGTTTTGTTCTGGCGGCGATAGTCTGGGAACTGGTCGACCTGGCGGTAGCGGCCTGGCCACGGCTGACCGGCCGGTGGCTGGCAACTGGTGTTGGCTTGCTCTTTGCCATGAGCAGCATCTGGCTCTACTTCGGTGAATTTACACCGCAACGGCTTTATGGGGGGCCGCAAGCCAAGGTCGCTATGGAACTGGTGCCGGCCTTGCAGGCGTATGATGAAGCCCAGACTATCTACTTCGCCGGCGCGCCGCGCATGTACTGGGGCTTTGCCACCCTGCCATATCTGTTGCCTGGTCGTACGGGGCACGACATTCACGACCCCCTGCTCTCACCCCCACCGCGCGACCCGGTGCAGTTGTCGCACGGTTTGATTTACGTTTTCCTGCCTGAACGGCTACCAGAGTTGGAACTGGTCATCCAGGCTTACCCAGAAGGTAGCCGCCGTTCTGTGAGTGCGCCTGATGGTGAGTTTCTGGCTGAAATCTATGTCGTGCCGGCCGAACCATAATGAGTTAGTTTTGTTGAACTATGACAACAAAGATTGTCAGTGAGGTCAATTCATGAAACGTTTGATCGTGGGCATTTCCGGGGCGAGCGGCGTTATTTACGGTATCCGTTTGCTGGAGGTGCTGCGCAGTCTGCCCGAGGTCGAGAGCCATCTGGTCTACAGCACCGCAGCCGCACAAACAATCGGCCTGGAGACGGATTATGCCGCCGCTGATGTTGAAGCGTTGGCTGATGTGGTTTACCGGTTTCGTGATATCGCCGCGGCCATCTCCTCTGGTTCATTCAAAACTGCTGGCATGGTCGTGATCCCCTGCTCTATGAAGACCCTGGCCGGTATCGCCCACTCTTTCAGTGACAATCTACTGCTGCGGGCTGCCGATGTGGTGTTGAAGGATAGACGGAGGTTGGTAATTGTTCCACGTGAAACACCGTTGCACCTGGGCCACCTGCGCCTGATGACGCAGGTCACTGAGATGGGCGCTATCCTGGCGCCGCCCATGCCCGCCTTTTACCATCGACCGGAAACCATTGACGACATTGTGAATCAGACTGTGAACCGGGTCCTGGATCTACTGGATGTGGAATTACCCAATGACCTGTTCAAGCGCTGGCAAGGAGGCCAGGCCCGGCATGGCTCGTGACCCCCGTCAGCTGGCTCTGGATTACCTGGCTGGGCACCAGGTCATGACTTTGGCAACCGAGGGACCGGCCGGTCTCTGGGCGGCAGCGGTCTTCTATGCGTCGAATGAGTTCAACCTGTATTTCTTGTCAGCCGGCCATACACGCCATGCCCAGAATATGGCGGCTACCGGGCAGGTTGCCGCCACGATCCAGGAAGATTACCGGGATTGGCCGGAAATCCAGGGCATTCAACTATCTGGCCCAGTGCAACTGCTTTCGGGCAAGGCGCTGGCAGAGGTGCGCAACATTTACCAGCAGAAATACCCGTTCATTGCCGAGGCAGACGACAACATGCAAGCTGCGCTGATGCGGGTCAACTGGTATCAACTCTCGCCTGAGAAACTTTTCTATGTTGACAACCGTTTAGGGTTGGGTCATCGGGACGAAATCATGCTGCCCTAGCCGTCTAATCGCCACTGCCATTGAGCTGGCTACGACTGCGCAGCACCTTCAGATAACGTGTGTAACTTTCGTCATCATATAAGGCCAGCGCCGCCTGGGTGAGATCAAAGGGCTCGGGTAAATGCTCAATGACCTGCAGGTAGGCACTGTCACAGCGCATAACCGCTTCCTGAAATAGCTTGTCCCCGGTCAATTCCAGCTTAATGGGCGTTGCCGCCAGGGAGCGTTGATTACCCTGCTGAGAAATGACCTGGGCCCGCTTGGCCAGGCGAATGACATCATGGATCAGGCTTTTGGAGATGCTGCGACCGTCGCGAGCTTCATAGCGGTTTGCCAGATCGTCGACGACTTGCTTCCAGCGATTCTCTTTTTCCTTCTGCAGGATATCGATCAAATCACGGAGTACGGTCAGCCGTACCGGATGCTCTACGACGCGCAGCCCTTTCTTCTTGAGATTGCTGCGGTATTGGAGGTAAAGCTCATCACTGACCGGCTGCTGCTCAGGGTTTAGAACATAAACCGTCGTACCGCTCTGTTGAACCTGCACGATGTGCGGATAACGCAAGAGGAAGCTGCGGAAGCTGTTGTCGCCAAGGCGCGCCTCATCAAACGCGCCATTGGTTGCCTGACGCAAATGCTCCTTCACCAGACTGGCACGCACCCGTCCCTGGGGGCCTACCAGCTCCTGGACAGCTGCCTTGAGCAAGGTTTCAATGGTAGCCGTGTCGAGCTCCACAGCGGGCGCCGGGGCACTTTCGGACTTTTTGATGCGGACACCGGCCGGTGCCACATAGAGCGTCGTACCTTCGTGAAACAGCTGAATGATATCGGGGAACTGGCTCAGGAATTTACTGAAGTTCTTCTTACCTTGCGGTGATTTGCCGAATGCTCCCTGGCTGAGGCTTTGCATACGCTCCTTGACCAGGCTCGCCTGCACTCGCCCACTCTCGCCAGTCAACTCATCAACTGCCTGCTGCAGCAGGTCACTGACATCGCCGAAGGGTTGTTGCCCAATCTGATGGGCAATATCCTCATAAAAAAGGTAATGATCGCAGAGGTCGATGAGGCTCTGGCTGGTCGTATGTTTCAAGCCAATGCCGACCACCTGCTTGCCCCGCTTGCGCAATGTCTGCACCAGGGGCAGAAAATCCCGGTCGCCTGTTACCAGGACATAGGTGCTGAAGTTGTGACCATCGATCAATGTCTCCATCGCATCGACAACCATCTGCATATCAGCAAGGTTTTTACTGCTGCTGCTGAGGCGGACCGCTGATTGCAGCTCAAAGCCGGCCGAGGCCAACTGCTTGGGCATCTTCTTGTTCTGACGCCAATCGCCGTAGGCTCGTCGCAATACCACCCGACCATTTGTCATTTCGCGGATGGCGTTCAGGACGGTATTTACGTCAAAGGTCAGGTTTACTTCGGTCGCGCCAATGACAATGTTGTCGAGATCGAGAAATATGGCGATGTCGTTGTTCATTGGCCCGTCTAATATCAGTTTTTCTTCCAATTCTTCGAGGGCTGATTTCAGGTCAGCCGATTCCATTTCGGTCATTGTCAATCCTGGTTACATCATGGGCAACATAGGACCAGGGATCGCTCTGACCAGATATTGATACTTATTTGGCTACGACGTATTGACCTCTTTGCCGGAGCCGTCGCCCTGGCTGGTCAATCGTTTGTCTTTCTCTCATCAGGTGGTTATTCAATTCCAGGCGAACATATGACTTGGTTATTGCTGTCTACTCAGGTTGCGCTGCTCCCGGAGCGTGCGAACAGGCTAACGTCTCGGTCAGGAGGCGATGCCGTTGGTGCTGTGATAGATGGGGGCCCGTACCAGGCCAAAGCATAAGCCGGCGCAGTAGTTAGTTCATTGGTGCCCAAACAGAATGACAATGCCCAACGGATCTGGCTGCCCACCGTTGTCCGGTGTAGCTGTCCAGTGCTGGGACTGCCTAAATGGCTTATGGAATAGAACAAACACCAAATGGTGAGGAAAAGACCAAAAGATGATGGTAGATAAGTGCTGGTAAGATCAATACTCTGGTGCATTATGTTGCCAGATGATTGCTAGTACCGGAGATGAAATGTGTTCAGTCCGGTTGGTTTGTCAGTTGGTACCGGTTGTACCTTGCCGGTAATCTGCTGTTGAGTCCCTGGCGGTGGGATGAAAATGGAAGTCACCAGAGGTAGCATGGCCCCGCAATCCATCCAATTGAAAGCCGGAATCATGCAGATTACCATCCAATCGTTTGTGAAAAACGTTAGCGACTCTAATGTATTTTATGTTACGAACAAAGTCAATGAGTTATAGCCCCAGTTTTACGTTTTGGTGGCAATGTTTCACGTGAAACATTGCAAGTTGACATAATAAAAGTTGGGTAATGGGCTCACCATTGCCAATGGCGCTACTCTATATTGTCCTGGTGCCAATCCCCCACTGGTAACATTACATAATGCTTGACCTTTGCCTCATCCATGTTACCATTACATAATCCAGAAATGTCTGTGCGTGATCCAGGACCCTGTGGAATGGGCCGGGTGGAGCCATGGCCTTGTGTGATCTGGAAGGATGTGGATTATGAATAAACCCTGGGTTTGGGATGGAAAGCCGTGGCAGGCATTCAAAACCTTTGCCACCATTTTTTCTTTCATCGTTAATCTGGTCTTGGTCATTGTGTTGCTGCTGATCGCCCCTCAGATCATCCCAACGGTTGATAATGTGGCTGAGCCATTAGTAGGTGGCCTTAATCAGAGCTTTGTGGACATGGGTGAAGCGAGCATCATTCAGACCATTGAGGTGGATGATACCCTGCCCATCTCTTTCACCCTGCCCCTTTCGCAGGCCACAGTTGTCGTGTTGCGTGAGCCGGTGCCGCTGGGCGTGAATGCGACGTTCAACCTGCCCGGTGGCGGCGGTAGTATTAATGGCTTTGTGACACTGGAACTACCGGCCGGTCTCCCCCTGCCAGTTGACCTGAACATGACTATTCCCGTCGAACAGGTTATTCCGGTCCAACTCAATGTGCCGGTAGATATTGAACTCAGCCAAACTGAACTGGGTAGCCCGTTCAATTCGCTGGAGGCCCTGTTCACGCCGCTCAATGGCTTTGTTACCAGTTTGCCATCCAGCAACTCCGAACTGTTTGACCGGCTCCAGGGGAGCACCCTGGGTGGCGAGACGGGGCCCGCTCTGTCTGAGGACGCGGCTGCCCCCTAGCAGCGCGAAAATCAACGTTGACGCTTTCACCTATGAACGACCGGCCGCCTGTCTGTGATTACGAAGGCTCCGACTACCGGACGCGCTTCTGGGAACAAGGCGGCCGGGACTATGAGGACCTGGCAGAACGCCAGGCGTTGCGGCGGTTAATGCCCCAACGTGGTGACACCTTGCTGGATATTGGGGCGGGCTTCGGCCGGCTCGCCGATGAATATGCCGGCTACAAGCGGGTTGTCCTCTTTGATTACTCGCGTACCCTCCTGCGCGAGGCGCAGGCCCGGCTGGGCGACGACCCGCGCTTCATCTATGTGGCTGGCGATTGGTACCGGATGCCGTTTGTGGACAACCTGTTTGATACGATGGTGCAGGTCCGGACCATTCATCATGCCGCTGATGTGCCGGCACTCATGCGCCAGCTGGTCCGGATTGCCCGGCCTAAAGGCAGCTACGTCCTGGAATTTGCCAACAAACGCAACCTCAAAGCGATGTTGCGCTATCTATTAGGCCGCCAGAGCTGGTCGCCTTATGCCCCAGAACCCGTCGAATTTGTCGAACTGAACTTTGATTTTCACCCGACCTGGATGTTGGCCCAACTGGCTGCAGTAGGGTTCAAGCCTGGTCAGATCTTGACCGTCTCTCATTTTCGCCTGGCTATCCTGAAGCGGCTGGTGCCGACCCGGCTACTGACGGCGCTGGACGGTTTGCTGGCCCGGACAGGGAACTGGATTCAATATTCTCCCTCGGTCTTTGTGCAGAACCAGGCCCCGGCCGGTCGGTCAGCCAAGGCGACGACCGATTTCTTTGCCTGCCCAAGCTGTGGTAGCCCGCTACCAGCTGAACCAGTTGCGGGCGCGCTGGTCTGTCAGGCGCCCACTTGTGGCAACCGCTGGGCCGTGGTAGACGGTCTCTACGATTTCAAACAACCTCTGTAAATTTCTCAATCTGACTGATTGCCAGCTCAAATCCATTCCCCGGGAAGATAATTTTACTGCGGGCGAACCTCGTCTGCTCTTAGGCGCCTGGCAGGCTTGAAAGGGTTTTTGTCCCCGAAGTGTAAACAGTAACAGAACGCATTCTGACCTCCTAAGATGAGGCAAAAAAACAATTGACAATCAGAACATTTGTGCTAATATATGGATCTGAACGTGTGTTCACAAAAATTAACGTGACAAGGCAAGTTCAGACCTTCCCGTCTTGGGGGTGGGATTGACGCTGTTGATTCCACCCCTAATCTCTCTGCCGCTTAAGCGCTCCAGAGAGGCGCGGTTCAGGTATGGCGGTACCCCGAGCCGGGCAGACGGTTTTTGGAGGATTGTATGCATAAACAGTGAGAGAATGGCCTGGCCAGCGCCAATGTTGACGGGCATGAGCCAGCCAGGGAGATGATGGAATGAACTACAATGATCGTCAGGAGAGTGACAAACGTCCCCAACCCATACGCCCGCGGGCGCCTGGACCCAACCTCTTTGTTGAGCTATTGGAAAGCCCGGCCCGGCAGGCAGTTGTGGGATTTACCCTTGTCATTGCCCTATTGGCCTTTGAGATCTTCAATTTTGATACCACGCGCTTTGCCCTCACCAATTTGATGGGTGAAGTAAGCTTTTTTGGCATAAGCTGGGCGACGATTCTGGCGGTGGCTTTCTGCGCCATTGACTTCGCCGGGCTGGCGCACATGTTTACCCCGGAACGCGGTACAAACGAGCCGCGCGAAGTCTGGTATCTGACTGGTGCCTGGCTACTGGGCGCTTCCATGAACGCAGTGATGACCTGGTGGGCTGTTTCGCTGACGCTGCTCAACCACACCTTTGGCAACGAGGTGCTGAGCCGCGAAATCCTGCTGCAATATGTGCCGATCTTCGTAGCGGTACTTGTCTGGCTAACGCGTATCCTGTTCATTGGCGCGGTGGCGATGGCCGGTGAGCGTCTGTTTGAGCGCACGGGTCAGCCGGTTGCCGCGCCCCAACGGGCTCGCCCGGCGCCAAAACGGCCGGTAGCACCTGGCAGTGGGCTAAACCGGCCGGTGCCCCGGCCCATGAGCGCCGCCCCTCGCACTGTCGGCGATGGCACCGGGCGGCCCACTGCGCCCCTGCGAGCGGCGCCACCGACCCGACGCCGTTAGTCGATTAAGGCGAACGGTCACGGCCACTGTGTATTGCCGGGTTGCATTCTTGACAATTGGATCAACTTTGGAGATAGTTGCCGCCTATGGAGCGATCCTCAATGCCCTCTCTGGTGGTGGCTCTGGCCGACCGCTGGCGCTGGCTCCTGTTGGTCCTTGGGCTGTCTACTCTACATCTGGTCCTTTTATTGGTGAATCATGCCCATGTGCCACATACCTATGGTTATGATTGGCCTGGGCATTTTGCCTACCTGTTTTTTGTTGATAGCCATGGATACTCACCGCCGCCGGAAATATCCGCTCAATTCTTCAATCCACCACTTTACTACTTAAGCGTTGTTGCTTTCCAACGCATAACTGGGTTGCCGCTCGTCTCTGCGGGCCAGATTTTTAATATTGGCCTGGCGTTATTGACCTGGGGAGGTCTGGTAGCAATTTGCCGGCGCCTCTGGGCAGATAATCTCCTGCCCATACTATTCTGTCTGCTTCTCTATGCCACCAACTCAACCATCTACCGAACATTTGGGATGATGCGGCCCGAAGCGCTATTGTTGCCCCTGTTTGTACTTGCTGCCTGGGTTGTGTTGTTGGCTGGGCCCAGACCGGGTTGGCGGGTGGCGCTGCTGTCCGGCATTGTGGCCGGCATTGCTTTTGGCGTGCGCCAATGGGGTGTCTTTCTGGAAGCCGCTCTTGGCTTATGGTTATTCTGGATGCTGGGTCGGAATTACCAGTGGCAGATCAAGGGCCGCTTCCTGGCTATTTTGGCCCTTCAGGGCGCAGCGTTTGTTGTGGTTGCAGCGGGATTCCTGTGGTTACGTGGAGGCGATCTACTGGCGTTTAATGCGCAGGCGCAACCGATGAACTGGGATTTTGTTACTGGCCTGGAACTGCGGACCTTGTTCACCCAGCCGGTGCGACCCAATCTGGATTCCCGCTTCTGGCCGGTGCTTTATGCTGATTTCTGGGGCGATTACTGGCGCTATTGGTGGGAAGCCCTGGGGCGCGATCCGCTGCCATCTTCGCCGGCCACCGTTGCCGGCCTGGCCAGGGCTATGTGGGCCGGCTTGCCCAGTATGGGGCTCATTTTGCTAGGGCTGATCCTGCCGGCTCGCTGGCCACCATCCCAAAATGAGGCTACCAGGTGGTTGGGGCTTTTTGCTCGCATACTTATTGTGGTTGGGTTGGCCGGTTATCTCGTTTTTGCAGTTCGTTACGCTGATGCAGGCAAGGGCGACACAGTTAAGAGTATTTATCTGGTCTATCTTATTCCCTTTGCCGGTATTCTGGCGGCTTTGGCTCTGGATTGGTTGCGCTCACGGCACACCATTTACAATTGGGTCGGTTGGGGCAGCATGGCGTTGCTCATTCTGTTCGTTTTGCCGGCAACTGTCTATCGAGCCCCCGATCGATTGTTAAGCCGTACCTGGTCGGAGCCGGAAGTGGCCCAGCGTTTGGACGAGACATTCGGCCAGGCTTATACCTTGCTCGGCTACGATCTGGCGCAAACGAAAGCTGATGAGATGGCGGTCACCTTAATCTGGCGCGCAGATGGGTACACCGGAATCAGCTACAAGGTGTTTGTTCATCTTGTTGCTGAGCACGGTGAGGTTGTGGCCCAGTCGGACGCGATACCGGCCGGTTGGCAGCGCCCGACCGATGCCTGGATGCTGGGTGAGATTGTGACGGATGTGCATTATCTAACAGTTCCGGCCGATGTGGAATTGAGTAAGGCAACACTTCATGTCGGCTGGTATGGCGGTCCCGACAATTTGCGTCTGACCACTGCGGCCGGCAAGGATACCGTTCCGCTGCCATTGGGAGCGATACCATGAAGCAACATTTCCAGGCGCGAAAATGGGAATATTTGCTACTTTTTTTCATCATGGCAGTGGCCATCTTTATCCGGCTCTGGCGGTTGGAGTGGGTACCCGATGGGCTTCATTATGATGAAGCAATAGATTTGATGGAAGGTCGCCGTTTGCTGGGCGGCGATTGGTTTTTCTACACACCGGCCGGTTGGGGACGGGAAGGCATTTATTACTATGGGGTTGCCCTGTGCCTGGCCCTGGTGCGCGAGCCGATTCTGGCGCTACGGTTGGCAACGGTACTCTTTGGCCTCTCCACTATTCTTTCTGGATACGGATTGGCCCGGCGCCTGACGGGGGCGCCGACCGCCTTGCTGACCGCAGGCTGCATGGCAGTTCTACAGTGGCACGTTTTTGAAAGCCGCATAGGCCTGCGCAACATTACTGTGCTGGCTTTGCTACTGCCGGCAGCCTGGGCGTTTTGGTGGGCATATTCCGCCCTGGATGAGGTGCCGGCTGACCCCGCGAATGGTCGAAAAGGGCACCTGGCCCGCTTCGCCCTGGCGGGCGGCTTGCTGGGCCTGACACTCTATACCTACCAGCCAGCCCGTTTTGCCCCATTCATCTTCCTGCTATTTGCCGCCTACCTGGCGATCTGCCATCGGGCCCGTTTCCGGCAGCTTTTCACGGGTTTTGCCGTGTATGGTGTGACGGCTGCCATAGTCGCGCTGCCGTTACTGCTGCTGCTGTTACAGGGGAGCGCGGCCGAAGCCCAACGCCAATGGACCATTGAGCCGCTGCTACGCCTGCTGGATGGCGATCCAAGCCTGGTGTGGCAGAATCTGTTGGCCACGCTAAAAATGTTTTCCATTCAGGGTGATCCGCTGGTGACTTACAATTTGCCAGGCCGACCCGTGTTTGTACCTGTCTGGACCAGCCTGTTTTTCTACGTGGGCTTGGCCCTGGCGCTCTGGCGCTGGCGTCAGCCGCGCTACGCTCTTTTGCTTGGCTGGCTGGTCGTCATGACCTTGCCAACGCTGCTGACGATCAGTGCGCCCAACTATAATCGTCTGCTGGGTATGCTGTTTGTCGTGGTTTTGTTGGCCGCCTTACCGCTTGGCGAGGCTATTGAATATGGCTATGCCCGCTGGGGGCGGAATGGCGCTGCGCTGCCATTGGTATTGGGCCTGCTGGTCCTGGCCGGGAACATGCAAGCCACCTGGCGTGATTATTTCACCCTCTGGGCCGAAGCCCGCCCCGAGAATTACGCCATTCAATACAATATGGCTACCGTGGCCATTACTCGCGACATCATGAGCCAACCTGCTGACGGGACCTATCTGGTTAACACGCGTAGCCTGGGCGATGCTGATCCATTTATTGCTGCCTCCATTGTGGGTACCTATTTGCCTAATTTGCGCTGGGTGGATACAGCCCGAGCCGTGGCGTTTCCGGCCGGGGTGACTGAAGTCCAGCTTTATCTGGCAGAAGAGCGTCAACTGGATCATGATCTGGCAACATTGATGGGCATACCGGCACAACCTGAGCGAGCCGAGCCTCGTTTCGAGCTATATACGTTGCCGCTGCCCGCCTGGCCGGCCGGGTCGGGCCAGGCGACAATGCCATTGGCCGCCGATCAGCTGTTTAAGGCGGAGCAGTGGCAGCCAGAGGCCAGGGTGACTTTGCCGCTTTCTTTTGCGGGCCGCCTGCAGCTGGACAGTGTGCAGCTACTTCAGGAAGAAAGCGAGGCTGGTAGCCCGATTACCCTGTTCACATATTGGACGATATTGGCCGATGGGGAACCGGCGCCGCTGGCTTTCTTTTTGCACCTGCTTGGTGAGAGTGGCGATATTGTTAGCCAGGAGGATGGCCTGGGTTATCTGCCCCATTCCTGGCGCGCTGGCGATCGCTTTGTGCATGTCCACCATCTGGCCACCGATGCGCAGTTACCGGCCGGTCCCTACTGGCTACAACTGGGCCTATACGATCAGCAAAGCCTGGCCCGGTGGCCGGTGGACGTGACCACACCCAACACAACTGACCGCCTCATCATCGGCCAGGTTACGCTCCGGTAGATAGCATAGGCTCGACAGCCGCTCTGCTCTCAGTGACTTTGCCCCTGACAGGCTGTTCAGGTGGTGGTCCCAGCAACGTGTGACGCTTGCCATTTGAAAATCGCTGTGTTACTATCCCCTCCTATTTATTGTCGATTCGGCAATTATCATGGGGGGCTGTTGACCTCCTGTTGATCACACGGAAGCGGTCACTCCGTCACACTCTCACTTCTCTACAACTTCTACCAGGCAGTTAATTTATCCTGATCTGATTGTGCGCCTGGGTAGAGATCATATTCATCCGGCGGCCACCGTTACCAAAATTGTTTTATCGGGAGGATGTGCGCGTCGCATATTCTCCTTCTTTATTTATCAGGTCCAATTTATTCAGTATCATTATGACCTTCAGCATTGAGTTCATATTTCGCCTTATCGGCAGCGTCATTTTTGCCGTTGCTTTTATGTTGTTTGGCGCCCAGATTGCCGGGAATATCACCGGTCAAGATCCCATTATTGTCATCATTGTATTTGGCTTGATTGGGGCCCTGGCTGGGCTGGTTCTGACACCCTATCTGACGCTCCGGCCGGTGCAAAAAGTGCGCCGCAGCCTTGTCACCATGCCGCCGGAACGGCTGCTGGCGATTATCCTGGGTGTTTTTCTGGGGCTCTTTGCCTCGATCCTGTTTGCGTTTCCGCTTTCCCTGCTGCCTGTGCCTTTCGGCCAGATCATGCCGTTTGCTATCGCCATCGCCTTCTGTTACCTGGGGGCCACGGTGCTGTCGCTGCGCCAGAATGATCTGCGCTCCTTGCTCAATAACCTGGGCACCAACCCCCGCTTTGGCAGCACCACGCCGGCCCGGACCAGCGGCACGGAAGGGCAGATTATTCTACTGGACACAAGCGTGATCATCGATGGGCGCATTGCCGATGTCAGCAAGACCGGCTTTGTCCGGGCCAGCCTGCTCATCCCCAACTTCGTCCTCAAAGAACTGCAACACATCGCCGACAGCTCGGATTCTATCCGGCGCAATCGGGGCCGGCGCGGGCTGGATGTGCTCAGCACCCTGCAAAATGACACCCCTATCACGACCCGTATCACCGACATGGATGTTAGCGAAGTGCGGGATGTGGATAGCAAGCTGGTCGCCCTGGCCCGGCAGCTCCGTTGCCCGATCATGACGAATGATTACAACCTGAACCGGGTGGCTGAACTGCAGGGCGTGGTTGTCCTGAACATCAATGACCTGGCTAACGCGGTCAAGGCAGTTTACCTGCCTGGCGAAGAGATGACGGTCAAGATCATTCAGGAAGGCAAGGAGCAGCGTCAGGGCGTTGGTTATCTCGAAGATGGCACCATGGTGGTGGTGGAAGAAGGCGAGGACCTGATGCATCGCAACGTGGCCGTCACCGTAACCAAGGTGTTGCAGACCAGCGCCGGCCGCATGATCTTTGCCCGCCCATCCGATGATTAGCGGCGCCTGACCAGGCCGCCAAGAGCAGTGGGTCATGACAAGGCCTCGTTTTCGTTTTCCTCCCAGTCCTACTGGCACACCCCACATCGGCAATATGCGCACGGCGCTGTTCAACTGGGCGCTGTCGCGTGCCCTGAAGGGCGACCTCATCATTCGCATCGAAGATACGGATACGGCCCGCAACCAGCCCGGTGCGGCGGAGCAGATGCTGGCCGATCTGGCCTGGCTGGGGTTGGATTGGGACGAAGGGCCAGATATCGGCGGTGAATATGGCCCGTACTGGCAGTCGCAGCGACAGGAGCGGCATCTGGCAGTGGCGGAGCAGTTGCTGGTGGCGGGACATGCTTATTACGGCGCTGAGCCGGGGCAAGCCGGGGAACCGGCCGGTCAGCCCCTGCGTCTGCGCCTGCCTGCCGACCAACAGTTCCGCGTTGTGGATGCCCTGCATGGCGAGATCGTCGTCGATCTGACGTTACGCGAGGATCCCGTGCTGGTCCGCTCGGATGGTCGCCCGGTCTACCACCTGGCCACGATGGTGGACGATTACGAGATGGCCATCAGCCATGTGGTCCGTGGCGATGATTGGCTGCCCTGGCTGCCGATTCATGCCTATCTTTACCGGGTGTTGGGCTGGCCGGAGCCGGTCTGGGTGCATCTGCCGCTGGTGCGGGGGCAAGACGGGCAGAAGCTGAGCAAGCGGGATCTGACGACGGGGCCGTATACTGTGGCCGCTTTGCGGGCGGCGGGTTATCTGCCCAAAGCCGTTTTTAACTATCTGTTGCTGCTGGGCTGGTCACCGGATGGCGAGCAGGAGATCGTGGACAAATGGGAAGTGCGCCAGCAATTTCGCCTGGAGCGATTGTCGCGCAGTCCTTCTCGCTTTGATTGGGACAAGCTGGCCTGGGTGAACCGGCATTACCTGGGCAAGCTGGCGGAAAGCGAGTTGATTGAGCTGGTGCGGCCCTATTTGGAAGATGCGTACGGGGAGATACCGGCCGGTGGCGCTTTCCTGCCCCAGCTGGTCCGTACTATCCGGCCGGGGCTGGACAAGCTGGCCGATGCGCCGGCGCTGGCCGAATGGGCCTTTGTCCGGCCGGCGGATTTTTCTGAGGCGGCGGGCAAGGTGTTGCGGGCAGAACCGGCCGGTCCCATCCTGCTGCAGCTGATTGCCCGCAGCGCGAGCCTGGTTATTTTAGATGTTGATTCTGCCGCAGGTCTGCTCCATAATTTAAGGGTTGCCCTGAGTGACCAGTATGGTTGGCGGACAGGCCAGATTTTGCGCCCCATTCGCGCTGCCCTGACAGGTAACCTGGAAGGCCCCCCCTTGCCGGAGATCATGGGCATTCTGGGCCAGGCGGAATGCCTGGAGCGGTTGGCCGCTGCCCTCAAATGGCGGCGCGAGCCGGGCGAGTAGCCCAAAGAACTGAGAACAATAAGCTGAGCGGAGAAAGCGATGAGTCTGAAAATCTACAACGTATTGACCCGGCAGAAAGAAGAATTTGTCCCTCTGGTGGAGGGGCGGGTCAATATGTATGTCTGCGGCCCCACTGTGCAGGATTATCCGCATGTGGGTCATGCCAAAACCTACGTCAATTTTGATGTCGTCAACCGATACCTGCGCTATAAGGGGTACGATGTCCTCTACGTGCAGAACATCACCGACGTCGGCCATTTGCTGGACACCGGCGAGGACCGCGTGCTCAAGAAGGCGCGCCAGTCGTCCGTCAAGCCGATGCAGATCGTGGAGATGTACACCAAGATCTACTTCGACAATATGGACGCCCTGGGTGTGCGCCGGCCGGATATCAGCCCGCGTGCCAGCGCCCATGTGCCTGAGCAGATCGAGATGGTGCAGCAGCTGATCGAAAAAGGCCATGCCTACGAATCCAATGGCTCGGTCTATTTTGACGTCAATTCTTTTGACGATTACGGTAAGCTCAGCGGCCGCAAGGTCGAGGACCAGGAAGGCGGCGCGCGCATCGCGGTGCTGGATGAGAAACGGCACCCGGCCGATTTTGCCCTCTGGAAAAAGGCGGAGCCGGAACATCTGCTGCGCTGGAACAGCCCCTGGGGCGAAGGTTTCCCCGGCTGGCACATTGAATGCTCGGCGATGGCCGGCAAATACCTGGGTGAGACCTTTGACATCCACGGCGGTGGCATCGACAACATCTTCCCGCATAACGAATGCGAGATCGCCCAGAGCGAGGCGGCCCATGACAAGCCGTTCTGCAACTACTGGATGCTGGTTGGTTCACTGACGCTTGATGGCGTCAAGATGAGCAAGAGCCTGGGTAATACCCTGACCATTCAGGATGCGCTGCAGCGGTACCGGCCGGAAGCGATTCGCGTTTTTGCCCTCTCCGGCCATTACAGCAACCCGATCGACCTGTCCGATGACGCCATCGACGGGGCCGAGAAAGGCTGGCTGCGCATCATGGGCGCCGTCAACCTGGCCCGTGAGCAACTGCGCAACGCTGCCGCTGGCGAGGCGAGCGCGGCTGTGACCGAGATGCTGGCCGGTTTCAAGGCGGCCTTCCTTGAGAAAATGGACGACGACTTCAACTCGCCAGCCGCCATCGGCGTGCTGCATGAAATGACCCGGGCGGTCAACAGCCTGCTGAACGACGGCAGCGCCCAGACGGCCGGCTCACTTGAGGCGATCGAGTCACTGTACATGGAATTGGGTGGTGAAATCCTGGGGATTATCCCAGATAAGATTGAGACGAGCGGTAATGCCGAGCGCGAGGACGGCCTGGTGCGCATGCTCATCGAGCTGCGCGCCCAGGCCCGGGCCAACAAGGATTGGGCCACCTCGGACACAATTCGGAACCGGCTGTCAGAGCTGGGGATTACCCTGGAAGACCGGCCGGATGGCACCATCTGGAAGTTAAACTAACCCTGGTTGCGGGGGCCGGACCGGAAGGACGGCCCCCGTTTTTTGCTTATGGCGGAATATCTCTATCGACGCAATGCCGTGCTGGAAGCGTTACGATCCGGCCGGCGTGAACATATCCAGCTCTGGCTGGACCCCAAAAACGACGACAAGCAGCTCAAGGCAATCGAACGGCTGGCCCGGGAGAAACATATCCCGGTGAGCCGGGCGGACAAGGGCCGGTTGGGCAACTTATGTGGCGATGGCAGCCATCAGGGCGTGGTCCTGGAGACAAGACCATACCCGTACGCCACGATCGAGGACGGCCTGGCGCTGGCCCGGCAGCGGAATGAGGCCCCGTTCTTTCTTATCCTGGACCTGCTGCACGGGATGCAGAATATCGGCATTTTGCTGCGCACGGCGGAGATTTGCGGCGTGCACGGCGTGATTGTGCAGAGCCGGCGGGCGCCAGACATCACGCCGGCGGTGGTGACCCATTCGGCCGGGGCGACCGAGCACCTCAACATCATCCAGGTCAACAACCTCAACCAGGCGCTGGCCGAGCTCAAAGCGGCCGACATCTGGATTATCGGGCTGGACATGGACGAGCGGGCGCAGACGCTGGGCCAGATCGACCTCAACATGCCGCTGGCCATCGTCGTGGGTCATGAGGGCGAGGGGTTACGCCGCCTGGTCAAGCAAAACTGCGACATCATCCTGCGCCTGCCGATGCGCGGGCATGTTGAGAGTTTGAATGCCGCGGCGGCGGGGTCGGTGATGTTGTACCAGGCGTGGGGGGCGCGGGGGTTTGCGGGGAGTTAGCTGACAGGTTCAGCCAGGGAGTCCGCAAACAACGTTATGTCAGAGACCATACGATTCTGGGAAGAGGTAAATGCCAACATCTGGCCAGCCTTCGACTATATGCATTTCGATGGCTGGATTCTGCGGCTGACCGCGGGCTATTCAACAAACAGCAATTCAGTCTGGCCACTCTATATTGGTGAGCGCCCACTGGACGAGAAAATCACTTTCTGCGAACAACTGTACGCGGACCGTGGCTTAGCCTGTTGCTTCCGCCTGGCACCATTGCCGGGTCATGATGAACTTGAGCGGCTGCTGCTTGCACGTGGCTACGAGCAGAGCAACCCAAACCTGGTGATGATCCAGAACGCGTTGGCCGCACCGGCCCAGTCGATCAGCGAATTATCGCTAGAAGAATGGCTGGAAGCGATATTTCTCATCCAACCTACTGATGATCTCGAGATAATCGAGTGGGAAAAGCGTTTGCACCGGCAAATCAGCCTGCCTGGCCGCTATGTGATTGTGGAGAGAGACGGTAAGCCTTGTGGCTATGGTCGCTCGCTCCAGCAAGGCAACATCCTGAATCTGGAAAAATTGTGGGTTCAACCCCAATATCGTAACTGCGGCGCGGGGACTGCGCTCATTCAGGGCTTGTTGCACATGGGCCAGAAAACAGGTGCAGATACCGCTTTCCTGACTGTTAATGAGGACAATGCCGCGGCGCAGCGGCTCTATGCCCGCTTAGGCTTTGAGCAGCGTTATGCCTACCGCTACCTCGTGCCGCAAGCTGCGGCATAAATCAAGCGACGTCACCTCGAGAAGCGCTGCGCCCTGCTCTTGCTGGCCGTTTTTCTTGGGGCGCTCTGCGCCCTACTCTGCAACCAGTTTCTTGCTTACCGAAACGCGATCCCTGCGTGGTGTTTCTCGAGATGACGTCGGGGAAGGCCGGGTCATGGTTTATTTAGCGGCTTGAGCTTGCTGGCCATGCGATAGGCAATTACACCACAAACCAGGGTGTGATGGAAAGAAATAGCGGCATCAAGCAGTCCCGCCAATAGCCAATTCAGCAATGCCGCCGCCACTAACATCAGCGCGTAGACCGCCATGAATGTGCGCTATTCCCATAGCCCTTTTGTAATATGCTTTGAATCCCAACACCAAACCCAAACATCAGCATGAAGGAAAAGGTACATTATTTGTTTCGGAGACAAGCGGTTTACACGTGAATATATGAGCTGCGTCGACAGGTGCAAACCCGTCTGAAGGCTTCGATGACATCAACTTGAGAGAACGCGTTTGCGCAATTATACAGGATGACAGTTGAAGTTCTGTAGGCATGGATTTAGCTGGTTCAGCTTGTTGTTTCGTCAGTGAAGCTGGTACTTCTTCTGGAGGGCCAGAACGGGGTGAGTAAACGAGCGCTGATCTTGGTGTAGAAATATTGTTTTTAGGGAAAAGGTGGCTGTAAAGTGGCTAACTGATTTGGAAATGGTTGACATCGCCGCGAAAGAGCAGGGCGGTGAAGGGCCCCGTTTTTCGCTTTGCGCTGTTTGGGTGTAGCTGCCAGTTGCCGGTTGCAGTGGGATGCCAGCCACCTGCCGGTTGCAGTAGGATCTTCGCCTCTTGAGGGGCGAATTGCCCCATTGGGGGAGGTTGGTTAAGAAACAAGGCCGCATCAGGCGTGTGCAGAAAAGTTGGCTGGACAGTGAAGCCCAGTTTAGCTGCCTGTTTTTGTGCCGCCGCACGGCCCGTTGTCGCTGTTGTTCATCATACTGTTCAGCCCTGTCCTGGTAATCAACACGCTGTTTGAGCATGTAGTAAATGATGTGAGCTAACTTCAGGGTTGTGATGTTCGCTTTGGGGGCCCCATGGCGCGTCTTTGATGCGACGGTAAAAGCCCCAAAGCAGCCTGCGAACGGGCCAGATTGGGCGGCAACCCGCAATGCAGTAGCTGTGACCCGGGATCGTTCCGTCTTTCTTGCGACCAAGTGTCGCTTGACCTTGCCCTTCGTGATGGCGCGTTGTTGGGGCAGAGAGACCCAGCCAGGAGGTGAAATGTTTGACGGTGGGCCATTTACGGACATCATGACCCACTTCAGTCAGGATGACCTGGGCGGTCAAGGCGTCAATACCATCAATCTGAGTCAGGTCCACGCCACTTATCTGGTAGAGCGAAGTCGCCAGGTCGAAGTTGGCCTGGTTCTTGCGCGGCTTGCTGCGGCGAGGTTGGGGTGGCCTTGTGCTGGGTAGGCTGTCGTCGGGCGGGTCCATGGTTGCATACAGCTTTGCCAGTTCAACATCCACGGCGGCGATTTGCTGCCCATAATGGTCATACAGCGCCACGGCCTGCCCTAGTGTGAAAAGCTGTTCGCGACGATAGTTGCCGGTCAAGGCCTTGGCAATCTCTTCTTCGCTGTACTTGCAGCGCTGGTTGCGATGTTGGGCCAGGCGTTCGGGGTTGTGTTCGCCGGCCAGGATGTCACGAATGATGGCCATGCCCGTGACGCCAGTGATGTCGCTCAGGACGTAATTCAGCTTGAGGTTCATCTGCTCCAGCGCCTTCTGCATGTGTTGGATGTGGGCTGAACGATAACGGACCAGCATCTCCCGCTGGCGAGCCAGGACCCGTAAGGTGCGTATCTCATCCGGCGGGTGAAAAGAGCCTCGCAATAGACCGTAGGTATGGAGTTGGTAGAGCCACTCACAGTCGGCCACATCACTTTTGCGCCCAGCCACATTCTTCAGATGCCGGGCATTGACCAGGCAGACCTCCAGGCCATGGCTTTCCAGTATGTCAAACAATGGTACCCAATAGACCCCTGTTGATTCCATGGCCACCGTCTCCACCCCACACCCGACCAGCCAGGCTGCCAGCTCGTGCAGGTCGCTGGTGAAGGTGGCAAACTGGCGTATCTGCTCCTCGTCACGTCCGGGGGGCACGCAAACATAGACCTCTTCTGCCCCGACATCGATACCGGCTGCATGGGGTTGAATCTGTTGCAGTACATCGAAGTTGACTGCCTCTCGCTTCTTTCGTTTGCGCTTGCTCATTTGCTTCCTCTCGCTCCTTTCTTCCCCTTGGCCTATCCCGCTCAGACCCAACTATCATCATCTGTCAGCAGGCTGCTAATCGGGGTCCTGGTGGCCACCATTTATCAGATCGTCGCTAGTCGGAACCACTCTCGAGCACGGGCTCGTACGCACCAGTCGATTGCCGGTCTTAACTGTCTGAACGGACCCATATGGTATCCTATTGTGGCTGCGTGGCTGGCCGCCTTATTGTTTCTCCCTTTATCG
>JACKBM010000058.1 GCA_020634575.1 Ardenticatenales bacterium | reverse complement strand
TGTCAACGTAGCGCTCTAACCAACTGAGCTAATCGCCCATTTTTCCTGGCGAGGAGAAATTATATCAAGCTCGGGGGGAACGTCAACTGGGAAATTGTAACTCACATAATCCGCCGCGCATGCTCGTCCAGCGGCGTGCGGGTCAGGTGGATGCGGTAGAGGACCTGGGGTTTGGTTTTGCCCTTGATGGCCGTGGGGCCGAGCGATTCAAAGGCGAACAGCTCCAGCAGGCGGGGCGACCGTTCCCGGATCGCTTCGTAAATGTGCTCGCTGACGACGATCTGGCCGTCGTCGGCCATGTCGACCAGCCGGTGGGAGGTGTTGACCGCTTCGCCGACCATGGCGAAGTTCATCCGGGTCTCGGCGCCGACGTTACCAACGACCACTTCGCCGATGTCGATGCCGATGCCCAGCCCCAATGTGGTGTCCAGGTTGGCGTACCATTGCCGGCGCAGATGGTCAAAACGGTGCTGCATCGTCACCGCCGTCAGGATGGCCCGGTAGGTGGCGTCATCCTGGTCAAACGGCACGTTGAAGCCGACCATCAGCTCGTCGCCGGCCAGGTCAAAAATGGTGCCGTCAAACTCGTGGACGATGTCGGTCAGGTTGCTGAAGAACTCGTTGAGCAGGCCGATGGCGGTGTTGGGCTCGATGTCGACGATCATGCGGGTAAAGCCGCGCAGGTCGGCGAACATGACGACCACCTTGCGCTTCTCGCGCCGGGCCAGCAGGCCGGGTTCGACTGACAGCACGTGCTCGACCAGTCGGGGCCCCATGTAGCGGGAGAACATATCCTTGACCTGCTGCTTTTCACGCCGTTCCTGGGCCAGCCGCAGCTCTTCAGCCCGCTTGAGCGGGGTCACATCCTGCATGACGGCGATGTAGCCAACCTCAGTGATGGGCGTCACTGTTGCGTACAACGTTGAACCGCTGGGTAGCCGGATCTCTTCGGCAACGCTGGATTGCCCGCGCGCCTTTTCAAAGAGCGGCTTGAGCCGATCCAGTTGCGGCACGCTGTTCAGGTCCCGGCCGATCAGCTGCTCGCCATTCAACCCGAACGTCGCCCGCGCCGCTTCATTCAGAATGGAGATGGTGCGAGTGTCATCGATGGTGACGATGGCGTCGTTTGATTTAGCGTAGAGCGCTTCGAGCTTGCGCCGCTGCTGGTCTGATTCAGCGTACAGATAGGCATTCTCAATAGCCGTTTCCAGCTGGGCACAGATTGTTTCCAGCAGCGCTTTGTGCTCGCTGCGGAAATAACCGGTTTCCGGGTGCATCAGGATCAATACGCCGGCGACCTGGTCCGCCCGGTTAATGGGGGCGCCGATCGCCGAGCCGGTGGCTCTTGACGGGTCGTCGGGCAGTTGAATCCAGCGCTCGTCTTTGTCGATGTCGTCGATGATGTCGACGACGTTATGACGGACAATCCAGCCGGCCCAGCCCTGGCTGATAATCTCGCGAGCGGCCCGGTCGGCCACTTCAGGCGAGAGCCCTTCGCGGATCAGCACCTTGTGCATGACCTCACCCGTCTCATCCAACAGGATGAGGCTGCCCTTGGCGGCGCCGACGGCGGCCCGGGTGTGGGTGATGATCTCCAGCATCATCTGCTCGATATCCAGCTTGGCGGTGGTCGCCTGGCTGACGTCGTAGAGCAGCTTGAGCCGGTTGCGTTCTTCTTCCAGCCGTTCGCGTGCTTTCTTAAGTTGAATGAGAGCGCGGACGCGGATGAGGAGTTCTTCGCGATGGTGAGGGCGGGAGAGGAATTCGTCAGCGCCGGCTTCGATGCCCTTGATTTTGTCGCGAACATCGCGCAGGGCGGTGACCATGATGATGGGGATGGCGGCCGTTTCCGGATCGGATTTGAGCGTCTTGCAGACTTCCCAACCGTTCATGCGCGGCATCATGACGTCCAGCAGGATGAGATCCGGCCGGTCCGCCCGGGCCACCTCAATCCCCTGTACCCCATCAGCCGCTTCCAGAACCGCATAATTGCTTCCCGCTCGCAACTGCGAGGAGAGCAACAGACGGTTCTCCGGCCGGTCATCGACAATTAAAATTGTCGCCTGACCCATATTATCATCCTGGCCATTCATCATACGCACATATCAGTCCGCACCGCCGAAAATACCGGTGCGTTGGCTCCTGGCAACCTATACTTAGCCGACAGCATTGTATAACACCTCATTGTAGCCAACCTGATGACTTTCGGACTATTCAGAGGGGCTAGTACCTAGTACCATGGTCCCAGGACAGCCCAGATTGGCGCAAACTCATTGTAATGGGGCAAGGGGGGCGCGGCTGGAAAATTGTTTACATCAGGAGAGGGGGCGACCGGCCGGTGAGAAGCTCAACTGACCCTGCCGCACTTCAATCGTGGTGGCGCCGGCGATGAATTCGGCGGTGAACATGCCCGGCTCCGTAGCCGTGAGGATGGATTGGGAGACGGCGGCCACAGTTTGCAACAGCAAATCACGCCGGCGCCCATCCAACTCAGCCACGACCTCATCCAGCAGCAAGATCGGCGTCTCACCGGTGACCTCGGCAAACCAGCTGATTTCGGCCAGCTTCAGGGCCAGTAGAGCGGTGCGCTGCTGGCCGCGCGAGCCAAAACTGCTCAGGCTGCGCCGGTTAACCCAGAAGCGCCAATCGTCCCGATGGGGCCCCACGTTGGTCCGCTGGCGCAGCACATCCTGCTCCTCACTGGCGATGAGCGCCGCCGCCAGCCGGGCCGCCACCGTCTGCGGCTCGCTGGCTGCCAGCCAATCGGCCGTTTCGATGAAGGGTTGGGCCTCTTCCAGGGTGAGTTCACGGGTTCTGACCGGTTCCAGCCGGGGCAGGTAATGGAGGCGGATGGTCTCTTTGCCTTCGGTGAGCTGCTCATAATGGACTCGCTGAGCCTGCCGGGCCAGGAATTGGAGAAAGCGAGCCCGGCGCACAAAGAGGATCGCGCCATACTCGGTGAGCTGGTCATTGTAGATGGGCAGCAGTTCGCGGCCCCGGCCGGTTTCGCCAATCTGGCGCAGCAGGGCGTTGCGCTGCTCCAGAATCTTGTTGTATTGGGAGAGCGCCCGGCAATACTGCTGGTCAGTCTGGCAGAGGGTGATGTCCAGATAGCGCCGCCGTAGTGCCGGCGCCCCATCGATCAGGTTAATATCCTGCGGCAGGAAAAGCACCACCCGCAAATGGCCCAGCAAATCCATCAGCCTTACTTTTTTGCCGTTGATCAGCACCTCGCGTCGGAAACTGAGCCGCTCCCCCTGCCGTTCGCGAATGAGGCGAACCTCAATGCGGCCCAGCGCCCCACCGGCCTCAACCGTGGCGATCAGCCGGCCGACCACAATGGGCTCAGCCGTCTCGCTGGCGGTCCAGTTGATGAGCTGGATATCCTGGTCGGCTTGCGGCGAGCGGGTGGTGGCCAGGTACCAGATCGCTTCGAGGAAGTTGGTCTTGCCCTGGGCATTGTCGCCGTGCAGGAGGATGGGACCGGCCGGTAGATCCAGCTCCAGCCGGCCATAGTTGCGGAAGTTCGTCAGCGACAGGTGGGTAATACGCATGGCTTATCAGCCGGCTGTGATGCCGCCGTCCAGGGTCAGCGCCTGACCGGTCATGAAGCCGGCGTCGTCGGTGCAGAGGTAAATGATGGCGGCGGCGATCTCTTCGGGCCGGCCCAGCCGCCGCGCCGGGATGCCGCGCAGCAGCCGCTCGGTGTACTCCGCGCCCAGCGCCTTCAGCTCGTCCACCATAGGCGTATCGGTGAAGCCGGGGCAGACCGCATTGACGCGCACCCCCTGGCGCACATACTCCAGGGCGGCCGATTTGGTCAGCCCGATCACCGCATGTTTGCTGGCCGCATAGGCGGAATGACGGGGAAAACCAACCAGCCCGGCCACCGAGGCGATGTTGACGATGCTGCCGCGCCCCTGGGCCGCCATCGCCGCCAGTTCGTGTTTCATACAATAGTAGACGCCGGTGACGTTGACCTCCATAACCCGGGCAAAGGTCTCAGCCGGGTATTCCGCCGTCAGCGCCTGGGTACCGCCAATGCCCGCACTGTTCAGGGCAAAATCCAGCTGGCCCTGCTCGGCCAGGACCGTTTCGATGGCGCCGGCCACGGCGGCCTCATCGGTGACATCCAGGCAGCTGTAACTGGCGCTGCCGCCCTCGGCGGCAATGGCGGCGGCTGTCTCTTGCAGACCTTCTTCATTAAGATCGGTCAGGTGGACGGCTGCCCCTTTACGGGCAAGCGCCAGCGCCGCCGCCCGGCCAATGCCGGAGGCGCCGCCTGTGATAAAGGCCACCCGGCCCATAAATTCCAGTTCAGTCGTCATCGTTTATCCTAAATTGGCCGCGAATGGCGCAAATTCTCGCCAATTGTTGTGACATAGCGGCCACGATTATCGAGTGCCAGTAGTTTCAGCCATGAAAAAGTGATTACCGCATCTCGTTTCTTTGCGAAAATTCGCGTTATTCGCGGCAACCTATCCTTTACGTGAGCGGCGGTAGCCCCTCGATCACTCGGGCCAGGGCAGCCAGCGCCTCCAGGTAACTTTCCATGTGGCGCACATTGGCCATACCCTGATCCTTGAGCAAAAAGGTGAGTGTGCGCTCAAAGAGCTTGATCTCCAGCGACCCCATCCAGCGCGCCTTGAGCAGCTTCTGACGCAGCACGACCGATTTGAAACATTGCGGCACCAGCGGTTCCGGGTCGCCGCTCAGCAGAAATTGCCGGTCAAACGTCTTGTCGCCCACAGTCAGGCTTTTGGCATCGTAACGCTTGAGGATGCTGCTGCGGAAGCCGGAGCTGAGCTTGAAATAACAATCCCGGGGATTGCTGACCGTCAGCTCGATTTGCAGATAGCTGCCCGGCCGGCGAAAGCGGCTGCGCGGCGGGATCAGGACCGGGAAATCCTCGTACTGGCCGTGGATGGTGCCGGAGCCGTTATCAGCCGGGGTAAATTTCCAGCCCTGGCTTTCGGCCAACGTGGGCCAGACCTGGCCAAAGCTGACGTCCGGGGTACGCCGTCTCATGCGCTGGCCTCCGGATCGGGGCGCAGGGCGTGGCCCGTTTTCATAAAGGTGCCATTGCCTTTGGCTACCAGCCGGCCGTCGTCGTCGCGAATCTCGGCTTCGGCGACGAAGAGGCGGCGCGAGGCGTGGAGCAACCGGCCGGTCGCCACCAGCAGATCACCCGTGTACGGCCGGGCAAAGGTAACATTGAACGTGGCCGTCGTCACAACCGCATCGTCGACCTGCGAGGCGACGGCAAAGACGCAGGCATCATCCAGCGCCTTGAAATAGATGGCGCCGTGCAGCACGCCGCCGCCATGCTGATAATGCGGCTCCGGCTTCAGTGTCACCTCGGCCTGCCCGGCGGAGACGGCCACTGAGCTGATGATGAACTGGTTGATGGGGCCGGTGCGGTACAGCCGCTCCAGCCGGCGGAAATGGGCTTCATTGGGCATCGCCCCCATTGTAACGTGAAGGCGGGGCAGTGGGCCAAAACCGGCGCAACCGGCCGGTAAATCTTGCGTATAGTCGCCGTACACACCCTTTACACCTGAAATTGATAGCGAATTGCAGCGCTGCCCTGGCAGGCGTAAAAGGGGCGTGTATTGCCACCGAGTTGCCAGTTTCCTCTGTTATAATGGCCGCAGAGCCAAACAAAGAGCAACTCCGTGAGACAAAAACCGGCCGGTTAAATCCATCCGGCCGCATACTTTAATCCATAGCCCACGCCATATCCAGGAGGTCACTGATGGCTGAAACTCAGGAACCAACACCGGTTGAGCAAAGAACCCGCCAGATGCGGCTGATGCAGAGCCAGGTCGTTGATACGAGCAATAGTCTGGAGGCATTGCAGACTGAAGTTGATCGCGCCCGCGGCATTCTCGGCTTCGGCCGGCGCATTATGGTGCCGCCGGATGAAATTCATGTGGTGGTTGGCCACGGTCGCCATGCCCTGGCCTCCGCGCCGCAGCGGGCCGTTTTTGGCTCCACCGCCGAACGCCCCTCGCGCTACTGGCTCAATCGCAACACTCGGGTCATCAAACTCAAAACCATCAGCTTCACCGTGCCCATCCGCGGGCAGGGTGGGGGCGGCGTCGAATGTCTGGATAGCAGCAAGGTCAGCTTCCGGCTCTGGGCCCATGCGGTGGCCAAGCTGAACCCGGATGAGTCGGAAATTGCCGCGCAACGGGTCGGTTTGGGTACGCAAGGTCTGTTGGACACGATTACCGAGGTCGGCACGGCCGAACTGGTCGCCGCTGCGGCCACCATGACCCTGGAAGAGATCATCGCCGACCGGCAACAGCTGGCCGATATTGCCTTCCCCAAGGTCAACAAAATCCTCTCCGAGCTGGGCTACGACCTGGCGCTGCTGACGATTACCCAGTTGGATGGCGACGCTTACATCAAGCTGGTGCGCCAGGCGGAATCGCGTGTCTCCAAGGAGACCAGTATCGCTACCAACCGGGAGCAGCTGGCTGAATTGCAGGATGACCAGGGGCGCGAACAGCGCGAGGCGGAAGTCCGGGCGGCGACGGAAAAGAAACTGGCCAGTGAGCGGCTGGATGCTGAGCGTGAGGTCGAATCGGCCACCATCGCCCAGCAAGAAGCGCTGGACAGCCGCCGCCACGAGATGCGGCTGAAGCAGATTCAGCGGGAAAAAGCGGCTGAAGAGGCCGGTCATGAAGCGTCGGTCACCAAGATTCAATTGGGTCAGGAGCGGGGCGAGCAGGAGACGGCTAATGAGGCCACCATCGCCCGGCTGCGCGCTGAGAAACAGGCAGAGCTGGCGGCGCTGCAGCAACAGCGCCAGGCTGAGATCAAGCTGGCTGAAGCGCGGGCCGCTACCGAACGGATGGCGCTGGAGCAGGAACGGCAGATCGAGCGCGCTGCGGCGCTGACCGAAGCGGAGGCCGAACGGCTCAAGCGCGAAGAGCTGGCCCAGGCGGACCGCGCCAAGCAGGTCGCCTTGCTGGAAGCATCCCAACTGGCTGAATCGGAAGCGTTGGCCGCCGAAGCTGAGGCTAAAGCGCTGCAAATCAGGGTTGATGCCCAGACCAAGACAGAACTCGTCAAGGCGGAAGCTGAGGCAACCGCGACCGAGAAGCGGGCCCAGGCGGCCAAAATCCGGGCCGAAGCAACCCGGGCCGAGGCGGCAGCGCAAGGTCTGGCGGAGACCAATGTCGAAGAAGCACGCGTGGCTGTGGCCGAAAAACGGGTGGCCGTCACCCGGGCTGAAGGTCTGGCGGACGCCGAGGTGGCCCGCGCCCAGGCTGAGGCTGAGGCCGAGCGTGAGCGCCAGCTTCGTACCATCGACATTGAAGCGAAGCGCAAATTAAAAGATGTGGACATCAACGCGCAGAAGCAGCTCGCTGATCTGTATGAGCAGGCGCCGGTGCTGGTTGAGCTGGAAAAGCTGCGTATGCAGCATGAACATGAAGAGCGCCTTGTAACAATTCAGGCCGAAGCTTCGTTAAAGGCTTTTGAGGCCATTGCGCCGGGGGTCCGGGTGAACATCTTTGGCAATGGTGGCCAAACCGGTGAGATCATGAGCAATTTACTCTCGCTGGGCCACGGTGTCGGGATGTTGCGGGAGGAGATTCCCTGGGTCGACAATGTCCTGAGCCGCAATGGGAGTGCGCCTAACGGTGGCGCCCAAAGTGCGGTCGCCGAGCAGTTGCGCCAATTTGGCCCGCATCTGCGCACGGTTTTGCGCGAGGTAAATCCGCGGATGCTCTCCAGCCTGAAAGTTGCCGATGTGGTCGATAGGCTGAGCGGCGTGGTCAAAGGAGAGGAAAACCTGGCCGCCGCGCTGAATGCTATTCGTCAGGACGCCAGCTTCCGCGTCATTGGCGATTTACCTATCCAACCTATTCTGAGCTTGCTGGGTCTGACGCCTGCGGCCGAAGGACCGGCCGGCGCCGAATCCGTTCAGGAAATCATCATCGAATCAGCCGATGAGGCGGTTGGATAGGCAACGCCGCTTTCTTATCGCTGCATCAGGGCGTTTAGGCCCCCATTTCAGGAGGTTTAAACGCCCTTTTCCGGCGCAAAATGTGATGGTAATTTCGCTCTGGCTCTGGTACTATTTTTTCAATGCATCGTAGAACCACCCGAGGTAGCCTTACCCAGTCGGTGCGCCGATTAGCTGCATATGTCCCCACGACGCTGGCGGCCCAGATCCTGCATGAGGAAGGGGTGCCCACGCCTGGTCAACCGCGCCGCCTTTTGGCGGCGACGCTGTTTATGGACCTGTCCGGGTTCACGGCGCTGACCCGGGAGCTGGCCACCGACGGCCCGCGGGGCGCCGAAGAGATGAACCGCATCCTGCTGATGACCTTCACGGCCATGATCAATGCGATTCACACCTCGGGCGGAGCGGTTATCCATTTTCATGGCGACGCCATGCTGGTCTACTTCCCGGATGATGATGGCCAGGCGGCCACACGAGCGTTGGCCTGCGCCGGCTTCATGATGGGGTTGATGCAGCGAGGTTACAGTGACGTCAAGGTGACGCGGGCGGCCGGTCAGGAAGACAGCTTTGAGCTGACTATCAAGGTTGGCGTGGGCTATGGCCGCTGCGTCGAGATTGTGATTGGCGATCCGGATAGTTCGCTGGAGTTTGTGGTGGCCGGGCCGGCTGTTAATGAGGCGTCGGCGGCCCAGCAGATAGCGCAGGATGGCCAGGTGATCGCCAGTGAGACGGTCTTGCGCCAGGCAGGTTTGCCGGCCAACGAACCGTACCGGTTGCTTACGGAAGTGCTGCCGGTCCCGTATGCGCCGCCGATCTTGTTTCTCGGTTCTTACGACAAGGATCGGTTGCGGTTGCTGCTCGAGGTAGCGACCCGCTTTTTGCATCCCACGTTGTGTGAGCGGATTCTGGATGAGAAGTCGGCGTTTGTGGCGGAGCACCGGCCGGTTACCAGCCTCTTCGTCGGCTTTGAAGGGATTGATTTTGAAGCGCCCAACGCCGGCGAACAGCTTCAGGCTTACTACCAGTGGGCCGTGGAAATTGTCGCCCGCCATGGCGGCACCAACAGCCGCCTCAACCGCGTTCTGACCGGCGACAAGGGCAATCAGCTGCATATCATTTTCGGCGCCCCGGTTGCCCCGGATGCGCCGGAGCAGGCTCTGCGCTGTGCCCTGGCGCTGCAGGCGGAACGGCCGGAGTTTATCACCCAGCAAAAAGTGGGGATGACCACCGGCAAGGTGTTTGCCTGTGCCGTCGGTTCCGGCAACCGGCGCGAATACACCATTCTGGGAGCGATGGTCAACCTCTCCTCCCGCATCGTGCCGGTCTGTCCCGATGGCGCCGTGCTCACCGACATCAACACGATGCGGCGCACGGAACACCTCTTCGACTATGTCGAGCACTCCGAGGTGACCCTGAAAGGATACCAGCATCCCGTCACTGTCTACCGGCTCCAGAACGAGAAGCAGGCGTCGGCCGGCAGCCATATGCGGCATGTGAGCCGGAATCGGCCACTGCTGGGGCGCGAGGAGGAGCAGGAGCAGCTGCTCACCATGCTGGGGGCCGCTTATGGCGGTGAGGGCGGTATCGTGGCCGTGACCGGGCCGGTGGGCGCTGGTCGCTCGCGGCTGATTTCGGTAGGCGTGAACCATTGGCTGGCTCAGGGTGGGCTGGTTCTGGGCGGTGTAGGCCAGCAACATTTGACCGACCGCCCCTATGCGCTCTGGCGCGCCCTCTGGCGCGATTTTTTCACCCTCCGGCCGGATATGGATCTGCCCGCGCAGAAGCGGGAAGTTGCCTCCCAGGTGGAACGGCTCTATCCGGATGGGATGGCTGACCTGCACCTCTGGTATGACGCTCTCGGTATGCCCAAGGACAGTGAGAATCCCACGGGTGAGCTGTTGACCGCCGAGGGTAAGCGCGCCCGTCTGCACAACCTGGTGCAGGAAACCTTTGCCGCCGCCGCCATGGAACGGCCTATTTTGCTGGCCCTGGAGGATATTCATTGGGCAGATCCCTGGAGCCTGGCCCTGTTGGAAGCGGCGGCGCCCCATTGGGAACGGCTACCGCTGGCGCTGGCTCTGACCTACCTGCCCAGTGAGCAGTTCCAGCTTGACCTGCACAAGTTGGAGCAGATGATAGAGATTCATCTGACCGATTTGTCGCTGATCGAGGGGCGTTTGCTGGCCAAGCGGTTCTTGAATGGTGCTGATCTGCCGGCGGCCCTGGAGCGTCACCTGGGACTGCATGACGAGCGCAGCCGGGTGAATCCCTATTTCCTGGAAGAGAGCATCCAGATGTTGCTCGATATTGGTGTGTTGGAGCCGGATGGCTCCCTGCTGGTCGATTCGCAGACGCTGGAAAAGCTGGATGTGCCCGACTCCATTTACAGTTTGTTGTTGGCCCGGCTGGATCAGCTCGGCGGCCAATCCCGCTCCATTTTACAGATTGCTTCCGTGATTGGTCGTCAGTTTGACCTGGATATTTTGCAGGATGTGGAGCCGGATTTGCAGGACATTGAGCTGGAAAGCAGCCTGGTTGAATTGCAGGAAGCGCAGATGATCCGGCCGCTGAGCAGCTCCTCCGAGCGCGTCTTCCTGTTTCGCAACGACATGATTCGAGATGTGGCCTATCAAAGTGTGCCATATGCGCGGCGCCAGGCGTTGCACGGCACAGTGGCCCAATGTTTGCTGACCCGCTATGGCGACAATTTGCAGCCCCATTTTGCTGCCCTGGCCCATCATTTCAGCCATACGGATTTGCACCAGCTCGGTCTGCAATATGCGGTGGCGGCGGCAGATGATGCGCGGGCGGTGTTTGCCGGCGAGGCGGCCATCGAACTCTATAACCTGGCGGACAAACACATCAAGGCGTTGGGTGAGGCGGCCAACTGGCAGCTGGCGGCGCATGTCTGGCTGTCGCGGGCGGAAATGCTGAAAATCGCGGGCCAGAATGAGCCGGCGATGGCGGATGCCCGGGAGGTTGTAGCTCTGGCGCTGGCCCGGGGTGATTCGCTCTTCTCGTCGAAGGCGTGTAATTTGCTGGCGGAGTTGCAGTTCCGAGAGCGGCCCGGCGAGTCGGTTCTGGAGCTGGCCAGCAAGGTCGTGCATGAACTGCCCGGCCCCATCCCACCGGATGAGCTGGCGCGGGCCTGGTGCACCCAGGCTGAGGCGCTGACATTTTTGGGGCGGTTCCCGGCGGCGGTGGCTGGTTTGCAGAAAGCGGTTGAGCTGTACGAGAACAGCCAGGAATCGGCCGGGCTGGTCCGCGCCCATCTGCTCTGGGGGTATGAATATTGCTGCCAGATGGAGGAGTGGGGCGCGGCCCGCTGTCATCTGGATCAGGCGCTGGAATTGATGAGCGAGAAGCCGGAGCGTTACCCGGATGCTTTCATTTTGCTCTTCCTGGCGCTGGGTCATGTGGAGCTTTATAGCGGCGTCGTCGCCCAGGCTGAGAGTTACCTGGCGGAGGCCGCGGCCCGCGCCGGTGAGCATAACCTGGGTTGGTGGCGGCCGGCGATTTACTACAATCAGGCGTTGGCCCGCATCGCCGAGGAAGATCTGGCGGGGGCGCACGCCATGCTGCATCTGGCCCTGGGCGCGGCCCAGGATGGCGGCAATCCCGATTATTTGCCCCTCATTAATCTGGGGTTGGCGCAACTCACCAGCAATGCCGACACGCGCCAGCGCTATGTTCAGGCAACACAACAGGCGCTGCGCAAAAGGGCGCGCGAGAAAGATCGGCAACTGTGCCGGCAACGTATCCAGGAGATGGGTTACGAGCCTGCCTAGGGGTGCGATTGTCTGAAATCAATCGGCATTAGAATGGAAATGAAAAACAGCGACCGGGTGGGACATTTACCCGGTCGCTGTTTTTCTGGGAGAGGGGAGGAGAACCTGGCCAACGGGTTGTGCTCGTTGGCAGGCTAATCCGCAAAATTACTCGACCTCGGCCTCGGCCTTGTGACTGGGAATGCGCCAGTCCAGGTCGCTGTCCAGGGAAGGATCGGGTAGTTCAGTGGGTTGTGGTGTTGGCGGTGCTTCTGTCCGGCGCATCTTGAGCAGGGCAATGCCGAAGAAAAGCGGCAACAGGCCCGGAATCATCCAGGGTCCCAGCCCAAGGGGGGTTTCCACCAGAAAGCCAATGGGCCAGAGGCCCAGCGTGAGCGCGGCGCCAATGGCCGTCAGGGCCACACCCCAGCGGGAGGGGCCTTCCTGGTTATAGCGGCTGGCTGGCCGCAACAGCCCCTGTTCCGCCAGCGCCACCGTTTCCCGGTAACGCAAGTAGCGAATCAAGACCAGGGTGGCAAAGGGAATACTAAAAAAAAGCGTGGCGCTGCATCCAATAGCCAGGGTGATTAAGACATCGTCCATAATTTACTCCGCGAGCTGATGGCGACCTATGCGTAGCCGTGTTTGGCCAGCGCCGCTCGTTCCTGACGCCGGATACGGCGGATAAGCAGGAGGAAAACAATCGGGACGCTGAAAAACAGTATTGAGCTACAGGCAATTGATAAGCCGAGTAACAGGCCTTCCATCAGTCTCTCCTTCGGTGCTGGCGACTTTTTCGCCCTCGTTGCGTACTGGGCACTGTCACCGCAAACTCCGGACCAAAGTTGTTGGTGTCTCACCCGATGCAATAGCTTAGACCAGCCTGGTTGCAGAAAGTTTCAAAATCGGCCGAAATTCGTTTTCTGAAACTTTCTTTAGCTTCTCTGGTCTCATTGATCGGAGGAACGCCCTCATTGTGAGTACGCACGAACGGGCATTGATTCACCGGGCCCAGCAAGGTGATACCGGTGCCTTTGAGGAACTCGTCAACCAACATAGTCAGTTTGTTTACAATCTGGCCTTACGCTTGCTGCGCGATCCCCAGGAGGCTGAGGATCTGGCCCAGGAAGCGTTTGTGCGCGTCTGGAAGGCGTTGCCCAATTTCCGGGCTGATGCCCGTTTCACGACCTGGTTGTATCGCATCGTCACTAACCTGTGCTACAACCGAATTCCTCGGTTGAAGGAGGAGCTGGAGGCAGCTGATCCTGATGATCGGTTGCAGCTACCGGCCGGTAACCCCTCCGTCGAAACCCGCCTGGTTCGCGCTGAAGTGAAAAGTTATCTGCATGAGGCGATCGAGGCTTTACCTGATGGCTATAAACTGTTGATCACCATGCGCCATCTACAGGGGTTAAGCTACCAGGAGATTGCCGACAGCACCGGGTTGCCGCTGGGGACCGTCAAAACTGGTATTTTCCGGGCGCGGCGGCAGTTGAAAGAGGCGCTAACACCGTTGTTGGCTGGTGAAGAGGATCTGGCTTGAAACTTTTTGGCGACCGGCCGGTCAAACTCTATGCAAAGACGCCGGCTGGGCGCAGGACAAGGTGAATGGACGAGAAAGAACTGGATTTGCTCTTAACTGAAGCCCTGAATAGTTACCCCATGGCACAACTGCCGGAAGGGTTTAATGACAGGCTGCTGGCCCAGTTGCCGGCCCGGGCACCCCAGGCGGTGACGCCGCCGGAAAGATTCCGTCTTGGTTTCCTGGACATTTCCTTATCATTGCTGATTGCCCTGAGCATGTTGTCTGTCACTTTGGTGGCGCTCTGGCTGCTGGGCTTTATTTCTGGCCCCGCCGTCTCTCTGTCATTGCCCACGTTTGATCTGGCCAGTTGGCGGCCCCTGATTGAAAACAATTTCCTGCTGCTGGTGCTGGCAGCGATGGGCTTGTCCGGTGCCATCGCTCTGATGGGCGCCCTGTTCATTTCCCTCTGGGAGGATAGACCCGCTTATCTGCCCGCCTGATCCCCGCGAAACCTGTTTTTCTCAGGTGCGGTAGCCTGGTTTTGCCCTCTGCCTTGCCATGCCGGGGCCAAATCAGGCAACGCCTGTCCGTAGGCGCGCCGCGGCGCGTCTCTACTGTTACAATTCCCCGTATCGTTTAACGCTCTATTACGTCTGATTAGCAGTGCAAGCGGAGAGATAACATGTCCGATGCGGACGTGGACCTGGTCCAGCGGGCTCAGCGCGGGGACCGGCAGGCTTTTGTCAGCCTGTATGACAAGCACTATATGTCGGTCTTCAATTTCGTCTATTACCGCGTCATGGATGAACCGTTGGCCCAGGATATCACCGCGGAGGTTTTTGTGCGCCTGGTGCGCGACATCAGGAAGTTAAAATCGCACGAAAAGGCGCTATTGGGCTGGCTCTACCGGGTGGCGCGCAATCTGATCATCGACCATTACCGGCGCACCAAACGCATTGTGGATGAGCCGGAAGGCGAGGCCCATCTGATCGTGCCGGATAACTTGCCGCAGCTGATCGACCTGGCTATTTCCAGCCTTCAGCTACAGGAAGCATTTTTGACGCTGACGGATGAACAGCAGCAGGTGATTTTGCTGAAATTTGTAGAGGGCTACTCCAATCGCGAAATAGGCGAGCGGCTCGACAAGAGCGAAGGGGCGATTAAATCATTGCAACATCGGGCCCTGGATGGTCTGCGCCGGGTGCTGGTCAAGGAGTATGGCTATGAAGCCAACTGAATTTGCCGATATCCTTGACCAATGTCTGGAGCGGTTGGCTGCTGGTGAACCGCTGGGCCAGATCCTGGCAGACTACCCGGACGAAGCGGCTGAACTGCGTGAGCTTTTGCCGCTAGGGCAGGCTTATCAGGTTAACCGGGCACCGTTAGCGGCGCCGGCGCGCCAATCTCAGGGTAAGCAGTTGATGCTGGCGGCGGTGGACGAGATCTACCCGGCGGTTGCCCCCAGCTGGTGGCACTGGTTTTTTGGCGGTGGACGGCAGGTTGTGGTGGCTGGTGCTGGCCTGGCCCTGGTGGCCTTGTTTGCGGTTATTGTTTGGACTAATAACCGGCCGGATCCAGAACTGGCTGTCGTGGAAGCCACGGAAGCCGCCACTGAAGTCGTTGTAGCTGCCTTGCCGACGCCCCTGCCTACGGCCACATTGCCCGAGCCGGCTATCACCTTTGTCGAACAAGCCACGCCGCCGCCCACAGCCACGCCGCTGGCCACGGCCACTGCGGAGCCGCAGGTGAGCGGGGCCGCTATCAACCAGCCCGAGGCAGCCGTTCCACAGACGCAAGCCACGGCGACGCCGCCGCCCCTGGCCACGCCGCCGCCCGCGGCCAGCGGTGGTGGTGGGCAGGTAGCCGGGATAGCCGCTGAGCCGAATGCGCTAACCGGTCAGTGGCAGCTCGTGAGCCTGCCTGCAGATTGGCTACTTATATTGGATGAGGCCGGGCAGCTCAACATGGCGACGCCGTGTGGGGCGCTGCAGGGGGCGTATGCTGTTGAGGGTAGTAATGTGAGTTTTGGCCCGTTCAATCACATGACGCCAGCAGGCTGTTCAGCTGAGCAGGTGGCACAGTTACAGGATTTGCAATTGCAGTTGCTGGGGGTGGTTGGTTGGCTATGGACAGGGGACGATTCAGTTGCCCTGCATAATGACACCGGGGAACTGATTCTGGAGATGCAAAAACAAGCCCCGTAGGGCGAGGCCATAACAGAGGAAAAACGGCATGAACCGGCCGGTTCATCACGGAAGAGGGGGAGGGAAACTGCCGTTAGGGGCCCCCGAAGTAGCCTATGATGCCATAGTACCAAAGAACGAGGCGGCTCACGATATTCTGCTTGGCAGCAGGAGTGTCACTCGTTTAACATAGGCTCAAAATCATGAGCAGAAAAACCAATGTCTATTCCAGAACCTAAAGAACCCGAGCGCATCCGCCGATTGTTGCTTCAACCAGGTATGTTGTTGCTCTTCCTATTTGTTGTCCTGGGCTGGGCCGCGGCGGCGATCTGGGGTGGGGGAGGCTTGCTGGCGGATGTGACTTCGTCCCGGCCGGTCCTTACGCCGGTGACCGGCGGGCAACTTGTTGAGCCCACGGCCGCGACAAATGGCGGCGTTTTTGGTACGCTGCTGGAGAGCACCCCGAACGCACCGGCCACCCTCTCCCCAATCCCTTCCCCAACCAGCCGGGCGACTGTCGCCAGCAATGGCCGGCTATCCGATTTCCTCAACGGGACCCGCTCCCCCTGACCGTTTTCCTTTTTGCGCCAACGCGGCTATCATTCCCTTAGATGATTATCTAAATTGCCTGGGAGCTGGGCACGGTGGTGGAGCAGAAACCGCTCCCTTCTCTGCCTCACGGTTCCTCTGAGTAAAGTAAACCCTGTCACTTTGAGCTAAGCGAACCCTATCGCTTAGTGTGAAGCAGACCCTGTGACTTTGTGCGAAGCAGACCCCGTTACTTTGTGCGAAGCGAACCCTGTCACTCTGAGCGCAGTGAACCCTGTCACTCTGAGCGCAGCGAAGAGAAGGAGAAACCCACGATGGCCAAACGCCGACCTGTAACTGCTGAGGATCTGTATGAGTTCCAGACGATCAGCGACCCCCAGATTTCGCCTGACGGCAGCCAGATCATCTTTGTGGTGCAACGTGTCGACCGCAAAAGTGAGAAGAAATACACCAACCTCTGGCTGGTACCCCGTGGCCGCGGCGAAGCGCGCCAGTTCACCTATGGTGACCAGAATGATGGCCAGCCCCGCTGGTCGCCGGATGGCCAGACCATTGCTTTTGTCAGCAACCGGGCCAACGAGAAGCAGGCGCAAATCTACCTGCTCCCGGTCAACGGGGGCGAGGCCCGGCCGTTGACCGAACTGAAAGGGCGCATTGGTGAGATGAGTTGGTCGCCGGATGGGGGGCAGCTGCTCATTCAGCGGCGCGAGCCGGACCCGGACGAAGCTGAGCGGGAAGCAGATCCGCAGAAGCAGAAGTTGGGCGTCGTGGCCCGTCATGTCACCAGCATGCGCTTCAAATTTGACGGGGCGGGCTACCTGCCGAAGAACAAATGGCAGCTTTGGACCGTGAATGTTCGCAATGGCAAAGCGACCCAATTGGGTGAGACAAAACCATTTGATATGAACAGCCCACGTTGGTCGCCGGACGGCAAGCAGGTGCTTTACCTGGCCAATGACACGGATGAGCCGGTGTTGACGCCAGAGGCCTCTGAGCTATTTGTGTTGGATGTGGCCTCGGGTGAATCGCGGGCGTTGGGGACACCGGCCGGTATCCCCCAGCTGGCTGAATGGTCGCCCGACGGCGCTACGATCGCCTACGTTTCCGCTGATCTGAGTGAAGGGATGCAACTCTGGCGCAAACCGCAGCTCTGGCTCATCCCGGCAGCCGGCGGCGCCTCGACGTCGCTGACGGCTGACATCGACCGGCGAATTCAGGAGATCATCTGGACGCCAGATGGCGGGAGCCTGTTGGTGACCTACCCCTGGCACGGCAAGGTTTGCCTGGCCGAAATTAGCCGCGAGGGTGGCGAGCTGAATGAGCTCATCTGCGAAGAAGGCATGGTTGTCAGCTACCATCAGGATGCCGCTGGCCGCTACGGGGCCTACGTTTATCATGAGATGGCTGATTTGCCTGAGGTGTATGTGTTTGACCGGCAAACCGGCCGGACCAGCCAGCGCAGCCGCCTTAATCGCAGTCTTTTGAACAAGTTGGATCTGGGTCAGATGGAAGAGGTCTGGTTCAAGAGCAATGCCGGTACTGATTTGCAGGGCTGGCTACTGCATCCGCCCGGCTTCGACCCGCAGAAGCAATACCCGAGCATCCTGGAAGTGCATGGCGGCCCGATGGGGCAATACGGCTATACCCTCATGCACGAGTTTTATTACCTGGCAGCTCAGGGGTACGTCGTCGGCTTCTCTAACCCGCGTGGTGGCGCCGGCTATGGTGAAGACCATGCCAAAGCGATTGATGGTGACTGGGGCAACAACGATTATGCTGACGTGATGGCCTTTGCGGACCTGATGGCGGCTCGTGACTATGTCGATACGGCGCGGATGGGCATAACGGGCGGTAGCTATGGTGGCTTTATCACGAATTGGGTGATTGGCCATACTGACCGCTTCAAAGCGGCTGTCACGCAGCGCTCGGTCAGTAACATGATCAGCATGTGGGGCGTGTCTGATATCAACTTGTTTATCCAGCACAACATTGCCCGTGACATCGCGCCGTTTGAGGATATTGAACGGTATTGGCGCCAGTCGCCCATCGCCCACATTGGCAACGCGACGACGCCGACATTGGTGATTCACAGCGAACAGGATTTGCGCTGTCACCAGGAGCAGGGCGAGCAGGTTTACATCGCCTTGAAAAAGCTGGGGGTGCCGACGGAACTGGTTCTGTTCCCGGAGTCGCCGCACGGCCTGTCGCGCACCGGCCGGACCGACCGGCGTATCGCTCGCCTCGAGCATATTGCCCGCTGGTTTAACAGCTACATGTAGCAACGACGAAGGGCCGGTCAAAATAGGTTGACCGGCCCTTTTTTTGTTTAGTCGCTGATCTTGAGGACCGCGCCTGTTTCCATGTAGGTTTTCAGGCTGGAGAGGATCCGTGACCAGCCATCAGCGAACCCCTCGACATACGGATCATTTGGCAATTCTTCATGAAGCAAGGTGACTTTGCTGCCGGGGCCGGCTGCCTCAATCAGCCAGGTCACGCGCGAGGCCGGTAAGGCTCGGGCCGCCTCTTCCCATTGGGGCAGGAATGTCTGCACCAGCCGGTGCGGCGGTTCGCTGGCGATAATCTCCCCTTTGATCAACACGCTACCATCAGCAAACTTACAGCTATAGGGAGCACCTGGCTCAAAACTGGATTCAACACGGGTGCCAAAATAATAGTTGGGCGAGATATCCCCGTCCGTCAGGGCCTGCCAGATTTGCTCTGGGGCGGCCTGGATGTAGATCTGATAACGATGGCTTCTGGTTTCACTCATCTCATGCTCCAATCGGTACTTTAGTTCGGTCAGTTGGCTGGTAAAAGGGCGGGCGAATTTGCTAACCCAACGGTCGTAGACAAATTGAATCGGGATGGGGTTCAGGTAGTGATGTTTTTCGCGGCCAATTTTCTCCGTCGTAATCAGGCCGGCCTCTTCCAACAGCCGCAGATGCTTCATCACACCAAAACGGCTCATCGGCAGCTCCGCTTCCAACTCGCTTAAGGATTGGCCATCGCGATTGTAGAGCAGATCCAGGAGTTGCCGGCGGCTGGGATCAGCCAGCGCTTTGAAGATCAGTTCACTATCCATCTAGAAAATCCGCTGCCCTCTTACCATGACCGTATTATACGTGACCATTTGGTAACATGTCAAGCTGAATACGAACAGGCAAGCGAAAACAACTACAAAAAAACTGCACAACAGAATCTCAGCCGTATCTGTGCAAAAAAATACAGCTGATCCCTCGGGTAAACCGCATTGTCAATTGACAGGTGACATGAGTGAACTGGTTGCGGTTTACCTAACTGGCTAAGTTACGGGTACCTATTTTAGGACAAGTTTCCCTGCTGACAAACAAAAAAAAGGCCCTGCCAATCTGGCAGGGCCGTAAATTCAAGAATGGAGTAGAGAATAGCTAGTCAGCGGCGATGCGGGCCGGTTCCAGGGCGGCTTCGCGCGGGGTGTTGTCCAGCGCAAACTTGCGGAAGCCATCGGCGAAGCGGACGGATTCGGCGACCTGGCTGCCGGCATAAGCGATGGTCGCAGCCACCAGGGCATCGGTGGAGCTGATCAGGGGCCAGGCCAGCTGGCTCTGGTCGAGCACCAGCGGGATTTCGGTGCAGGCGGCCAGGATCATCTCCGCACCCTGGTCGAACAACTCTTCAGCCAGCGCCTGCATTTCCCGGCCGATGTTGGGGTCACGGTCATTGGCCTTGATGCGGAAAATCAGATTCATCAACTGGGCCTGGGCCGACTCATCCGGCAGGACAACTTCAACGCCAGCCTCGGCAAATTTGGCCTGGTAAAGATTTGCTTCCAGAGCGCCGTCTGCCGCCATCAAGCCAACCCGGCGCACTGTCGGGTTCTCATTTAGGCAGGCGACCACACTCTCTTCGATGATGCTGATGAAGGGGATGTTGGTGGCACGGCGAATAGCACCTTCATAGGCGTGGGCCGTGTTGCAGACCATAACCAGGAAATCAGCGCCGGCCCGTTCCAGGGCCTGAGCGGTTGAGACCAATGATGGGATGCAGGAAGGGCCGGTGCCAGCGACAGATTGTTGCCGGTTCGGGACCTTGGGGTTGGAATTGATGATGACGTGCAGATGCTCCTGGTCAGAGCTGGCTGCTGTTCGTTCCAGCAGTTTGCCGTAAAAATCCAGAGTCGCTTGCGGACCCAGACCACCAATGACGCCAACTGTTTTCTCGCCAGATTCCTGTAACATCATCATGAACTTTCCTCAGTCGCCGCTTACGCGGACGCCGTCATTTCCTGTGACGCCAGAATGACATCCTGATAGGCGTACAATGCCGGGCTACCGCCTGTGTGGACGAACAGAACCGTCTCATCCGGCCGGAAGTGCCCTTTGCGAACCAGGTCGATAAGCCCGGCCGCTGCCTTGCCCGTGTAGACTGGATCCAGCAAGATGCCTTCCAGCCGGGCAAACAGCTGCACTGCCTCGATCATGCTTTCGGTCGGCAGGGAATAACCCGGACCAACGTAATCATCATAAATGTTGAATGTTTCCCGCGGGACGCCGCCACGAATGCCCAGCAGGGCGGCAGCTTCATTGGCCAGCTTGTGGTACTTCTCTTCCAGGGCTATTTTTTCGCCGCGGACGCTGATGCCGGTCAGGGGAATGTTGGCATTGACGCCAACCAGGCCGGTGGCCAGACCTGAATGAGTGCCGCCGCTGCCGCTGGAACAGACGATGTGATCCAGTTTGAGTTGCATCTCATTGATCTGGGTCATTATCTCTTCCGCGCAGCTAACGTAGCCGAGGCAACCCAATGCATTGGAACCACCGCCCGGAATAATGTAAGCCTTGCGGCCCTGCGCCGCCAGGGCGTTGGCCAGGCTTTCCATCGCCGCCTGCAGGTCCGTGCCCGCTTTGACGACCTGGATTTTCTCGACACCCAGAAGCCGGTACAGCATGTTGTTGCCGCTGGCCTCTTCGTGATAACTGTCCGGGACCCGTTCTTCCAGCACCAGCTGGCATTTGAGCCCTTCCTTGACGGCGGCGGCAAGCGTCAGCCGGCAATGGTTGGACTGCACAGCGCCGACGGTGATCAGGGTGTCTGCGCCCTGAGCCAGTGCATCCGCCACCAGAAACTCCAGTTTACGCGTCTTGTTGCCACCGGCCGATAAACCCAGCAGGTCATCACGCTTGATGTAGATTTGGGGGCCACCCAGATGCTGACTGAGGTGGGGCAGGTGTTCAATTGGGGTCTGGCCAGCTGTGTAGCGCCGGCGAGGAAATCTGGATAGCTGCATGAGATTTGGGCCTATTCTGGTTTTTCTTCTTCCCGGGTGACAGCCTGATCCGTCAACCAGGCTGCCTGTCACACCAATCAAAGCGTATCATAACATCACGATAAGCCCAATCGATAATGTATATAAACTTCATCGAATTCTTCTATGGGAGCACAAGGTTAGGGTTAGTTCGGCGTCTATGACGATGATTTCTCGCAACAGAGCATGAGAACAAGCTAAACAGTGGTGCACGTCTCCTCGGCGTTGGCGTTGCCAGTGGTGGTGGTCTGGCTAAACTACCAGATCCAGACCGGCCGATTCAGATGACACCGGCCGGTTGGGTAGACGATGAACAAAGCAGTCCTGTTGAGACACGTCCAACTTATATTTTCGCGGCAAAGCCGCTGGTTTTGGGGAGCGCTGGCGACGCTTCTCTTCCTGTATAGCTGGACGTTGACCGCCGCCAGTACAATCACCGTCAGGGTGACTGGCGAACAGTGCGCCGCCCAAATGTCCGGGTATGAGCTCATGGTGCCTTGCTCGGGAGAGTTTCGTGAGGTGGTGGTGCTGGCCATTCCGGCTGGTCTTTTTTATACGCCCCCGCCCTTGAGCCGGCTCCTCGGCCATACTCAACTCAGCCAGCTCCGGTTGCAATCAGCCGATGGCTTGCGCACAATGCCTTTGCGTAGCGAAGGCTGGCGTAGCCTGGCTGAGCGCCTGAGCGAGGCGCCGCCGGTGACAAAGCTTACCGTGGACGCCCCGGCTCAGTCGGATTTCTCGGTTGATCTGCGTATTCGTCGCCCAGAAGGGGTTGCAGGCATCCTCCTGCTTGATGAAAATGAGACTGGTCTGGCCTTCATCGTCGACGTATCCGGCCGGCGCGGTGTCTGGTGGATGTGGCAGGACGGCGAATTGGGAGATCCCATTCAGGGTGGTCCGTGGCAACGGTCGTTGACAGCCCAGTTGCAAAGTTTTGTCCTGCGTCTCATTTCACCGGCCTTTACAGCCGTTTTGCTGCTATTGGCGGGCCAGTTATTGGCACCGCATTTGCCGGACAGACCCTGGACGGGGCGGCGCTTGCCGGACACAGTCCTGGTTGCAGCTGCCACCTTCACCGTATTTGCCGTGGCACTCCATGTGGCGACCCGGCAGCTGGAGTACATACCGCATGTGCAGGACTCCGTCACCAACCTGTTTCAGGCGCAGACGCTGGCCCGGGGTCAGCTCTGGGCGCCGCCGCCGGGGCGACCGGAGTTTTTTGTCCAGGAATTCTTGACTGTTTATCAGGGTAAATGGTTTGGCCAATATCTGCCCGGTTTTCCCCTGTTGCTGGTACCTGGCGTCTGGCTGGAGACACCCTGGCTGATCAATCCGCTCTTGGGGGCGCTGACGGTGCCGCTTCTGTTTGTGTTGGCCCGCGACTGGGGCGGGGCGTCATTGGCGCGCTGGGCAGTTGTTCTGCTGGTGAGCTCGCCGTTTTTCCTTATTATGTCCGGCACGATGATGGTTCATGCGGCGGAGTTGTTCTGGGCCATTCTGTTCTTGCTGGCCTGGCGGCGTTACTGGCGGTGTGATGGGTGGCGCTGGGGTGTGGTGAGCGCGCTGGCGCTGGGGATGGCGGCGCTGACCCGGCCGGTGACCGTGGTGGCTCTGTTGTTGCCCTACGCCCTGCTGGTCTGGCTCAGCCAGGCCCCCTGGTTGCGGGAGCAGGGGCGCTGGCAACATTGGCTATTTCGGGCTGCGGGGCCGGCGTTCCTGGCGCTGCCGCTGCTGCTTTTAATTCCGTTCTATCAGTACCAACTGACTGGCGATCCCTGGCTGGACCCCCGCCTGATTGCGCGGCCATTTGATACGCTTGGCTTTGGTCCAGACCGTGGCGAAGGCCCCAATGTGTTTACGCTGCGGCCGTTGCCGGGGATGACGGCGACGGGGTTGGGACAGCTCTTTTCTTTGAATTGGGCGGTAAGCTGGGAAATGGCCGAAAATTTGCCGCCCCGAGGCCACAACCTGGCGCGTGGGGTCTACAATGTGGGCCAGAATTGGCGGGCGCTGGAAGCCCATCTTTATGGCTGGTACCCCTGGCTAACATTTGCCCTGGTCTGGGTTGGCTTATTGCGGCGCCGGCCGGGTTGGCGCGAGTTAATGCTGGTGGCGCCCGTTCTGGCGCTTTTTGCTGTTTACACGACTTACTGGACGACGGGTCAAATGTATGGGCCGCGTTACTTCTATATGCTGATCCCGCCGCTGTTGCTGTTGACGGCTTACGGGATTCGGACTTTGGTGCAGGCGTGGGGACCGGCCGGTCGCACCCTCGTCTACGCCGGCCTTGTTTTGTTACTGTGCCGCAATCTACTGGTATACCTGCCTCCAGCGCTGGCCGAAACGCAAGACTTCAATTTTGTTGATGGCGATTTGCAGCGGACTGTTGTCGCCGAAGTGGACCGGCCGGCGCTGGTTTTTGTCGCCGGGGAACCATTGGAATGGTGGCATTACGGCAGCTTTTTCAGCGGCAATACGCCCTGGCTGGATGGCGAGATCATCTATGCCCGAGATCTGGGTGATGAGCAAAATCAGCGATTGATGGCGGATTATCCAGACTACCAGCCCTATCGGTTCGATGGTGTCTTGCGCCGTTATGAAATGCCCTAAGAGGCTTATCTGCGGGCAAGTTGGGTAACGAGCGGTCTGAGGTTCGTAGTAAACGCTTTAGCGTTCCGAATGCATCCTTTTAGAGGCTGGGGACGCGTCAACCAACAGCTATCTGGATGATCACAAAAGGCTAAAGCCCTTTACTACAAACCTGACTGCGCACTGCAAATCTTGAATCTGTTTCTTCCCTTATCGAACATGGTCCCAGCGTGGTCATTCTCAGAGTGACGTCGGAAATGCATGAAGAACGACCTTCGAACAGGCCTTAACGGGCAGCCTCAGGGCCAGACGCGGCTCAGCTCACCCGTGGCCAGGTCGATGGCATAGAATTCGCCAAAGGCCAGGGTGAAAGCCTGCGTTTCGCTCCAGTAAAGGGCGGTGATGTTTTGCGCGAATTCATCCATCGCCCTGGTTGTCTGATATTGCTGGCCACCGCTGGCAAGGTCAAAGCGACTGACCTGGAATTGCGCTGCCGAATTGCCGCTTTCAATCACGATGAGGTCGCCACCGTCCAGAGCCACGGCCCAGACTGGCCCGATGCCGGTGTCTACGCCAAAGCGCCTGGTGGGATGGAGCGCATAACGCCAGAGGTTCTGCCCACTGTTCGTATCATAGACCCATAGCTCATCCTTCTCGCTGCCGCGGGTGCTGCGCAACTGCACCACCACGGTGCCGGCCTCGGCCACGACAGGGGCCATGATCGCATTGGTGGGGTTGTCGTCAATAACCTGCAAAGCGCCGCTGGCCCGGTCTACGACCAGAAGATTGGTGGTTTCATTGCCATCGGCCGGCTCGACGGCCAAATAGAAGTTCTGGCTGTCCAATGCAAAGAATTCCGATGGTCGATTGCTGGCCATCAGGCCGTAGCTGACGCCGAAAGGCAGCTCGATCTCCTCGGGCCAGACGGTAGTCCACCGTTCCGTGCCACTCTGCAGATCCCAGCTTTGTTGGCAGACCGGCCCAAAGCCGGCGGTGGTAAACATGATGGTTGCTTCACCGGCCGCTTCATCCAGAATGACCGGATCAAAGCGGAAGACCCCTTGATCCTCACCTGCCTCACAGGTGGGCATGATGACAAAGGCTTCGGCGCCAGTTGTCATATCCAGCCCGACAAGCCGGCTGGCATTTGCCTCGGCAGCCTCATCCATCACAATCAAGTGTCCCCCGGTCAGGCCCAGGGCGATATGCTCGTTATGGGTCAGGGGCTGCTGATCGCTGACCAGCCGGTACTGCCAGAGTGATTGACCGCTGTTTGTGTCAAACGCGGTGATGATGTTGTCCAGCGTTAGCACGGCCACCACGCCATCAGCAGCACGCAGGCAACCCTGGCAACTCTGATTAACGACGTCGCTCAGGGGCGATCGCCAGCGTTCAGCGCCATCGGCCCCCGCATACGCGATCAGCTCGGTGCCGACTGTGGCCAGCAGGAGATCGCCATGCTGGGTGAGCGACACTGGCTTCAGGTCGCCGGGATTGGCCTCGTGGTCGATTTCGACCTCCCAACGGAGGCTGAGCTCGGCGGCTACCGGGTCATAGACGCTGAGGTAAATGGGGACATCGGTGTAGTCGACATTGTTGTTGCGTTCGATGCGGACGCCGACCGGCCGGTTCACCAGAGCCAGCCCGGTCAGGGCGCCATCTTCCTCCAGCACCAGGGCGACGGGCGGGGCGCTCATGAGCCGGTTGCTGCGCACCAGATCCGCCAGCGGCTCCGGCAGCTCAAATCCGGCCAGGGAGACGCCGGAACTCCACCAGATGCCGCCGGCGACCAGCAGCGCCACCACAATGAACAGGAGTGACGACAGGGCAATGATGCAGCCACAGCTGCGTCCAATTCTTCGACCGGCGACCGGCTGGTTGCGTGAGATATTGGGATCGACATACATAGGCTGAACGACCTCCTGCTATGGAGCTGGTTGTGGAATCTAGCGAGATAAACGAATTGTACGGAGTAATTTCGGAGCTGTCATCAGCCACTCTGGCTAATCAGCAGCCAGGACCAGGCTGGGAATCGTGGGCCGATAGCTGGAATCGGGGCCGGCCAGCGGAATCCAGAAGCCGAAGGTACTGCCCTGGTCAAGCTCACTGTCAGCCCAGACATCGCCACCGTGGGCCCGGATGACGTACATCACCAGCGGCAGGCCCAGGCCGAGCCCTTCGGCGCCGCGGCGGACCGGATCTGCCATCTGATTAAATCCTTCCCAGATACTTTGCAGCTTATCAGCCGGGATGCCAATGCCGTTGTCCTGAACGGCCACGTAGGCCCGGTCACCTTCCGTCCAGAAACTGAGGTCAATGCAGCCTTCTTCCGGGGTGAATTTGAGGGCATTTTGGACCAGGTGATGCAGTACATCGGCCAGGCGTTCCCGGTCGCCGTTGACGCGCGGGGCGTGGCCGTTGGCAAAGGGATCGCCGGCTCGGGCGCCGGCCCGGAGCTGCAAGCGTTTCTGGCAGGCCAGCGGCTCCATGATCTGCGCTGTTTCGGCAATCAATTCCGTGAAGTCGATGCGGGTCAGGTTGAGCTGGCCCTGCTTGCTCAGGAAGGTGGCGAAAGTGACCAGATCCTCGACCATCTTGCGGGCCTGATCGATCCCTTTATGCAGATTGTGCCACTCTTCCTGCTGGCCCTCCTGCCAATCCTGGATACCGTAGCGCTCGATTAGATTGAGAGCAAAGCCGACGTTGGCGAAGGGCGTGCGTAGTTCGTGGGAGACGACGCTGATGAAAGCCGATTTGAGCCTGTCACTTTCCTGCAGCTTGCTGTTGGCTTGCTCCAGGCGGGCCAGCGCTTCCTGTAGTTCCTTGTTGACGACGACAAGATCGTCAAAGAGGCGGGCGTTTTCCAGGGCGACGGCGGTCTGGTCGGCAACGGTGGCCAGCAGGTCCAGCTCAAAGCGGTCGTACGGTTGGCCGGACAATTTGGGGCCCAGAGCCAGGAGGCCGATCCAGCTATTCTGGGCGAAGATCGGCACGTAAACATCAATGCCCATATCCATGAGCCAGCGGCGGCTGGCATCGTGTCCTTCCTGGAAGCGCGGCAGCAGGTCGATTTCGTATTGCGTGAGTGGTGCGCGCTGGTAGCTGAGGTATTGGGCCAGTGGATCTTCCGGGTAGAGGGTGCCCAGGATGAGGACCTCTTCGGTAGAGCTCTGGACGCTGCGGAATTGATAGGCGGGGTTGTCACCGGCCGGTTGGTTCACCAAAAACAGGGTGCCGTGCTCCAGACCCATCCCCTGGCTGATCAGGCCGATGACCTCAGCCTCCAGCCGGTTTAGCTCAATCAATTTACTGATGCGATGGCCATATTCGCCGACGATCCAGCCCACCGACGGGTTGACCATATTGGGCACAACCCGGCTGGCGATGCGGCGGACAAGCCGGTAGCTGGGGTAATAAAGGAAGCCGCAAATCATCGTCAGGGCAAAGCCAACCTGTGCTTCGGGCAGGTCACCAATCAGGCGCAGCAGCCCCATGCCGCCGGAAAAAAGCGAGCCGATGAATAGGGCAGCGATCAGATTGCCGGCAATACGGCGGCCCAATCGCTGAATGTCGCCCAGGTAGAGCGAAAGGGTTGCGTACACAGCCAGGGCGATCCCGGCAAAGCGGATGAGCTCGGTGACCAGGCCGCCGCGAAAGAAATAGAGCAGATCAGCCGAGGCAAAGGTGATGGTGATGAGGACCCAGTAGGCGACCCGGTTGCGGTGCAGGGGCTGGCGCCGCGACTGGATCAGACGTTCCCTGACCAGTAAGGCGGATTTGCCGTAGGCGGCGATCCAGAAAATGAGCCCGGCGATGGCGCCGCCAAATTGACCAACGGGGCCAGGCAACCAGGCCCGTGGTACCGACATGGCCAGCAGCACCACGCTGATCAGGGGAACAAGGATGAGAAAGGCGCGCCGGTTGTCCGGCTCCTCGTTGACATGACGGAAAAATGCTTTGGTCAGGAAATAGAAGACCAGGGTGAGGATGAGCAGGGCGGCCATGTCAGGGGCCAGCCACTGTTTTTCTGGCTGCCACCAGCCCGCTTCGGCGCCGAGGCGCAGGCCGAGATAGACGCAGTTGAGGAGCAAATAGAGAACAAGCCAGCGCCGGCCGACGGGTATGCGCTTTATGCGTTTGTGGGCGACCCAGGCCAGGATAACGTTGAGAAAACCCAGCGTCGTCAGCGTGACATAGGTCGGGTTGAGTATCGGCATATTGCTTGGCACTGGTACTGCTCTGGCCACGCGGGCGAAGCGCCGGGTGTGGGCAGTCAGACTCTCAGCTGACCATTGAGTGGTCGTGATTTTGGTGAAAAAACTTTAGCTCGCCCAGGGGAATATTAATGGATTTTGGGGCTGAATTGGGTGTTTGGCTTAACAAAAAAGGGGAATTGGTACAAATTTCCTGCCGACGGTGAAGGGGGCTGCGGCGAGGCATTTAGGCTGAGAGGCGTTCGCTTTTCTGTGTTTTGAAAACGGTCAGGTCTGGAGTTTCCACAGCGTCCCGGATGCGCTCGACGTCGTTGCTGAGGGCGTTGTCTGGTGGGGAACCGGCCGGTAACCATTGAAACGCTTGTGATTCGCTGTTGGTCTGGAGCTGGCCGTTGGTGATCCGGCCGGTAAAGTTGAAGATGATCTCGCCGGCCTCCTGCTGGGTATAGACACCCGTCAGGCGTGTGATCGCCACATTTAGGCCGGTCTCCTCCAGGGTTTCGCGGACCGCCGCTTCCCAGGGGGCCTCGCCGGGCTCCACGCCGCCCCCCGGCAGATTCCAGCGACCATCGTCGCGCCGCTGGGCCCAGAGGATCTCGTCCTTTTCGTTGCGCAGAATCACGAAAGCGCCGGCTTGCCAGCGGAAGGCCGGGGTGAAGGTTGGCTCGCCCCGCCGCCGGCGGCGCCAATCACGCCAGCCGTACAGCAGGTCGCGCAGCCGGCCTACCAGCCAGGGGAGCGTTTGCCGTTGTAGCACCGGCGGGCCACCCGCATGCAGGTAGCCCTGGTCAATTTGCTGCCGGTGGATGGCCAGAATGCGTGAAGGCAGTGCCTCGTACTTGATGTAGCCAACCTGGGGAGATTCTGGGGAAGGTGTGACTGTACCGCCCCGGACCAGGCAGCGGAACAGGAACATGAGCCGATCCGCCTCCTTTTCCTGGCGAAAATAAAGGCCGACCAGGCGCACTGGAAGAGTCTTCAGGCCGGTTTCTTCCTCAACCTCGCGGGTGACGGCTTCTGTCGGCGTCTCGCCCTCGTCCAAACCGCCGCCGGGCAACCCCCAACTGCGGCTGTCATCGCGCTGAATCAGCAAAACGTGCCCTAATTCGTTGATAACCAGTCCGTTGGCGCCTAAATACATCCGCGATGCCCTACTGTTTTCGTTCTTGCTACCACAAAAGTGCCGATGGTATAATGCCGCCGCTGCGGGGATGTGTCGGAATTGGCAGACGAGCATGACTTAGGATCATGTGCCGCAAGGCGTGTGGGTTCGAGTCCCACCATCCCCATTCCATTCTTTGCACCATCAGCAGTTTTTATTTAAACTAGTGGTTTGTTGCCACACTGGTGGTCACATACAAATTTCCCACTTGAAAATTAGAAAAGTTGTCAGGATTGTCGCCACCTTCGTCTCGAGAAGCGCAATAATAACGCGCTTCATATGATATTGGCAGGCAACTCCTACGCAACATTAATGGAAATTCCACTCCTTACATGATTTAATTTTCCTGTCGGCAAAAGAGGTAAGGTCATGAGTTTGACTATCCAGAAGAACGAAGATGAACAGCGCCAGTTGATGATTTCAGTGGAAGTCCCGGAAGAGCGTGTTCAAAATGAGATGCAGAAAGTGGCTCGCAAGCTGGGCCGCGATTTGCGTATTCCCGGTTTCCGCCGGGGCAAGGTTCCGTACAAGGTCGTAGTCGGCCGCTTTGGCGAGGAAGCCATCCGGGCTGAGGCTGCGGATGACTTGGTTGAGTCTGTTTTCAACGAGATGCTGGAGCTGGTTGAGGAAGAACCTTATGCCCAGATCAAGCTCGAAGACCTGACGCTGGAGCCGGTGACCTTCAAGTTTATTATGCCGCTGGCGCCGACTATCAAGCTCAATGCGTATCGGGATATCCGCAAGGAAATTGCAGAAGTCTCGATCACAGATGAAGCGGTTGACGAGCGCCTTAAGGAGATCCAGGAACGGCATGCCATCATGGAGCCGGTTGAGGATCGGGGTATTCAGGAACAGGATGTGGTTACCCTGTCTGGAAAGGGGCGCCTGACTGATGCCGCGGAAGATGATTTTATTTTTGAAGAAGAGCGCATTGATTTCCTCATGGATGGGGAAAAGGTGTTCTTCGGTCCAGAGTTTGTGGCTGCGCTGTTGGGTCTGAACACGGGCGATACCAAAGAATTCAGCATCAGCTATGCTGAAGATTTTGCCGATGAAGCCTATGCAGGCAAAGAAGCGAATTTTGCGGTTGAGGTGCTGGATATTAAATCCCGCAATGTGCCCGAGATTGACGATGATCTGGCCCAGGAAGAAGGGGATTACGAAACCCTTGATGAGCTGAAAACCGCTGTGCGCGAAGAGCTGCAGAATCAGGCTGAACGGCAGGCCAAAGATGAATTCCTGGAAGGGATGATCGACGCCATGCTGGAAAATGTGGAGATGATTTACCCGCCGGCCGCTGTCGACCAGGAATTGGACAGCATGGTGGCCAATATGCGTCAGCAGATCACCCAGATGGGCTGGCAATGGGAAGATTACCTCAAGTTGGGTGGTCGTACCGAAGAAGAGATTCGGTCAGAATGGACTGAGGATGCTGAGACGCGCCTGCGCCGTGGCCTGGTCCTGTCCCAATTCATTGAAGATGAACTGATCAAGGTCAGCGACAAAGAGTTTGACGTGCTTATTGAAGAACGCGTGGCTGATATTGAAAATGAAGAGACACAAAATATGATGCGCGAATGGATGTCCAGCCCCAGCGGTAAGTCGATGCTGGCCAACGACGTCCTGATGGACAAGGTCTATGAGCGCTTACAGCTGATCGCCACTGGTGAAGCCCCCGATTTGGAGGCTCTGGCTGCAGCTGAAGAAGAGTAATCTTTCTAAGGAGATACGAATGAATTTTCCTGGTATTCCAACTTCCCTCGTACCGATGGTAATTGAGCAGGGATCACGTGGTGAGCGAGCCTTCGACATTTTTTCGTTGCTGCTGCGCAACCGTATTATCATGTGCGGTACGCCCATCAATGACCAGGTTGCTAACTTACTTGTCGCCCAGCTTCTCTATCTGGATAGCGAAGACCCGACGGCGCCGATTCGCATGTATATCAACTCGCCCGGCGGCCAGGTTTATGCTGGTCTGGCGATCTATGACACCATGCAGCAGGTGAAAAGCCCTGTCTCCACGGTTGCGGTTGGCTTTACGGCCAGCTTTGGCACCGTGTTGCTGGCGGCCGGTGAACCTGGTATGCGCTACGCGCTGCCCAGTGCCACGATCCATATGCACCAGCCTTTGGGTGGGGCGCAGGGTCAGGCCTCTGACATCGCCATTCAGGCGAATGAAATCCTGCGTCTGCGCAGCCGCCTGAACAACGTGCTGGCCCATCACACTGGCCAGCCCCTGGAGCGTATCCGCGAAGATACGGACCGCGACGTTTTCATGGATGCCCGTCAGGCCAAGGATTATGGTCTGGTGGACGAAGTATTGGGTGAAGATCTTTTCGGGCCGACGGCGAATAATCCGGCGGAGCGGGTTGACTAAACCTGAATCTATTGTAGATTGTAAAGGCGGGTCTCTGGCAGGCCCGCCTTTTTTTGTGCTCTCATCTAGTATTTATCTTTTGCCATGATGATTTCCTCTTTTATAATGTTGACCTATAATCGCGCCACGAAATTAGCGATGCGGCGCATTGGGCGACGAGGGCGTTTATGAAATGGACCGGGTATAAGCGTAGCTGGGGCCAGCGACTGGTGGGTTTGGTGGTAATCGCCATTCCTGTGTTGGCGATGCTATGGGTGGCGATGGCGGACCGGCCGGTCACCGATACCCCCATTTTGCTGGACTACATCAATGACCCTGTGTACGCCCAGGCAACCAATACCCACACCAGCACGCCCACGAATACCCCAACCAACACACCGACCAACACGCCCACGAATACCGCAACCAGTACGGTGACGCCGAGCTCCACCCCGGATACCCAGCTATACGTCGATCCCTACGAGCCGAATAATACGCTCAACCAGGCGACGACTGTACAGGTTAATAGCGCGGTCTTCTGTAACATCACCTTCTGGCCTGTCGGGGATATCGACAATTTCCGCTTCTATACCAAGGCGGGCTCCGCTTACCATATTCGGGCCGCGGTTGACGAGAACAATTCCAATGTCGACCCATATCTGCGCGTCGCTAACCCCAACGGCGTCTTCTTCGCTTCAAACGATGATTCTGGCATTGGTCAACGGGATGCTGAACTCGGTTTCGTGGCTGATCGCAATGGTTATTTCTTCGCTGAAATCACCAACCTGAGCCAGGCAGACCCAACCGACCAGCGCTATTGTTTTGAGGTTGATGAAGTCAACCCGCCTAACACCTCAACCCCGGTGCCGACGGCCACGCGGGTAGGGGCGGTGGACAGCTGCGAACCCAATGGCGATTTTGGTACGGCTTGCCTGGTTGGTCCCGGCGATACGATCACCAATCTGAACTTTGTCCCCAACGATATCGGTGGTACGGACAATGATTTTTTCCGCATGTGGACCCGGGCGGGTCTGTTTTATACATGCGGCACGGAAAACCTGACAGCGGTCAACGACACCAATCTGATCGTCTATGATCAGAATGGCAACGGCATTGGCGGTAACGATGATCGGGATTTGCTGAATGGCGACCTGGGCAGCGAGTTTAGCTGGGTATCCAGCTACGATGGCTGGGCTTATATGCTGGTCGGTCCCAAGGTGCCGGTACCTTACGGCGATTCGCCAGATTTCCGCTACGACTTTTTCTGCGATCTGACGCAGCCAACGGCGACGCCTACAGCAACAGCGACGGTTCCCTTTGTTCCACAGCCGACTTTCGGTCCAAGCGCCACAGTATTTGTCTTCGATACGCCGACGCCGTTTCCATCAGTGACTCCATTGCCGGATGCGATACTGTTTACACCAACAGTGCCAGCTGTCCAGATCTTGCCACTGCCTACACCAACCCCTATGGGAACAGCAGTAGCTCAATCGTTGTCGTTGAATGTGACAATCTACTACGATGCCAACCAGAACTTCATGCCGGAGCTGACGGAAGGGGTGATGGAAGTCGCGGTGGCCCTGTATGATGCGACGACTGGCCAGCTGTTGGCCTTTGGCTATACCAATGAATCCGGCATCGTCCGTTTCGCCGGCGTGATGACCAGTGGGCCGGTGCGGGTGACGATCCCATTCTTAAATTACGTGCAGACAATTGCCCCGGGCCAATCCGAGCTGCGGTTGCGTATTGCGCCGCGGCAGCTGCCCAACATCATCCCCTAACCGCAAGAGAGGGCCTCGCGATATGGTTGAAGAGGAGCAGGTAACTGAAAGGACACTCATGCCCGCTGGCGTGAGCTGGAGAGAGCGGCTGCAGGGGCGCGGATTGATGATTTCCATCTCCTTGGGAATCATCGGTGCCCTTTTCACCTGCATTTTAGGTTACATGCTACTTTCGGGAGATGATGGGGACACGGACGCCGAGATCGATACTCAGAACAATCAATTTAATTTGCCCGTTGGCAATGAATCACTGGTGGTGGGCATCAGCGACAACACCGTCATCAGCGTGACCCTGGATGCGCCCATTTTGCTGGATGTGGCCGGCCGGCCCTTTAGCCTGCAACGCCAGGCGCTGCCGCCGGGCGGTAACTGGCAGCCGCTGGCTGTAGAGGATGAAGGTGCCGGTATCTGGGTTTATGGGACGGTGGTCAACTACGTTGTGGGTCTGCCGGATACGGATGCCAACCGCTTCATGCTAGACAGCCTGACGACCGAGGATGAGTTGGTGCTGACGACGCAAAACGGCGCTGATTACCGTTTTGTTTTCAACAGCCGGGAAGACCTGGCCCCCGCCGTCAGCAGCATTTACGCCCAGAACATGCCTGGCATCACTGTGATATTAATTGGCTCTGATGATGAGACGCGGACGGTGGTGCGGGGCCAATATGTGGTGGCGACGGCCCAGACGATCTCCGGCCAGGATACGACGGTGGAGCTGGGGCAGACGGCGCAGCTAGGCGATATGCAGGTGACGGTGACCGGGGTGGTGCATCAGTTTGACCAGGCGGTGGCACCGGCCGGTTTTGATTTCTACCTCGTCGATTACCAGCTGCAGAATTTGGGCGCCGCCAATGTTGATCCCAACAATCTGCGCATGACCCTGCGAGATAGTCTGGGCACGCAATACGCTATGAATCCGCTGGCCAGCCAGGTGGGCAACCTGCCGCCGTTGACCAGTTTTGTGGCCCCCGGCCAGACTGTGGCCGCCTCTATTGGTTACCAGATCCCGTCTGGGCTCACCAGCCCCACGCTTAGCTGGGTGGTCATCCGCCAGGATACGGGCGCCGTGATTGAAGTAACCATCCCCTTTCAAGAGGGGGCAGGTTCCGAACAAGTGGACGTCAGTTTGCAGCAGGCGCAGATCTCGTCTGATGGCAGTTCATTGTTCCTGATCGGGCAAGTGACCAACATCGGGACGGAGCAGGTTGTGGTTGATGAGCAAGATGTTTCCCTGCTCAGCAATGGCACCCTTTACCTCGTATTCTCCACCAACCCCGGTTTTCCCTGGGTGATTCCACCGGGCCAGACGGTGACCTACGCCCTGACCTTCCAGCGGCCTAACGATTTTGCCGCCATCTTCTCCATCCTGGGGCGTGAATTCCAGCTCAATAACTTGCGCTAAATTTGCTTTTGTGCGCACGTGGGCAGACCTTCACTCAGTGGCATTCTATCCCGGAACCCTTCAACTCAATTACGCTTGCGTCAAATGACGTACAGCCTTCTCAGGCAAGATAATACGCTACGCCGATGTCCAGGCGACTCCTCCTGTCTATACTTTTGACAAAAAAGTAGGGCTATTTTGCTGGCATGTCCGGCGGTGCCCGGCCTGGGAATGAATCATGAACAAACGACTGTATCGACTTTTCGTTATCTTTATCCTGCTCCTGATGGTGGTGGTGCCACTTCTGCGTATCCTGATTCGATGAAAGGACCCAGCGTGGGCCGGGCTCAATTGATGGGCACCGGGTGCAGCCCGGGCAAGACTTTAAGGCTTGTCTGGGGGCAAAAGCCCACAAATCACGACGTCACGCTGAGCCTCGTTCATGGGGTAAGGCCATCATTAAAAGCGGGCGAAGGGCCCCTCACCATGGTGTTGGCTTGAAAGGTTGGTACCGGGCTTCAGGTTGTAGTTGGTAGGAAACCAGCCACCGACCGGTCCTGTCAGCGCCTCAGATCGAAGTCCCTCGCGCTCTCTGAATAAGTGCTTTTTACGGCAGACAAAGCTCGGGATGACGTCAGGAAGGTTAGCGTGATATCAAATTTGCCTACGGACCAGCCTTTTAGAACTCAACGGCCTGTTGGCGCAGGTTTTCTTCATACATGCGCTGGCGAATCAGGTGGCGATCCCGGTAGCCCAGGCCGATAAAGAGGAGACCGAGGCCGATGCCGGCAGCGAAGCCGCCGATGTGAGCCCAGAAGGCGGTGTTGGAGCTGATGTAGCCCAGATAACTGCCAATCCCATAATAAAATTGCAGCACCAGCCAGGCCATAACCGCGCCCAGAGCGTTGGTGGTGAATGTCCGCACGCGAAAGATCAGGACGTACAGGTTGAGATTGGTGGCTCGGGCCGGGGCCATGATCATGTACAGACCCATCACAGCCGAAATCGCGCCGGAGGCACCCACCAACGGCACCATCGTCTGGCCGGTTAGCAGCATATGTCCCAGCAGCGCGCCAAAGCCACCGATGATATAGGCGGCTAAAAAGGTCATACCGCCCAACATATCTTCCACATGTTTGCCGAATATCCAGAGAAAGGCCATATTGCCGAGGATGTGCCAGAAGCCCCCGTGCAGGAACATATGGGTGATCCAGGTAATGGGGGTTTTCAGGGCCGGGATGAAGCCATATTCGAGGATAACCTGCCGGCCGCCAAAAAACAGGGTGAGCGCAAAGGCAACCACATTCAGGGCAATAAGCGTCTGGGTGACGCGGGCTTTGCCAATGGTGGCATCATCTCTGACAGTGGGGAAGAAAAACATGGGCCAATACCTCATCCAGTTTTGACAGGAAAACGATATCACAAAACCGCTGCCGGCGGGCTGGTTTCAGCCCAAATCCTCATGAAATCGACAGGAGATAATACGTCGCCCGGCGGACCATAGTTGCAGATACTAAATTAGACGCGAATTGGCGTGAATTAGTTCCCGTCTTCTTTATCGGGGATGAGGAATTCCAGCGACGAGCTCTGGCGCTGACCCCGGCTGGTGTAGTAGAGGACAATGCCGGCCAGGATGGTGATGCCACCGATGGCGAGGCCAATGAGCTGGAGGAAGCCAATGAAGGGCCGTTCAAAGCGGGGATTGACATGCGTGCCAATGCCAATGAGGTCTGAGAAGCCCGCGACGAAGCAAAAAACCAGCCCGGAGAGAGCCAGGCGGATGCCAATGTCTGCTTGCAGAGAGCGTGGCTCATCCGGTGATCGTAGCGTGTAAAGATACATGAAGATGGCCAGCGTCAGGGCAGCGATCCCCAATAGCAGTTGCAGGACCTGAATGGCGCCAAAGCCGGGCGTACGGTCAATGAAGGAAAGAGCGACGAAGATGAGGCCTAGGATCAGCAATACCAGGGAAGTGATACGCCACGGATCAAATTGACGAGATTCATTCATAGGATCCACCTGAAACAAAAAACGCCACGCAGAGCGCGGCGTTTCTGTGCTTTGAAGGTCGGGGCAGCGGGATTCGAACCCACGACCTCTTCAACCCCATTGAAGCGCGCTACCAAGCTGCGCCATGCCCCGAAAGCGAAGGGAATTGTAACAAAGAGTAGATCGCTTGGCAATTAGCAATTACCAGGCGATCTACTCTTGAAACTGTGGATTCATTTTAGGCTCTGCTCGGCTGCAGCTCGCTTCCAGTCTGGCGCCAATGGCGGTACCAGAGGAAGGGCATGGCGACGGAGACGCCGCCAAAAACGAGCCAGCTAACCCAGTAGTCAAACAGGGCGGGCAACTTGCGCTGCTTGGCGCTGACCATACGTCGCTCTTTTAACTCGTCGACGAAGGCTGCTGCACCGGCCGGATTGTCCACTGCCTCCCAGGTCTCCATAATCGGGATAACTCGCAGGCCGCCGGCTCGCAGCCAGGCCAACAATTGGAAGGTGTTGCCTGTGAGGCTCGCATCAAAATCTGCTAACGGGATGGGCTGTAGCAAGTGGCGCATGGCGCCGGTGGCTGCTGGTTCCAGCACGTTCGCGATTGATAGCGACTCCTCGCTCTGGAACGTATCGATCAGATAGTCGACTTGTTCCATCAAGGCTTTGCCTAATTCCACCTTCACATGTTCATCCTGTAACGTGAAAGTAGCGATTTTTTCAGGATTAGCCTGGCTGCGAGCTGTAAAAGTCAGCGTACGGTTATTTTGCATAGGCATTGGCCTCCTTACCTGGCTGAGATGGGGCTGCATCGGAAAAGGCGGGGTTTGTTTAGCTTCGGCCGTCAACCAGGTTCATGACCAGCGAACCCAGGAACAGAATGGCGAATACCCAGAACAGAATCTGCGCGATAGAAGCGGCCGCACCGGCGATACCACCAAAACCCAGAACCGCGGCGACCAAAGCAACGAGGAAGAAAATAGCAGCATAGCGTAACATTTGTTTACTCCTTAAGTAAAAACGACCCGATTGATTCTTGAACTGTTTTGTCAGGTCGTGCTGTTGATTAATACGCTATCCATCATAAGGCTTCAGGAAGGGCTGGCTAGATAGGCGATGCACGAAGGTGGGGCTAGGGATTGCCGCCGCCGGGGTAGGGGGAATCCCGTAACCGGCCGGTGGGGAAAAAGAGTAGCCGCAGATTGCGCGGATGGTCAGGATTGGGGAGACTTTATAAAGTACGCCCCTATCCCTGAATCCGCGTAATCTGCGGCCAAAAAAACGACGATTAGGCCCGCTCTAGTCGGTATCGGGGACGAAGATCTCGTCTTCCAGCAGTTCGTAGACAGTGCCGGCGACAGCGCCGAAGATGACATGCAACGCGGCAAACTGCCAGCTACGTACAACCGTGAACCAGGGGAAGAGTGCCGTAAACGTGTAAAAGTTAATGGCAAACAGGGCCAGGCCAAACAGAGCGCCGCCTACAAAGCCGACAATCAGCCCCCAGCGGTGAATGATAAAAGCCAGGACCCAGGTGTAAATCACAGAGAGGGCCATGTGCAGGATTAGAGCCAGGAGCACAATGCCAAAGCTAAAATCTGGTGACAGGAGTAATTCACGGCCCAGTAAGAGGCTGGCAATGAAGCGGAACACCGTCCAGACCGAGCCGCCGGTGGCGATCGGATAGCCGATCATCATGATAACCAGCAGGATGACTCCTGCGATCAGCCCCGCCTGAATCGAGGCCCGCCAATCCATAACCTGACGCATTCTTGTTCTGGTAGTTGTCATTTTGGCACCTCGCTTACGGTATTAGATTGTCTGGCACCCCATTGGGGTACAGTTCGTTAATGGCCTCTTGAATGTGGCCGATGCGGTTGTCCGGGTTAGGGTGGGTGCTGAAAAACTCCGGCGGCGCGTTGCCGGAGGAGGCCTCCGCCAGGATTTCCATTACACCGATCATGGCGCGCGGGTCATAGCCGGCATCGGCCATAAACTTGACGCCAAGGTAGTCAGACTCCAGCTCGTCATCCCGACCATATTTCATGTTGATGAACTGGCCGATCATGAGCGCGACCTGGGCGGTGCGCTGGCTGTTCGGATCATTGGGATCATAGGCAGCCATGACGGCCGCGCCCGTTAGCCCCTGTGTGAGCTGCTGCTTGGCCATCTGCTGGGCGGAATGCCGGGCAATCACATGGCCGATTTCATGAGCCATCACCCCGGCCAGCTGACCTTCCGTCTCCAGCCTGTCAAACAAGGCAGCGGTGATGAAAGTCTGGCCGCCCGGCAGGGCAAAGGCATTGATCGTTTGCGGATCTGCCAGCAGCGTACACTCAAATTCCCAATCGGTGTTGCTGGCAGCGCTGTTGTTGATGATCTGGGCGCAAACCTGGTCCAGGAACGCCTGGGCTTCCGGATCCGGATCCATGCCGCCGAATTGCTGAATCATTTCCGGGGCTGCCTGCAAGCCAAGCGCAATTTCCTGCTCTTCGCTGATGGCCACGTATTGCGTTTCCCCTGTCACCTCGTTGACGGTGCGGGTGCTGCAATAGGAAATGATGGAAAAGGCTGCAATGGCCAGGGCGATAAGCAGACGACCGCCATTGAAGCGACGGCCACCTTTGCTACTGACGCGTTGTCGGTACATATTTCCTCCAATTTACTCCAGGCTGAATAAAGCCTGTTTAATATTACCACTCTGCCAATCTACCGGCATTTGCCTCAGTATAGACACCACGCGGTCGCGAAAGTCATTCCCCGGATACAGAAAAAGACATATTCGCAGATACAATTGCCGCATGACAAGTGAGATAGCTGAAGTTAAGGGTGTATGTCCGTTGGATTGTCCGGACACCTGCGGGCTGGTAACGCGGGTGGAGAATGGCCGGGCCGTGGCTCTGGGGGGCGACCCGGGCCATGCGGTGACGCGAGGCTGGCTTTGTGCCAAGGTGCGGCCATATCTGGAGCATGTTTACCGGCCGGATCGCCTCACCACCCCTCTGCGCCGGCGCGGGCCCAAAGGCGGTGGCGGGTGGGAGCCGATCAGCTGGGCCGAAGCCATCAGCGAGATTGGCGAACGCTGGCGGGAAATCAGCGCCAGCTATGGCGCGGCCGCGATCCTGCCCTATAGCTACAGCGGCACCCTGGGGCTGGTCCAGAACCTGGTGGCGGCGTCGCGCTTCTGGAACCGGCTGGGCGCCAGCCAGTTGGAACGCGCCATCTGTGGGCCGGCGGCCGAGACCGCCGTGGAGTGGACGCTGGGGGCGCGCCTGAGCCCGGATTACGAGGATGTGGTGCACAGCAAGCTCGTCATCATCTGGGCCCATAACCCGGTGACGACCGCGCCCCACTTTATGCCCTTCTTGCGCCAGGCCCAGCGGCAGGGCTGCCAGTTGGTTGTGATTGATCCCCATCGAACCAGGACAGCGAAAGGGGCAGACTGGCATTTACAGATCCGGCCCGGGACGGATGGGGCGTTGGCCCTGGGGCTGGCCGGCGAGATCCTGGCGCAGGGCTGGCAGGACGAGGCGTGGCTGGCGGCCCACACCGTTGGCTGGCCGGCGTTGCGGGCGCGTCTGCAAAACTGGGATGCTGAGCGGGCGGCGCCGTTGACCGGCTTAGCGGCGGCTGATATCAGGCGCCTGGCGGAACTGTATGCCGCCACTCGCCCTGGCCTCATCAAAATCGCCGATGGCCTCGTGCGCAATTTTAATGGCGGGCAGACGGCGCGGGCTATCTGCGCGTTGCCGGCGCTGACCGGCCAGTATGGTGCCCGCGGTGGCGGGTTGGCCTATTCGACCAGCGGCAATGTGAGTTGGGATTGGGACGCAGTCAGCCATCAAAATGAGTATCCGCCGGCGGCGCGTACGATCAACATGAACCGTTTGGGCGCGGCCCTGTTGGGCGAAGCTGACCCGCCCATTCAGTCCCTCTATGTATTTGCGGCCAACCCGGTGGCCAGTTCACCCAACGCGAGCCAGATCGTGGCCGGTTTGCAGCGAGAGGATCTTTTTACCGTCGTCCACGAACTGTTTTTGACCGACACGGCTGACTATGCCGACATAGTTCTGCCGGCGACTTCGCAGTTGGAGCAGGTGGATTTGCATAAGGCGTATGGCCACCGGCTACTGGGTTATAACCGGCCGGCTATCCCGCCATTGGGCCATAGCCAGAGCAACTGGGATGTGATGCGGCTGCTGGCCCAGGAGATGGGTTTTGACGAGCCATGGCTGCAGCAGACAGCCGATGAGGTGATCGACGAGGTTTGGGCGGCGACAGCGGCCCGCAACCCGGCGCTGGCAAAGCTGTCATTGGCAGAACTGCGCCGCCAGGGCAGCCTGTTGTTGCCGGCCGAACCACAACCCCCCTTTGCCAACGGACAATTTCCTACGCCCAGCGGCAAGCTGGAACTCTACTGCGGGAAGATGACTGCGGCCGGCCTGGATCCGTTGCCAGATTACCAGGCGAGGCAGGATGAGGGTGGGGCTGAACCGGCCGGTCCGCTCGCTGAGTCGCTCCTGCTGCTGTCGCCGGCAGCTCACCATTTTGTCAGCAGCAGTTTTGGCGGTCAGGAAGGCTTGCTGCAGCGCGAAGGAGTGGCCATCCTTAAGATCAACCCGGCCGATGCGGCGGTGCGCGGGATAGAGACCGGGCAAGCGGTCCGCGTGCGGAACGGTAGGGGAGAGCTGCGGTTGCAGGCGGTGGTGACGGAGGATGTACCGGCCGGAGTTGTTCTTTCCTTTAAGGGGCATTGGCCCAAACTGAGCGGTGGCCGCAACGTGAATTGGACGACGTCGGACGCCATCGGCGACCTGGCCGGGCAAAGCACTTTTCAGAGTAATTGCGTCTGGGTGAGCCGCTGAGCTTCACTAGATAATCCTGAGAGATGTGTTAAAATTGCGAGCTTGTGAAATAGGGTGCGAATGGCTAACAGCTATCAGCTATTAGTTGTCAGCTATCAGCAAATGTTTCTGAAGCTTTCCGGACATTGCTCACCCTGAAGAATAGACCAAGTCTGGAGCTGGTGACCATTAGCTGGAGTTGCCGGCGCCTGGTGTTTTTATGGAATTTACGATTCCCGAAATCAACCTGATTATGATACTGCCGGTTGTCATTGTGTTGGTGACTGGCATTTTGATACTGGTCTTTGACCTGGTGCTGAAACCGGAGCGCAAGAATCTGCTAAGCTGGCTAAGTCTGGCTGGCATGTTTGTGGCCCTGGTCCAGGCCGGCTCGGCCTGGGGTCAAGATTACGCCACTTTCATCCCGGAAGGCGGCCACGCGATGATTGTGGGTGACAATTACAGTCATTTCCTCAATATCATCTTTCTCCTGACCGGTATCATCACCATCCTGATTTCCAACCATTACATCGAAGAGGGCCGGGTTGAGGCGAAGGGCGAGTATTATATGCTCCTCCTTTTCTCCATTTCCGGCATGATGTTGATGGGTATGGCCAACGACCTGATCCTGGTCTTTGTGGCCCTGGAAATGCTGTCCATCCCGCTCTACATTTTATGCGCCTTCGCCCGGCCGCGGCTGGAGTCTGAAGAGTCCGCCATGAAATATTTCCTGCTGGGCGCCTTTTCCTCCGGCTTCCTCGTCTTCGGCATCGCCCTGATTTATGGGGCGACGGGGGCGACGGCGCTGCCGGATGTGCTGGCCGGTCTTTCCGGCGGCAGCGGTTTAGGGCTGGCTGGTGTGGCCTTACTCCTGGTTGGTTTTGGTTTCAAGGTGGCTGTGGTGCCTTTCCACAGCTGGACCCCGGATGTGTACGAAGGGGCGCCGACGGTGGTCACAGCCTTTATGTCCGTAGGCGCCAAAGTGGGTGGTTTTGCGGCGATGATGCGCGTCTTCATGGCTGCCTTCCCCAACGTTTCTGATACGTGGATACCTGTTCTGGCTGTTCTGTCGGCGCTGACGATGATTGTGGGCAATGTGGCCGCGCTGGGGCAGCAGAATATCAAGCGGATGCTGGCCTATTCCAGTATTGCGCATGCTGGCTACATCATGATGGCCGTGGCCGCTGGTACTGACCTGGGTATCAGCGCGGCGCTGTTCTATATGTTTGCGTACCTGTTTACCAATATGGGTGCCTTTGCCCTGGTAGCGGCCGTTGAGCGGCGTGATGGGACGGGGCTACGCCTGGAAGATTACAAAGGTTTGGCCAAGCGGCACCCGGTGATTGCTCTGGTGTTGGCCTACTTCATGTTATCGCTGACTGGTATCCCGCCGTCAGGTGGCTTTACCGGCAAATTCTTCGTTTTCCAGGCCGCTATGGATGCCGATCTGCTCTGGCTGACCGTTGTCGGTGTGGTAACGACTGTTGTATCTGGCTATTTCTACCTACGGGTCGTCTTCATGATGTTCATGTTTGAGGGTGAGGGCATGGTTCGGTTGCGGCCGGCGCTGGGGTTGGCTGTGTTTCTAGCCCTGGTCGGCACATTGCTGCTGGGCTTCGCGCCCGGCCCCTGGTACGAGATGGCTCGCCAGGCCGTCATTGATGGGGCGACATTGTTGGCTGGCGGCTAACAGCGCGACCCGACCTAGAGTTGATTTGCAAGGCGCTCCGCGAGGGGCGCCTTTTTTGTTGAGGGGTTCC
>JACKBM010000057.1 GCA_020634575.1 Ardenticatenales bacterium | reverse complement strand
GCCACTGATGCTATTTCCCAATCTTGCCAGCACAATCATATTTCACCTAGCATCGCTTTTGTACTGGAAGGCGATGTTAGCAGATTCGCCGGTTGGGGGCAAATTCTGCTGACTTTGGTTGAGAGCAAGAGCCTTCGCGTAGCCATCGTTGGCGAGGGGAATGGTGCAGGCTGGCGTGGCCGGGGCCGCGTGGAGAGACCCGTTGGCTTTGGCGACCCTGGTAGGGTGACGCCGCTCGCAGCCAACGGGTCTCTTTGGGCTCAGAAGCACTTTGCGGCGTGGGATGGGGCTGAGTACAATCGAAATTATGCGTTACCTGGAAAAGTTAAAAGCAGCCCAAGATAAGAACAACTCCTGGCTCTGTATCGGGCTTGACCCGCTGCCGGAGAAGTTGTCCGTTGTCCTTTGGAACCATGATGACCCGGTTCTTTATTTCAACAAACAGATCATTGATGCCACCGTTGACCTGGTGGCGGCCTACAAGCCGAATCTCGGTTTCTACCTGCAATGGGGGGCGGCTGGCATCATCGCCCTGGAGCGGACGATCGCTTATATTCCCCGTCATATCCCGGTGATTATTGATTGCAAGACCGGCGACATCGGCCATACCCAGGCGGCCTGGGGGCGCGGCCTGTATGATGAGTGGGGTGTGGATGCAGTGACGGTCAATCCGTATGTGGGTGAGGATGCGGTGCAACCGATGGTGGGTGACCGGCCGGACAAGGCGGTCTACTTGCTGGCCCGTACCTCCAGCCCCAGTGGTCCAGATTTCCAGGGGGATTTGCGGCAGCAGGACAGCCTGGCCGCCCGCGTCTTGCAGCAGAGCCAGCAATGGTCGGTTGCCGGCCACGTTGGCTATGTGCTGGGCGCTACCTATCCAGAAGAGCTCGCCATCGCCAGAGAGATGGCGCCGCAAGCGAATTTCCTCATTCCAGGCATTGGCGCTCAGGGCGGTAGCCTGGAAGATGCGGCTCAACATGGCGCGGATGCCGTCGCCGGGCCGGTCATCAATGCCAGCCGCAGCGTCATTTTTGCGTCATTGGGGACTGATTTTGCCGCAGCGGCGCGAAATGCCGCCCTGGAGCTGCGGGAAGCGATCAACGCCGCCCGCAGCAATTAAGGGGACGCCTGTTTGCTTAGGTGAACGGCAGCAAGCGGCGTTTCTTCTGCTCGATGCCGCCAGCCTGTTGTCGCTGTGCCAGGCGCAACCAGGATGTGCTGGGTTTCTCCGGCTCGTTATCCTGATCCATTTCGCGACTCAGGGCGAAGGCCAGCTCTTCCATCTGGGCTGTCAACGGATCTTTGGGCCGGTGCACGACGAGCGGTACACCCCGGTTCAGCGCGTCGATAAATTGGCGCGGCGCATAGGGCAAGGTGTAGTCGATGCGATGGTGCAGGGCAGATTCGATCTGTTTTGTGGCCAGGGCGCCAAACTCAAACGTCTGGTTGAGGAGCAAGACCACTTTCTCCTCCGGATAGCCAAGATGTTTGTAGGTATCCAGGGCGATGGAAGTGGACTTAATTGAGGCCATCTCCGGCGCCAGTGGCAGCACGATCAGGTCGGCCGCATCCAGGATATCCAGGGCTACATCGCTGAAATCGTGGGGAAGATCGGCCACCAGGTAATCGTAACGCCGGGTCAGCAGCATCCGCGCCTCGGCGATATGCTCTACCTTCACCTTTTCGGCGTCGATCGGATTGGAAGGCGCAGCGATGAAATCCAGGGCGCTATCGTAGCTGCTGGTGATATTGCGCAGCAGCTCATGGTCGTAATCCGCCAGGCTGAAATCAGCCAGGTCAGCCCAGCTGCGCAGCAATGGTTTGTTGAGCATGAGCGAGATCTGCCCGGAGGCCAGCACCAGATCCATCAGCAACGTCGAGTGACCCCACAGATGGTTGAGGGCAACTGCCGTGTTCACGGCCAGGCTGGTTGAGCCGATACCACCCCGGAGCGAATGAAAGGCGATCAGATGACCACGTCTGTCAGCGCTATTGTCCGTAGCTTGCTGGCTGCTGATTGCCTCGGCCCGTCTGGCCAGGGCGGCGACCCGGGCGACCATTTCGGCGGCCTCAAACGGCTTGCTGAGATAATCGTCGGCGCCTGCTTTGAACGCGTCCAGTTTGTCTTCCAATTCCGAATTGCTGGTCAGAAACAGAATGGGAATCTGCGCAAAGCGTGGCTCACGGCGAATGCGCCGGGTTAGCTCGTAGCCATCCATATTCGGCATCATCTTGTCCATGACGATGACGTCCGGTTTTTCGGTCATGAGGGCATTTAGCCCTTCCAGGCCATCGCCAGCAACGGTGACCTTGTAGCCCTGGCTATTCAGGTTTGTTTCCACGATTTTGCGGACGATACGGTCATCGTCCACGATAAGCACGTGCGTCATCAGTAAGCTCCCTACCGAGTCGACGCCGCCTCCCGCCATTGTGGCTCTTCCACCGCCTGACGGTTGGCAGTCGGGTCATAAAATGGGTCGTTATCAGGGCGCAAGCGCCACTTGCGCAGCTCGCAAAAGGTGACAAAGGTTAGCGTCAGAGCCAGGACGACGAGATAGCTGGCGCCCACCAGGTCAGCATCCGCCACAAGGCGCCGGCCGATAACGCTGTAGATTGGCGCATTGGCGCCAATTACCAGGAGGGCGAAAACGAGCAGATACCGGCCGGTCCTCAGCAACTTCATCGCCTAAGCCTCTTTTTCCCGGCTCCAGAAAATGATCGCGGACAGGTCCATACGCTCCATTTCCAGGACGCGGTCAAATTCCTGTTCCAGGGCCATCAAATATTGGTAGGCATCATTGGTGATGCCCTGCGTGCCTTGCTCTTCCAGCTTGCCGGCCAGCCGGGCTATCTCATGGGCGCCGACGTTGTCGCTGGCCCCTTTCAGCTCGTGGCCGACCAGACGCAGTTGACCGCTATCCCGGCTGTCGATGGCCCGCGCCAGCTGTTTAATCTTGGTGCGCGTATCATCGATATAGAGTTCCAGGAGCTCGCGCGCGGTTTCTTCATCCAAGTCGCCCACCTGGGTGATGACCTGCCGCCAGTTGATTGCATCAGCGCGGGGTTGTTCCCCGTCGGCGCTGTGCCCGTTCAGCTGACCGGTTTCTGCCTTGTGGATGGTCTGGACGATGGTTGACGACCAGCCGCTCATCTTCGGCCGGAAAAGCCGCAGATGCGTCGTCTCTTCGTGAGCGACGACCAGCGCCTTGGCCAGGAATTCGGCCCGCAATGGCTTACTCAGGTAATCGTCCATTCCAGCCCGGATGTAACGCTGCCGATCTTCCTTCAGGGCGTTGGCCGTCAGAGCCACGATGCGGGGCCGTTCAGCATCTGACCAGCGCCGCTTGATCATGCGGGTGGCGGCGACGCCATCCATCTCCGGCATCTGGATATCCATGAGGATGACATCGTACGGTTGCTGTTCCAGCGCCTTCAGCGCCTCCAGCCCATTACCGGCGATATCAGCCCGGTAGCCCATCCGATCCAGCATGCGCAGGGCGACTTTCTGATTAACAGCATTGTCTTCCGCCAGCAGGATCCGCAGCGGGAATTGTTGGCCCAAATTATGGTCAAAGGTAAAACTTTCGGCCGGTGCGATCCGGGTCGCTCGGGTCCGATCATTTGGCTGGTCGGACAGGATATCCATCAGGGCATCGTATAGATGGCTGGGTTTAAACGGCTTGGTCAGGGTCGCGGCAAAGAGTTCCTGGTCCAATGTATCCAGAGGCCCGCCCACCGACGATAGCAGGACCAGCGGCACGTCGTCGACCAGGTTGCTTTCCGTCAGTTGCCGGGCCAGCGTAGCGCCATCCATTTCCGGCATCTGCATATCGATGATGATCAGGTCAAATGATTCGCCTTCCAGCAGAAGGCTGAGCGCTTCGGCGCCGGATTGGGCCGAAAGCGCATCCATGCCCCAGGAGTTGGTCTGCTTGGCCAGGATCAGCCGGTTGGTGGCATTGTCATCGACGATAAGCACGCGCCGGTCCACCAGCGCCGGTTGCTCGTCATAGTAGTTAAGGAGGTCGCCGTCCGGTCCCTGAGTGACGATGATCGTGAACTGGAAATTGGAACCGGAGCCAACTTTGCTTTCTACCCAGATCTTGCCACCCATCATCTGGGCCAGCTGGCGGCTGATGGCCAGGCCGAGGCCGGTCCCGCCAAATTTGCGCGAAGTGGAATTGTCGACCTGGCTGAAGGATTCGAACAACTTGTCCTTGCGCTCCGGCGGGATGCCAATACCGGTGTCCTGGATGGAAAAATGGAGCTGGAAACGGTCATCGTCCAACGATTGGGCGTTCACCTGGACAAAAATCTCGCCTTCTGCCGTAAATTTGACGCCATTGCCGACCAGGTTCACCAGAATCTGGCGCAGACGGGTCACGTCACCCACGATGATGGGGGGGACCGTTGCTTCGATATCGTAAGCCAGCTCTAAGCCCTTCTCAGTGGCGCGCGGCGCCAGCAAATCGAGGGCCTCTTCGATACAACGGCGCAGGTCGAAAGCCTGCTCTTCCAGGTCCAGCTTGCCGGCATCGATCTTGGAGAAATCCAGAATGTCATTAATGATGGTTAACAGGGAATCGCTGCTGCTACGCACTGTCTCGACAAACTCGAGCTGCTCGTTATTGAGCGGCGTATCCAACAGCAAGCGGGTCAGGCCGATGACGGCGTTGAGCGGCGTGCGGATTTCATGGCTCATGTTGGCCAGAAACTCGCTCTTGCTCCGGGCCGCCGCTTCGGCTGCTTCTTTGGCCGAGACAGCCATCTTTTTGGCTTCCTGCAGAGCTTCTTCAGCCCGGATGCGTTCCGTAATATCACGAGCTACCGCCTGGAAATGAGGCGTTGGGTCATCTGTCTTGACCAGCTGCGTGTTTTGCCCTAACCAGATCTCATCCTTGTCGCGGGTAATGATGGGAAACTCGATGTAGCTGCTCGGCTCGCCATCCTGGAGTTGCAGGCGCGTGTGGGCGATCACCCGATCACGATGATCTTCGCGAATAAAGCGGAAGCAGTTCTGCCCGATCAGCTCCTCAGCGCTGTTGAAGCCCAGCGTAGCGACCGTGATCGGGTTGGCGTAGCGAATGTTGCCCTGGACGTCCGCGCCAAATATCAGGTCGGTGGCTGCTTCGACCAGCAGGCGATACTGTTCCTGGGCGGGTGGGGCGGCGGGTGCGATCTCAACGACGGTGTCGACGGCACGGCCATACATCACCGCCTCCATGCGTCCTTCAAGCGGCACGATGTCAAACGCATACCCTTTACCGCCCAGACGAATGTTCTGGCTGGTGGCTTGACCAGTGGTTAAGGCCTCATTGACACCGGCCTGAAGCTCATCCGGGAGTTGTAACCGGCCGGTCTGCCCCGCACTGCCCAGCAAACTTGGTAATTTGCCGTTATGAAACAAAATGATGCCGCCAGATGAAACGCGTACAACCGGGTTCGGGTTATGACGGGCCAAAGTTGCCAGGTTGGCACTAAAATCATTTTGCTCCAGTGTCTCCAGCCGGGCCTGCCGCACATCGTGATAAAGGAGACGGGTCGCCGCATATAGGCCGGCAAACGGGTCTTCACTGGACAGAGCCGGCACATTTTCGTCGAGTGTTTCTTTCCAGGAAAGCTGGCTCAGGAAGGTCTGCAACTGGGCGATACGACCCTGCACAAAGGTCGTGGACAATCCATCAAAACGTGTCCTGCTGCCAGACTGAATTTCCAGGCCTTGACGGAAGGTTAGGAGGTGGCGTATGGCCTCTTCATAGCTGGCAACTGTCAGCAAGCGGTCACCCCAAATGGGGCCGAGGCTGCCGACCAGGTTGAGCAATGCCGCCATACTGGCATTCTGGCCATAAACCAGGACCAACTCCATTCGTTTGACCAGGGGCGCCAGCGCTTCAGCCAGCGGCTGCCGACTATGACGCAGGGGTGTTTCGGCCCGGGCGAGATCCAGAAGCAGGGTGTAGGTACGCTGGCGCAAACCCGTGCGCTCCAGCACAGACATATGATGGCGTACTAAAGGTGAGATGCTCAGGAGCTGGATCTGACCTTCTAGTTTCAGCCGTAGGGTTTGTTCCCCGATGAGGCTGTAATCAACCCGACAACGACCAATTTTGTCGACAAAATTCCACTCAGCTTCAGTCCGGATATTAAAACCTGAGATCGGACAGATCATCTCTTCTTCAATTGCGCGTAACAAGATTCTTTCCCCTGAGCAGCCACAAAAATTTGGCAAAAATAAACCTATACACTTGTGCCAAATCAGCGGCGCAAGACAGTCTCATTCTGGGCGTTTGCCGGGGAAAAACGTATGGGAATTTAGGGCTAAATTGGTGGTTTGGCTTAGGCGATAGGTAAGGTCTGGCCTGGCTAAGCATCCAGCCGCAGGGGCACGCGCTGGGCATGTTGTTTGTTAAACTGCCAGGCCCGGCCCAGGGGGATAATGGCCCCGACCATAACCAGCACCGCCACAAACAGGCCGATCCCGCCCACCACAAAGAGCGGTGGCGCCAGAAAACCGGCGGCCGCGACCAGCAAGCTAATAAGCGCCAGGGCCAGTCCGATCAGGCCAATGATGATGCTGTAATGCTGCGCTTTTTTGGTCGAGGCGCGTCTGGAGCCGATGAGCTGGCCGGTCTGCCCGTTGACCATGACCATTTTGCGCGCTTTCTCATCATCCTCGTAATGCGTGGTGTAGAGCGGCAATAGCAGCTGGGTCCATTCCTGGCGGGCAAACTCGGGCGCCCAGCGGTATTGGCGAAGGTGCTGCCCGTTGGCTGCTCGCTGGCATTCTGCCGCAGCGGAGTTCTGGATGGTAGGCTGGGCATCCGACCAGGCGTCGCGAGGCGTGCGGTTGGGCAGGCGCACAAAGCTCCCATTCAGGGCAGAAGCCTGGAACGCCCCCGCTTTGCTGGAATCATATTCGCCAATGCGCTGGCTCAAAATCGCTTGCTCATCGAGTGCGGCGGCACGCGCGTTGGCATAATGACGTTCCAGCTGGCCCACGCGCAGCTCCCAACGGATGCGCGTTTCCTTGACCTCCTGGCTGCTCCAGGCGCCGTCCCGCAGTGATTCTCGATGGCTGACTACTTCATAATCGTAGCCCACCTCGGCCTGCCAATCTGCGGAGACATCCACATCAACCAGCCACATCGGCAGGTAAACAAGCTGCAGCCGCCCCAACAGATTGTTGCTGGTCAAATCATCTGGTGGGTAGGGGACTTCGTTGGCAAAGCGGCCCAGCGCCCCTTCCATGTTTTGCCGGCTGATGCCCGGCAGAAGCAGCAGCTCAGGCGGCCGTGTATAGGGCAGTTCATCCTCCGCAGTAAGCGGTTCCAGGGTGGCCTGGCCACAATGGGGGCAGACCATAGTCGCCTGCGCCGGCACAGTCAGATAAATCCAGTCACAATGAGGGCAGTTGGTTGCGACAAAGGCATGCCCCCAAACCTCTTCATAGTTCGGCTGCTGCATCAAACGTCATCCATTGCATCGGCAGTACGGTAAGTCTTGAGGGCGTAGCTACCCCCGATGGACAGGGCAAACATGGCCAGGAAACCAATGGGGATGCCGATGCCAAAAGCCAGGGTAATCAGCGCAATGATGCCCAACAGGATTCCCGGCGTGACCATGGCGATCATCGCCAGCCACACTTTGGTCCAGTCAACCGGCCGCTGTCCCGCCACCTGGCCCGTTTGACCATTGACCACGAGCTGGAATGCCTGATTCTGAAAATTGTAAGTGGCAATGTAGAACGGCAACAACACGTAGCGCCAGCTCTCTTCGCTGAAATCCAGCGTCATGCTGAAATTGCGGATGTTGCTGGTGCTGGCCTGGTCCATGCAGAATTGCTTGGTTTGCGCGCGCATCCGCTCCCGGCCGGTGTCGTAAGCCTTCTGCAAATCAACTTCGTACGCTTGCGCCGAGATACCGGCCAGAAACGCCGGGTCATAAGGCACCAGCGCTTCCGTATCAAAATTCTGGGCGTTGTGGACCAGCACGCTACTGATCTGCTGCGTGCCCGAGACGAGGGCGTCATCATAAAAATGGTTGACCCGGCCGTTTTCCCAGCGCCAAACCGTCTTGGTGCGGGTGCGTCGCTGGCCGTTTACCCAGTAGGTCTCTGTTTTGGTGTGGCCGACCTGGGCTTTCCAGGTGGCAATATTGCGCGCGTCAAAGGTCCAATAGGGCAGATAAATGGGCGTGTATTCGGTGACCGAGGCCAGTTTTTGCAGGCTGCTCGGCGTCATCCAGCTCGTCCCCAGCCATTCACGGACGCGCGCATGGGCTTGTTCATCCGTTATTTTCAGCGGGATGAGAAAGCGAGGGCGCAGGACATCCTGGCTGGCCTTGGCCTGGATGACCTGGTTGTTGTTGCAGAAAGGGCAGGTCGCCGTCAACTTGTCCGGCGGCAAAACGGTCCGGGCATTGCAGTTGCGGCAAACCAGCTCGATACGTTCCAGCCCCCAGCCGTGGCTGGCCTGTTCCACGGTCGAGACCGTAAATTCAAACTCCTCGGCCCCTTTGCCAACCACTTCCTTTTCCGGCGCTTCGTGATAGCCGCAGTAGGAACAGGTAACGCCGCCATCTTCCGCCTGGAACGCGGTGTGGCTGTTGCAGTTAGGGCAGACAAACCGGACCACGGTGTCCAGATTGGTCTCTTCCTGGGGTCTGGGTTTGAAGACGGTGATGCCGCGAACGGCCGATTCGGTTTGCACGTAATCCGAGGGAGGAAATTGGCTCTGCATGGGGCTATTATAAACCAGGACCGGCCGGATCGCCCCTAGGAGAGCGTTCCTGTTTTTGGACCGGCCGGTCCTGGTTGGATGGGGCCGTACCCGGCCGGCGCCATGATCTGTGTGCAGGCGCCAGTCGGGCTAAAGGCCGCTACTCATAGCGGAAACGGCTGATACCCACGACCATGAACAGGGCCATGAAGCCCAGCAAAACGCCAACCTCCGGCAAGATGGCGCTGAGCCCCTGACCGCGAATAACGATGTCGGTGAAGCCAGCCATCGCCCACGTAGTCGGCAGCGCCTGGGCCACTTGCTGCGCCGCCGCCGGGAAATTTTCCAGCGGGAACCAGCAGCCGCCCAGCAGGGCCATCGCCATGCCCAGCAGGACGCTAACGCCGCTGGCCTGTTCCGGCGTCCGCACAAAGGTCGCCAGCATGGTGCCAAAGGCGACGCCCGCCAGGGCAAAGACGACGACCATCACCCCCAGCGCCAGGTAGTTGTTTCCCCAGTTGATACCCAGCCAGCTCCCGATGGCGATCAGGATCACCATCTGCACGATAGCAGCGGCGAACTGGCCCAGGCTGGTGCCGGCGAGCACGGTGAAGCGGCTGGTAGGCGTTGTCACCAGGCGGCGCAATGTCCCCTCAGTCCGTTCAAAGGCGTAGATGCCCGAGGCGCCCAGCAGCGGGATGAAAACCCAGGTGACGAGCTGGCCGGCGGCGACAAAGGCGCCCATGTCAAACGTGCCAGTTTCGACGTTGGCATCGCTGGATTGGGTACTCTCGACCCGTTCCGGCCGGTCGGCCAGCAGTTCCCGGGCGGTTGCCAGACTTGCGTCGAAGTACGCCTGTCGAGCCGTCTCATCCGCAAACGGTTGGATGGCTTCGGCTTCGGCCACGCTGGTGGCGGCGATGGTGAGCGCCTGGCTGGTCTGCTGCGCCGTCGCTGCCACGACCTGCTCGGCGGCCTGGGCGTTGAGGTTGCCGGGCCGGGCCTGGAAGCGGATGTTGAGGGGTTGGCCGGCCAGGAGGGTGGTGGCGAAACCGGCCGGTATCGTCAACACGGCTGGCACCTCGTCTTCGGCGAAGGCGGCCGCAGCCGTGGCCTCGTCCTGCAACTCCAGCCGGACCACGCCGCTTTCGTCCAGGCTGTTGCGGAAGCTGGCAGACAGCTCGCTCTGATCCTCGTCGACGACGTAGACCAGAATCCGCTCATCCCCTGTTTCGTCGCCGCCCAGCGAGCCGCTCAGAAAGACGGAGAAAATGACGGGCAAAATCAGGAAGAACAACAGCTCAGTCCAGGAGGAGAAACGCAGCCGATTATCTTTCCAGGCAATTTCCAAAATCTTTTTCATGATAATCCTCTCAAAATCAGAGGTGACCGCTAGCGATACTGGCGGCGGAAGGTGAAGTTGGCGACTACCAGCAGGACAAGGCCGGTACCAACCATCCAAAACAGGGCGGGCAAAACGTCAGTCAGGGTGCCACCCAGCTGCAGATCCGTCAGGGCGTCCAGACCCCAGTAGTTGGGTGTCAGCCGGCTCAGTGGTAATAGCCAGCTCGGGATCATGCTGGGGCCGCCAAAGGTGCCGCTCATGATGCCGAACAGCATCATCATGCCGGTGCCGTAGGTCATCACCTGACCCGGCGTGCGGGCGAAGGCGGCCAGCAAACTGCCCCAGCCGGTGGCGATAAACACAACCGCCAGCAGGACCAGGATCAGTGGCAGGGGAGCGCCCCAATCCAACCCTAACATGAAGCGGAAAGCCAGGAAGAGGATGCCTAACTGGGCCACGCCGGTCAGGAAAATACCGATCATCTTGCCGGTAATGACCTGAAACGGTTGCAGCGGCGCGACGAGCAGGCGCGGCAAGGTGCCCCCTTCCCGCTCGGCCAGGAAGCTGCGCCCGCCCAGCGAGACAGTGAACATCAGGAACAACATGGCAAAGCCGGGGCCCAGGTAGGCCAGCAGGTCAAAGGTCGGGCCGGTCACCGGCTCACCGACTTCGTTGGTGATGGTTAGCAGCGATCCGTTCTCGCCACTGGCGATACCTGCCCGGTTACCGATGTCTGGAGCGAGAGTAGCGGCCTGGGTTGGTTCAATCAATCCCTGGGTTGCTAACTGGTCGATAGCCACCTTTGTGGTGATGACCCTTTGTTCGACGTCTCTGACATAGCGGGTAACAATGGCGCGCACGACCAAAGTTCCTACCGGGCGGGCGGCATTGCCATAAATCTCGATGGGTGTTGGGTCATTTACCGCTTCCTGGCCCTGCTGCGGGATTATTTCAGCTGTGAATGAGGCCGGGATGATGACCAGGGCATCCACCTCATTGGCATCGACCCGATCCCGAGCTGCGGCTACATCAGTGACGGTCTCAGCGAGCAGTACGTCGGCCAGTTCGCTGCTTGTCATCAGCTCGACCAGGCCTATTCCCCGCTCGCCAGCGACATCTTCGTTATAGATCAGCACATGCTTTGGCTCGCCGCTGGTGCCATCGTCATCTTCAAAGGCGCCAGTGACGAAGCCGAAGCCGACGGTCAGGACGAGAGGGGCGGCCAGCATCAGGATCAGGGCGGAGCGGTCGCGGAAGGCAACCTGTAAATCTTTCCAGGCGATAAGAAATATTTTGAACATCGGTATCCTCCCGGTTAGTCACGCAGGGCGTGGCCGGTCAGGTGCAGAAAGACCGCTTCCAGATTGGGCTCTTCTATCTCCACCGAGCGCAGGTTGAGGCTGAGTTGACCAATCTCGCGCATGATGGCGGGCAGGGTGGCGGCGGTATCCGGGACGGTCAGCACCAGCTCATTATCCTGGGCGACAGCCTGGGTAACTGCGGGCAAAGCGGCCATAGCCGCTGCCGCCTCTGCCGTGGCCTCCCCTTCGCCAACGGCGCAGCGAACGGTCACCTGCGAGCCCACCAACTGCGTCAGTTCAGACTGGGTGCCAACGGCGATCAGCTGACCGTGGTCGATGATGCCGACCCGGTCAGACAGCTCTTCGGCCTCTTCCATGTAATGGGTGGTGTAGATGACCGTCATCCCTTCCCCGCGCAGCGCCTTGACCATATCGAGGATGTTGCGCCGGCTCTGCGGGTCAATGCCGACGGTGGGTTCATCCATGAAGAGGATTTTCGGCCGGTGTAGCAGCCCGGCAGCGATATTGAGCCGTCGTTTCATGCCGCCGGAATAATTCTCAACACGTTCTTTGGCCCGATCAGACAGGCCAACCTGCGCCAGCACCTCGGCGATACGCGCCTTCAGGTCGCCGCCGCTCATGCCGTACATGCTGCCCCAGAAGCGCAAATTCTGTTCTGCGTTCAGGCTCTGGTAAAGAGCAATCTCCTGCGGCACCACGCCAATGATTTTCTTGACCTCATTGGCGGCGCTGCTGACCGAATGTCCGCCCAGCCGGGCATCGCCGGCCGTGGGCGGGAGCAGGCAGCTAAGCATGGAAATCGTCGTGGTCTTGCCGGCCCCATTCGGCCCGAGGAGACTGAAGATCTCCGATTCCAGCACAGAAAACGAAAGGCCGCGCACGGCTTCCGTTGTTTCAAATGATTTTCGCAAATCCTGGGCGACAACAATGGGTCCAGGCATGGATACCTCCTTAACGATACGCAAATAACGATGGTTTGATTATGGCGCCGGACTGGTCACAGCAGCATGTGCCAAAGGTCACCGGCAGGTCATGGCCCTATTTGTGACCCGAATTTGCTGAATATAGTACTAAAGTCCTGAATTGGTGTAACAAAATGCGATCTTGTTTCGTTCTACTAAATAGACAGGGTAAAGCAGGTCGGAAATCAAGGGAGATGAGAAACCGGCCGGTCACGCTGCCCTCGTTGAAGAGGAAGAACTTATGGGTAACGAAGAGACAGTAGCCGCAACACTGTACGGCCCAACTGGTCGAAAATTGGCGCGCGTTCTACTGGAGGATCTGCGTTTCCGGCCGGCTCCGGTTGGCGGCAACCAGATTGAACGCAACTTCAAGTTTATCGGCAATGTCCCGCCCCAGAACTGGCGGGACCAGGCAGAAGTGTTTGTGCGCTCCATGACCGGCTGGCAGGCCATTGCCCGGGTGACGGCCTGGCCCTCCGCCGAAACCGCTCATGGTGTCATGGAATTTGTCTGATACCATCCGCGAAAAAACCAATGGGAAAGAGGCGCCGGCTAGCTGTAACCGGCGTCTTTTTGTTGTCAAATTCGCCTGTTCCGTTTGCTATCAAATTAGGCCCAAAGGGCTATAGGGGGGTCCTGGCCCCTATGCTAATCTATGCATGGGAAGAGATTAGGAAACGAGGACAAAAGAAATGGCTGAAAACGAGGACATTGAAGCCACCCTGTATTGCAAATCTTCCGGCGCCTTATTGGCCCGTGTGAAATTTGACTGTCGTCTTATCCAGTTCAGCGACACGATTGGCAGCCAACGGACCCTCCATTTATTTCGAATTATTGAAGGTCAGTTTAACCAGGAAGCCGAGAACGCCAATGACTTATTGTTGAGGGCAAATAACGGCTGGCAAGCCATGGCGCGCATCGCTGCGATGCCAGTGGCCAAGAACAGCGCGGGCTTCCTGCAAATTGTCTAGTCGGTCGCACGACACATTCATCGATTTATTCGGTATCTGAGAGCGAAATCAATTACTCTTCATCAAACTTCATAAATCATTTTTCATCAGCATCAGATACCCGAAACCGCTCACCTAAGGTGGGCGGTTTTTTTTTGTGATCGAGAGGTCCCGACCAACCCGTCGGGTTGGTGGGGACCCCTCGCTGGCGCCAGTAACCTGTTTGCTTGACAGCGCTCATTCGCCCTCCCTATAATCCCGGCATCACCCCTTCACATACCCCGGCCAGGCGGTCAAAACCTGACAGAGGAGTACCATTGTGAGCACAAAATATGAAGGCAGTGAGCAGGAGCACCGCGCGCTCGATCTGTATATCAAACTGATGCGGGCGGCGGATGCTGTCAACGCGCGTGTCAACAATCACCTTTCCACGGCGACCCTCTCGGTCAGCCAGTTTGGCGCTCTGGAGACGCTCTATCATTTAGGGCCGCTGGAGCAGGGGGAGATTGGCGCCAAAATTTTACGCAGCAGCGGGAATTTGTCGCTGGTGATCGACAGCCTGGCGACTCGCGGCCTCGTCGTGCGCCAGCGTGACCCCGAGGACCGGCGCCGCATCATCATCCACCTGACTGAGGCCGGCCGGCAAGTGATCGACAATCTGTTTCCCCCACACGTGGCCAATATTGTTCAGGAAATGGCGGTGCTGAGCCCGGAGGAACAGGAGCAGATGGCGGCCTTGTGCCGGCGGGTTGGCCGGCAGGATACAGGCAAATAAAAAAGCGCCCATTGCGGGCGCTTTTCTGAATTTAGATGGTCTCTGCTACAGCAGATAACCGGGTCAAGCTAGCGGGTTTCCTTGTATACGACGTGCTTGCGCAAAATCGGATCGTATTTCTTCAGCTCAAGGCGGCTAGGGTCGTTACGGCGATTTTTCTCCGTAATATAGATGTGACCGCTTTCCGTGCTACGAAGCTTGACCAGCATCCGTGCCTGTTTCTTGGCCATTTGCTGCTCTCCTTTACCGATAACAATCTGATAGGTCTTTGCCCATCAATGATGCAAAATTGAATAAGCTATCCGCGACGATAGCATCCAGAATCATAACACCATTGTCAATATCTGGCGAATAATTGGCGTTGTCTGGTGGCCGGACGCTCTGGCATTTGCTAAGCTTGCTCTTTTGTTGAAATTGCCCCCACGGAAGAATCCATATGCTGCAGCTCATCCTGGCCATTCTTGGCACCTTCACTATCTCCATGCTGGTCAAAGCGGCCCAGGTCAGCGGCGAAGACACACGTCAGGTGATTACCAGCAACTATGTCACGGCGGCGCTGATTGGCTGGTTGTTGGTGTCGCTTGATGGTTGGCCCGGCCTGAGCCTGTCGACCCTTTTGCTCGGCCTCGGCGGTGGGATCCTGTGGCCTGGTACGCTGTACCTGCTCATCTGGGGGATCGGGCGCTATGGTGTGTCTTTGGCTGGCTCGGTCTCGCGCCTTTCCCTGACGGTGCCGGTGATTTTCGCCCTGCTGTTTCTGGGCGAGCGATTAACGCTCTTTGTGACGCTGGGCCTGCTGCTGGCTTTTCTAGCCCTGTTCCTCCTGATGCCGCTGCGAGCCGGGACATTGGCCCGCATTGATCGTCAGGCGCTCTGGTACTTCCCGCTGGAAATCCTGACCTTCGGCTTCGTTGCCCTCTGGACTAATCTGTTTAACATCTACGGCGAACCGGCCGAAGAACTGCTCTTTGTCACCCTGGTATTTACGTTCTCACTGCTGTTTTCTTTGCTGGCGCTGGCCGCGCTGAGGGTACGCCCGGTGGGGCGGGCCTGGCGACGTGGGCTAATCATTGGCGTCCCCAACATGGTCCACATCTTTTTCCTGCTACAGGCTTTGCAGACACCGTTGTTTACCGGCCGGTCTGCCGTCGCTTACACCATCTACTCCGCGCTAGGCGTCATTCTTGTCTTTGGCGGTGGGGTCTTTTTCTGGCGGGAGCCGGTACAGCGGCAAAGCGTCGCCGGCATTCTGGTCGCCGTAGCGGCTATTATTCTACTGAATCTGTAGATGCAGCGGCCGGCACCGGCAGATAAAAGGAGAAGGTGCTGCCTGTTCCCTCGGTGCTCTCAGCCCAAATGTAACCATCGTGTGCCTGGATGATGCTGCGCGCCATGGCCAGCCCCAGCCCGGTGCCGCTGATTGTCGCGGTTGCCTCCGTCTGCGAGCGGAAAAACTTGTCAAAGACATGCGGAAGATCCGCCGCGGGAATTCCCACACCATTGTCCTGTACCGAAAACACATACCCGCGCAGTGCCAGCCTTGAATCAGGCGCTTCGCTGCCGCCGGTGGCGTTCTGTAATCTGATGATGATGCGCCCTGCGGCCGGCGTATATTTGCTGGCATTGGAAATCAGGTTGGTCAGCACATGGCGGAGCCAGCTGGCATCACCCCGCAGCGGCGCTGATGGTGGCAATTCGCAGACGAGTTGTTGCTGCTTGGCGTCTACCTGCGCCTGCAGCGGCGCCAGCGCTTTCTGGACCAGCTCTGCCAGATCCGTTTCCGCCATTTTCAGGTTCAGGCCCGCCTCGATCTTGCCCAGGTCAAGCAGATCGGACACCAGCTGCTGCATGTAATCGGCTGTGTTGATCAGCCGTCCCTGCACTTCTTTCTGCTTCTCATTTAGTGGTCCCGCTGCTCCCAGCAAATTTGCGCCCAGGACAAAAGAGGTGATCGGATTTTTCAGATCATGAGAGACGGTGTTGACGAAGTCACTCTTCATCTGCTCCAGCTCTTTCAGGACCGTGATGTCACGTAAGACAGCGGCCCAACCGACATGCTCACTGAAAGCGGTACGGACCGGCATGAGTTGAGCCTGGGCGGTACGCCCATCTGACAATGCCACTTCCAGGACCCCGCTCCGGTTTTCCTGAAACAGATGGGCGATCGCTTTGTTGCCGGCGGCCTGCAGGGGCTGGCCGATCAGTTCTGACTCACTCAGCCCCAGCATGGTGGAAACAGCCGGATTGGCCATCAAGACAACCCCCGCCAAATTGGTGAGCAGGACGGCATCCTTGCTGCTGCGCAAGACTGCCTCCAGCATGCTATGCTCATCAGCAAAGCGCTGGTATTGGCGCGCGCTTTCCAGCCCTTCGGCCAGGCCGGAGGCCAGGAGCTGGGCGATCTGCCGTTCTTCGCTCTGGTACGCATCTGCCTGTTTACTGCCGCATAGCAGCGCCCCAATCGCCTCATCTGCCTGGACCAGGGGGAGGACCAGCAAAGATTGCATACCAAAGCGGGCCAACACCCCTTCGATTTCCGGACAGGCAGCCGGCTCATTAGCCAAATCGCGACAATATTGGATGGCTCTCTGCCCCATAGCCTGCCCAATCAGCCCCGTAGCCAGGGGAAATGGTCGATTGGGCAATGCGGCGCCTGCCTGACCGATGAGGGAATAAAGCAGATATTGCGCCGGTTCTGTGTCGATAAAAGCCACTGCCAGGTAATCGGTTGGCAAAATCTGGGGAGCAAAATCAGCCAGCGTTTGCAGCTGGTTGCCGGGCAAAGGAGAGTTGATCAGGCGGATGAGGAATTGGGCAGTTTGGGCCAGCCGTTTGTCCAACGTCATAGCGCGAGCGCCTCGCTGATCTCCAGGAATTCGGCGGCGGTCGGGATTTGGGCCAGGGCATCCAGCGTCAAGCGGTAGCGTACGGTGCCTTGCCGATCAATAATGAAGACACCTTGTTCCATCGCCGTGAGCGCATGATGATGCAGCCGGCGTACAAAATTGCGATTGGCCACATCCAGCCACGAGGCCCGTACTGTTTCCGGCCCGGCGCCGGCGCCAAAGGCCATGGCAAAGCTGACGACTGTGTTGCGTGTCGCCACCAGGGCGCCGGCATCGCCCAGGCCGTAGACAGCATAAAGCCGTTTGTCCGGGTCGCAGATAAAAGGAAAGGGCGGCCGGTCGGCGCGGAAGTAATCCTGGGCTGTCTGGTACAAATTGGGCGCGACCTGGATAATTTCCAGGCCGGCGGCACGCAAGGCTGGTTGGCCAGCAATGAGGTCAGCCATGTAACCACGGCAGAAGTTGCAGGTGAAGCCGCGCGAAAACCAGAGAATGACGTTGTGGCCCGGCTGATAATTTGCCAGTGTGATCTGTTCACCCTGAATGGAGGGAAGTTCAAAGGCGGGGGCTTTGTCGCCCACGTCGGGAAAAATGCCGGCCTGGCTTGCTTCTGTCTGGATGCGCATGTGGTGCATTGTAACAGTTGCCGGGTGGATAAATCGTTAAGAGAACGTTACATCTGTCCTATCGCTGGCTTTTGTCACAAACCGGCCGGTAAATGTGTTATTAGAATTAGAGCAGCAATCTTATAAGCTGATTTAAAATCCTGTTTGTGCCAGACCGGCCTGCGGCCCCAATTCTTATGACAATGGGCGCCGGGCCGCCCGGCGGGTTCGATGGCGCTGCACAGGTATCAGGAGTTTTGATTTTTATGAATACAGTAAAACGTAACCTCATCATCTTTCTCGTCCTCATGCTCTCAGCCTTGAGCGTGGGACTCGTTGCCGCCGAATTAATCCCGACAGCGGATGAGCTTATGCTCGGCGCGGTTGATACGCTGGAGACGGTGACGGATGGTCATGCGGTTGTCGCGTTCACCGTGGAAATGCCGGAAGAAACCTTCAATGGCACCGTTGAGCTTTGGGGCCAGCGCGAGCTGGGGCCCAATGGCGAACCCGGTTTGCGGGTTGAGGTCTTAGAAGCGCCCGAAGCCAACCTGGTTGGCACCGTCGCCGTGACGGATGGGACGCAATTCTGGCTCTACAATCCGGCCGAAAACACCGTCATCGTTGGTACCAAAGAGGAGATGATGGCGGTTATGGCTGACAAAATGGCTGATTTTGACGGTGAGCCGGATCATGAGATGCCGGCCCCGCCAGAAGATTTCGAGATGCCGCAAAGCCCCGAAGAGGCCATTGCCCTCCTGCTTGAATATTTCAATGCGGAACGGAATGGTGGCGAGATGATGGCTGGCGTCGATGCCTACCGGCTGCGCCTGGTCCCCATCCCCGAGCAGATGCCTGAAGAGGTGCGCGCCGCCGGCGGGTTCCTGAACATCTGGCTGCGTGAGAGCGACCAGCTGCCGTTGGGGTTGGAATACGCGGAAGGCGCCATCGGCTACGGCCGCATTGAGGCGCTGGAGGCGGATATCAACATCGGTTTACCGGCTGAGACGTTCACCTTCGACATTCCGGCCGGGGCCACCGTTATCCGCGCCGTGGACCTGCTGGCACAGATGGCAGCCCAGCGTCAGGCGCTGGCAGATGAAGCTGCTGCTGGTGCAGAGATTGCCGCTGCCGAGATGAGCCTGCCTACTGCCCTGCCGGCTGATGCCACGGCCGCTGAACTACAGCAGATCGCCGGCGTGGCGGTACAACGGTATGACCGGCCGGATGGCCGCACCTTTGTCTACGCCCAGGGCGCCGTTATGCCGCTGCAGGCCCCGCCGGAGACGGCCAGCGAAAGCATTGTGACCGTCCAGGGTGTTGACGGCACGCTGTACGCCAACGCCGACGGCAGCCGCGTTCTGCTCGTCTGGCAGATCGGCGACACGATGTACGCCATCGGCGGCGACATCACGGCTGACGAGGCCGTGGCCGCGGCGAATTCGATAGAGTAATAACCACTGACTGCTGATCGCTGATGGCTGATGGCCGTCAGCGGTCAGCCATCAGCCATCAGTAAAAATGACCAACAACATACGTCTGGCCAACCTGGAGCGCGCCTTCCAGCGGGGTGACGCCTCCGTTCAGGCCTTGCGCCAACTTGATCTCACCATCGAACAGGGCGAATTTATTGCCCTGGTCGGCCCTTCCGGCTCGGGAAAATCAACCTTACTCAACCTCCTTGGCGGCCTGGACCGGCCGACCGGTGGCGAGGTCTGGCTCAACGATCTGGCCCTGCATGAGGCTGACTCGCGGGCGCTTACTGCCTACCGCAAGGAGCGCATCGGTTTTATTTTCCAGAGCTTCAACCTGCTGCCGCGGCTGACGGCGCTGGAAAATGTGGCTGTGCCCCTGATGCTGGCCGGTGTGGACAAACGGGAGCGGGAGGAGCGAGCCCAGGCGATGCTGGAGCGAGTTGGCCTGGGCCACCGGCTGGACCATTACCCGACGGAGCTTTCCGGCGGCGAACAACAGCGCACCGCCGTCGCCCGCGCTCTCATCCACAAACCCGACCTGATCCTGGCCGACGAGCCCACCGGCAACCTGGATTCCAGTACCGGCGAATCGATCATGACCCTGCTGCGCGATCTGAATCAGGAGCAGGGTATCACCCTGATCGTCGTCACCCATGACCCCGAGGTGGCGGCCTATGCTGACCGGACCGTACATTTGCGTGACGGTCAGATAGAGCGTGTGGTGGAGCAGAACGAACCCGTGGCGCGTCCGGCGGTGGCGCTTGGTCTGCGGACCAACGCCGCCAAACTGCGCTGGGGCGATTCGATTCGTTCAGCCTTCCGTAATCTGGGGCGCCGGCCGGTGCGCAATGTGTTGACGGCCGGTGGCGTCATCATCGGCATCGTCACGCTGGTGGCGATGGTTTCGTTTGGCGTGGGTGTACAGAGTGAAGTGCGCCGTAATTTTGAGGCGGTGGGGTTGGAGAATCTTTTTGTTTCGCCGACCTATGAAGAAGGAGATGGCTTTGATCCGTTTGCTGAGCCGGCGCCCATCGCGCCGCTGACGCCGGCGCTGGTCGCCCAGATCGCTGCACTGGACGGGGTGGCTGAAGTGATCCCGCAGATTTATTTGCCCAACGGGATGGATATCGAACTCCGTTACGGCGACACGACCCGTTCGGTGTCCATCACCGACGGTGGCCCGGCGCCGTTTCGTTTTGGGCCGCCAGGGACGAATGAGATGGCGGCGGGGGAGGATATTACCGGCCGGGCCGCTGGCGCCCTGCTCGCGGCCGGCCTGGCCGACCAGATCCTGCCTGAAGGCCAGGACTACGAGGATTTACTGGGTCAAGAGATTGAAATGACCATCACCTTGCCGCGTGGGGAGTCCCTGATCTTCAGAACCACCATCATCGGTATCCAAAATGGTTTTGCCAGTCGCTCCCTGGCTGTGGGGCTAAATGAGCGGATGGCCATCAAAAGCTGGTGGTTCAACGACCCCGATTTTCTGGTACGAGATGGTTATGATGAGCTGACGGTTCGGGCGGTGGATCTGGCGACGGCGCCTCGGGTCACGGAGCAGCTTCAGGAGCTGGACTTGCGAGTGCAATCCCTGGACGCGATTCTGGATGTGGCCAACCAGGTATTGGCGCTGCTTCAGGCGTTGCTGGGCTCAGTTGGCGGCCTGGCGCTGCTGGTGGCCGCCCTGGGTGTGGCCAACACCATGATGATGGCCATCTACGAGCGCACCCGCGAAATCGGCGTGCTCAAGGCGCTGGGCGCCTCGGCCCGCGAAATCCGTCGTCTGTTCACGATTGAGGCAGGCATGATTGGGTTTCTGGGCGGGATTGTCGGTCTGATTTTGGGGACGTTGCTGGGGCGATTGGTGGACTGGATCGGCCACCGCTACCTGATTAACGAGGGCGTCACCGGCGTCGGTGACCTGTCGATTGTGCCCTGGTGGCTGGCGCTCGGCGCCATCGCTTTTGCCACCTTCATCGGCCTCCTCGCCGGCCTCTACCCCGCCGCCCGAGCGGCACGGCTGGACCCGGTTACCTCCCTGCGGCATGAGTAGCTAATCCGCCCATCAGGTGGGTCGCACCGGTTATTGCCATAGTCGTGGTGGGTTGCACCGGTTTCAGCTGCTCAACCTGATTGACGCATAAAACCGGTGCGACCCACCGGGGCTAGCACCTATTCTTTCCCCGCCGTCGACAAGCCCACCAGCGTGTATAGCGGGCAGAAGCTGACGAAACTGGTCAGCAGGAAGACGGCGGCCAGGACGCCGAGGATGATGGCGACGACGCCGCTGACGGCGCCCGTCGCGATGAGGGCGGCGAAGGCGATGGCGATGACGATGCGGACGATACGGTCAATAGAACCCATATTTTTCTTAAAAGACATGATAACCTCCCGATTCAGGCAGAACATTGACTGAGCCTAACTCAGCGCATTAATAAGAAGCGCGAGGCCGGTCACCAACCCGACACAGATCACACAGACAAGTCCGAGTTTGATGAGTTTGCTGCGGGTTGATTCCATCTGTTTGCCTCGCTAATGTCCTTTTGACGGCCTGATCGCGTAAAGGTTACATTTTGCTTTCGGAAAAAAAGGTGACTTTTGGGGTGCCCTTCAGGGTACCTCCTGCCCACCATCAGCACAGCGTTTTCAACGCTGCCGCGCTTTACGCTTCGCCATCCAACTCCCCGCTGGCCTTCTTGCGCGCCAACGCATTCTCCAGCTGATTCCAGAGATTCTGGCGCCGCTGCGCGGGGATGGTACGAGTGCCGTAGGTATGAACCAGAAAGATCGCTTTCTGGGTTGTGTTCAGGACGACGCGGCAGTTTTCACAGGTAGCCAGGTGCGCCTGGGCCGCCGCCGTTAGTTCACCACTTATCTCGTTGTCGATGTAGTCGGAAAGATAAGCCAGTAATTCTTCGCAACGCATGCTTAATTCCTCAGCAGAGGCTCAAACTGAGCCGAGAGGATCTCTCGTATCTGCAATCTGGCCCGGTGTAGCCGGACCTTGACCGCCGACGGTGACAGCTCCAGCGCCGCCGCGGTCTCTTCGGTCGAAAGGCCATCGATATCCCGCAGGATAAAGACGGCGCGCAGGTTCAGGGATAAGGTGTCGACGGCCTGGATGATCGCGTCAGTCAGCTCGTGTTCGGAGAGCGCCTCTTCCGGGCTGTGGCTCCAGTCAACCAGGATCTGCGGGGTGATATCGCCATCAGCGCTCAGATCCTCATTGAGGTGGCCGAGCCGTTGGCGCCGGCGCAGGCGATCCTGGCTGAGATTGTGGGCGATGCGATAGATCCAGGTGCCGATCTGGGCGCGACCTTCAAACTGGTCAATACGCTCGATCACGCGCATAAAACTATCCTGCACGACCCCTTCAGCCTCCACTTCATCATGAAGCAGGCCCAGCGCCAGCCGATAAATCTTGTCCGCATAGCGGTCGAATAGGTGTTGGAAAGCGGCGGCCTCCTGCTGTTGCAAGGCCGCAATGAGTTCTGCTTCCGTCACGAAATTAATCCCTGTCAGTTTAGACGCGGCGGGCGTTTATTGGTTACATCAGACAATCGGCACCAGCCCTTGCCAATAGCGCCTTGAGATGTCGCCGCGGAAAAAGGCCTGGAGGTATTCCGCGCAAGGGTGGTTGACCTCGTTTATTTTGCTCAGCACTGCCTCTCGATCGTATGGCACCTGGCGCGGAGTGACCTGATAACCGGCCGGTCCCGCCTCCAGTAACACATAAGTCGCTTCCAGATGAGGCATCAACGGGTTGCTGACGCTGCCCAGATTAACCAGCTGCACGCCATCCAGGTGGCGCTGGCCCGGCAGATGGGTGTGGCCCATAAAGATCAGATCCGCTTCATGATTCGCATAGAGGGCGCGTAGCTGCTCGTCCGTCGAATCGGGCCGGAAGCCGAAGCCGGCATCGTCCCCCAGGGCGCAATGGACGCCCAACATGCGGGTGCCATCCGGCAGGTCGAGCCGCTGGGATAGCGGCAGCGAGGCGATGAAGTCGCGTCCATTCAACGCTGCCAGTGCCCCTTCCGTCCAGGCAAAATTGGCCATAACCTCGCCATAGACGTAGGTCTGTTGCTGGTCACCGTACGCCTCGTCCAGAAACGGGGGCGGCCGGTCGCCGCTGATAATGAAGCGGTCGGTGTTGCCGCGGACATAGCGGACAGTCTGGTTGGCGTTCAGGGCCTGGAGGCGGTGGTAGACAGCGGCCGGTTCGGCCCCAATTGCCAGCAGATCACCCAGAATCCAATACTCATCGATCGGTCCCTGGGTCGCAATATCGGTCAGCACCGCCGCCAGGGCGATGTCATTTCCATGGATGTCAGAGAGCAAGGCTATACGCATGGGCCCATTATAGGGGATTTGGGATTTACGAATTACGATTTACGAAGGCATTTCTCGTAAATCGTAATTCGCAAATCATAAATCGTCAGTCGTCATCTGGTTCTTCGCCAGTCGGGTGGCAGCCGACGCAGTTGGTAATGTCAGTAATGCCTTCGTCAGCGTGTTCCTCGATCATCTCGCCCTGGTTGTGGCAATTGAAGCAGGTGTAGCTGCTGTAATTGTTGTTGGTATGGCAGGTCGAGCAGTTGCTGTTAGCGCCGCCATGGTTCAGCGGGAAGCTGTGGCTGAAGGTAGCATTGCGCCAATTGGTTGTGTCGGTGTGGCAGGTGCGGCAGGTGCCGGAGAAATGGTTGGGTGGCGGCGCATGGCAGGCGCTGCAATCCTGCGTGCCAATTAAGCTATGGTCGAAGCTGGCGTTACGCCAGTTGCCTGTATCGCTGTGGCAGCTGGCACAGGGTGCGCCGAAATGGTTGGCTGGCGGCGCGTGGCAGACGCTGCAATCCTGACCTCCAGCAAAGCTGTGATCAAAACTGACGTTGCGGAAGTTGGTCGTATCGGTGTGGCAGGCGGTGCAGGGCGAGCCGTAATGGTTGGGCGGCGCCGCATGGCAATTCACGCAATCCTGGCCGCCGGTAAAGCTGTGGTCGAAGTTGACATTCAGGAAGCTGGTTGTGTCAACGTGACAGGTGGTACATGGGGAGCCGTAATGATTGGGTGGCGGCGCATGGCAGCTCACGCAATCCGTGCCGGCCACCTGGCTGTGATCAAAGTTGACGTTCAGGAAGCTGGTTGTATCGACGTGACAGGTGGCGCAGGGGGTGCCGTAATGGTTAGGCGGCGGCGCATGACAGGCGGCACAGTCGGTGCCGGCTACGCTGGCATGGTCAAAGTTGATGATTTTGAAATCGTCAGTGCTGATATGACAGCTGGAACAGGTGCCGGCATAGTGATTTGCCGGGGGCGCGTGGCAGGCGGCGCAATCGGTTGTGCCGATGCTGTCATGGGTGAAGCTGACGTTGGCGAAGCTGGTGGTGTCCAGATGGCAGCTGGCACAATCGCCCGGGTAATGATTGGCCGGCGGCGCATGACAGACGACGCAATCCTGACCAGCCAGATCGCCATGGTCAAAGGTGACGTCCAGGAAGGTGCTGGTATTGATGTGGCAGCTCACACAACTGCCGGGAAAATGGTTGGCGGGCGCGGTATGGCAATCCACACAATCGCGGTCGCCGATCACACTATGGTCGAAGATAGCATCATCCCAGGTGGTGATGGCGTGGCAGGTGGCACAATCGGGGCCATTGAGCCCGTCGTGGGCGTCGTCTTCCAGGTGGCAGCTCTGGCAGGTGGCGGGCTGGTCCGCGTAATTACCATCCTGGTGGCAGTCGCTGCATTTAAGATCGGCGTGACCGCCGACCAATGGAAAAAAGCCATGCTCCCGGTTGCTGGGTGAGGCGGAAGCTTCCGGTAGCGGGATGGCCTGGAGTAGTTCGCCCGGACTGGCCGTAGCGGTCGGGATCGCATTGCCGAGCTGCGTGGCCGCCGACGGGTAGATGTACCAGGCAAAAAAGATGATGAAAAGGGCGACAATCACCCCGGCTGTTCCCATTATCAGTCGACGCATTAGAAATCCACCTTGCCGGTATCAGGGCCAGCTTTTATGCCGCTCATGCTTTTGCCAGAGTTCGGTGAGTTTGGCCATGAGCATATCCCGATCGGCCTCGAAATAGGGCTGAACCGGCCGGATATCCACCTCTTCGCTGATCAACCCGCGTAACACATCCGCAAAGCTGCGCTCGCCGATGAGCAGCGCTCCGACCAGGCGGCCCTGGTCAGCGACCAGGCGGAGGCTGGCATCCCCTTTGCGGGACCAGGCGCTACGATATTGGCGCGGGAAGGTAAACCAGACTTCCGACGAGCCGCGTGACAGATGCTGAACCGGCTCTTCTGACTGCCATTCCGGGTGCACCTGGCCGATCGCCGTGACGTGCAAGCCGAACAGGAGACAGACGTTGAACGGCGTCCCTTTTTCATACGCCTTCATGGCCCCAACCATGTTGCGCCCGGCGATGCGCCCCTCGGCGACGGCGCTGGGCCACAGGACATCAAGTTGGTGACTGCCGCTCCAACGATCGTAAACCTGGGCCACGTCGCCGGCGGCGAAAATATTAGGCACGTTGGTCTGCATATGCTCGTTGACCAGGATGCCCCGGTCGGTTTTGAGCGCTGAGCCAATCAAAAAATCAAGCTGGGGCCGCACGCCGATGGCCACGCCGAGCAGGCTGCATTTGAATTCCGAGCCATCCTGCAGCGTAACGGAGCGGACCCGGCCGCGCCAATTGCCGTTGATGGTGCTGATCTCGGTGTTGTGATGAATGATGATGCCATGATGCTTCATCTTTTCAGCCAGCAACTCGCCCTCAGACTCATTGAAAACGCGATCCCAGAGCCGTTCGCGGCGCAGGAAATAATGCACTTCCATGCCCCGCGCCGCCAGCCCCTCACACATTTCCAGGGCGGTGATACCGCCGCCGATGACGACGGCGCGGCCCCATTTGCGGGCGAGCTTGAGGATCTCTTTGGTGCCGTCCATGGTGTCCAGGTAGACCACACCGTTGAGATCCGCGCCAGGATAGGGCGGTGCGGTGGCCCGGGCGCCGCTGGCGATAAGCAGCTTGTCGTACGAGAGGTTGGTGCCATCTTCCAGGACGACATGTTGGGTAGCGGCATGCAGGCGCACCACCCGGCCGATTTTTAGCTGGATATCGCGGCTGTCATACCAGTCGTCGCTGCGGGCAATGGTCTGTTCGGGCGGGATGGCGCCGGTCAGGACATAGGCCAGGCCGGGGCGGGAGTACATGTTGTACGGCTCCGCCGTCACGATGGTGATGCGACCGGCCGGATCCGCCGCCCGGATGGCTTCGGCAGCACTGACGCCCGCCGCGCCATTGCCAATGATAAGATACTGTAAGCTCATAACATCTTCTCTCCTGAAACCTCAGGAAGCCCAATACTCAGGGTGCCCCGGGGGCAGACCGCGACACAGTTTCCGCAGAGAATACAGGCGGTGTCGGTGACGGTGAGACCCTGGCGGGCATAGTCGCGCACCTGGATGCCCACTGGGCAGTTGTAGCCGCAGATGCCGCATTGAATACAACGGTCAGCGTCCGCATTGACCCGTTGCCCTTCGGCCAGCCGGGGGTCGGGTTCGGCGCCGCCCAGCCAATCTATCAGCCGGCTCATGAGCCATCCTCCTCAACCAGACCGGCCGGATGGCAGCTGGCGCAGGCCAGTAATGGCGTCTCGGTCAGATCAACTTCATCGTGTTGGCTTTCAACAAGATCCGGCCGGTGTTCATGGCAGCTGGTGCAGTCATAGCTGGTTAGCTGTTCGGCATGGCAGGCGACACAGGGAACTTCCTGTTCAATGCCATGGTCCAGCGGGAAGGTGTGGATGCGCATGATGCCGTCTTCCCAGGTCGCAGTCGTGTGACAATGGCTGCATTCCCGGCCGAACTCGCCCACGTGTACTTCAGGTTCCTGATGGCAATCCTGGCACGCGTTCCCTAACCCGGTGAAGCGGTCCGCCTGATGGCACGCTTCACATTCCAGGGGTGTATGGGCGCCATCCAGCACAAAAAAAGCGCCATGATCGGCGGCGGTAAACTGGCCCAGGGCATCAGCCAGGAGGTCGAATTCGCCCCCCTGATGTTCGGTGTGGCAGTCGCGACAATCCATCGATTCAATCTGGCCGTGGAAGCCACTATTGCCCTCGATCTGGTCCATCACCAGCTCATGGCAAGTGCCGCAGCGGGCCGCTTCCACGCCCTGAAACGGGCCGTGGCATTGGCTGCAATCATCCTGAAACTCTGCGTGTGAGCTGAATTCGCTATTGGCCAGTTGGCGCTGGGCCACGTCGCTCAGGGTGCCGGGGCTGAAGGCGCGTCCCCCGGTCAGGTAAAGCGCCAGGCCCAGGATAACCAGCAGAATGGCGGTTGCCACCAGGGCAATCGGCGAGAAGATGGGGTGGGTGCGTCTCATCGGAAAAGCCCCGCCCGGAAGAAGATCGTGGCAGCGATGTGGATGGCAACGGCGACGAAGAGCGTGATCCCCATCGGGACATGCACCAGATGCCAGAGGCGGAAGAGCTTCTGGTAGGTGGCGTTCCGGCCCAGATTCGATTCCAGCCGCTGCTTCTGTTGCAGGTAACGGTTTAGCTGTTCGTTCAAAGCCGTCCGCTCACCCTCCAGCCGGTTTAACCGCTGGCGCATACGGAACTGATTCCAGGGCGCCATAAAGGCGGGGCGGCTTTCGTTCTTGCTTTGCCAGATCTTCTCAATTTCGCGCACCCGGGCTGGCCATTCTTCTTCAAAAAGTTTGATAGCGGCGCGGGCGCCGGCGATCTGGTCGACGGAGCTGGCGTAGCTGTCTTCTGACTGCAGGCCGGCCCGCTGCAGAGCGGCGTAAAGATAACGGCCGACAAAGCCGCTAAACACGATCAGCACCGTCAGCATCATGGTGACGCCGGCCAGGCCGCGGAATTGCAGGCCGGTGTGCATCAGCACCATAAACGGACCGACGATGCCGGTGAAGATATGAAAGGAGAGCCAGGCGCGCACCGGCCCGGCCCGGTTAAGCAGCCGGGTCCGCTTGCGGATGCTGTACAGCAGCTCCGTCATCACCATGAAGATGGTGCCGATGATGCCGAGCCAATGGCCAAAGGGATGGCCACCGGCCGGTGCCGTCCCATTCCTGCTACTAATGATGGTATATGCCACATAAACGCCGCTCAAAATGGTCAGCGCCAGGAAAGCATATTCCAGTTCGCGATGTTGCCGAGATGCCATAAATTGTTGCCCCTTTGGGGGCTCCCTTAACGCCGGCGTCTGCAGACGCCACATTCTGTTGAGAGAGTCGCTCGGCCTGACGAAAAGTTATGCCTGAGCGGCAAATTGCATATTTTTCAGGCCGGGCTTATGTTTTTTGCCCGATTTTCATTGTGCCATAACTTTTTTGTTTCGGGCAACGACTTTTGGTTCATGCAACGAAACAGAACCGCCCAAACCATCCTGACCTATTGGCCCGCCGCCGTCCCTTTTTGGGTGCCTTTCCTATTGTATCTGGTTACGCTGGCGCCGACGGTCTACAACCTCGATAGTGCCGAGCTGACCACAGCGGCGGCCACCGGGGGTATTGTGCGGGCGACGGGTTACCCGTTGTACCTGGTGCTGGGCTGGTTCTGGAGCAAATTGCCGCTGGGTGATGTCGGTTTCCGCCTCAACCTGTTTTCCGCCTTTTGTGGCGCCGCCACGATCTGGCTGGCCGACAGAAGCATGCGCCGGTTGGGGTTGGAGCGTTGGGCTCGTTGGGGCGCCCTGGGCTTGTTGATGGCCGCGCCCTTCTTCTGGGCCATGTCGGTGATTGCCGAAGTGTACGCGTTGCATGCGATGCTCGTGGCGGCGCTTATTCTGGCGCTGTTGCGCTGGCGGGAGCAGCCGACAGCGGCCCGGCTTTTCTGGCCGGCCCTGATCCTGGCTGTTTCGGCTGGCAACCATGCGGCGACCGTGTTGCTGGTGCCGGGCACGGCGCTATTCCTGCTGTTGACGCAGCCTCGTTTTTTGCAGCAGCCGCGCAATTACCTGGCCGTGGGCGGCGCCCTGCTGATTGGCGGCGCAATCTTCCTTTATTTGCCGTTGCGTGCCCTGGCGGCGCCGGCCTTTAACTATGCGGGGACCTATGATGCGGCGGGGAATTTCCGGCCGGTTGATCTCACCAGCTTCTCTGGCTTCCTCTGGCTCGTGACCGGACGCTCGTTTTCAGGGCAGATGTGGGGCTACACCCTGCAGGAAACGCCGGCCCAATGGCTCGGTTTTTTGCGGCAGCTCATTGAGGCCTTTTTTGTGGTCGGCATCATCCCCGGCCTGGTCGGCATGGTGACACTCTGGCGACGTGATCCACGCCTGTCAGTCTTCCTGGGGCTGACTTTCCTGCTGCACACCACGTTCTACGTGCATTATCGCGTCGTCGACAAAAATACGATGTTTCTCCCCTCCTATTTGATCTGGGCCTTCTGGCTGGCCAATGGGTATGCGCCATTGCTCAACTGGCTGCGGGCCGAAGGCCCAGATCAGAGGCGTTTGTTGCAGCTTGGCCAATTGGCCATTCTGCTGGCCGTCGGCGGGAGCTTATTCTGGAACTTTGGTCGGGTCGATCAATCTGACGATTGGTCAACCCGTGAACAAAGCGAGGCCATTATGGCCGAGATCGAGCCCAACGCCGTTGTTTTCGGCTGGTGGGACGTTGTGCCCGGTCTGCAATATCTGCAACTCGTCGAGGGGCAGCGTCAGGATGTTCTTATCATCAACCGCTTTCTGATTAGCGGTGACGATATGGAGCAATTTATCCTGACGGAGGCGGGCAACCGCCCCATCTACATTAACAACCCACCACTGTCGCTTATTCAGGTGATGGATGTCGAGGAGGAGGATTACCTGTTTCGTCTCCATCCCATATCTCAGACAGATCTCGTGTCTGAGGGAGGATCATAGTCTATGGAAAAAAAGAAGAGTTGGCTAAATAAAGCCGCCGTCGCCCTGGTGCTGCTGTTTTCTGGCTTTGCCATGTTGCCTTTTGCCAAATTATCGGCAGAGGCGCTGAACTGGCAGCTCTTTGGCGGCATTTACGAGCCGGATCTGACGGTCGTGGATAATGTGGGTGCTCCCGGTAGCGCCTTCCATTTCCAGGCGGCCAACTACCCGCCCAATGCGCTGGCTACGGTTTACGTGGATGGCCTGGAGGTTGGTACGTTGACAACCGATGGTAATGGCCAGGCTGAGTTCCTGATCTGGACCGAGCCGACGGACCCGAATGGTAGCTACGATGTGACGATGTCGACGGATGCGAATACGTCTGACACGGCCAGCTTCACCCTCTCAGGTGGGCAGCCTGTTGTACCGCCGCCGCCGAACTTCACTGGGTCGAACTTCACGATCGACGGTTCGCTGCCATTTAGTCAGAATCTACCGATTATCAGGTCAGAATAATGGCGCCGGCCAATCGTTCACTTGATCGATTTGGCAATGCCAGCTGGGATGCCAGGCTCCTTGGAGCCTGGTTATCCCGGCAACTGGCTGCCTACCGCTGGCTTTTATTGCCGACGGCATCTTTCCTGATAACACGGCTGGGCATTGTCCTGGTCGCGTATCTGGCAATTTCGCTGAGCGGCGGTAGCGCCGGCGTGGGCGCCTATCATCTGCGCGGCACCGAGAATCTGTTTGTGGATGTCTTTGGCAGCCGCTGGGATACGGGCTTTTATGTCAGTATTGTGGAGGAAGGTTACCTTTACGATGTTGAACCGTTCCCGAATGTAGCCTTTTTTCCGCTGTTGCCGCTTGCCATGAGGTTGCTGCTGCCGCTAACAGGCGATGCAGTTACCGCTGGCATCCTGGTCGCCAACCTGGCGCTCTGGGGCGCGTCCATTCTGTTTTATCTTCTGGTCAGAGAGCAATGGGATGAGCGCATTGCCGGCCGGGCCGTCTGGTATTTGCTGATCTTCCCGGCGGCCTTTTTCGGTAGCGCGATCTACAGTGAATCTCTGTTCCTTTTGGTGACAGTTGCGGCACTCCTGGCGGGGCGGCGCGGGCATTGGTGGCTGGCTGGCTTATTGGGCATCCTGGCGACGCTCAGCCGGCTGGTTGGCATTATCGTGGTGCCGTTGTTGCTTTTTGAGTGGGCCAGCCAATGGCTGGATCGGGAACGGCCGCAACGGCCAGCTATCTGGACCGGGATATTCCCGTTGCTGGCACCGCTGGGAACGCTGGGCTACATGTTCTACCTCTGGCGCCGTTTTGCCGACCCATTTGGGTTTGCGACGGCATCAGCGGCCTGGGGCCGGGTAGCTCAATCGCCCTGGCTGACCGTCAGCAACTTATTGCAGACGCCTGCGGAAGGTTGGCGAGCAGCTTTCCTGGCCGGGCATTTACCGTTGAATGATTGGATCGACCTCCTATTTGTCCTTCTCTTCTTCAGCTTTGGCATCATTCTGATGAGCCAGAGACGATGGGCGGAGGGGACATTCATCTGGTTAGGTGTTATGATCTCATTCAGTTCTGGCTTGTTAATGAGCCAGCGTCGCTATATGTGGGTCCTTTTTCCGGCCTTCATTTTGCTGGCGCGCTGGGGCGAAAAGGTGTGGGTTGACCGGTTGGTCACCGCCCTTTCCTTGCTGGGACTGGGATTATTCACTGCATTGTTTGCCAATGGTTATTGGGTAGGTTGACGTTCGTTTATGACTGAAGATCAGCAGCTGGATGAGCTGGCGTTGTTAGCGCGGGCGCGTGTTCTTGATCAAGGGGCTCTGGCGGAAATTCATCGTCGTTACTACACGGCGATTTACCGCTATATCACCTTTCGCGTCCCGGACCGGGACCTCGCTGAAGATTTGACAAGCGAGGTATTCACCCGGCTTTTGTCAGCCATTCGGGACAAGAATGCGCCGCAAAACACCTTGCGCGGCTGGCTTTATCGGGTAGCAGGCCACATCGTGGCTGATTACTACCGAAAGCGAGCCCGCCAGAAAGAGACCGAGCTGTCGGATAGCCTGCCCAGCAGGGGGGTAGGCCCGGATGAGCTGGTCGATCTCAATCTCACCAACGAAGCGCTGCGTGAAGCGATGGGTGAGTTGACAGAAGATCAACAGGCTGTTTTGCAACTTCGCTACGGGGGTGGTCTCCGCTTTCGAGAGGTGGCCGTTCAACTCGGTAAAAGTGAGAACGCAGTCAAACAGCTGCAGTTAAGGGCCCTGGCGACCTTGCAGCGGACATTGGTGGCCAGGAAGGGTATGCAATGAGTAACTTCGACGACGAGGTGCTGCTGGCGTGCCTGGATGCACTGGAAGCGGGTCAGGATCCCGATCTGATTCTGGCGCAGTATCCAGACCAGGCTGAAGCCATCAGACCTATACTCTTGATTGAACGGGAACTGTCCGGCCTGTCACTGGCACCGGCGGCGGGGGCTCAGGCCCGTTCCGAGACATTGTTTCTGGCTGCTGCCGCTTCGATGAAAGCAGCAGCAGCCAGACCGGCCGGTGGCCTGCGCTGGTGGCAGCCGTTGTTGGCCGTCCTGGGCGGGCTGGCTGTGCTGCTTGTCATTGGCTTTGGCAGTTTGCGCGCCGCTGCGGATGCGTTGCCGGGTGATGCCCTTTACCCGGTCAAACGGCTAAATGAATCGGCGCAGCTGAAGTTGTTCAGTTCTCCCCAGGAGCGGCTGCAACTGGAGGAATCCTTTGAGCTCGAGCGCATCAGCGAGGTTGAACGCCTGCTGTCGCTCGGACGCAATGAGGCCGTTGAGTGCACGGGCACCATTGAGGTCCTGGCGTTTGATTACATTGAGATTTATGGGCTCAAGGCCGAGTTTGCCGACAAGGTTGTGGTGAATGGCAAGCTGGAACTCGGCGCTTTTGCTGAAATTCAGGGCCGCACTGAAGATGGCCACTACATTGCGGAAGTGATTACGATTATTGACGAGGATCATCGGCCGCTGCAGTTACCGGCCGGTGAACCGACGGCCACTAGCGAACCCACCGAAACACCCGAACCCACGGCTACCAGTGAACCCACGGAAACCAGCACACCCTCGCCCACAGCCACTGATGAGGGAACGCCAACGCTGGAACCGACCGAGACCGCGACTGCCACGCCTACTGTGACAGCGACAGCGTCGCCCACCACCACAGCCGCACCCACAGATGTCGTGGTCACGCCGGATGATGATGACGACGATGATTGTGATAACAGTGGGTCTGGTAATAATTGTGATGATGATGACGACGATGATGATGGCGGCGACGACGGTGATGGGGAGTGTGATAGCAGCGGCTCCGGCAACAACTGTGATGATGATGATGGGAACACCAGCAACAGTGGTTCTGGTAGCAGTAACAGCGGCTCTGGTAGCGGTAACAGTGGTTCCGGTGGCGGCGGCGGTGGCGGCGACGATGATTAAGTTGCCTGGATTGCTTTTTGGCCCACTAAATTAGGGCCCTCAACGTGTTTGCGAAGGCGTGCGGTCTACGGGCCGCACGCCTTTTTTGTTAACCAAGCTGAGACGGGGGGCGAATCAGTTCGATGAAGTCGGTTGAACGGCTGTAGCTATTACCGGCATGGCGGCCTAATAGCTGCAGTGCCGCCATGTCAACCCGATAATTTTCATCAAGGAGGTCCGCCGCAATATGTAGCTGGACGATGTCGCCGATGATGATGGCCGAAGTTGGGGGGGTACCACCAATGGGCACAATCTGCTGCAGGCGACATTCAAAATGGACCGGGCTGGCCGCTACCCGTGGCGGCCGGACCACTGTGGATGGCAACTTCTCAAGATTCGCGTAGTCAAACTCGTCGACATCTGCCGGCAGGTCAGTGGCCGTCAGATTCATGGGTTCACCCAGCGCTTCAGTGACCACATTGACAACAAACTCGCCAGTAGCCTCGATGTTGTACCAGGTATCCTTGACGGCGCCGGCGCGGGCACCGCTGCAGAAGAGCAGGGTGGGTGGGTTGCCGCTGACGGCATTAAAAAACGAGAAAGGGGCCAGGTTCGCTACACCGGCCTCGTCGATTGTTGAAACCCAGGCGATGGGGCGTGGCGCGATTGTTGCCGTCATTATCTTGTAGAAATCACGGCTGGCAATATCACCAGGAGCAAAATCTTTCATTTTCACTGTGTCAAGTTTCCTTTTGTGAGCTTAGCGAGTCGCCAGGGGCCCATTGTATCATGGCAGGAGAGTGTAGCCTTCCCGTAGCCTTAGCGGAACTGTCATGGCTGCCAATCCTGTTAAAGTAGGCCAACCTTTTAGCCACTCTCATTCAAGGAGCTTGGATAATGAATGATCCATGGTTGCCAGCTGATTTCACCCCCGTCAGTACGGTGGGACTTGTGTCCGATACCCATATGCCGCTGCGGCTGCGCTGTTGGCCGGCCGGCCTGGCCGAGGCGCTGGCCGGCGTCGACCTCATCCTGCATGCAGGCGACGTGGGTGATCTCTGGGTTCTGGACGAGTTGAGCCAGCATGGGCCGGTGGTGGCAGTCCACGGCAACGATGAGACGCCGGAAGCCAAACTGGGGTTGCCGCTGCAAAGCATCATTTCTCTAGCCGGGCAGCGGATTCTGTTGTGGCATGGCCATTACCCGGATCGTATCGACGAGCTGACGTCGCGCACAGATGAGCGGCTGGCACCCAAGCTGGAACGGCTGGGGCAACGCGGGCGCCGCGCCGGCGCCCGCCTGGTGGTGACCGGCCATTGGCACATTCCGCTTATTCATGAAGCAGAAGGGGTGCTGATTGTGAATCCGGGGGCGCTGGGCACAGGAAACGCCATTTCCCGGCAACTTTTCCAAACGGTAGCTCGATTGTACATCGGCCCAAACGGGGAAATTGCGATTGTGCATCTAGATCTGGCTCGACTGGATCAGCCCCATGGCCTGCTTTTTGACCCGACCCTTTCATTCAGTGAAAACGCCGCTTTTTATAACGACACCATCCTCGCCCCGGAGCTCCAACCATTGGTGCCGCGCTTCTTCAAAGAGGTTTGGGCGCAGGCGCCAGACGCGATGTACCGGATATCGCTGGAATTGGCCTGGCAAGTGTGGGATGGCGACAGGGCAGAAATCACGCTGGCAGATTGGCAGGCCGGGGTGCGCTCGTATGCGGGGCTCAGTGAGCCGGTGCGGGCTGATTTGCTGGCGCGGCTGGCGGCGCTGGCGGCCTGATGGGGTGAGCGGCTGGCTGTCCCGCGCCAACACAAGGTCTGGCGCTGCTCCAAAGTGTAACTTCCTATCTTGAACAAATACCGGCCGGATGTACAATAACAGCCGGGAGCAATAGCCAACCTTCGAAGACGGCTATTGTTTGGTACGAGCGTTTGCTCTTCAAGCAAGTGAAGGGGATCTGGCCACGTACGGAAAGGCGCCTGATTAGAAGACAGGTGGAGCATTCGCTCTGGTTTGTCAGCCTGCTGCCGGAGGGACAGCCGTGCTCAAGGCGCTCAAAATGGAAAGATGTGGTTTTGGGCTGTTTTATTGGCCCAGGTCTTCCCATCCCTGCCTATTTAATAATCCACCACACTGAGGCATGCCATGGGTATGGCTAACCTTGAGTTCAATGTGGCTGTCTACGCCCTGTTTGTGGCTGGCACACTGACATTGAGTCTCGCAATATTTTCCTGGCGACGCCGCCGGCTTGGTCTTTGGGCGTTGCCGTTTACTGCACTGGCTTTGGCGGCGACCATCTGGTCGTTTGGGTACGGCCTCGAAATTGCCGTGCCGACCCTGGAGCAGAAAATTTTCTGGGGGCAATGGCAATATCTGGGTATCACGTCGGTTCCGGCTAGCTGGTTTTTGTTTGCCATGAGCTACACCGGCCGGAACAGCTGGCTACAGCGTAACCGGGTCCTCGCCTTACTGGCCTTACCTGCCCTGACCTTCTTTTTTGCCCTCATGCACAATCAGTTCCATCTGATCTGGCGCACGACGGCGATTGCCGATCCCGGTCAGTTAGCCACTTTGAAAGTGACTTACGGTCCCTGGTTCTGGGTTTACTGGATTTACGCCTATATCCTGATGTTCACCAGCACCACCTTTCTCCTGATGGCCTTTTTCCGCTATGACCGGGCTTATCGCTGGCAAAATGCCTCCCTGCTGGTGGGGGCGCTGATGCCGTTGGCCGGCAACTTCTTTTTTGTGACTGGCCTTAATCCGGTGCCGGGCCTGGATTGGTCCCCCTTTGCCCTGGGTATGTCTGCCCTCCTGATCGCCGCTGCCATCTTCCGCACCCGCCTTTTTGATCTGGTGCCGGTGGCCCGCCGTTTTGCGGTGGAAAATCTGACCGACGCCCTGATCGCCATCGACACGGCTGGGCGTGTCGTGGATGTGAACCCGACCGCTCGCGACTTGCTGGCAGCGAGCCAATCCTCTTTCATTGGCCAGCGTCTGGCCGAAGTGTCGCCGGTCGGCGCCCAACTGGCGCATTTGATTAGCCAGGGCCCGGCCAGCCAGATACAGGCTTCCTTCAACAATTATGATTATGACCTGCGGCTTTCACCGTTGTTGAATCACCGCCATATCAAGCAGGGTCAGCTCATCAGTTTGCGCGATATTACTCAGCTTAAACGTACGGAACAGCTGCTGGCGTCGCGAAACCGCGTCCTGGAGACGCTAAACAAGTTTTCGGCGGAGCTTTCCGCCGACCTGGCCTTGAAACCGGTTTTGGAAACGACCCTGCGCACGGCCACCCAATTGCTCGACATGACCAGCGCCTACATCAGTGAATGGGATGAGGAGTTGGGAACGCTGACGGTGGTCGCTGAGTATTATGGGCCAAAAGCCTCCGCGCCAGAACGTGTGTCCAACCTGGGTTTTTCCTATCGGATGGAAGAGGATTTTGGCCGGTCAGCCCTCTGGCTGCAGATGCCCAATCAGAATTACGTTGTTCATGTTGATGAGGCCGGGATCAACCCGCGTGAGAAAAGCCATCTGGCTCGCTACGGTGGCCAGACGGTGTTCAAGGTGCCCCTACAGGTGAAAGGCCGGCCCATTGGCACGCTGGAGTTATGGGAAAGCCGGCACAAACGAGAATTTAGCCGGGATGAGAGCACCCTCATTCTGTCAATTGCCGGACAGGTTGCCCTGGCGATGGAGAATGCGCTGCTGTACGAGCGGGCGGTGGCAGCCAACCAGGTTAAGTCACGTATTTTGACGCAGGTGAATCATGAATTGCGCACGCCGCTTTCGGTGATTCTGCTATTCTCGAGCATGCTGGAAAGTGACGTTTACGGCAAGCTGAACGACAAACAGGCTGCCGCGAATAGCAAAGTGCTCAAGAATGCCCAATACTTGCGTACGCTTGTCACGCAGCTGTTGGCTCAGGCGGAATTGTCCAGCAAAAAGGTGGCACTGAACAATGAGCCGTTCCGGCCGGTTGACCTCTTTGACCAGATCCAGGCGCAGATGAAGCCGCTGGCTGATGAAAAGGGGCTGTCCCTGGTCATGGGCTATAGTGCGGAGATGCCGGCCATGTTGCTGGGTGATCCCCTGCGCCTGCAACAGATCGTCATCAACCTCGTGAGCAACGCCATCAAATACAGCGATTCCGGCAGCATCACCATCGAAATCGGGCGTGCTCGTCAGGATTCGTGGTTGTTTTCTGTCCGTGATCAGGGTCGGGGAATTGCGGAAACCGATCTGGAGAATATCTTTGAGCCATTCTGGCAGGCCGAGGATTCGGCGCGGACCAGTGCTTTTGGTGTTGGCCTCGGTCTCTCAATTGTGCAGCAATTTGTCGAGTTGATGAACGGCAAGATTGAAGTGACCAGCGAGTTGGGTCAGGGGTCTGTCTTTACGGTTACGCTGCCCCTGTTACTGCCAGCCGTTGCTTCAGCTGGTGGCGCGGCCGGGTCCCAGGACTAGTACCAAAGGCCTATGGGTCCTATCTGGCCGCCTGCTACAATAAACACAGCTCCCGACATCCCTCACGTCTAAGACATCGGAGTTATTAGAAAGCGGTCCCTCAGCGGCGGGACCGCTTTCTTTTTTCTACAGCCAGCGGCCGGTCTCGCCGCCGCTCGCCGCGACCATTTCCGGCGTTCCCGCCGCTACCAGGTAGCCACCGCCGTCGCCACCTTCCGGACCCAAATCAATCAGCCAATCCGCTGTGCGGATCACATCCAGGTTATGCTCGATGACCAGGACGCTGTTGCCGGCGTCAACCAGCCGGTGCAACACGTCCAGCAGTCGCTGGATGTCGGCAAAGTGCAGGCCGGTGGTGGGCTCGTCGAGGATGTAGAGGGTCCGGCCGGTGTCGATGCGGCTGAGCTCCTTGGCCAGCTTGACCCGCTGCGCTTCGCCGCCGCTCAACGTCAGGGCGCTTTGGCCCAGCTTCAGATAATCCAGGCCAACGTCGTGGAGTGTTTGCAGCATCCGGTTCACCTTGGGATGGGCGGCAAAGAGGTCCAGCGCCTCCTGCACATCCAGGTTGAGTACGTCGCTGATGGTGTAACCTTTGTAGGCAATCTCCAGCGTTTGCCGGTTGTAGCGGGCGCCGCCGCACTCCTGGCAGGTCACCCAGACAGCGGGCAGGAAATGCATCTCGACCTGCTTCTGGCCGTGGCCACGACAGCCGGCGCATTGGCCGCTCTTGTTGTTGAAGCTGAAGCGGCCAGCCCGGTAGCCACGCGCTTTGGCCTCGGGCAGGCTGGCAAAGATGGCGCGGATTTCGTCAAACACCTTGATGTAGGTGGCCGGGTTGGAACGAGGCGTGCGGCCGATTGGGTCCTGGGTGATGTGGATCACCTTGTCCAGCTGGGCCAGCCCGTCCAGCCGGTCGTGGGGGCCGGGGGCGCTCTGGGCGCGGTGCAGCTCGCGGGCCAGCAGCGGGTAGAGTGTCTGGGTGACCAGGCTGCTTTTGCCGCTGCCGCTGACGCCAGTGACGGTGCAGAAGACGCCCAGCGGGAACTGGACAGTCAAATCTTTCAGGTTGTGCAAACGAGCGCCGTGGAGGCTGAGCCAACCGGCCGGTTCACGCCGCCCAGCCCCGTCCGGGCCGCTCACCCGGAGGTCGCCGCTGAGGTACCGGCCGGTTAGCGAGGCGTTATCAGCCATCACCTCCGCTGGCGTGCCGGCCGAGAGCAGTTCGCCGCCCAGGACGCCGGCGCCGGGACCCAGATCAATCAGCCAGTCTGCCGTCCGCATTGTCTCCTCATCGTGTTCGATGACCACAACCGTGTTGCCCATATCGCGTAGCTGTGTGAGCGTGTTGAGCAGCCGCTGTTGGTCGCGCATGTGCAGGCCGATGGAGGGTTCGTCCAGGACGTAGAGGACGCCGGTCAGGCCGCAGCCGAGCTGGCTGGCCAGGCGGATACGCTGGGATTCGCCGCCGCTCAAGGTGGGCGCAGGCCGGTCCAGCGTCAGGTAATGGAGACCGACGTTGAGCATAAACTGGAGCCGTTCGCGGATTTCGCCGACCAACTCGGCGGCAATTTCACGCTGTTCAACGTCGAATCCGGCTGTCAGACCGTCGACCCATTCAGCCACTTCGGCGATGCTGAGCTGGATCGCCTCCGGCAGCCGGTAGCCGCCAACGGTGACGAAGCGGGCCTCGGGGCGGAGCCGTTCGCCCTGGCAGGTGGGGCAGGGCAGCTGGCTCATAAATTGCATGTAAAAACGCTTGCGGCCCTCGGACCGGGTCTGGCGGAAGAGCCGGTCCACATGGTAAACAATACCCATCACTTCCCGGCGGGATTCGCCGCGCCAGTCGGCATTCTGCCCTTCGTAAGTGAAATGGAGCTTCTCACCATCAGAGCCCCAGAGGATCGCTTTGCGGAACGGTTCCGGCAGCTCCTGCCACGGCGTTTCCAGATCGGCGTGGTAGTGCGCGGCGATGGTGGACAGGTTGTTGACGGTCCACTGGCTTTCATTTTTCTTGCGTACTTCGCCGTACCAGGGTGAGGCGCCATCCAACAGGGAGAGATCCGGCCGGCTGATGATCCGGTCCGGGTCAACCTGGAGCTGGACGCCGAGGCCGTTGCAGGTGGGGCACATGCCGAGGGGCGAATTGAAGCTGAACAGGGCGGGTGAGAGTTCGGGGAAGCTGATGTCGCAGTGGGGGCAGCTATGGTGTTCGCTGAGCAGAAGCTCTTCGGCGCTTGATTCAGACTGGATGTCGACCAGCAGCATACCCTGGCTGGCGCGCAGGCTGGTCTCAACTGAGTCGGCCAGACGGCGACGGTAGTCGAGATCAACAGCGGTCGGGGCGACGAGCCGGTCGATGACCAGTTCGATGTTGTGTTTTTTCTTTTTGTCGAGGGCCGGGATTTTGCCGTTCAGGGTGACCATTTCGCCGTCAATGCGGGCCCGGCTGAAGCCGTCACCCCGTGCCCCCTTGAGCAGAGCCGCGTGGGTGCCCTTGCGGTTGCGAGCGACGGGGGCCAGGAGCTGGAAGCGGGTACCGGGGGCCAGCGCCGCCAGCTGTTCCGTGATCTGGGCGGCGCTCTGCGGCCGGACCTCGCGGCCACATGCCGGGCAATGGGGCGTACCGACGCGGGCATAGAGGACGCGCAGATAATCCAGCACCTCCGTGACCGTGCCGACGGTGGAGCGGGGGTTGCGGCTGACCGTCTTCTGCTCAATGGCGATGGCCGGGCTGAGGCCGATGATCTGATCGACCTTGGGTTTTTCCATCTGGCCCAGGAATTGGCGGGCGTAGGCCGAGAGGCTTTCAACGTAGCGGCGTTGCCCTTCGGCGTAAAGGGTGTCCAGGGCCAGCGACGATTTGCCGCTGCCGCTGACGCCGGTGATCACCACCAATTTATTTTTGGGTATGACGATGTCGATGTTTTTGAGATTATGCTGGCGGGCGCCACGGATGACGATTTCGGTGAGACCGGTTGGTAGAGCCTCAGCACCAGGTTTGTTTTTGGTTGCGTTGGAAAACATAGTTGCTGATCAAGGGTGGGCATAAAAGGGACAGTAATTCAGACACCTGGTCAACATACCACGCGTTTCTGACACCCCCTGTCAGGATTAGCACAGATGTTTGGGGAATTGGGTTAGCGCGCTTCGAGCTGAATGGTGACCATATCGCCATCGGCCAACTGCTCGGCTCGGCGGACCTTATCTTTCAACGGCACCAGGTAACGGCCATCTTTGGGCCACAGGGAGGTTTTCCAAACTGTGTCACCGATTTGGACGGTGACCGGGATCATGCCCCAGCCGTAGGTGACGGCCCGGGAAATCCCTTTCAGCGCCTCGCTCTGTTCCTGAGGGACGGAAACGAAGTAGTATGGGGCGGGTCCCCGCCATTGGAAGATGTGACCGCTAAACTCAACCTGCATGCTTATTCACCGCCCCCAAGCATGGCGCATCTTCCTGACACCTGCTGTCAGGTTGCTGATTTGTAACCGGGTTGCCAGGCCACGTAGCCATGTTTGTCCGTGCCCGAAAAGCCGCAGGCCTGATAAAAGGCATGGGTGGCCGGCTTTCGGGAGCCTGTCTGGAGCATTACTTTGTAACAGCCGGCCTGCCAGGCCTGCGCCAGGGCGTGGGCCATGATCGCTTTACCGTGACCCTGGCCCCGTTTGGCTTCCGCCGTAATCACATTTTCGATAATGGCGTAGGGTCTGGCCCCGCGGGTCAGATTCGGGATCACGTTCAGGTAGCAGCTGGCGATTAACTCCCCGGTTGTATTGACCAGGAGAAAGATGTGCAGGCCGCTGGTGGCCAGGATCTGTTGGAAGACCTCCCGCGCGCTGTTTTCGTTGAAGGAGGGATCGGCCGGGTGCAGCTCCTGGTAGAGCTGCATGAGGGCGGCAAAATCTTCCAGATTGGCGTCACGAATTTGTAGCATGGCTGGTTAGCCTTAACCCGCCCGCGTGCCATTGGGCACCGGCCGTTCCGCCAGGGCCAGGCAGGGCACAATGCCATCCGCGTAGCCGATGTCAAAGAGCATTCCCTCGGACAGCTCGCCGGCCATTTTGCGCGGCGCCAGGTTGACCACAAAAAGCGCCTGCTGACCCTCGATCTCCTGGGGATTGTCTCGCTCGCCTTTCATGCCAGCCAGGATGCTGCGGGTATGGTCGCCAAAATCGACGGTTAGCTTCAGCAGCTTGTCCGAGTTGGCGACCTCGCTGACGGTGAGGATGGTGCCGACGCGGATGTCAAGCTTTTCGAAGTCGGCGAAGGTGATGGTCTCTTTGATGGGGGCTGGTTTCATGATATTTTCCTCGCTCAGAGGGCGCCGATCAGCTCCAGAACCTGTCTGACTTCGGCCTGGCCTTCGGCAGAAAGCGGGCTTTGCGGGGCAAGCGGTTCGCCAACCGGGTAACCCTGCAACTCCAGCCCACCTTTAATGCAGGCGGCCAGACTGTATTTGGCAAACACCTGGTTGAGCTGCCACAGATCGCGTTGGGCGGCCATGGCCTGTTCCCAGTTGCCGGCGCGGCATAAATCGTACAGAGCCACACTTTGTTTAGGCGCCACGCACGCCGGCCCGGCCATCCAGCCGGCGCCGCCCAGGAGCATCACGCAGGTCGGGATGTGGGCTGAAGCGGCGAATAGTTCCATCCGGCCCTCAACCCGGTTCATGATGGAGAGCAACCGGCCGGTGTTGCTCGACGCATCCTTCAGGTAACGAATATTAGGCACGTGGCTCAGCCGATCGATGACGTTCAGGCTGAGGTCGGTGCGCTGGAAGTTGGGGTTGGTATAAAGCACCACCGGCAGATCAACCGCCGCCGCGATGGCCGCGAAATAGTTGTAGATGCCATCTTCAGATAGGGGGAAATAGCTCTCCAGGACCGCCAGAATGCCGTCCGCGCCCAGCGCGGCATAGGTTTGCGCCTGGCCCACTGCCGCCGTAATCGTCGTGGCGGCGACGCCGGGTACCACCGGCACTCGCCCGCGGGCTGCGGCGAGGACAACTTCAACCACCCGTCGTTTCTGAGCGTCATTGAGATAGGCAAACTCGCCCGTGGAGCCCAGCGGCGAGAGACCGTGGACGCCGGCTGCGATGAGGTCGTCGCACAGCCGCGTCAGCACGTCGGCCATGACGTCGCCATCCGGGGCGATGGGTGAGACCAGGTAGGGAAAAACGCCGTGAAATCCGTTGTTGCTCATAAGGGCACATTACCTCGTAGGACAGGGCGCGGCCGGGCCGGATTGACCGCTTGTGTGGCCAGCGCCGCGCCAGGCCCTAAGTCTACCATCAACTGCTGCCTTTTCTGGCCCAGAAAATCGCCCGTTCTGAGCTCGCCACATACGGATTGCCGGCGCGATCACCGTAGAGCGCCTCAATCGTGAAGCCGAATTGGCGCAACCAGCCCAGCACTTCGTCGCGGCTGACCGGATGTTTTTGCTGCTCGTACGTTCGCTCGAACTGCCGGCCATCCGGCCGCGTGACGCGGGTGCTGCGGCGAAAGCGGGCCAGCCGCTTGTTAATGTCAAACCAGATGGTCTCGGTGGTGCTTTCGACCCGCGTACCGTCACGGCAGATGCCTGTGGGGAAGCCAGAACGGACACCGGGTTGCTGCCAGGAAGCGGCCAGCGGCCCTTCCATGTGGTTGTTGTCGACGTAAACAAAACCACCCGGCTTCAGCGCGGCGGCAGCTGCGGCGATACAGCCCGCCTGTTCCTGGGGCGTGGCTAATTCATAGAAACAGTTGCCGCCCAGAATGACCAGGTCGAACCCTAGCGGCCAGGCGTCATGGACGATATCGGCTGTGGTCAACGTGATTCGGGCGCTGACCTCTGGCGAAAGGGTATCAATTTTGGTCTGGGCGCGGTTAAGCATGCCCTGGGCGGCATCCAGGCCGGTGAGTTCGTGGCCGTCCTGGGCGAGGGGGATGAGGATCCGGCCGGTGCCACAAAACGGCTCCAGGATTCGCAGCGGACCGCGTCCGGCGATGAGCCGGCGTATCAGCGCGACGTCATCCTGGTACGTCTCGCTCTGGTCATAAAGCTCAGCAATGTGCGGGTCGATGTTGTACATGGTCGCGTTCTGCCAGGGCATAGCTGATTGCCTCACTTGATCATCTATGGCAACGTGTTATTAGGAATCTCAGCCACATACGTGAAGCCAAACCCGTCCCAACGATAGACCTGCGTGGTATAGCCGAAATGATACCAGCAGGGCAGCCGTGACGTGGGCACGCAATCTACATTTGAAGTCCAACTGCTTGCCGCCAATATCTCCAGATGACCATCACCATCATAATCAACCAATTCCACGCCAAACAGGTTGCTACGGACCACACAACCAGCGATGTTGGCGATTTCAATGGCCTGTTCGCCATCCCATTGGTAGATAATCTGCCGCTGGTGCATGCACTGGATGTCGTCCATGTGGTTGCCATCGTTATCATAGGGGAGCTTGCCCGAGAGGGCCCGGATCACCAGTTCTGGCTCCTCGTCACCGATCAGGTTCTGCCAGCTGACCTGGGTAAAATTCCTTTTGCAGCCGAAAGGCAGCCCTACCATCATTTCGTTAACATAAAGCTGGCAGACATCATTCATGGCGTCTCCTCGGCCATTGTGCTGGTATTGAACCGAGGCCGCGTCACCGTTATATGCGGCCTCTAGCTGAGCATCTTGGTCCACAACATAAGCGTTACTGAGCACGACGCTGTTTAGAGGCTGAAATTGCAGTCCGTTCCAACGATAACTATCAAGCGTGGTGGAAAGCACTTTGAGGGATTCAATGGGATTGTCAGCCAGCGCATATGGGTAGAAACCTGGCGAGAAATCAAAGTTATAGATAGAAAAACCCTCCCATACCTGCTCAATTAACGTTTGGCCCGGTACGCTGGCGTCAAGGGAGACAGCTGAATTCATTAGCGTCATGCCGCCCCCGTTGTAATCATCGGTCAGGTAGGTAAGCGGCAGTTCAAGGGCAACCTCACAACTATCAGCGAGGCAGCGGATGATGTAGCGGGTCCAACTCGTGTAAACAATGCCTGTACCACCAGTATCACCCCGGTAGTCGAACAGAATTTCCGGTACGCCATCATTTGTCCAATCTGCCAGCTCAACATGTGAGCCAGGTTGATATTTCAGTTTGGGGAAAGCTATCAGATAGGGAGGCGCATAGCTGTTCCCAGACCAAAGAAAGACGCCGACTAACAATTCGTCAGCAACAATCAGGTCAGCATCCGCGTCGCCATTGACATCCTGATAAATCAGGTCAGCCTCCGGACTAAACCCTTCGTAACCAAACACGTCAAAGGCATATCTGTCAGCAGCCACAAGCCTGCCAAACTGCTCAAACGGTAGATTTCGCAGATATGCTTCCATCCATTCAACTTGGGGGTAGCGAATAGCCAGAAATTCCTCCGCCGGCATGGGGGGCGTGGCGGTAGGCGTCACCGTGGGCCGGCTTGTGACGGTTGGTGATGGGGTGGGTGTTTCGCTTGGCGTTGGGGAGTTCGTGGCCGTTGGTGTAATCAATTCTGCGAGCGACGCGGCATCGCTTGGCCGCGGTGTTGGCGTGTGAGAAAGTGAAATGGAAGCGGCCGGAGAGGGGCTGACTTCTGTATCTATTGTGGGCACCGGTGTACTGGCATTGTCTGGTGTGCAACTGGCGAGTATCAAGATGCCCGCCCAACAAATAATGGCAAACGGTTTTACTCTACTGGCACGCATCGCGGTGTCCTTTCTCTAAATATCGCTTTATGGAAAACATATGCAGATCGATTCTG
>JACKBM010000056.1 GCA_020634575.1 Ardenticatenales bacterium | reverse complement strand
GAAAATCACGGACATCGCGTTCACCCACAACGATCAACGTCGGTGCTTTGATCTCGTTCAGGCGCTCAAAGGCAGGCGGTGTTGGCCCCTCCATAGTGATATCGTCATGAAGCCAGTGCAATCCCTGATAATCCGCAACAATCTGTGTAAGTTGTTTTGCGACAGCCGCATGTTCTTGAGCAGGCTGGAATAGCGAACATTCAAGCCAGGCTTTTTTGGCAGCAAGCAGATTTTCTGTGCGAGCCATTTGGGATATTGCAAAAATAGATTTCATTTCATCTGACCATTCCCAGCCGCCACAACCTGAATCAACAAGAACCAACTTGCTGACAAAAGCAGAATGAGTCAGCGTGAAGTCGATAGCAATGCTCCCACCCAATGACAAACCTATTACATGGGTTTGTTCAATTTCAAGGTGGGTAAGCAATGAGTGAAGGTCTTCAAAATGATGAACTGTGTCGCCACGCTTGATAGGCGAACGTCCAAAACCACGAAAGTCGAGGCGGATAACACGGTAATACTGAGCGAACACTTCAAATTGAGCGTCCCACATGCGTGTATCAAGTGCCATACCATGAAGCAAAACGAGCGGATGTCCTGTTCCGGCTGTTTCGTAGTACAGTTGTGAACCATTTACTTGGGCAAAACCAGTCTCTATTTTCATTTAACCCTTCTTAGCTATCAAGATTCATTCTCCTATGGAGTAAGCAGATCATAATTTAGAGAGGCGATTGGACTCGAAGTGATTGGCATCACCGAATTCCTCACTTTTACATGAGCGCCTGCAACCATCCCACTACCATTGCGTAGTAGGGGTAGGTGCGTGGCGCTGGCGGGATTTGCCCCCAAAAGGGCTGCTGCTCAAATCAAGCCGCGCCACGCACTAACCTCATTCATCTAACAAGTATACCGGTTCTGCATAGTAACGGATTTCGTTGCCGTTGAGCTTGTCTAGAAGCAGATTGCGCAGCCAGCGGTTTTTTTCGTGGAGGGGGCGGTTGCTGCTGAGGACGCGCATGTCGGCCTTGATGCGCAGGATGCGGCCGGGGATGATGAAGCGGGTGATACCGGCCGGAAAATACCTACCTCCCTTCGTCACCTGCATCACCTGTTCCACCGTGTAAATTGGGAAAATGACCAGCGCCGCCAGCCCCGGCAGCTCGGTGCGCAGGGTCATCACGTCGTCCTCGAGGGTGCGCTCAACCCGGCCGGCCGCGATATAACTTTCAGTCAGATGGTTAAGCGCATCCAGCCGGTTGACGCCGGCGGCGGGTTGGACCAGGTAGGCGCGGTTGTTGACGGTATGCAGGACGCAGAGCGCCCCGTACTCAAACATCTCTTCACGCGCCTTGTCCGGCGCGACCTCGACCAGGGAGATCTCCGGCAGGGCGTCCAGCATGGCCAGCAGATCGGGAATGGCGACGTCCTGAATGGAGTGGTACCAGGTCTCCAGCCCCAGGCCGGTGGCCGCGGTACTGATCTGGACGATCGCGTGTGGCAAGCCCAACGCTTTGAGCGCTGATGTGCGCGTGGCCCCATCCAACACCATGTACACATCACCCACCGGGGTGACGATGGGCGGGTTGGCCAGGATCTGCTCCTGGCGCAGCCGATTGGCCAGGCGCTCCACCCGTTTGGGGTCGATGTTTTCGTGGGGCATGACTTTGTCCAGCGGCACGACGCGCAGCGGCAGGATGGTGTCCGCCTCAACGTCTTCCAGGAGCTCGATGATCTGCTCGGCAACATCGAGGGAGGCGACGCGGTGGGCGTCGTCAGTTTGGCCGGCGATGAAGGGGCTGACCAGGACGCGCTCGTGGCTGGCGAGGGGGGGCAGGCTGGCGGCGGCCAGTTCGTCCAGGGCGGCGCCGGCGATCCGGCCGGTTTCCAACGCCGCCAGCAACGCTTCTTCATCCACCACCGGCCCGCGCGAGGTGTTCAGCAGGATGGCACTGGGGCGCATCAGGGCAAATTCTGCCGCGCCAAGCAGATGATGGGTCTCAGGCGCATGGGGGACGTGCAGCGAGACAAAATCCGCGCGCTGCAACAGCTCGGGCAGGTCGACATTGGCGATATCCTCGTCCAGGTCAAGCTCCGGGGTGGCCCGTTTCTGGTTGACGAGGATCTTCATGCGGAAGGCGCGGGCGCGGATGGCCACCTCGCGCCCAATCCGGCCGTAGCCGATGATGCCCAGGGTTTTGTTGGCCAGGCCAGTGCCCAGGTGGCCGGAGCTGGCGGGTGCCAGCTGGGGCAAACGGCGCGCGGCAGCCAGTAGTAATCCCAGGGTATGCTCAGCGACGGCGACGCTGAAAGCGTCCGGGCAGTTGACGACGTGGATGCCATGTTCCTGGGCAGCGACGATGTCGATGTGGTCCAGGTTGGCGGTCAGGCGGGCCAGCACCTTGAGATGGACGGCGCGGGCCAGCAGGTCCGCGCTGATCGCCTGACCGGCGGCGACAACGGCAGCTTCATACTGGCCGACCAGACGATGGAGCTCGGGTTGGCTGAGATCCGGCCGGTAATCAACTTCAGCCTGGGCGCCCAATAGCTCCAGAGCGGCGGGGTGGATGGCGGTACCGATGAGGACACGGGGCAGAGAACGGTCATTGGTCATAGGTGGCTACTCGGGTGAACCGGTTGGGTTTAGAAGGTCCGGCAACGGCCGAAGTATAAACGAACGGGGGCGAAGATGCAGCCGGACACTCAACAATTGCTTCATATTTTGATCGTAGAATGGCCGGATGAGTTCTGCCACCGTACCCCGTAGCGCCGGTAAACGCCGTCTCAGCGAGACGCTCAAGAATTACTGGCTTGATATCCTGCTCTTTTTCGCCTTTATTATCGACATGAACACCCGCTTTACCGGGCTGCCCATTCACGAATGGTTGGGTATCGCCTTTGCTATTGCCCTGATTTACCATCTCATGCTGCACTGGCAATGGATCAGCGCCGTCACGCGGCGGCTGCTCAGCCGGCTGCCGAATCAGCAGCGGCTGCGTTATCTGATTGATGTGGCCTTGTTTATCGTCATGGTGATTGTGGTGGTGACCGGCCTCTGGATCTCCGAAGTTGCATTGCTGCAACTGGGCATTGCTGGCGACAACAGCCGCATCTGGCGCCAGCTCCATCACACCAGTTCCGACCTGGTGATCTTCCTGGTGGCTCTGCACCTGGCGCTGGATTGGAAATGGATCATCGCCAGTACAAAGCGCTATGTGCTTTTCCCCATCAAGCGGCTGGTGCGCCGTGAGGGAGCGCCGGCATGAAGTTAAAAAAATCTCTCTGGCAAATCCTGGTCATTCTGGCCGCGGCTCTGATTGTGACGGGTGGCTTGAAGTTGTGGCAACAGTATGGGACGTCGGCAACGGCGGCTGGGCAGTTGCCTGGCGAACGCTTCCCTGAAGAGCGGCGGGGGGAGAGACCGCCAGAAGGGGAGGGCCGTTTCGAGTTTCCCGGCGAGCGGGGTGGCCCGGACCGGGGCCGCGGTGATTTTGCGCCCGGCATTTTTGGTGTGGCCGGCTTCTTGAAGACACTATTGCCGATTACGGTCATCGTGCTTGGTTTTGCGGCTGGTGACAGGCTAATCAGCCGATTCCGGCGGTCGCGACGGCGGGCTGAACCGGCCGGTACAGATGTCAACCCCGGTTGACGCATTTGATCACATCATTTCTTCATAGATCAGTGCTAGGATAAGGTTGGGCGTTTTTGATCTTTCTGGTGGCTGCCTGATTGGCGCCGGAGAGGCCATGCCTGTCGCTATCAAGCCCTGGACCCCATGACCTCCAACTGAGTATGCGCCCGCGGCAGCACCAAGGAGCGGCACCATGAAGTGCAAATCCGTATTCTGGACGGCTGTCCTGGTTGTGGCTGCCGCCCTGCTTGTCACGGGCGGTCTGGTATTGTGGGAGCAATACGAGCCCGTTCACATCCTGGGCGTGCGTGTGTTTGATGGCTCTGAGCCGGCCCAATCGCCCTTTGGTGACCCGGGCCGCGGCGCCAGCCAGCAAAGCGGCGGGCTGGACCGGGATCGGCTCAATTGGGCCGATGATGGGTTGGCTGCCGTGACGCTCGGAGGTATCTTGCGTACCTTGCTGGTTGTCCTGCTTGTGTTCAGCCTGCTGGCGCTAATGGGGCAGCTACTTTGCCGGCTGTGGCATGTGGAGGATGTGTCAACCGCGGACGAGTGGGTAGATCCGCACGTCCACACCAGTTGAGCGCAGGACGTTATCCGGCGGGCGTTGTGGCGAGGCAAAGCCATCGAGGCTGAGCAGCTCGTCATTCCAGGCCGTGAGCGTGGCCCCTTGCAGCGGGTAGGGGGTGTGGTGGACGCGGCCGGTGGCCAGCCCCTGGGCCGTGTTGGCAAACAGCAGATAGCGCTCAGCCAGGAAGAATTCGAGGGATTCGGGGGCGGCGAAGAAGGTGGGACCGGCCGGTTCATAAGCGAAGTGTGACCCGGTTTGTGCGCCCCGTCGTTTGAGCTGGTAGGCAATCTTGCCGCCCAGGTTGACCGCCTGCATCTGTGCATGTTCATACGGCAGGCGGAAGAAAGTCCGCGCCAACCAGACGGCGAAGGGCTGGTTGCAATCCAGCGAGTAAAACCAGACGCCGCTATTCCCCTTATCATCAAAAACGTAGGTCCGCACATTGGTCTCTAGGAAGAAAGAGACCCAGGGCATGGCCGGCAGGTAGCGGGGCCGAATCCAGTTCATCCAGAACGGGACGATACCGATATAGGCGTCGCCGGCAAATGTGTCTACGTAGAGGCCGGGCGGTAGGGTGGCCTGAATAATCTCTGGCGGCAGGCGCCAGTGGAGAAACAACAGGTCGCTCCAGGTCTGGTACATCACGTGTTGTTGGCCAGCCGGCCAGTCACGCAACGCGGCACGGGCGGCCCAGGCAGGGGAATGGTCGAGAATCGTCATCGCCGTCATTATAGCGGAATGTCGGGCCATCCTGTCAGCGTTACAATAGTCCGGCAAATCTTATTTCAGGAGAAAAATTATGTCAGCAGAACAACGATTGCAGGAATTGGGCATTGAATTACCGGCTATCCCAAACGCGGGTGGCAACTACGTCCATGCGCGGCGGCATGGGGACACGATTTATCTGTCCGGCAAGACGCCGGGCGTCAAGGGGAAGCTGGGCGACACGGTGACGGTAGAAGAAGGGTATGCGGCGGCGCGCCAGGTGGCGCTTTATCAGTTGGCCGTGTTGCGTGACACGCTCGGCTCGCTGGACAAGGTGACGGGCGTGATCAAGGTGCTCGGCATGGTCAACGCGGTGCCCGAGTTTGGCCAGCAGCCGGCGGTCATCAACGGCTTTTCCGACCTGATCGTGGACGTGTTTGGCGAGATCGGCCGGCACGCCCGGTCCGCGGTGGGGATGGGTTCGTTGCCGGGCGGGGTCTGCGTCGAGATCGAGGCGATCGTGGCGGTTGAAGATTAACCTTCGCCATTAGTCACCTGGTTGGCTCTGACTCACAAAGGTAAAGCCAGCATCAGGCCAGCTTAAAAAGAGCAATTTCAATCAAACACGGCGTGTTGCTGCGTTGTATATTGAGCTTGCCTTTGAAACTGTTGCTGTGAGGCGTATGACCACGAATCTTGTCGAAAGAGTCATCTGGTATATCGAAAGCCATTATGCGGAAGAGCTGACATTGGATCAGATCGCAGATGTTGTTGGCGTTTCCCGCTTCCATCTGGCCCGAGCCTTTGGCACTGCGACTGGCTATTCGGTCATGCGTTACCTGCGTGCACGTCGCCTGACGATGGCCGCCACGAACCTGGCGACCGGCGCCTATGATTCGATTCTGGATGCCGCTCTGGATACCGGCTACGGTTCTCACGAAGCATTTACGAGGGCGTTTCGGGAGACATTTGGCGTGACTCCTGAAGCAGTTCGTTCACAGCGCCATGTACGAAACATCACCCTGGTGGAGGCTATGAGTATGAACAAGCAAGCTGATAATCTTGAGTTAGAGTCCCGCATTGAAACGCGCCCGGCGTTTCTGGTCGCTGGTTTACGGGCCCGCTACGGCGAGGAGGCCAGTGCGCAGATTCCCTCGCAATGGCAGCAGTTTATGCCTTATCTCGGCGCCATCGGTCAGCAGCTGGGCAATGAAACCTATGGTGTGGGCTACAACGGCGACGATGAAGGCCACATTGATTACCTCAGTGGGGTGGCTGTAGCCGACTTTTCTGATCTGCCGGCCGAACTGGCGACATTGCGCATACCGGCGCAGCGCTACGTGGTTTTTGACCATACCGATCATGTTTCGACGATCAACCGAACCTGGAGTTACATCTGGAGCCACTGGCTGCCCGCTTCAGGGCATCAGCTAGCCGACGCGCCATTCTTTGAGCAATATGGCGAAACGTTTGATCCGGTCAGCGGTCTGGGCGGTTTTGAACTTTGGGTTCCAATCAGCTGAGGGGTTGGAGGAACTGGATGCGCCGTTTGCCGATCTGGAAGCGGCCGAGCTGGCGGTAAGCAGGGTGGGCGGCGCGCTGGTCTTTGCTCATGGCCAGGGCGAGGATGGTTTGGGGGTTGATGACGGATTGCAGGGCGGTGAGGAGCGCGTGGAGGGGATCGGCCGGTTCCGTCCCCAAACTTCCGCCCCAGGCGGCCTTCTGACCATACGGCACGTCGCTCAACACCAGATCAACGGCTGTGCCAGCCAGCCCGGACAGGAGTTGGTCTGGTTGGCCGCCATCCGCCGCAAACAGGTTCACTGATAACGGTTCGATGGCGGCCTGGCGGGCTTGAAGTATGGGCAAATGAGCCAGCGCCTTAACATGATTAACCTTGCCATGCGCTTCGTATAGTGCCCTCAACTGCTGGGCGCGGGCGTCCAGTCCGGCTGGGGTGAGCAGCCCCAGGTTCTGCCGGGCCAGCGCCAGGGCCGCCGCGTCCACATCGGCCGCGCAAATCTGGCTGATCTGCTCGCCGTGGCGCAGGGCCAGGGTTGTGAGCTGGTAGGCGCCGCCACAACAGGGGTCAAAGACGGTCAGAAGTTTGTCAGGCAGGTCCAGCTGCCGGCGCAGGGCCAGGCAGCGTCCCCAAATTTCATCAGTTAAGCGAATAGGGAAGGCGGTCTGGCCGGGCCGGGCGTAGAGGATGTGGCCGGCAGCGTAGGCGGCGTAATCCTCGGCGGCGCTGGCATGGCGATAGGGCACGGGCTAATCCAGCTCGTCCAGGGTTAGAGTCATGCTGGGCAGGAACGTCTTGAGGAAATAGCGCACCTCTGGCAGATCCAGGTCGTCGATCGCCTGTTTGGTGGTGTGCTTGGCTTTGGCGAATTCCTGATTGCCCAATTTCAACTCTTCCAGACATTTGACATAGGCCGCCAGTTTATCTGCGGCTTTGACCAGCAGCCAATGTTCCTGATCGGCTTCAGTCGGGAAGAAGATGGCGTTGAAGCTGGCCTGCAACGCTTCCGGCAACAGGCCATGGATGCGTTCATTGGCGACTTCTTCCAGATCTTTGTAGGCGCGGTTAATTTGCGGATTGAAATATTTGATCGGGGTGGGGAGGTCGCCGGTGATCACTTCGCTGACGTCGTGGTAGAGGGCCAGCACCGCGACGCGCTCCGGGTTGACGCTGCCGCCAAACAGCTCATTGCGCACGATGGCCAGCGTATGGGCGATGACGGCCACCTGCAGGCTATGTTCCTGGATGTTTTCGACGTGAACGTTGTACATCAACCCCCAGCGTTCGATGTAGCGCATCCGGTTGAGATAGGCAAAGAAATGACTCATGCCGCAATTATAGAGAAGGGTGAGGGGTTGCCAACCCGTCGGGTCCCACCGACGGGTTGGCAACCCCTCACCGTAGACCATCTGTGCTAAAATGTTGGCAAAAGCTGGAGGTGGATTACGTATGAAACTGGTGGAAATGGCATTTTTCAGTGACGATGTGCCGGCGATGACGGCTTTTTACCGCAAGTTGTTGGGGCGGGAGCCAGATTATGATGGGGGGAACATCGCGATCTTTCAGCAAGGGAGGTGAAGATCTTCTTGCATGAGCGGTATGAACCGGCCGGTCCCGACGATCTCCCGCCCGAAAACCACACCGCTTTCGCCGTCCCCGATGTGGATGCCGCCTGCGCCGAGCTGGCCGGGCAGGGGCTGATTATCGAGGTCCCGCCGCGCGACTATTACTGGGGTCGCTCAGCCTATCTGCGCAACCCGGATGGGTTCTTGATTGAGTTGATTGCTGAAGCCGGTGCTGGCGTGTCTGAGTAATTTGTGCTGTTTTTTTGTTTGGTTATCACTACACGCAGGTTACATAATTAATGCTTATTTTGGTGGTGTTTTTGATGTCTTGTCATGACTATACGCAGAAGACATAAATGAGAGTAGTGGCCCGAGATCGCGATCACGAGGCGCTCAAGCGCCACGCTACGGCCGCGTCTGCTCAAAGCAGACTGGAAGCTCACTTCAGACGGTCGACGTTAAACCAAAGTCCGCATCTGGCGGACGCGTTCGTAGCGTGGCAGTTTACTGCCTCGCGATCGCGGGCGGGAATAGCGTAGCTAATTCGCTTACATTGCCGGTTTCTGGCCCCATAAATGGCGTGGCCGGCCTTCAGCCAGTAGACATCAATTGCCGTGAAGCCGGCGTCAGCCAGCCAGCGGAGATGGTCGTGGATGGGGGAGGGCATGTCCATGGGGTCGGGGTGGCGCAGGATGTTCCATGCGTCGCGCTCAAAGAAGTCGTAGACGGCGGTGTGGCCGTCGATGGCCAGGGAACGGGCTTTGACGGCTTCGTCCCACTGGGCCGCCGCCAGCGCCTGGGCGGCGGCGCCGGGCGCTTCGATCAGGTCGGCAATGAGGAGTTGGCCGCCGGGCGCCATGAGCTGGAAGAGGTCGCGGTAAAGAGCCGCCTTGCCGGGGCCGTCCAGGTGGTGGATGGCGAGTGAGGAGACGACAGCATCCGGCCGGAAATCGGGCTGGCGCCAGTCAGGGCTGCCGAGATCAAATTCTTGCGGGATGAAACGGGGGCCAGCCCAGGCGGTGCGGGTTGCGGCAGCCGCCAGCATGCGGGCGGAACCATCGTAACCGTGTACGATCGCCTCCGGCCGGGCGCGTAGAATCTCATCAGCCAGCAACCCTTCGCCGCAGCACAGCTCCAACACAGACAACGGCGTCCGCTCCGGCAACAGCGCGACCATTATCGCCATCTGCCGCTCCCGCTCCGGCACCATGTAGCGCCCATAGTCAATAAAGGTCTCAGACGTTTCTTCGTCCCATTGGTTCGTATTCTCAGTCATTTTTTCCTCTTTTTGCCGCAGCTACTTCGCTACGCTCAGCACAAGTTTTCGCAGATTTGGGGATTTTTTGTAGTAGCGCCTTTTACTCTTGTCGCGACAGTAAGTTCAAATCGCGAAACAAACCATCCCCAAATCTGCGAAATCTGCGGCAAAAACTGTTCAGTGAATCACAAGCGGCACGTAAAGCTGGTGGTCGAGTTGGCGGGTGAGGCGGATGACATAGCCGCTGCCGTCTTCGGAGACGTAGATGTTGCCATCTGGCGCAACCAGGACGTCCTCAATGGTGAGGAAGCCGGCGCAAAACTGTGTCGCCGCGCCGGCCGCATCAACCTGGTGCAGGTAGCCGTCGCCACTGCCGCGGTCCTCTTCGACCAGGTAAAGCGGGAAGCTGTTGCCGCTGGCAAAATCAACCCCTTCTGCGGCGGGTATGCCGCTGACGAACGGGCTGTTGCCATTATTGGTCGGGTCCAACTCATAAACACTGGCGTCCGGGCCGACCTCAGCCGCTTCGTTGGCCACGTAGAGGTGGCCATTGGCGCTGACCGTGAGGCCGGAGTAGCTGCGGGTGAAAGGGACAAGGCTGATGGTGGTGGTGCTACCGGCCGGTGTCACCCGCGTGACCTCTGTCCGGTAGTTCAGCGGACTACTGGTGAACTGAACGTTAGATTGGGTGATGTACAGGTTGCCGTCTGGATGGTAGGTCACCCCCTCTGGCGCCGCCAGGTTGCCCACAAGTTCAGCCACGTTGCCGCCGCTGTCTACCGTCACCAGCCGGCCATTCTCGATATCCTCCACAGCATACAGTGTTCCATCTGGCCCAAAGGCAATGCCCTCCACTGAAACGATGCCGCTGCCGTATGGAGTGACGCTGCCGTTGCTCTCAATGCGGCTGACCCGGTCGGCGCTTTCCTCGGCGACGTAGACGAGGTTGTCCGGTCCCCAGGCCAGGCCATCGGGACTGGCCAGCCCGGCGGCGTGGATAAACGCCATGTAGCCGCCGCCGCAGACGACCCGGGGCAGCGGATCATCAGGTGCGGCCTGGACGGAACCGGCCGGTAAAAGCAGGAAAAACAGGACCCACCACAGTTTGGCTCGCTTCATCGCTTAATCATTCGCCTGTGTAGCTGATCCGGTAGATGAAGTGACCCTTGTCGTCGCTAACATACAGAGCGCCATCCGCGCCAACGACCACATCAACCGGCCGGCCGGCTGCTTCGCCAGTGGCGCCATCCAACCAACCGGTGGCAAAATCCTCAACCGCAGTGGCCGGGACCCCGCTGACCAGGTCCAGCCGGACCACCTTGTAGCCGGTAGGTTCGCTGCGGTTCCAGGAGCCGTGGAACGCGATAAAAAGGTCGCCCCAATATTCCTCCGGGAACTGCTGGGCATCATAAAAGGCCAGTCCCAGCGGCGCTGAATGGGCCTGCATTTCGACGGTAGGTGGGGTGACGCCGTCACAGCTGCCGGGGCTGCCCATGTCCGGGTCGATCAGGTAGCCGTTATGGCAGACCGGCCAGCCGTAGAAGCTGCCTTCGCTGAGACGATAGACGGTTTCGGGTGGCAGATCATCGCCCATCAGGTCACGGCCGTTATTGCTGGCCCAGAGGTGGCCGGTGCCGGGCTGAACGGCCAGGCCGACGGCGTTGCGCAGGCCGGTGGCGTAGAGCCGTTCGTTGAGGGCGCCCGGCATGTCGTAAACGACGATGGCGGCGCGGCGCTCATCTGTTTCTTCGCAGACATTGCAGCTGGAGCCGATGGAGACCACCATGCGGCCATCGGGCAGGAAATCGACGGTGCGGGTGCTATGGGTGCCGCTGGTGGGGAAGTCGTCGATGAGCATCGTGCTGCTGTCCGCGCTCAGGTCGCCATCGCTGTCCGTCAGGACGACGATGCCGGCCGGGACGCCAACGTACCAGCTCCCCTCGTGGTAGGTGAGGCTGTGGGGGCGGTTGAGGCCGGTCGCAAAGACGAGGGTTTCGTCGGCTACGCCGTCGCCGTTTCGGTCCGGCAGGATGATGATGCGGTCGTTGAGCCGGTCGGCGACATAGAGGTGGCCGTCCGGGCCGACGGCCATGAAGCGGGGGCCGAGCAGGCCTGAGGCAAAGATGTTGACGGAGAAACCGGCCGGTACCTGCACCGCCGCCTCACCGCCATCACTGACAATGGCGCCGATATTGACAAAGCGGTTGATGACAAAGGCGCCGCCCACAACCAGCATGACCAGCAGCAGAACCAGGACGCCGAAGGCGGTCAGACAGTTACGGCGAGTGAAGTATTGGCGCATAAATTTCTCCTGAATGTGCGTGTACCAGCCAGGATCGTACCATTAATTGGGCTTCTGCTAAAATCCCTGCATGAAAAAATATAGATGGCTCTTATTTGATGCGGATGGCACCCTGTTTGACTTTGCCCGGGCCGAGGAAAGTGCCCTGGCTCAGACCTGCCGGACGTTGGGCATTGATTTTCAGCCGGCGCACGCTGAGGCCTATCGCCGGATTAATGTGGCGGCCTGGCATGCTTTTGAGCAGGGCGAACTGTCGCTCACCGACCTGCGTTCCATTCGCTTTGCCCGTTTTTTTGCTGAATTTGGGCTTGAGGGAGATCCACTGGCGACCAGTGATCAGTATATTGCCTTTTTGGGGCAGGGGCATTACCTGCTGGATGGCGCCGAGGCGTTGATAGCGGGCGTGACCGGCCGGTACGACCTGGCCCTCATCACCAACGGCATCAGCCACGTGCAGCGCCCCCGGTTAGCCGCTTCGCCCCTGGCCAACAGCTTCAACCCGGTGGTGATTTCTGACGAGATTGGCGTGGCCAAGCCCGATCCGGCTTATTTTGACTATGCTTTTGGGCAAATGGGTTGGCCGGCGCGCGAGGATGTGCTGATTATCGGCGACAGCCTGACGTCAGATATGCGGGGCGGCCAGAATTATGGGGTGGATACGTGCTGGTTCAACCCGGAAGGGAAAGCGGCGCCGGCAGATCTAGCGATCACGTATGAGGTGCGTAGTTTAGGGGAGCTGGCGGGGCGCCTGTAGAGCCGCGCGGTGGCGCGGCTTCGAGACGCGATAATCGCACGCCAGAGACGCACCAGCGGTGCGTCTGTACGGGAGAGAAAGGGGGGAGGCGCGCCTGGATTCAGAGAAGATGGGCGCGCCTCGATTTATTGAGTGGCAAATTCGGTCAGTTTGGCCTCAATTTGCTCGACCATTTGCTCTTCATAAAGAGGGCCAAACCAATTGACGGCGGTTTCACCGGCCGGGTCCAGTAGCTGATATTGGCTACGGCGCACCATGTTGTATTGCTGCCGTACATCCAGGGTTTCCACAAAATCCACGCTCAGATGGAAAAAATCAATGCGGTCTTCGAACTGTTCCTGAAGCCTATTCACGATAGGCTTATTGGCCTGTCAGGTCGTTCACCAGTCGGCGTAGCTGTTCAGGAACTGCGGCCGCCCGGTGTTGCCGACGAGCGCCAGGTCGGGCGCGGGGTAGGGGCGCTGAGGATCGAGCTGGGGGACAAAGTCGTTGGCCTCGTCAGCTTCCTCAGCGGCTGCCACGCCCAACACAGCGCCACTCTCGCTGCCGCAAGCGACCAGCGCCAGAAGCGCTAACAGTGCAAAAATCAATAGACGCCATTGTTTCATAGGGTTACCTCAGGTAGTGATTATAAGGGTTCGGCCGACGAGGTAAATGTGATAATGGTTACAAAAGTCTTACGCTGCGCTCAGTCTGAGCGCAGCGAAGACCTGAACCAGCCTTGCAACAGGCGGCCGGCGAATTCGCGGTCGGCGGCGGCGTTGGCGATCTGGCCGAGGCGTTCGTAGGCGCGGGCGCGGTCTTCGTAGTAGGTGGGGTTGTGGGGGTCCAGCTCGAGGGCGTGGCTGAACTGGACGATGGCCCAGTTGGGGTCGTTCAGGGCGAGGTGGATTTTGCCGCGACCCCAGTAGGCAGCGTCATTGTAGGGCGCTTCCTGGACGGCATAGTTGAAATCGGCCAACGCCTTCTGGAACTGGTTCTGGTCAAAGTAGGCGGCGCCACGGAACTGATAGTAGTAGGGTTCGCTGCCATTGAGGGCGATGGCGGCGCTGTAGGCGTCAATGGCCAGGTGGATCCGGCCGGTCGCGTGATAGGCCATCCCCAGCGCGCATTGGACCTCGGCGTCGTCTGGCCGTTGCTGCCGCGCTTCTTCAAGCGCCTGGAGGGCCGTCTCGTGCTGTCCGGCCCGGAAATGAGCCATCCCTTCCTCATACTTACTCATGGCGCCATTATACCCGATCCGCTGCCGCGCTATTGGCAAGGGGACAAAAATGAATATAATGCCTGTATATATGAACAGTTATTCAGATATAGGGACAATTATGGAACCACTGGATGAACAAACTGCCGCCGAGATCGCCGAACTCTTTCGCGCCTTAGGCGACAGCACCCGTATCCGCATTATCAGCGCCCTGACCGGCGGGGAGAAAAGCGTGGGCGAGCTGGCTGAGCTGAGCGGTAGCTCGGAGTCGACAACCTCACATCACTTACGCCACTTGCGCCAGCTGCGGCTGGTGCAGACCCGGCGCGATGGGCGCTTTATCTTTTATTCGCTGGACGACGACCACGTGGCAACAGTTTTTCACTGTGGTCTCGAACACGTTCAGCATGGGTAAACAGCCATGAGCCATCACCATCACCATCATGATTCGGCCGGCAACATTAAGCTGGCCTTTTTCCTCAATCTTTCTTTCACCATCCTGGAAATTATCGGCGGTTTCTGGGTGAACAGTGTCGCCATCCTGTCTGATGCGCTGCATGATCTGGGCGATACGCTGTCGTTGGGGCTGGCCTGGGGGCTGGCCCGTTACGGGGGCAAGGCGGGCGACAACCGGTTCTCGTATGGCTACCAGCGGTTTTCCCTCCTGGCGGCGCTGCTCAACACGGTGGTTCTGATTGCCGGCACTGGCTTCATTTTGTCCGAAACCATTCCTCGTTTGCTGGCGCCGGAGCAGCCGGATCTGAACGGGATGTTACTGTTTGCCCTGGTTGGCATCCTGGTCAACGGTCTGGCAGCGTGGCGGGTGCAGAGCGGCAATTCGTTGAACGAAAAGGTCGTGGCCTGGCATTTGTTTGAGGACGTGCTGGGTTGGGCGGCGGTGCTGATTGCCAGCCTGGTCATGCGCTTCGTTGATCTGCCAATTCTGGATCCGATCATGTCGCTGCTGATCACGCTTTACGTGCTGTACAACATGGTGGGCTACCTGCGGCAGACGGCGGCGATTTTTTTGCAGGCGGTACCGGCCGGTATCGACCTCCCCCACCTGGAAAGCCGACTCCTGACCATTTCGGAGGTAGAATCGGTTCATCACACCCACCTCTGGTCGCTGGATGGCGAACACCATGTCCTGTCCACCCATCTGGTGGTGCCGGCGCTGGCGGACCGGCCGGCCATTTTACGTGCCAAAAAGGCAGTGCAAACCTTGGTGACCGAATACGACATTGGCCATGTGACGGTTGAAGTAGAGCGAGCTGATGAACTCTGTCTGATGGCCCCAGACAGCTGCGAGGAGTAATGATGAAAGGAACGCTGGTGGCGCATGGCGGCGCCTGGGATTGGTCGGATGATTTTGATGCGCCTATTCAGGCGGCCATGCAAGAGGCCGTGGCCCGCGGCCAGGCGGTGCTGGCGGGCGGCGGCTCAGCCGTTGAGGCTGTGGTCCAGACGGTGGTTTACCTGGAGGACAACCCGTTGTTTGAAGCAGGCTTTGGCGGCTGTCTGAATCGGGATGGGGTCTTGCAACTGGATGCGTTGCTGGTCGATGGGCGTGGCCCCGACTTTGGCGCTGTGGGTGCGGTCACCCAGGTGCGCAACCCGATTCTCTTGGCGCGCCAGATTATGACCGAGATTAAGCCCCGCTTTATCGTCGGCGAAGGCGCTAATCGCATGGCAGCCGAGTTGGGACTGCCGCTGGTCGAAAACGAGTCATTGATTTCGGCTAAAGCCCGGTCTGATTTTGCAGCGAGCCGGCCGGGCCGGACCGCCGACACTGTCGGCGCCGTCGCCATCGATGCTGACGGGAATATCGCGGCGGCCACCTCGACCAGCGGTATGGCACTAAAGCCAGATGGGCGCATTGGCGATTCGCCCCTTTTCGGCGCCGGCGGTTACGCGCACAACGGTATCGGCGCGGCCGGGGCGACCGGTTATGGTGAGAACATCATGCGGGCGCTGCTGTCAAAATATGCCTGTGACAAGATGGCGGAGGGCCTAACCGCAGCCTCGGCCGGTCAGGCGGCCATCGACCACGTGGAACGCCTGTTTAGCAACTCGATGGCCGGGCTGATCCTGATCGACGCCGCCGGCAACCTGGGCGCTGCTCACTCCACGCCCAAGCTGGCGCTGGGCTGGCTGGATGCTGCAGGCGGCATCGGCAGTTCGGTGCGGGGTGGTTTGAGCCAGGCGTAGCGCATTCTACGGGTCTGACGGCTGGCGATTCATCCAGTCCGGCGGCACGTAGCTGGCCCAGTAGGGGGCGTGGATGGCCAGCCCTTCCGACTCCAGGATTGGGCCGGTCACCTGGACAACTGGCTCCAGCCGGGCGAAGAGGCTGGGGCTGGGAATGACGAAGTTGCCGCCGGAGAGCGCCGCCAGCGCCGCTGAGCTGACGCCAAAGACCACCTGGCGGATATTGGCCCAGTAGATGCCGCCGCAGCACATCAGGCAGGGCTCGGTGCTGGTGTAGAGGGTGCAATGTTCCAGCTCGCGGGCGCTGAACCGGCCGGTCGCCAACCGCACCAGGTTTAGCTCGGCATGGCCGGTGATGTCATGGCTCGAGTGGACGCTGTTATGCGCCCGCAGCAAAATCTCCCCATCCCGCACCAGCAGCGCCCCAAACGGGTGGTCCCCCCGCTTCACCGCCTCACGCGCCAACCGATACGTCTCCTCAATAAACGGCTCATGTGTCATGGCTTTTTTTGCCACGGATTAGCACGGATTTGGCACGGATTCTTTTTTAGAAAATCCGTGTTAAATCCGTGCTAATCTGTGGCCACTCCTAATAATCCATTGGCGGGTGGTAGATGTGGTGGCCGGTGGCTTCCTGGTACAGGCGGGCGAAGGCGAGGATGGTGCCTTCGTCGTATAACCGGCCGGTGATTGTCACCCCGATGTTGGTCGGCGTGCCGTTTTCGTCCAGGCCGTTGGGCAGGACAACACAGGGGTGGCCGCTGAAGTTGGTCAGGCGCAGGTTGTTAGCCCCGTACGGCGTGCAGATAAACAGGTCGATGTCGCTCATGAGCTGGTCCATCTCCTCGATCACCAGGGAGCGGATCCGGTTGGCCATGACGTACTCGACCGCCGGGATGAAGCGGGCCAGGCGGAAACTGTTGGGCCAGGCGGCATCCTCCTGCCACTTCAGCAGATCATCCTGGTTGCTGCGGGTCAGCTCGTCAAAAGCGGCGGCCGCCTCGACGTTGATGTTGAGTACCAGGGCGTCGTAGGGATAATCCGGCAGTTCAATCGGGATAAGCTCAAAACCCGCGTTGCGGAAGAACTGGAGAGCGGCCAGATCGTGGGCGGTCGGCTCGGCGCTGTCTTCATAAGCTGCCTTGACGTAGCCGATGCGCAGGGATTTGAGGTCGATATCCGGCCGGTAGTTAAATGGCACATCCACCACGCTTTTATCCAGCCCATCCGTGCCATGAATGGCGGCGAAGATGATAGCGCAATCCTCGACGGTGCGGCAGATGGGGCCAAATTTGTCCTGCGTCCAGCTCAGGGCCATGCCGCCGGCCCGGCTGACGGTGCCGAACGTGGGCCGCAGCCCGGTGGTGCCGCAGCGAATGGAGGGCGACACGATGGAGCCCAGCGTCTCTGAACCAATGGCAAAGCCAACCAGTCCCGCCGCCACCGCTGACGCCGGCCCGGCCGATGAGCCGCTGGAACCAACCTCCAGATCCCAGGGATTCTTTGTCTTGCCATCAAACCAGATGTCGCCATATGCCAGGGCACCGGTTGTCAGCTTGGCCACCAGGACGGCGCCGGCGGCATTCAGCCGCTCAACCACCGTGGCATTCTGGTTGATGACCTGGTCTTTGTAGGGCATGGCGCCCCAGGTTGTCTTGTACCCTTTGACCGCCAGGAGGTCTTTGGCGCCCCAGGGGATGCCATGCAGGCGGCCCCGGTAGTTGCCGGCGGCGATCTCGGCGTCGGCCTGGGCCGCTTGCTGGCGGGCCAGCTCCTCGGTCAGGGTGACGACGCAGCGGAGGTGGGGATCATATTTTTTGAGCCGGGCCAGATACATCTCGGTGAGTTCCAGGGAGCTCACCTGGCGGCTTTCGATGAGCCGGGCCAGTTTGGTGACGGGCCAGAAGGCGACATCTTCCAGATCGTCGGGGCGTTGAACCTCGCCGGTTTTGCTGAGGCCGACCATGTCCGGACCGGTGGGGAGGGCCATACCGGCCGGTCGCGGATCAAAGATCTGGGCCGGCGGCACATGGTTAGGCAGCGCCACATCGCGCAGCTTGCTATACATGGCCACCTGCTCGCTGAGACGCTGGCGCATTTGCGCCCGTTCCTCATCTGTAAAGTTCAGATCGATGAGCGCTTCAGCGGCGCTGATCTGTTCGATGGTAATAGCTGGTTCCTTCTCTTCCGGTGTGTCACTCATGGCTGAATGTTCCTTTTATTACTTGTTTAGCCGGCCTGAATCAAATCCAGGGTGACCGGCTCCGGGATGCGGGCAATGGCGGTCCGCTGGCGAATCATGTCCGCGCCTTTTTCGGCGATCATGACCGTGGGCGCGTGGGTGTTGGCGTTGACGATGGTGGGCATGATCGAGGCGTCGATGACGCGCAGCCCCATCACACCATGCACGCGTAGCTCCGCATCCACCACAGCCTGCGGATCCTGACCCATTTTACAGGTTCCGACGGGATGATAAAGCGTTTGCACATGCTGGCGCACAAATGCTTCCAGCTCGCTCACTGACTGGCTGGCCGGGCCAGGATGCAGTTCCGGGCCCCGGTAGGGGTCAAAAGCGGCGCCGGCGATAATCTCGCGGGCCAGGCGGACGCCCGCAACCAGCGTGGCCATCTCGGACGGGTCAGAGAGGTAGTTGGCCTGGATGATGGGGGCATGTTGTGGATTGGCGGAGCGCAGGCTGATCGCCCCCGTGCTGACGACGCGGACCAGGGTTGGCGCTAACGTGAAGCAATGGCCGTCGAATTGGTCGAAGCCGTGATTGCGGAAGTAGCCGGGCACAAAATGAAATTGCAGATCCGGTGCGGCGTAGCCGGGTTGGGTGCGGACAAAGCCACCGGCCTCGGCCAGGTTAGAGGCCAATGGCCCCTGGCGCAGGGTCAGGTAGCGCAGCAGCTGCCAGGTGGAGTCCGCCTCGGCCAGGCTGACCGGCTCGGGGCAGGCCCAGATAACGCCCAGCGCCAGGTGGTCTTGCAGATTCTGGCCGACGCCGGGCAGGTCCACCAGCGGTTGGATGCCTTGCTGGCGCAGCGATTCGGCCGGGCCAATGCCGGAGAGCAACAGCAGCTGCGGCGAATTGATGGCGCCGCTGCTGAGAATGACCTCGTGGTGGGCCCGGGCGTCGTGCAGGCAGCCATCTTTGTGATAGAGGATGCCGACAGCCCGTTTGCCCGTGAACAGGATACGCATGGCCTGGGCTCTGGTGATAATCGTCAGGTTGGGGCGATCCAGGATGGGTTTGAGGTAGGCGGCCGCTGCGCTCTGGCGCTGGCCATCCCGCTGCATTAGCTGATAGAAGCCCACCCCTTCCTGAGCGGCGCCATTAAAATCAGGATTGGACCGCAGGCCGGCGGCCATACCGGCGTAGACAAAGGCGCGCGACAGCGGATTGGGCTCGCGTGGGTCGACGATATTCATCGGCCCATCGACGCCATGGTATTCATCGCGCACGCGCGTCTGATTTTCCGCTCTTTTGAAGTAGGGCAGGATGTCGGCGTAGCGCCAGTGGGGATTGCCGGCGGCGGCCCACTGATCATAGATGGCGGGGTGGCCGCGCTGATAGATCATGGCGTTGATGGAAGTGCTGCCGCCCAGCACTTTGCCGCGAGGCCAGTAGAGCTGGCGTCCGTTCAGGGCTGGTTCCGGCTCAGTCTCATAGCCCCAGTCCAGCGAAGAGCGAAAAAGGCGGCTAAAAGCGGCCGGGATATGGATCTCCCGCCGCCGGTCGGTTGGCCCCGCTTCCAGCAGCAGCACCCGGCAGCCAGGGTCAGCAGAGAGCCGGTTGGCCAGGACGCAGCCTGCCGCACCCGCGCCGACAATGATGTAATCATACATGTGTGATGTCTCCAGCCCGCGCGGCCGGGAAAGCGTGAGACCAGGGAAGCGGCTGCTAGTGAAGCCGGGCGGGAACCATTTCCAAATAACCTTTCGAGGGACTCTGCCCGGCTATTATGCCGGAATCCCGCTGGAAATGGAAGCGCGCCCCGGCCGATTGACCGGGGCGCGCCCTCTTTCAAGTTGCAACGGATGATTGCTAAATTCAGTCGGTTAGCCGGCTGGGGCTAATTAACCATCATTGTCATCATCCGGGCGGGTGCCATGGTAGTTGGCTACCCGTCGATTAATATCGATGGCGGCGGGCTCCTCCAGGTTGCGATAGCCGGCAAACGGGTTGTCAGCCGTCGAGGTTATCTCGGTGGGTTTATTCTGCGGGATGGTGCAGAAGCTGCCTGCCAGGTTGATATTGACGAAGTTGGGGCGGGCGCGGTGTTCCGCGGCGCGCTCAGCCATCGCCAGGGATTGTTCGGCCGTCGCGGCGTCGATCGTCCTGGAGAAGATGGAGACGTCGCGAACACGATAGCCACCGGACCAGGGCTCGGTGCCACGGAACTGGACCTGGGTGACACCGGCCGGTATCGGCGTCCAGTAGGGCCAGAAGACATTGCCTTCCAGCGTCTCGGTCTGCTGCAGCTGCGCCGGGTGCCAGCTCTGACCACCATCCCAGCTTATCTCCGGATTGTTGCCGGCAAAGGCGGTGAAGCGCAAGAAGGAGTTGGCCGGCGATTGGCGGTTGAAGTGGAAGACATCCGCACCACTGGCGTTGCTCGTCTCGCGGCGGTCGGCCTTGAGCATCGTGAACGGTACCGTCGGGTACATTTCCAGGTTGTCCCAGTGGAATGTGCCGGCGTGGCAGTTCGGGTTCACATTGTCGAAGCAGGATTTGCTCGGATTGTAGGAATGATGGCCAAACTGCACCGTACCCTGTGACCAGTTCAACGGCGGGTTGATCTCACGGTCCAGGAAGACCCGGTTGTAATCCGGCATCCAGACGATGACGCGATCCCGCGTCAGGCGGATTTCGAAGGTATCCCGGCGAGCCATATCCGGCGTCAGCCAGTTCTCCCAGCCAACCCAATAATCGCTGCCGCGCATGCGGTCATCGCTGTAGTCACGGATGATCCCGGCGCTGAAGTTGTTGTAGATGTCCATCAATTCAATATGGACGGCGTTGCGGGCCGGGCCGTTCAGGTCAGGCAGCCAGTTCAGCAGAGTGAGCTGGTTGTGCTGCTCGAACGGGGTGATCCAGACGTCCATCCAGTCACGCTGTGACTCACGGTAGGTGGACATATCCCAGCGGATAACCGCTTCGTTGCCACTGAAGTCAACCATATGGTTGGGGGTGAAGTAGACCATCGCGTAGCCAGGGCCATTGATAGCAGTCATCATATGGTTGCGGCATTGGAAATGGGTATCTTCGTAGTTGGTCACCGTGTGGGTGGCCGGCGGCGCATCACAGTTTGGACCATGGACCGCTTCCATAGCCGGCAACTGGCCCCACGAATTGGCGTCGCGTGAGTGGACTGTCCAGGCGATGTTGTCCGTCTCGAAGCTGGTCGGCTGGCCCGGATCGCCATCAAAAGATTCAAAGAACGTACTTGTGTTCGGCGGCGGCGGAGGCGGCGGCTCCGGCGTGTTGGTCGGTTCTGGCGGTACGGCCGTAGCGGTCGGTTGCGGCGGCTCGTTGGTAGCCGTTGGCTCTGGCGGCTGGTTCGTCGCCGTCGGCTCAGGTGGCTGATTGGTAGCGGTCGGTTGCGGCGGCTGATCGGTGGCCGTTGGTTGTGGCGGTACGTCGGTAGCGGTCGGCTGCGGCGGCACGTCGGTAGCCGTCGGTTGTGGCGGCTGGTCGGTGGCGGTCGGTTGCGGCGGCACGTCCGTTGGGACCGGCGTCGGCGCCTGCGGGCCAACCAGGCTGATGGAGTCCAGGTAGAAAGGCGGCTGTTGCTGGCCAGTGGTATCTTGCCAGATGATGCCGCCGATGGTTGCCGGGCTGCCCAGTTGGGCCAGGTCGATCTCGACCAGTTGCCATTGATTGGCCTGGGTTGAAAGGGCGACGGCGTTGCCGGTGAAGGCGCCATTGACGTCAGTCAGGGCGACACGCAGCTGGTGATTGCCATTGTCACCACCATTGATCCAGAACGAGAGCTTCATACCCGATTCGGTCTGAACTGGATTACTGTTGACCAGATAGAGCGCAGCCCAGAGCTGCTGATAGTCGACGGCGATAGCATTGTTGCCACCCTGGACGGTTGTGTTGCTGCCCATGTCAGCAGCGGTACCCCAGGCATTGTCACTCCAGCCGTTGGTCAAACCATCATCATAGATGACGATGTTGGTCTGCGCCGGCGGCGGGGGCGGGGGTGGGCCGTCAGAAGTAAAGGCGATGTCATCCAGATAATAGATCGGCTGAGCGCCGCCACCAAAGTCCTGCCAGACGATACCGGTGATGGTTTCGATGGCGCCGAACTCAGACAGCGGGATGACCACTTCAGTCCAATTACCTTGTGATGTCGTTACCGGCACCCGGTTGGAGAAGGCGTTATCCGGCCCAACCAGAGCGAGGCTGATGCGATGTTTGCCTTCACTACCACCGTGAATCCAGAAACGAAGCGCGTCATATTCATTGGCGTTGAGGACGCTGTTTGTGTGAAGGAAGAGGCCGGCCCAACGGTGGTTATACTGGACCGACATCGAGCTACTGCCGGAATGAACCGGCGCATTATTATTGAAGTTGACTGTTGTTCCCCAGGACCAGTTGAGCCAGTCGCCCTGGAGAGAATCGCCGTAGATGTTCTGGCCGGATTGGGCCTGCGCATAGCTGTACCAGCCAAAGCCGCCGGCGGCGATTAAAGATACTGCCAGGAATCCAAAGAGCAATAGATGCTTCAATCGTAGTTTCCTTTGCATAGTTGACACTCCCTGTTTGTGAGGGTCGCGGCGCGTCACCGTTGCTTATGACTCACTTTGACCCGTTTGTGCCGGTTGGCACATTTTTGTGTCTGGCAGAACCGTTGCCTTCTTCCAGACGGTCACAAGTGTAGGAAGCGCCCTTTGGGGGCCATGTGACATGATTTACAGGGGCCAGGTGGCGTTATTTACCGTTCACGGCATCTTCACTTTGTTGTGGTACTGCAACAAAACTACGCAAAAAAGACCCTATTTGGGCCGTGTTTGGCGTCTGGAATTGGCGGCGCAAAAGGGGGGAGCGGATTAGCCTGGCGAGGCCGGCAGGCGCGCGATTTATCGGCGGGCGGGCCGGGTCAATTGACCACTGGTCAGAACAGAATCAATGTAAAGTGAGCCAACCGGGATCTGTTAAATATTTCACAAAAGGGTTGTCAAACGGTGTGGGAGAGGAACTGGTAAGCAGCCAACAACCGGCCGGTCAACAAAATGGCCAGCAACAGCCGGCATTTACCAAACCAATCGCCCCATTTGCCGGTGAAAAACAGCCAATTTCCGGGCGTGAAGGGAGCGTGAAACGAGGCCATCCGGGGCAAGATGGGCGATCAATGGGGTAAACGTAATGCGCCGGCAAATTGGGGCGAAACGGCCATCTGCGCTCATCTGCCATTCATATTCCGCCTGATTTTGGGCTTAAAAGTGGTGGATTGGCGCCGATTCTACTTGCCAAAGGTCTCAAACCGGCCTTCAAAGCCGGTTTTGGCGACAACAAAGAAGTTGCTAACGAATCTCGATTGTGCCCGCGCCCGCTTCGATATCAATCCAGATCTGGCTGGCAGCGTGGTTCCAGCCAGGCGATTGGTAAAAGCCATCGCGGCCGGGAAAACGCGCCTCATCCCGTTTCAGGCGCACGGAATCTGGCGCGTTGATGGTCACGGCGGCGGCCGGGGCGCTGATGAGGGTCAGGTCGCCGGGGCCGCCTTCAACCTTAATGACGGTGTCGCCATTGTCTGGCAGTAGCGCCACACAGCGGCCGTTGCTTCGATCAATGGTGAGCTGAGTAACGGTGAGCGGCGTCAGGTCGAGGCGGGTTGTACCGCTGCCCAGGACCAGTTTGAGTTTGAGGGGAAGGGTGGGGTGGAGCCAGAAATCCCATTTGCCCGGATGCGACCGCTTGGCGCTGAGATGAAGGCGCTGGGTGCTGCCACGCTGTTCCTGGTGGCGATTATAGGGGGTATTGACGTTACCGATGAGCAGATTGCCATCATCTCGGCCTGGCTGAAGGGTGAGGTGGGCCGCGCCGGGGCTGAGTTGTATCTCCCCTTTGTAACAATCTGGCTCGATGGGGATATGCAGGTCGGCGTTGTCGCCGCTGGCCAGGGTGGCGGCGGGTTTGGGACCGGCCGGTAGCTGTTTGCGGGGTTGCCAGGTCCGGCCCAGCCGGTGGACACCCCAAAGTATCATCATGCTGGGCCAGAAAAGGGCGCCAAAACTGACGGCTACCAGCCCCAACTCCTGGGCCAGCAGAATCAGACCGGCAACAATTAATACCCAGGCCCAGAAGGCGCCTCGCGACATGCCTGTTTCTCCACAAATGACATCTGTCTGTTTAGCCCTCGACCTCTGTTACTTTTGGCCGTTAGCAGGGCACGCTACCATTACGACGTATCATACTGGACAGTTTCAGGAGTATAAAACATGAATGAGATTTTCTCATTCGACGCCCTCCTACCAGCGGAAATGGCCCGCAAAGCGGAGAATGCCGGGGTGGCCAAAGCGGAACTGGGACATTGGCGTATGCTGGCGCTGGCGGTGCTGGCCGGCGCCTTTGTGGGTCTGGGGGCTGTATTCGCTACAACTGTGACAACGGGAGGCAGTGGTCTCACGTATGGCATCAACCGGTTGGCTGGCGGCCTGGTGTTTTGCCTGGGACTGATCCTGGTGGTTGTGGCGGGTGCAGAGCTTTTTACCGGAAACAATCTGATTGTGATGGCCTGGGCGAGCGGGAAGGTGTCAACCGGCCGGTTACTGCGCAACTGGGGCATCGTCTATGTGGGCAATTTCCTCGGCTCGCTGCTAACTGCCGTAGGGATGTTTCTATCTGGTCAATACAAAGCGGCGGGCGGGGCGCTGGGGATCAATGCGCTGAATATCGCCCAAGCCAAGGTCAGCCTTGGCTTTGCCGAGGCGCTGATTCTGGGCGTCTTTTGTAATGTCCTGGTCTGCCTGGCCGTCTGGCTCTGCATGAGCGCCCGCAGCACCACGGACAAGATCCTGGCTATCATCTTTCCCATTACCGCTTTTGTGGCGGCTGGTTTTGAGCACAGTGTGGCTAACATGTACTTCATCCCGCTGGGTCTGTTTATCAAACAGTGGGGCGGGCTGGAGGTCGCCGCGGCAGATTACGCCAACCTGACCTGGGCCAACTTTTTCTTGGCCAACCTGCTGCCTGTCACCATCGGCAACATCATCGGCGGCGCCGGCCTGGTCGGGCTGGTCTACTGGTTCATCTACCTGCGCCCGCGGCGGGACGGGAAGAGTTAGCCAATGTCGTATAACGCACCGTACTTGCCGCGCAGGTAGGCCATGTAGGGGGCGCTGGTCATGGGGCCGCCGGTGACCCGCTGGATCAGTTCGGGCGCGGTGAACTTGCTGCCGTGCTGGTAGATGTTGTCGCGCATCCAGCCATGCAACGTGGCAAATTTCCCCTGCGCGATCTCGGCCGGGATGGCCGGGTGGGCCTGGCAAGCCTGATCGTAAAACAGGGAGCTGAGGACATTGCCCAGCGTATACCCCTGGAACGCCCCGCCAATCATGCCGCCGTACCAGTGCACATCCTGCAAGACGCCATCGATGTCATTGGGCGCACGCAGCCCCAGATCGGACTCATAGCGAGCATGCCAGGCCTCGGGCAAGTCGCGGATCGCCAGCTTGCCTTCCAGCAAGGCCAACTCCAGGTCAAAGCGGATCATGACATGGAGATTGTAGGTCACTTCGTCCGCATCCGTGCGGATGAGGGAACGGCTGACCTTGTTAATGGCGTTGCCAGGAAAGTGTCCAGCGGCACAGCGCCCATTCACGGGAAGGCGGCCTGAGCTGCGGATAGTAATGCTCCCAGCTTCCAGGCTGCGGGCTGACGATATTTTTCCCAGAGAGGCGGATTGGCCTCGTGACACTGGAGGAAGTGCCGCTATCAGCGGCAGTCCTCCATATTGGGGCGATGCCCGTTCATACATGGCGTGGTTTACCCCGCGAAGCGTGCTGAACAGCCCGTCACCTGATTGCTTTCCTGGAAGCGCGTGGGGAGGATGCGCGGCATCATCCAATCGGTAGTTCGATGGCGGCGACGATGGCCTTTATCCTGCCACCAAAGTGTTCAAAATCATAGCCAAACCGTTTGATGATCATTTCGCCAAACTGGTGTTGCTCATCTTCAGGGAAATGTTGCTTGAGATAGCCGTCATCGGCCGGGGCCGGCGGCAGGATTGTTCTGCACCAGCGGAACCAGCTCTGCGCGCAGCTCGGCAACAGCCGGCTGACATCAATGCGCTCATGCCATAGGTCAGATTCGTCGACAGAGCGGTCGGCGGCCATGATCGCAGCCTGGAAACAATTGGCAACCCTGCGGCTCAAATCCAGCGATTTTTCCAGGTAAGGGCATGACAGCGGCAAAATCGTTGTTGGGTTGGGCCGGTCCAGGTGCGCCGCAAGAATCGGCAAACAAGGACCAGCATGACTGGTTAGGCTCAGGTGGGATTTTGGTGAGATGGTTGCAGTTGCGCCGGGTCGTATGGATGAGGGGCAGCATCGTCGCTCCTGCGGGCAGGGCGTCAGCCCTGCTTTCAACCTTTTCCAGCAACCGGCCCATTTCGGGTTGAATCATTTTTTCTCATGATGCGGTTCAGGTGGCTTACATTCGTTACCACGGGCGGCGTTACGTCAAGCAGAAGCGTAGGTCTCCTGGATCTCTGCACCAGCAGCATCGTGGCTTGTCTGATATTGGTGATTTGCAAGCGCCCCTTTAGATTTCAGCCAATGGTGTCGGGTCATGCTTACTTCCATACAAACGCCTTAGTGACGGAAATCTGGATGATGCCCCAAATGCTACCTCAATCAATTAAGAGCGACGATCAAGCGGTGATTCCGGTAGGGAGGTCTATTGGTCGTCTGTTTGCCGTCAAGGGTTGACCGACTACTGTGGGGAAACTGGGGATCATTAGCGCCATGATGATCCGGCGAGGCGAAATATATATTCTGCCCAAAAATACCTGACTGTATTGTTTTCCGCCGTGATTGTTATCAGCATTTGTCTTTAAGGGCTGTGGACGCGGATTTCGGAACCAGCACCTGAGCTTTGCTGGACCTTTGGTGCCGGTGGCTGAGCTGGGAGATCGCTTTTCGTACCGCCGGTTGGACCGTGAACAGGCCCCCAACATCGCTCATACCCGCTGATCTTTCAAGCGGCCCTGGACGCTTGGCCCGGATCACGCCATCGCCATTCCCTCAAACGCCCTGCCCCGGATCTGTTATCACGGTTAAGTGATCTCATCGATGCCTTGCTGGCATCAACCCTGGCTGGGCTGAGGCCACCCGCCATGTCTCAAAATGCTACGCGCCCAGATCCGCATCGTTGCCCATAGGTAGACGAGAACGTTCACGCCTTTACCTGAGCGGTCGCCCTCAACCATAATGAAGCCCACGAAGCGCTCCCGGCGCAGATGGTGCGGACCTGCAGTCCTGGCCGAAAACACGCCGGGCGCTTCGGCCATCTTCAATCCGGTAGGAAAGCTGTTACGGATTGGCACGGATTCAACACGGATTTTTTGTGGTGAGGCATTTATGGGGACTGGAAACATTTTTGTTTTCTCTTGCTGCAGATACTTCGTTTGCTCAAAGATGTAGTGATGCGCGGATTCGCTACAGATTTTCTCTTGGCAAATCCTGGTAATTCAATCTGCGGCCAACTCTCTTGGGGCCTGCCAGTCTTTACTCCAAAAACGTTTTCTCCACCAGAAAATCTGTGCCAATCCGTGTTAATCCGTGGCTACTCTTCCTAAACGAATATCTCGCGCTTATTACCGGTTGGAGCGCGGTCAGAGATCCAGTTGATGAGCGGGCGTTGGTGATATTTTTCGCCAGCCAGGAGCACCCGGTCGTAATTGACCCGCCAATGGCAATCGCCCAGCCTGTTCCAGATCCGGCTTGATAGGACGCTGCGGAAAGTTAGGCGGCGACCGCCTCACGGAACTCTTCGCGTACAGCACTGATCGATCGCGGGAAAAAATGTGCCCGGTTGTGCTGAACCTCGAAAAAATCGGCGACGCTTGGTATGAGGAAGCGCCAAGTGAATGCAGAGATTACCCGCGGTCAGCCGGTATTCACCGCAGCGCTGATAAGCGCGGCTGCATCCATCACCACGCCAGAGTGCAGTCAGCCAATGGCGGTCTGGCTGGGTTGCGGAAAAGACGAGGGCGGCCAGCGATGAATGGGAATTCCTCGATCTCGGCAAAACCCTTCCTAACCTTCCCGAAAGCTGGTCCCAGATATTCGAGATCGCGGATCCGGTAGACACGCTGATCATCTCCACGGTTGAAGGGGCTACCGGCCCGGATGACGAGCAGTCGACGGCGGTTTCCGTTTGGAGGTACAAGGCGTACATCGTCGGCAGGTAAGATGAGCAGGGCAACGATGCCCAGGCCGATGCCACTTCGCTGAAGGAGAGCAGGACGCCGATGCGGTGACGGGCTTCGCAGCCCAGGGTGAGCAGGAGCTGCCGCTGAGGACGCATGTTAGCGTCCCAGAAGGTGCGACCGGCCGGTCCCACCGCCCAAAAAAAAGTCCCAAGTGCAACCCAGGATCAGCAGCGCCATCCAGACCACCGGTTAATGAGTTATGGGCTGGCGCAAATAGGCCATCAGCCGTCAATTTGTCGCTGTCTGCGCCCAGTTCTTAGGCGCCAGCGGGAACTTGCAGCTTGTAGGTCCAGTGGAATATCTGGCGGTTGAAAAACCCGCCTACCGCGCGGCAGCACATAAGAGTGACTGTTGCTGAGAGCGTGACGCCAGATAAGCTGCGCAGCATCACCGCAATTTTTAAGGAGGATTCGAAGGTGAGATTCCAGTACGGTCATACCGTGCTTAAGCGCATGGCGGAATGGCTTGCTTGCTAACGGGCTGCTTTACCGGCAGGGTCACCAGGGGTTCTGCCAATTGGTTGCTACACTTCCGGAATGGAAATAATCGTGGGCATGGAATAATAGTGCCGAGCGCGCCGCCACGCATCATTTCGAGGCAGCGCTGGCGCAGACGTGCCTTGCCGGATCGCCTTATTCTCTGGCTGTACGACATGATCCTGCCGTCTGGATGGCGCCCGGATTGCGCTGGTTATCTGCTTTGACAAATCTCCCCAGCCCCTGTGGCAGGCTCAGGGTCTTGAAATCACATTGCCGTGACGTAGGCCTTTCGCACACCGTTGTTGCCCGCCTGGGCGCAATTCCCGGCAGCCGCCATCGTCACCGTAGATGATGACACCCTCACTCCGCCGGAATGGCCATGAACTGGTCACGTCCCGGCAGGCGCAGCCCGACGTCATCCACTTCGCCAGCGCGCCCATTACATTACCCTTTGAGGATGATGGGTTTCCGTGCGTCCCTTACCCAGTGGCAAACTGGCGCGCCAGGCCTTTATTTGGACCTGATCATCGTCTGTTTGCCACGGCCATGGTGCAGGTTGTAACGGGTTTTGCTCGCTGTATCACGCGGAACTGACCAACGAGGCGCTGTCTTCCGCCAGCTCGCCCGACGCAGGACGATGTCTTGGTTCAAGGCGATGGCGCTACAGGGCACTCCCGTCTGCAAGGTGGCGCCGGATTCGCGTGATTATCCGCTGATTCCCGGCACCGAGGTGCGCATGCTCTGGAGCCAGAATGAGAGCGGCAATGACCGGCAGATCAGGGCGGTGTTTGCGCATTACGCGCTGCTGCCGCTGCTGGCAGATTGAAATGGCCCCCTCTATGCAGCCTGGTAACGCTGCTCGTTGCCCCGGACGCTGCGGAAGCTCTAGAGTGAATGGCAACCACCCCTGACCAGACCTGAACACAGGCGAACACTCTGAGGGAAGGCGACGCCATCTCCTGCCGAAGCGACGGGCTCAATGTCTCGTGCAAAGCAAAAGGCTGCATGGACACGCCATGCAGCCCTGCCAAACTATTTAATTGCGAGACCGGCTTACTGTTCAGCGGCCAGTTCCTGCTGATAAGATGCCCATTGCCGGATGATATTTTCAAGCGGCGCCCGTAACTGGGCGAAATTGTCATCTGCTTTGATTGTCATCATGGCCCGATCATTGGAGGCCCAATGCAACAGTTTATCGGGATCAGCGATCAGCTGCTGGAGCTCAGCACCCGGCCGGATCTTGGCGCCATGATGTAACACAAGCTGCAGGCGATCCGTTTTGCGCGTATTGATGGTGGCGAACCAGCCCTGACAATAAAAGCTGGGCGAATTCCATTTCACGCCTTCCGTGATTGCCGGGCTGGCTTGCAGAATTGTTTGCCGGATCCCCTCAATGGTCTGGGCCATTGGATGTGACAGCTGGGCAATGAGCTCTGTTACCCCTTGTGGATCATGGGTGGCGTCTTTTTTCATCACTAACGTTTCCTCGACCTGTTGACCATTGCTGTCAGCGGTGCTCAGGCGCCGTCAAAGGCAGCCTGCAGGCCGGCGATATCCAGCTTCTTCATCTGTAAGAGCGCATGGCTGACCGCTTCAGACTGTTGGCCCGTCCCGGAGGACATCAACTGCCCCAGTAGCGCCGGCACAATCTGCCAGGAAACGCCAAACTTGTCCACCAGCCAGCCGCACTGTTCCTGCTCCGGATCGGCCGAGAGCATCTCCCAGTACCGATCAATCTCCGCCTGGGTCTCGCAGCTGATGAAGAAGGAGATGGCCGGGTTGAATCTGTATTGGGGACCCCCATTCAGGCCAACGAACGGCTGGCCAAACAACGTGAAATTGACCATCATGGCGCTGCCTTCGGGCATGCCACCCATTTCGGCCGCTTCCTTGCCAAAACGGGCGATATCCTGGATTTCGACCGCGCCGAACACTTCCTTGTAATAATTGGCGGCTTCTTCGGCCTGGCCATTGAACCAGAGAAAGGTGGTCAGCTTACTCATGGGCGACCTCCCGAGCCAACAGCGCCGCCAGCCGATCCCAGGTTTCGCGAGCACCGCTTTCCATATCGGTGGCGATCATGCCCTCGAAATCTTCAGGCGTGCCGAAAACGGAGACCATCGTCATGCGGGTCTGGCCGTCGGCCAGTTCTTCCAGCATGGCTGTCTCGACACTTTCGTGGCCGGGCCCGATCGGTTCATAATTGAAGGTCTGAACCAGTCGATGGGGGGCGGTGATCTCCAGATAAGTGCCGTAAAAGACATGCTCTTCGCCATTGTCGCCAATGTTGCGGAAGCGCCAGCCGCCGCCAACAGTTAAATCCATTTCGTCCACGATAGTCTCGTAGCGGAGTGGGCCCCACCATTGGGGAATCAGTTGCGGATCAGTGATGGTCTGCCAGACGCGGTCACGTGGCGCCGCGAATATCCGGTCCATGACGACCTTGCGCTCGGCGCGGATGATACTGAATTGAGTCTTTGACATACGAAGTTCCTTTGCAAATTAGCGATTACAGAGTTTTGGGGCAACTTGTAAACGGAGGCTGACTAATCTGAGCCGGCCGGTTTCTGCAGCAGCTCGTCGAGGCGGTCGAAGCGATTGCTCCACTGGCGTACCGTATCGCGAGCCCAGCGCTCAAGCTCGCTGATCTGATCCGCATTGATCCGGTAGAGGCGCTTCTGGGCCTGCTTTTGCACGGTGACGATATTGGCCTCACGCAGCACTTTCAGGTGTTGGGAGATGGCGGGCGCCGATGAATCAAATTGTTCATAGATGGCGGACGCCGGCAACTGCCCCTGATCAGCCAGGATCTCGACAATGCGACGGCGCGTGGGCTCAGCCAGAGCGGCAAAAACATCCATGCCGAGCATTATAAAGTGTTTGCTTAATTAAGTCAATAGTAAATTAACGTTGCCTGTAAGGCTTGTTCGGAGGTCGTTTTTTATAAATTTCCGACGTTACCCTGAGAAGTGCCACGCGGGGACCGCGTTCAATAAGGTAAGAAACTGGTTCAAGATTTGCAGTGCGAAGTCAGGTTTGTAGTAAAGGGCTTTAGCCTTTTGTGATCATCAAGACGGCTGTTGGTCGACACGTCGCCACCACCAAAAGGGGTGCACGCGGAACGCTAAAGCGTTTACTACGAACCTCAGACCGCACGCCATTTCCGCCTTGTTCCTTAGCAGCCTCGTTGGTCGGGCCAAGTGTCAAGCTAAAGAGGGCGAGAGATCCCGATTTGGGCCAATAGTGGCACCGGCCGGTCGCTGACAGCAGCCCAGGGAGCGTACGGCCTAACCAGCGCTCAGCTGGCGTGGGCCAGGGCAGTGGCTAGGGGACTAGGGGTCTCTCGCTCCGTCAAGTGAGGTGCATCAGCCGAGTGAGGTGCGCTCGAGATGACGTCCTTGGCTATGTTTCTGGACCTTGACCGTCTATGTGCCAGGTTCAATTGGCTTCTCGTTTCATCGCCATTGGCGCAATGTGCCTTATAGCGCCGCCAACGCCGGGATCTGGCCCAGCTTGTCCGGGTTCAGAATATTTTGGAACTGGCTGATCTTGCCCGCAAGAACGGCAAAGGTGATGACTGAGATGGGCCGCTGACCGTCGTAGAGGAGTAGGGCGGGCCGGCCGTTGACATGGCTCAGGCGGAAGGCAAAGTCGGCCGGGGCGAAGCGGGGCAGGTTGAGCAGGAAGCGGGCGACCGGCGTGGCACCATGGATGGGTTTGCGAGCGGCCATCGCTTTGCCGCCGCCATCAGACCAGAGCACGACATCTTCCTGAAGCAGCGAGCGCAGGGCCGGCAGGTCGGCGGTGGCGCAGGCGTTGACGAATTGCTCCAACAGGGTGAGATGAGCCTGATCGGGGACCGGCCGGTCCAATCGCCATGACGGCTGGCTGCCGCTCAATTGGCGGCGCGCCCGGCTGACTATCTGCCGGCAATTGGCCGGCGCCTTGTCCAGGATGTCGGCAATCTCAGCGTAATCGTAATCAAACACCTCGCGCAGCAGGAAGGCGGCCCGCTCAACCGGCTTCAATTGTTCCAGCAGAAACAGGAAGGCGACCGATACCGATTCGCGCCGGGCCACATCGTCATCGACCCCCGGCAACCGCTCGCTCAGGATGGGCTCGGGCAACCAGGGGCCGATGTAGCTTTCCCGCTGCACCCGGGCGCTGCGCAGGAAATCAATGCAGAGCCGGGTGATCAGCGTGGTCAGGAACGCCTTCGGGGTTTCGATTTCCAACAGGTCGAGCTTTTGCCAGCGCAGGTAACTCTCCTGCACCAGGTCCTCCGCATCCATCACCGTGCCCAGCATCCGGTAGGCGATGGCAAACAGGTGGGGCCGGTGTGTCTGAAAGAGGGTGGTGTGATCCAGCATCATCAACTCCAAACAGGTTGGCTAACCCGTCGGGTTGCCGAACCCGACGGGTTAGCCAACCCCTCAGCGGCGCGGGCGGCAGCCAGGGCGCTGGCGATGGAGGCATCGGCGAGCCAACCTTCGGGGCCGACCCAGTCGCCGGCCAGGAAAATTCGGTCGTGGCCAATGATCGTGACCGGCTGCCGGCCGGCCAGGCCGCCGTTTGCCGCTGTCGTCAGGCGGCTGACCACGCGCAGGTGCGGCAGGAAGCGCTTGTGGTCGAGCTCGGCGCGCCAGCCGGGCTGCAACTGATCCAGCAACGTCTCCAATTCTGCCTCATCTGCCATCGCCTCGGGTCCTGTGGGTGCCAGGTATTTGGCGATGTGGATAAGGGCGTGACCGGCCGGTGCCAGATCCGCTGCCGCCGTATGCACTGAATAATAGTAGGGCTTATCCAGCCCGGCCGCAAAAGCAAAGCTCGCATCCGGCAAGCGGCGCAGGGCAACGTCCAGGCTGGCGGCCAAGATTGGCTGGCCCGCCGTCAGAAGCGGCGCCTCAGGCAGCAGCTCGGCCGCGATTTCCGGCTCAACGGCCAGGATGGCTGCGCCGGCCAGCAGCCGGCTGCCGTCGGCCAACGCTAATTCAATGCCGGCAGCTGTCTCAGCCAGCGACACCACCCGCTCCCGCAGCCGGATGGTCACAGGCAGCGCCGTCATGAGGTTGACCAGTCCAGCGACGAGGCTTTGCCAGCCACCATCCAGGTAGAGGACATTGCCACTGTTGTAAATCTGGTATTGATGCAGCAGGATCTCCGCGCTCATCTGGTCCGGGGCGTTGCCATAGGTGCTGATGCGGCTCAGTGTCTCGAGCAAGGCGCGGCACCGGCCGGTCAACCCGAGCTCATCCAGGTAGGCGCTGATGCTGATGCTGGCATACGCCGCTGGCTTGTCCCGCATCAGCCTTAGCAATGCCTTGCCGACCTGTAACTTTTCGCCGGCTGAGAGCAGCCGGGTTTTTAGGAAGCTGGCTGGGGCGGCTGGCAGCAGGTAGTGTGCGCCCTGAGTGAGAGCCAGCGCGCCCTGCTGGTTGGGCAAGCCACCGGCCAGTGACAAACCGATCTCGCTGAAGTGCTGAAAGGCAGCGCCGCTGCGATACAGGGCGTGTGGACCCAGATTAAAGGTATAACCCTCTTTTTGCTGGCTGGCCGCTCGGCCCCCCAGGGCTGCGGCTTTCTCCAGCAAGATGACCTGCCGGCCAGCCTGGCCCAGCGCCAAAGCCGCTGTCAGCCCTGCCAGCCCGCCGCCGATCACTATGACATCTGCATCCTGTTCACTGTCAATCCTTTCGTTTTTCATCTCATATTTCCTGGCCAAACGGCCGCTAGTGTTGACTATCTAATATGAAGACGAATGGTGTTGGCGGTTTGTGACAGATTACGGGTTCAGGGTTAGCGACCAGACGGCGCGGGCTTGCGCAATATCGGGCAGCAGCGGCCGCCATTGCCAGACACCGATGTGGCTCTGCAATAGGTTACCATCGGAGAGGACAGCGATGAGCTGGCTGCCAACCTGGTAGAAGCGTTCGACCATGGTGCGGGGCCAGGGGGTAGGTAGGCCGTGGCTGGCGTCACTCCAACTTTGGCCGCCATCCTGGCTGTGTTGGATGGTGCCGTTCCGGTCAACGCCGTAGGCTGGGCCGAGAAGGAGGTGATCCGGCCGGTCCGGATCAGCCCAGACCGCGCGGCAGTAAGCCGGCCCATAAAGCCGTCGCCAACTGTCGCCGCCATCCCGCGATTCGTATAGCCCTGTTTGTGTGGCTGCCAGCAGGTGTAGGGGGTTCTGACCGGCAAGCACGATGTCGTGAATATCAGCGTCGATCTGGTCTGCGGTGCCGCGTTGGCCCGGCTGGCCGCTGCTGCCGCCCGCCAGTTGCCAGCTGGCGCCCCGATTAACCGACCGGAGCAGGCCGCCAACTTCAACGGCAGCATAAAGGTGATCGCCGCGCACCGCCAGGCCGCGGATGGCACCGGCGGCGGGAGAATAGGGGAGGTACCAGTTGTGGCGATCGCGCAGTTGGGCGACCTCGGGCCGGGCCTGCCACTGGTCACCGCCATTGTGGGAGATGAACAATCCGGCCGGTTCAGTGCCCGCCAGCTCGAAATCAGAGATGTCCGGGTGGTAGGCCAGCCAACGGACGTGGCGTTCAGCCAGTCCCTCGTTGACTGCTTCCCAACTGTCGCCGTAGTCGCCGGACCGCCAGATGCCGTCACGCCCGCCAGCCAGGATAAACCCTTCGCGGGCGATCACCGCAGTGAGCGGCACGCCAACCAGGGTATGGCGCCAGGTTTGCCAGCCGGCGGCGCCCAGTTGAGCCAGGTAAAGGCCCTTAGCGGTAGCGATGGTAAGTAGTTCGTTCATCTTCCTATATTAATAGATGCAAATCGCCGAACTCGTGCCAGAGATATTTTTCGGCCAAAGCCTCGGTGTAGGCAAGCTCGAGATGCCGGGCATCGGCCAGGGCGGCAAGCATGGCCAGGTGGGTGGCGCGCGGTTCGTGCAGGCCGGTCAACAGCCCATTGATGATATGGGGCGGCGTCGCCGGGGTGATGAGATGGTCCGTCCAGCCGCGCGCGGGCTCGACCAGGCCGCTGCTATTCACCGCTGACTCAACCGCGCGCACCGCCGTCGTGCCGACACCGATGATGCGACGGCCATGCTGATGAGCCAGGTTGAGGAGTTGGGCAGTGGCGGGCGGCAATTCAAACCATTCCGGGTAAGGCGGTTCATCCGCTTCCAGGCTGGCAACGCCGGTATGAAGTGTCACCGGGGCGAACTGGATGCCCTGGGCGACCAGGCGGCTGATCAACCGTGGCGTAAAACCGCGACCGGCCGAAGGCATTTCGGCGCTGCCATAGTGGTGGGCAAAAACGGTCTGGTAATAGTCGATACTCCAGGGTTGGCCGACGTAGTTGTAGCGGATGGGCTGGCCATAAAGCTGGAGAAAACGGCGCCAGGGCAACGGCCAATGGAAAGCGGCCAGCCAGAGCCGGGTTTTGCCAGCAGCCTGACCGGGCAGCGGGTCGAGTAGGGTGAGATAGCCACCGGCCGGTAACGAAAAATGCATCTCACGCTCACCATTGAAGTAGGGCGTGGTCTCGCCGTTCTCGGCCAGCTTGCGCAACTCGACAACCCAGCGGTCGTCAGCGTGCCGGTTGGAGAGATGTAGCCGCATGGAAACGCCAGCCTGGCTCCAGACGGGCAGGGCTGCCGGCAAAGTGCCACTGGTGTTGATGACCAGCAGATCGCCGGGCAAAAGGAAGGAGGGCAGGTCACGGAACTCAGCGTGGACGAGGCGATCGTCGCTCCGGTAGGAGACGAGCAGGCGGACGGCGTCCCGAGCCAGGCCGCGTGCTTCGGGCGGCTGGCCTGCTTCCAGGGTGGGGGGCAGGTCAAAATCCAGAACAGGGGCAATGGTCGTTGGTATCATCGCAAATCTCCCAATAAGTAAGGTCCGAACAACTTGTCGTAATAAGATGACATAATCTATGTGTATTTGTTATTTGGTGATAGCTTTTACAAACTATGCGAAGTGAGTACGTTATGCCTAGTTATTATGTACATATGTGTTTTTCCAGGTATAACCTTTGCCCCGCTATGCGAAGCGTGGCATTTGTTGGGCCTGATAACGACCGCCAGGCAGCTCCTGCTCCAACAGCGCCAGCAGGCCGGGGACGGCGGCGCTGGGCTCCGGCCGGTCGCTGATATCTTCGCCGGGGAAGGCGGCCTGATGCATGGCTGTGTTCATGTCGCCCGGGTCTACCCAATACACCCGCTGCTCCGGGTTCTCGACCGCGTAAACCGCCGTCGCCTGCTCCAGCGCCGCTTTGCTGGCGCCATAACCGCCCCAGCCTTCGTAGGCTGATACCGCTGCGTCGCTGCTGATATTGATGACGCGGGCTCCGGGGCGTAACTGGCCGCGCAACGTCTGCAGAATGGCCAGGGGCGCCAGGACGTTGGTTTCAAAAACAGCCTGTAAGGTATCGAGCGGGTAATTATGTAGAGCGGGCTGCGGGCTTGGGCCCAGGATGCCGGCGTTGTTCACAACTGCATCTAATCCGCCCAGCTGCCTGGCCGCCTGGGCCAGGGCGATGCGGTGTTCCGGGTCGGTGATGTCACCGGCGAGGGCGATGACGGTGGTTTGCTGGGCCAACTCAGCGGCGGCGGCGGTCAGACCGCTTTTACCGCGGGCATCAATGAGCAGCTGCCAACCACGGGCGGCCAACGCCCGGGCCAGGGCCAGCCCCAAACCACGTGAGGCGCCGGTAATCAGGATATTTTTGCTTGGATTTTTTTCGTTCATGTGCTTCTCCCAGGCTACTTTCTCGTCAGTGCGTGACGGGAAGTTTCTGCTGTGCTGGTTCTGCCTTGGTGGGCAGAACCAGCTCTCTTTATCAGACTTAAGGAAAGTTTAGCCGGGAGAAGGGCAGGGCGAATCGGCCCTGGGGGCAAGGGGGGCCGGGTAAATGGGACAGGTGATGGGCCTGTTCTTTAGAACAGGCAAGGTGGCTTATTTGCGTGAGCTGCGCATTGCTTTGAGTTGCTGCAGGCCGTTGGCCGGGTCACTCAGGCGGGCGTACTCGGCTGAATCAACCGCATAGATGGCGATGCGACCCTCAGCATCGTGGTGGACACCCCAGCCGTAGCGTTTGGGGAGGGCAGAGGCGCGCAGACAGGGGTGTGGCTTGCTGAATAGTTCGGCCCGCACCTGCTCTTTTTCCGCTTCGTCCAGAGCCATTAAATCCTGGCGCTCCAGATGGATGCGGAACAGCAGCTCGTCGCGCGTAAACTCATAGGGATGCTGGCTGAGCAGTTCAAACTCCCAGAGCGGCACGGTCTTCTGCATACCACGCGGGGTTGGTTCCGTGCCGCTGGCGGCGTTGGAATCCGGGGCAATTTGAATAAAGGTGTTCTGATAACTCATTTAGCTCCCCTAAGACGATATTAGGATTCGGGATCAAAAAAGAATACGCGCAGCTCCTGGTCACAGCGGCACGCTTGGGCGATACGCCCGGCCCAGGCAATGGCCTCCTCTCTTGAAGGCAGCTCGAGGATCGTGAAACCACCGTCCAGCGGTGGCGCCCACGGGTAGCCACCCTCGGCCACTACGCCACTGGCTGAAACCAGAACAGGGGGTACCGTTTCATCAATACCCCCGCCGAAAACGTAAACACCCGCTGCCTTTGCCTCACGTATCACGGCACGTGCGGCCTGACCGACCACCTCCAGCTCATTGCCGGTGACGGTCATTGCAGCACTGGGAAATGAAATCAAATATTTCGCCATGATCTTCCTTCTCTCTTACCCTCTTTTTGTGTAAGAACTCTGGCAGGAAAGGCATTGTATCAGAACATATGTTCTGTGTCCAGGAACAAAAAAACGGGTCCACAGAGCGTGGACCCGTCATTTCAGGCAATGTTAATTCGCCGTATTAGCGACGAGGACCACGGCCACCGCCGCCGCCACCACCGCCACGGGGACGGTCATGGGCTTCATTAATGCGCAAGGCCCGACCGCCCAGCATCTGGCCATCGCCATTAGCGACAGCCGCGTCTGCGGCGTCATCATCCATCTCGACGAAACCGAAGCCGCGTGAACGGCCGGTTTCCCGATCAGTGACGATAGCAACGGAATGGACGGCCCCGTAGTTTGAGAAGAAATCTTCCAGATCTTCTTCTGTCGTGGACCAGGGGATGTTGCCGACATAGATTTTCTTCACAGTACAGTCTCCTTAATGTGAATAGAAAGGAGTCCAGCGACAACAGCCCCACGTCCCGCGGACGAGGGCATTCCATATGTGTTGACAACGGTTGCGCAGCCCGTCATCGCACCAGTGAGCCATTATCCAGCGATCCAAAAAAGCCTTGCCAGGCACTCCTGAAGAATTTCAAAAGTTGCTTCCGAAATCCTTCCCATTAACACCACATGTCTGGCATGTGGATACAAACTTGTGCAACTAAAACAAAAAATTAGCCCGTTTCAGGTGCACTTTGAAGATATTTAAGCACAACTTCTCCCTTAAGGAAATAGTTTGACCCACCAAAATCGGGCAATATGGGTAGTTTTCTGTAGTTTTTGATCATTTTGTGCGAAATTGACCCTTAATTGGTCGCCTTCAAGGCCAGTTCGCGTTGAGTGAGGGGGCGCAACCGGCCGGTTGCCCGGGCGGCCGCCACAAGGTCAAGAATCCGAACCAGGAGCTCAAATTGGCGCCGGCCGGTCAGAAAATTGTGGGGATGGCTCCACAGATGGACGCTCTGGCCGTAGGCCATGGCCCTGGCCAGCATATTGCGCCAGCGTCGTACCGTCACGGCGGTGGGCACCAACCGCCGTGGGCCGGCGCGCCAGTTCAGGAAGTGACCGGCCGGTAGCACCAGTGGGCTGGCCGCCGACATCGTTTCGCCACCAGCCCACAAATTAAACTCGTGCAATAAATTCAGGGGCCGGCTGTGACCGTAGGCCGGCCGGCCCCGATAGGCAAGGATACCGGGTCCCAGCAATTCCGGGTAGCAGATCTGGTTGCGCGGGTAAATGAAAGTTTCCCAGCGCACGCCCTTCAAGGCCGCCACCTCATTGGCGCGCGCCAGTTCAGCAGCAAATTGGGCTTCGTCGAGCCGGTCACCGGGGATATGGCGATGGCTGTGGCTGGCGATCTCGTGCCGGTCAGCCGTGGCCACCAGGGCCAGCGCCTCCGGGTTCAACCAGCCATCGACCTCGCCACGATCAAGGGTCTGCTGGATGGGGTTTAGCCATTGCTGGGCCGGGCCAGTCAACGGGGGGAGTAGTTCGGGATGCGCGTGGTATTCGGCCGGGGAAAGGGTGTGCGCCGCGACGAAGGCGAAGGTGGCCGGCAAATCGTATTGCGCCAGCAGCGCCAGGAGTTGCCGGTAGACGTCGTTAAGGGCGGCGTTGGTTAGCTGAGCAGACAGGCCTGGCGTCAGGTGATCGGCCATACCCCATCGGCCCTCGCAGTCAAAACTGAGGGTGAACGTAGCCTGGACCCGATTTGCCATGGTCTGATTCATGCGCTGGTTTCCGGCGGATAGGCTTCAAAACCGACGTCGGCGGCGTCGCCTTGCAGGCTGTAGCCGGGCAGGCGCTGGCCGTCCTGGGCGTAGAAGAAGGTTTGCGGCAGGGTAGGGGCGGTGGCGGGAAAGCGCTCAGCGACCGCGTAGCTGAGCATAAAGTGGGCACCCAGGCGGCGGGCCAAACGGTTCGCCGCCGCCAGAATCGCCTCAGCGCCGGCTGTTTCCCAGGCGACCAAACGGGCGATGTTGTAGCCGCGGCGGGGACCCAGGGAAAGCACCGCGAAGGCAAGACCGGCGGGGACCGGCCGGTACAACAACCAGTAGCGCGGCCCCAGCGGGTGAAAAAAGCGCCAGGCCAGACCGGCGCCATCCCAATGGGGCCGGGCCCAGCCAGGGCGCCCATTTAGCTGGGCGGCCAGATCACCCAGGAGCGTGGCCTCAGGTTGTGCTGTCAGCTGATAGCCTTCCCAACTCTGCTGGCCGGGCTGTGCCGGCAGGTAAATGGCGTTACTTGCCCGGCCAATCCGCCGGCTCAACCAGCGCCAGCCAGCCCGTAACGGGGTGAGCAGGCGGCGCTCTCTGCTGGCGGCCAGCCGCTGGCAGTTAAAATCGAGGTAGACCTGGTCGGTGCCGGGGGCGGCGTTGGGCAAAAGTACGTAGGGCTCGCGCTGGAAATGATGGGCCAGCAGCGCCCGGCCGATCCCCTGGCGCCGCTGCGCCGGCAGCACGACCAGGTTGCCCAGCGCCGGCACCGTATGATAGGTGCCACCCAGTTGCCAGGGAATCCAGAGTTTATGGATGCAGCCGGCAACCTGGCCGGTGTCGGTGACGGCCAGCGTCAGGTCGGTTGGCCCGTTGGGGGCATAGGGGTTTTCCTCGTAAAGCCAGCGGAGCAGGGCCGGCCGATCCTGGTAAACCGGGGGCCGGAAGGCGTGGCGGGCCAGGGTTTGATAAGCAGGCCACCATTCCGGCGTGTAGGCCAAAATCTGGACGCCATTCATGCCATCGCCCATCTCTCGCCGTCTAACCCTGGTAACCGGGCGACGGCACAAACCCGCCAATGAGATCGGCCAGGCGGGCGGCGATGTCGATGGCGGGGTAAAGTTGCGTCCAGAGCGCCGATACGAGCCAACATCTCCTAGCCAGATCTGTGGCCGCTGGATTAACATCCATGGCTCAACCGCGCAGTTTAAAGAAGAGATGAAGAATAGGTCCTGAGATTATCCCGGACATCGCTAAGCGTGACAACCGTTGTAGGGAAGCCCAAGTCAGCCCTGCCAGATTGGTCCGCTAAAGCAACAGGTTTTTATGATGCCATGGTCGGTAACGCCTGTTTTGCTGGTCGGTGTCCAGTTTATGATTCAGGTGTTGAGCCACGGAAATAGAGAGCAAGCAGGAGGTGAAAAAGGCAGACAATTACGAGAATCTACTGGCAAGCAATACCAGTGTTGTTTTGCCCAAACTTAATATTATGCGTTTACTTGTGCCGCCAACCGGTCAGTCCTATTCTGCCTGTTCACTGTTGGTCGTTCACGGTTCACGCCCTGTAGGGCAAACCAACTAATCTTCATTGGAGAAATCATGTTCGGCGCCGCTGCTATTTCTTGCCATTAGTCGGTGCTACGCTGCATTACCTATGGGGTGGGGATTCTTCCGCTTTTTCCTATCCCCGCTTGGCATTGAACATCTGCTTTGCCATGATGGCTATTGTGGCTTTAAGCGCCCAGATCGCGCAAACGTGCTATCTGACCGTGCCGACGGCTGCTTTGTAGGCATGATGGCTCTGGGTTCAGCTTTCGGGCATCGCCGGCGCCCAATTCGCTGCTGGTCGAATATGGTATTACCGGTTCTGTCGAATCCTGGGCATCGGCATTCTGGCTTATCGCGGAAATTTGCCGCGGAATGGATAGGCAAACTGTCGTATCAGCGGCTTTTCGGCTTTTTCATGGCTCATGCGCATGGTATGCGAAACTCCCTGATCTGACCAATAGGTGGGGTTGACTGCCGCCCACATCACTGGTTTTCTCTGCGGCGACCGCCAGCGACTGCATGTCATCGGCGCCTGGTTGCATGAAGGCCATCCGCAGCGAGCGCAAGATGATGGTTCGCTTTTGGCGGTGTGATGCGCTGATTGACGGCGTCATTCTCGTTCTGCGCATCTAATCCAGCAGATCACTTGCGAGGCCATAGTCGATGTTAGAAAACCTGAATACGCCTGAAGAGCGCATCGAAAACCCGGTTACCTCCCGTTTGTGGTGGTGACGCTGTTATTGCTGATTCCAGCTTCCGTGAATGTCATCAGTTTGAGGCTACGGTGATCCGATCCTGGCAAGTTCTCAATCATCCACATGGTGGCGCTGATTGGGATGTGGGTGTTGTTGCTGGGCTGGGCCAGCCTGTTGTGGCGCCCCAATGATGATCGCTACGTAAGGGTGCTGGACAGGTGGCGAACCGGCTGGTCTTCCTCCTCGGGCTGACCGCTGCTCTATCGTCGCACTTCTGGCACATGTTTACCGCCACGACCTGGCTCAACCTGCCTGCGTTGTGACAGCTTTGCTGCTCTTCATGATCATATTCGGTGCGATGGTGCTGTTGCACAACAGGGACGGTCCGCCCAAACCTGGTCTGCGCGCCGCGGCCCTCGTCTATTTTGTGCCGCCACTTTTGTGGTCGTGGGAACTCTTGGCCCAATTGCTGGCTTTGGCCGGGCTGCTACCCTCGATCACGACTACGTTGACCACGATGGCGCCTTTTGATCGCATCTACTTCGCCGGGCCGGATGTTACCGTCGATACGATGGCGAACAGATATGGCTACCATGCAGCGGATTTCCGGCTGGCGGAAGGCGAACATCGGATTGCCCTGATCGGCGATCAGGTCGTGCGGGCGCTGGAGGTACCGGCGGAGGAGTCGTTAAGCGGTTTCCAAACCAAGCGCTGCCTAACTTAACATCCATAAGAATAACGTGAAGTGCTGCTGCTCGGATTTCCGGATTATGGCGCTGCCGTTCTATCTCTATGTCAATCTATGGCATTCTACGAGGATGCCTTTGTGCCAGATAGATCATCATTTTCCTTGATTTCATTAACGATTTTCAGATCGTCAATGCTTCCGATGAGTTCTCACTTTACTTCTATCGGGATGGGGATGAAGGATTATCAGCGACTACGATTGGTAATGTACGCCAAGACTGGGCCCATGGGCGTTGTGGGGATTGGATGGTATCAACCACGCCGCCTGCTGCGTAGCCACATTCTCTCGGTAGCCCTGTTACGCAATTTTCTGGCGCCGGAACCGGTTGTCGCTCCAACCGTATCCCCGCCGCAGGAGGATATCCCGCCTGCCCAACCCTTTGTCTTCTACGAGGAAAGCAATGATGAGGTCATGTTCATCTTGCTGGAACAGCTCAGGGAGTTTGTGGTGAATGCCCAGGAAAAAGGGACTCAGACGCTGATGCCAGCACCGCCGGTCTTCCCGGACGCCTTTCATGCTCAGGCTGAGGCCACCGATTGGACGACTCAATTTGAGGCGGCGGACCTGTTTGCCGGAGCGTGAACTAAGCGTTCCTGCTGCGGCCAATGGGGTGCGCTTCGTGGGGATGGGCGAGTATATGCGTGAGGCGGGCTGAGCGCGGCTGATATCCAGGCGCTTTATTACCCGGCGGCTGATGGGCTGACACCGCCGGTCATAAGTTCTTTGCCGATGCTGTAATCAACTGCTTTACGGTGATTTCGTGGTCACAAACAGTGGCTGCGCCTGGAATGAGTAGAGAGGACGAATCTGATGGATTTAGCTGGTCCTCGGCACAGCAGAAACTGTACGATGAGGTTGTCGCCTTTGCTCAGAACGACAGATTCGGCGATGTCGCACGTGATCTGCATTGCCACTCACGTGAGGCCTGGAGCCATGCTGCCGCCTTTTTGGCCTGCATCGGCCTGGCGGTCCTGCCCGAATACGGCGGCAGCGGCCACGACCTGCTGACGATGTTGCATGTGATGGAAGGGTGGGCATACGGCTGCCAGGATAACGGCCTGACTTTTGCTATCAACGCCCAGTTTGTCAGCGTCACGGCCACGCTGCTCAAGCGCCGCCAGCGAGGCGCAAAAAGCAGAAATGTGCGCGGCATCTGCACCGGCGAGCTGATTGGCGCCTACGCCATGACCGAGCCTGGCTCCGGCTCCGATGCCTTCAGCCTGCGCACCACGGCGACGGAGGTCGAGGGCGGCTTCCGGCTCAATGGGCACAAGGCGCTGCTGACCTTTGCCCCCGTGGCTGACTTCTTCCTGGTGTTTGCCACGGCGGACCCAGCCCTGGGTCAATGGGGCATCTCGCTTTTCCTGATTGAGCGCGACACGCCCGGCCTGCGGGTAACAGCCAACATGCCCAAAATGGGGCTGCGCACCGTGCCGATTGCGGAGTTGATACTGGAAGATTGTTTTGTACCGGCCGGTAACCTCATCGGCGATGAAGGTTCCGGGGCGGCAGTTTTTGCCGTCTCCCAGGACATCGAGCGAGCGGCTATTCTGGCTGGCCAGCTCGGCATCATGCAGCGCCAACTGGAACAGGCAGTCGCCTACGCCCAGGAGCGCCAGCAGTTCGGCCAGCCGATTGGTAACTTCCAGGCAGTCTCTCATCGCGTGGCTGAGATGAAGCTGCGGCTGGAAGCGGCCCGGCTGCTGGCCTACAAGGCGGTCTGGCAGATTCAGAATGACGAGACGGCTACGATGGCCGCTTCCCTGGCCAACATCTACATGGCGGAAAGCTTCATCCAGAACAGCCAGGATCTGATGATGATTCATGGCGGGCGCGGCTTCCTCTCAGCGACCGGGCTGGAGCGGGATTTGCGTGATGCGATGGGCGGCCCCGTTTATGGCGGCACCTCGGATATCCAGCGCAACATCGTCGCCAGCCAGTTAGGGCTTTAGGAGAACGTGATGCATTTTCTCTTGACCCACACCATCGAACAGTCCGCCGAGCGCCTGCCCGACCAGATGGCGTTTCGCACCGACGAGCCCGGCCTGACCTATGCTGAGTTTGTGCAGCGAACGAGCCAGCTGGCCAACCTGCTGATCGAGCTGGGCGTGCGCAAGGGGGACCGGGTCGGCATCTACCTGCACAAGAGCCTGGAGAGCGCCCTGGCCATCTACGGCATCATGAAAGCCGGCGCGGCTTATGTGCCGATTGACCCCAGTTCACCGCCGGCGCGGGTCGAGCTACTGGTGCGGGATTGCGGCATTCAGCATCTCATTACCCAGAACAGCAAGCTGCCACTCCTGGCGGAGTTATTAGCGGGCGGGTTGCCGTTGTTGAGTTTGATTGGGCCGGACCGGCCGGTCGACTTGACCAACTGCCGCCTCATCGCCTGGACTGAGCTGTTTGCCTCCGCCAAAGAGTCGACGCCCCACATTCCCGGCCTGATGGAGGACGATCTCGCCTACATCATGTACACCTCGGGCTCAACCGGCAAGCCGAAAGGGATCATGCACACCCACCGCAGTGGTCTGAGCTACGCCAAAGCGTCGGCGCATGTCTATGGCGTAGGCCCGGGTGACATCCTCGGCAACCACGCGCCCACCCATTTTGATGTCTCGACCTTCGATTATTTTGCCGGGCCGCTGGCTGGGGCGACGACGCTGATCATCCCGGAAGAGTATATGAAGCTGCCCGCCAGCCTCTCCGAGCTGATTCAGGATGAGGGCATCACCATCTGGTATTCGGTGGTGACGGCGTTGACCGAACTGCTATTCCGCGGCGACCTGGAAAACCGGGATCTGTCGGCGCTGCGCTGGGTCAAATTCTGCGGCGAACCCTTTTCGCCGCGCCATCTGCGCGAGCTGATGGCCCTGCTGCCCAATGCCCGCTTTAGCAACGTCTACGGACCGGCTGAAGTCAACCAATGCAGCTATTTCCATGTGCCGCCGCTGCCCAACGCTTACGAAGAGCGCCACGTGCCCATCGGCAGAGCGTGGGCGATCGCCGACAGCCTGGTGGTCGACATGGACGACAACGAAGTGGCCCCGGGCGAGAGCGGTGAATTGCTCATCGCGGCGCCGACACGGATGCAGGGCTACTGGCAGCAACCTGAGCTGACGGAGGCGGGCTACTACCGCCAGCGGCCGTTCCCCGGCTCCCCGTTTGAGAAGATTTTTTACCGGACCGGCGACATCGTCCGGTTGGACGAGCAGGGTGAGCTGGATTTTCTGGGGCGCAAAGATCGCCAGATCAAAATCCGCGGCTTCCGCGTGGAGCTGGACGAGATTGAGGCGGCTCTGACCGAGCTTGCCGGCGTGGCTGAGGCGGCCGTTTACCTGCTTGAGGATGAACAGGATGAGCTGCGCATAGAGGCGGCGGTCCTGTTGCAGACGGAGGGCGCGACTGATGTGACGCAGTTGGGGCGGCAGCTCGCCGAGCGGCTGCCCAGTTATGCCGTGCCGGCGACCATCCATCTGCGCGACAGTTTCCCGCGCACTGGCAGCGGCAAAATTAACCGGCGGGCCCTGAAAGAGCTGGCCCGCCAGGAACGCGAAACGGCCTTGCGACAGGCTGCTGATTGATTAGGGAGAGTTATGACTGACATTAGCCAATTGACCGATTACCTGACCAACAACCTGCTCAAGGACAAGGGCGCGGTGGCCCTGGCGCCCGATGACAATCTGCTGTTGAGCGGCCTGCTGAGCTCGCTCGACGTCGTCCGCCTCGTCAGCCACCTGGAGGGCGAAAATGGGATCAAGATCAAACCGGGCGAGATCACGCTGAAAAACTTCAAAACCATCAACGCCATCGTCCAATTCATCGAACGCAAAGCCGCCATTACTGCTTAGGAGAGGGTTTG
>JACKBM010000055.1 GCA_020634575.1 Ardenticatenales bacterium | reverse complement strand
TGACTGAACTCAAGCAGCTTATTGAAGGGCGCTTCCAGCAGGAACAACAGCAGGCTGTTGATGCCCAATCCCAGGACGTTGACAGCAGTAAATTGCCCGAGCTGAGAATGCAGCGGCTTGGAACGGGAATCAGGGTAAGTCCAGTAGCGATTAAAAAGAAAATTGCTGGTTACCGCCGCCGAAAAGGAGATAGTATTGGCCAGCAAGGTTGGCAGGCCAAACAGCTCAACCAAAACTGTCAACGTTCCAAAATCAACAATAAAACCGATGGTACCAACCACGGCAAATTTCAGGAAACGCTCCACCTCTTTGGGTCTGAACCCAAAGCGGCTCGCGATATCAGAGACTCGAAGAATCATAATGCCCATGTTTCTGTTCGCCTGCCAGCAACATCAGCAACCCGAACATGACACCCAGATGCAGATAGATGTTATTGACATACAACTTATCCAACAAATGATGCACCGCCAGGGAACTCCAGGCAGCCATCAAACCTAGCGCCAGACCACGATACGGCCAGTCCAACCGGCGTATAAGCCTGACCGTTTGATAGGCAACGGTCAGCCACAGGAAAGCATACGCGATAAAGCCTGTCATGCCAACCTCTGCCAGCAGATTCAGGTAGTAATTATGGGCATGTCCTAAGGGATTGACCCAGTTCAGCAAGGCAAACTCAGCATAGGCCGGTCCATAGTTGCCAAAACCCACACCAAACCAGAAATTGTACCGGGCCATGTCGATGGCGGCCTGCCAATGCGCCAGCCGCTCCAGGACGGCAAAATTGGCATCATTGATATCCACCCCGCGCACATCGCCCAGCTGGAAATCTGCCGTCCAACTGGTCAGCCGGGCCGCCAGCGAGGGCGGAATCAGGCCAGCTTGCCAGATAAGCAGCAACCCTACCCCGGCCAGACCAAACAGGGCAATACCCTGCCAACTGCGCCGGGGCAGCAGCAGGACCAATACAGCCAGCCCCGCGGCCCAGCCCAGCCAGGCTCCGCGGCTCCAGGAAACCACCAGCCCTGCCACCAGCAGAAACAGCGTGCCACCCAGAATCAGCAGCAGCCAGCCCTGCTCGTTCACACAGCGCCGCAGCGAGCGCACCAGTTCTGGCAACTGGATCCGTTTCCCAAGCCGCCGGAAATTCCTGCCCGGCTCACGCCAGGCTTCGCCAACCCAGGCAAAATGCGCACGACCACAAAGACCCAGTAGACCCAATAGAGCCCCTAACGCCAGGCCGGCATTCAGGTGCATAAAGCCGCCGAACGGATTGGGCTGCTGATAACTGCCGTAGGCCCGATAGAAGCGGCCACCCAGGATGGCAAAATGCTCCGGCCCATCCCCCTGCAAACCAAATTGCCAGATGCCCCAGAGCGCCTGGCTTAGCCCGGCAATGAGCAGAAAGCCGGTCACCCACCAGATCCAGCGTCGCGAGCCTGAGCCATCCCCCTTGCCCAGATCCAGCACGATCTGCATCAGGAGCCAGATCTCCAGCCATTTGCTCAATTCCAGGACGGCCAGCAAGCGCGATGGCGCCCAAAGCAAACTGAGGAAACCCACACCAATGAAGAGGGCGAACGGCAGGTTGAGGGGGGTTTGGTGAATGACGAGGCGCTTGCGGGCCAGGGACCGGCCGGTCCAGGCCGCCACTGTCAGCAGAAAGAAGAACTGCCCACTATCAAGCGGACTGTTACCCAGAAACGCGCTCTCCACAGCCCCCAGCGGGCCGGCCAGCAACATTAGCAATAGGCCGGCTTCTGGCCGGATCATAACCAGCAATACCACCGCCAATGTCGCCAGAAGCAGACCACCCCAGAGCGGTGGCAGCCAGGCCAGCAAGAACGCAACCAGGGCCGCCAGGATAGGCCAGACAAGCTGACCCCTGGCGGCCCCGACGAAAAATGCTCGCTGCCGGACCTGGTTCAAAAACAAACGCTATACCTTGTCCCGGAAATAGGCGACCGTCTCAGCCAGACCGGTCGCCAGGTCAACTTTTGGCTCCCAGCTGAGGATGCTCTTGGCCTTGGTGATATCCGGCCGGCGCACCTTGGGATCATCGGTGATCCGATCATCTTCAGGCTCAACATAGACGATCTTGGAGTCGCTGCCCGTGGCAGCCAGGACCGCTTCCGCAAACTGCAAAATGCTAATTTCTGAAGGATTGCCAATATTCACCGGGCCAGTTTCATCCGAATGCAGCAGCCGGTAAACGCCATCGACCAGATCAGAGTAATACTGGAAGGAGCGGGTCTGCTTTCCACCCATGTAAACCGTTAGTGGTTCACCATTGAGCGCCTGATAAATGAAATTGGGCACCACACGGCCATCATGCAGACGCATGCGCGGGCCGTAAGTGTTGAAAATACGGACAATGCGGGTCTCAACGCCGTGGTAACGATGATAGGCCATCGTCATCGCTTCAGCGAAGCGCTTGGCCTCATCATAAACGCCGCGCGGCCCAATCGGGTTCACATGGCCCCAGTAGGTTTCCGGCTGCGGGTTAACCTGAGGATCACCATACACTTCAGACGTCGATGCCAGCAGAAAACGGGCCCCTTTCGCTTTGGCGAGACCCAGGGTGTTCAGCGTGCCGATCGAACCAACTTTCATGGTGGGAATGGGGTGTTCGAGATAATCGTTCGGGCTGGCGGGCGAGGCAAAGTGCAGCACAGCATCCAACGGCCCATCTACATAAATGTAATTGTAGACATTGTGTTTGACGAATGTGAACCGGTCATGGCCCATCAGATGGCCGATATTATCCATACTGCCGGTAATCAGGTTATCCATGCCGATGACTGTGTGCCCCTCGGCCAGGAAACGGTCACTCAGGTGCGAGCCCAGAAATCCGGCCGCTCCGGTAATTAATACACGCATAATTGCTCCTTGATGCTTGGAAAAATGCTCAAAAGGTTCGGATTAGGCGGCGGCCCTGCCAGCAGATGAGGGTGCCGGCGGCTGCCTTACAATGGGCAAACGCCACATTATAGGTCACAGCTTAACAGCCAACCGTAACAATTAAACTTACAATGATGTCCGGCTCATTGTAACGCGATTCGGACGCGTATAAAAGGATAGTTTTCGTAAAAGGTATCCCCGCATAGTATACTCGTAGCGTTATCGTAGAAAATGGCCAAGTCCCTGAACCGGCCGGTAACATCACCTGACAAGAAACGGAGATTTGATGGGAGACGAGAGCTTGAATCCGCCAGATGGGCAGATTCATGAACGGCGCAAGGCGGACCATATCCGCATTAACCTGGAAGAGGATGTCTACTTCCGCCAGTTAACCACCGGCCTGGAGCGCTATTTCTTCATGCATCAGGCCCTGCCCGAGCTGGACCTGGCGGCCGTCGACACGAGCTGCACCCTGTTCGGCAAAACGATCCCGCAGCCTCTGCTCATTTCCTCCATGACCGGCGGCACTGAAGCAGCCGAGCAAATCAATCTAACCCTGGCCGAAGCGGCTCAGGCGGCCGGCCTGGCCATGGGCCTGGGCTCGCAGCGAGCTGCCCTCGAAGATGAGTCGCTGGCCCGCTCTTACCAGGTGCGCCGCGTGGCCCCGGACATCCTGCTCTTTGCCAATGTGGGCGCCGTGCAGCTCAATTACGGCTACGGCCTTTCCCACTGTCAGCGCGCCGTCGATATGGTGGAGGCGGATGCGCTTATCCTGCATCTGAACGTTTTGCAGGAGGCGGTCCAGCCGGAAGGGGATGGTAATTTTGCTGGCTTGCTGGGCAAAATCGAGCAGATCTGCCGCCAGTTGCCGGTACCTGTTATCGCCAAGGAAGTGGGCTGGGGCTTTTCCCGTGAGGCGGCCCAACAGCTTTTATCGGCCGGCGTGGCAGCGCTGGATGTAGCCGGCGCCGGCGGCACCTCCTGGAGCCAGGTGGAAATGTACCGCGCCCCAACGGCCAAACACGCCCGGGTCGCGGGTGCTTTTGTCGATTGGGGCATTCCTACGGCCGTCTCTTTGCGCTACTGCCGGGAAGCGGCCCCCCATCTGCCGGTCTTTGCCAGCGGCGGTATCCGCAATGGGATCGATGTGGCCAAATGTATTGCCCTGGGCGCCAACCTGGTCGGCATTGCCGGCGACTTCTTGCGGGCGGCAGATGCCGGCGGCGTGGACGGTGTCATTGAACTGGCCGAAAGCGTAACAGCCGAACTGCGTGTGGCCATGCTTTGTGCCGGCGCCGGCGACCTGTCCGCCCTGGCTGAAACCCCTTTACACAATGAATTCTAGGTAATTTCATGAGTGACGCATATACCCGTCAGGCAGCGCCCCTTATTGCGGCGATTGAAGCTGAGATGCAGGCCGTGCTGGCTGAAAAACAGCCCGGCATCAAGCCGTTTTACGGCATGATCCATTATCACATGGGCTGGGTTGACGAACAGTTTGCGCCCCTGGCCGGCAACGGCGGTAAGCGTATCCGGCCGGTTCTCTGCCTCCTCGCCTGCGCTGCTGCCGGTGGTGATTGGCAGCAGGCCGTACCGGCCGGTGCCGCCATCGAGATCCTGCATAACTTCACCCTGATCCACGACGATATTCAGGACGCCAGCCCCACCCGCCGCGGCCGGCCCACCGTCTGGACAATCTGGGGCTCGCCCCAGGCGATCAATGCGGGCGACGCGATGTTTGCCGCCGCTCACCTGGCCATGGCCCGCCTCTTTGACCGGGGCGTGCCCGCCGCCGCCGTCGTCCAGGCCATCCGTCGCCTGGACGAAACCTGCCTGGATCTGACCATTGGCCAGCATCTGGACATGGATTTTGAAGGGCGAGCTGCCGTTGTAGTCGACGAGTACCTCCGCATGATTAACGGCAAGACTGCTGCGCTTCTGGCGTTATGTACTGAGCTGGGCGCGATCATCGCCGGGCAGGACGAGAAGACAATCCGACATTATCAGCAGTTTGGCCTGAAGCTGGGCCTCGCCTTCCAGGTAATCGACGATATTCTGGGCATCTGGGGGGAAGAAGCCGTCATCGGCAAATCGGCCGCTACCGACATTGAGACGCGTAAAAAGACACTGCCCGTGCTCTTTGGCATCGCCGAGAGCAGCGCCCTGCGCGATCTGTATGAGGCGCCCGCTGATAGTCACGATGGGCAGTTCGTCAGCGAGGCTATTCGCCTGCTCGACGAGATCGGCGCCCGCGAGTTTGCCGAAGCGAAGGCGACTGAGCTGACCAGCAGTGCCCTGGAGCATTTTGCAGCGGCGTCACCGGCCGGTGACGCCGGCCAGGCCCTGGAAGCGCTGACCGCTAATCTGCTCCGCCGCGAGCACTAGACAACAAAAAAGGGCACCTCGGCTGAGGTGCCCTTCTCCTAATTTAATCCAGAAAACTCAGAGCTTACTCTTCGTCCACCAGGTCGTCATCCATGGCGACTGGCGGTTCCAGCTTGGCCTTGGCCTGAGCCTCGGTCAACGCCGCCAGGATTTCGTCACTGGTATCGTCGTCAATCAGGGTGGACATCAGGTCGATATCGCCCTGCTCAACGGCGGCCAGGATTTCATCACTATCATCGGGTTCGCCAGTATCAAAGCCGCTACCGGCCGGAATCAGCTTACCGATGATGACGTTTTCCTTCAGACCCTGCAAGGTATCTTCCTTACCGGCGATAGCCGCGCCGGCCAACACCTTAATGGTGTGCTGGAACGAGCTGGCCGAGAGGAAGCTATCCGTGCTCAACGACGCCTTCGTGATACCCAGCAGCACCGGTTCAGCCTGAGCCGGCTCACCACCTTCCTCGACAACCTCTTCGTTGAGGGCCAGGAACTCAGTGGCTTCAACCAGGTCACCCGGCAGCATCTCGGTGTCGCCAGAAGCGGTCACCAACACCTTGCTCAACATCTTGCGGATGATGACCTCAAAATGCTTGTCATTGATGTTCTGACCCTGCGGACGATACACCTGTTGCACTTCGCCAAGCAGATATTGGGTCACCGCGTCCCGACCCTGGATTTCCAGGATGCGGTGCGGGTTCTTGGAACCTTCCGTCAGACGGTCGCCAGCGTGGATGGTGTCACCATCGTCGATCAGGAGACGCATACCGGCCGGAATCTCATAATCCCGCTCGTCAATGCTTTCCCAGGTGACCTTGATCCCCGTATTTTTGTTCCGGGCGAAGCGACCACTGTTCCGCGCCGTAATCACATCCTCGTCTTTCTGAGCGATGATGCTACCAGCCTCAATCTCATCCCGATTCTTGGGTACGATCTCCCAACCATCCGGAATGTCGTAGACATCTTCCATCATCTCTTGCGATGTCACGAAGACATGACGAACACCATCAATGATGCGGACCTCAACGCGTCCACCGATTTCCGTGATGACGGCTTCACCACGCGGCTTCTGCCGGGCCTCAAAGAGCTCTTCTACACGGGGAAGACCCTGGGTGATGTCACCACCGGCCGATGCCGTACCACCGGTGTGGAACGTACGGAGCGTCAGCTGCGTACCCGGCTCACCAATGGACTGGGCCGCGATAATACCAACCGCCGTACCCATATTCACCGGTTCACCCAACCCAAGGGCAATGCCATAACATTTGGCGCAGATGCCCCGGCGCATTTCGCAGGTCATCGGCGAGAAGACATACACCTTCTCCACACCCGTGGCGTCAATTGCCAACGACAGCTCTTCCGTAATCAACTCGTTGACGTCGATGACAATCTCACCCGTCTCCGGGTCCACCACGGCCTCAGCGGCGTAGCGACCAAAGATGCGGTCAGCCAATGTCTGCTTGCCGAAATTGTCCTTGCGCTCGACCCAGATACCCTTGCGGGTGCCGCAATCATAAGCGGTCACGATAACATCCTGGGCCACGTCGACCAGACGGCGGGTCAGGTAACCAGCGTCGGCCGTACGCAGCGCGGTGTCAGCCAGACCCTTCCGCGAACCATGCGTTGAGATGAAATATTCCAGCGCGGTCAAACCCTGCCGGAAGTTTGATTTAATCGGAACCTCGATGATACGACCTTGCGGGTCCGCCATCAGACCACGCATACCAGCCAACTGGGTAATCGGGCCAAAGCCACCCTTGGTTGAGCCGGACAGCGCCATCACGGCGATCGGGCCGCTCTTGTCCATCGAGCTCTTAACCGCAACCTCGACGCTATCCTTCGCTTCGTTCCAGATGTCGACGGTGCGCTGATATTGCTCTTCCTCGGTCAACAGACCACGGCGATACTGCCGGTCGATCTGGTCCACGCGCTTCTGCGCCTCGTCCAGGATCTCCTGGCGCGCTTCCGGCACGGTCAGGTCGGCCACCGCGATGGTCGTACCAGAACGGGTGGCAAACTTGAAGCCAGCATCCTTGATGGCGTCAACCATCTCGGTCGTACGCTCGCGGCCAACGCGACGGTAGGTCTGGTCAACCACAGCGTTCACATCACCCTTGTCCAGAAGACGGTTCACAAACCGCATCCGCTCGGGCAGCTGCATGTTGAAGATAACCCGGCCCGGCGATGTTTCGATCATCCGCACCTTAGGCTTGTCGTCACGATAGTAGCGACCGTCATCATCACAGTAGGTCTCTGTGTATAACTTGATCTTGGCGTGAATGTCGACGTAGCCGAGCTGATAAGCCATCACGACTTCGTCCATTGTGCCGAAGGTCATGCCCTCGCCCGGGCGGCCGTCGATCATCATGGTCAGATAGTAGATGCCCAGGACCATGTCCTTGGACGGGCCCACGATCGGCTGACCGTCAGACGGCTTGAGCAGGTTGTTGGTCGCCAGCATCTTGTCCAGCGCTTCTTGCACAGCTTTCTCGGACAGCGGCACATGGACCGCCATCTGGTCGCCGTCAAAGTCCGCGTTGAAGGCGGCGCAAGCCAGCGGATGAAGCTGGATCGCCTTACCTTCCACCAGAATGGGCATAAACGCCTGGATACCGAGGCGATGCAGCGTAGGCGCACGATTCAGAAGAATCGGCCGGCCCTGAATGACTTCTTCCAGGACTTCCCACACTTCCGGTGGCTGCCGCTCGATCACACGCCGGGCGCCTTTGACGTTGCTGGCGTAGCCGTAATGGATCAACTTGCTGATGACAAACGGGCGGAACAGTTCCAGCGCCATCGTCTTGGGCAAACCACACTGCCCCATCTTCAGCTTGGGACCAACCACGATCACGGAACGACCGCTGTAGTCCACACGCTTACCGAGCAGGTTGCGGCGGAAACGCCCCTTCTTACCCTTGAGCATGTCAGAGAGCGACTTGAGCTCACGGCGGCCGCGGCGGCTCAGCGCTTTACCGCGCTGGCTGTTGTCGATCAGACTATCAACCGCTTCCTGAAGCATACGCTTTTCGTTGCGGACGATAACATCGGGCGCACCCAGTTCCAGCAACCGCTTGAGGCGGTTGTTCCGGTTGATGACACGCCGATAAAGGTCATTCAGGTCAGAGGTGGCAAAACGGCCACCGTCGAGCTGAACCATCGGGCGCAGATCTGGCGGGATAACCGGTAGGGTGGTGAGGATCATCCATTCCGGCCGGTTATTGCTCTTGCGCAGCGCTTCCACAACCTGCAGCCGTTTGGTGGCCCGTTTGGCTGCCTGTTTGGAACGGGTCGTGCGCACTTCCCGCCACAAATCGCGGGAAAGCTTGTCCAGGTCCATACTCTTCAGGATCTCGTAAAAGGCCTCCGCGCCCATATTGGCGCGGAATACGTTGCCGTATTTGCTCTTCAGATCCCGGTATTCATTTTCGTTGAGGAACTGCATCTGATGGAGCGCTTCCAGCTGCTCCCGGTGCATCTGGGCTTGCTGACGCAAGCGGGACAACCGGCCACCAACCTGGTCACGATGTTCCTGGCCCACGCGGCCAATCTCATCCTGCAGCTCGTTGATTTCCCGCTGCAACGCACCATACTCAGCCTGGCGATCAATCTCGCTGGCCGTCTGCGCTTTCTCAATGCGCTCAGTCGTGACTTCCTGGACCATCACCAGGTGCGCCTTGCCCACCTTCTGATCCATCTCAACCACAATCGAGTCACCCAGGACATAATCCTCGGTCGCTTTCTTGCCCTGAAGGTTGGTGAGGGTCTGCTCCATCACCTTGGCTTCGCCGACGATCTCATCGATCATCTGCTGCAGCTCTTCATCAAAACGCTCGTTCAGGGTGTCCAGCTCTTCCTGCAGCTCAGCCAGCCGTCCTTGCGCCTCACCGGTGTCGTCACCGATATCAGACTGAATGGACTCTTCAATATTGGCCTCAGCATCGGCCAGCTCTTTCTCCAGTCGCTTGAGGGCCCGTTCACGCGCCTCAGTATCAACATGGGTCACCACATATTGGGCGAAGTAGAGCACCCGGTCCAGGTTACGGCGGGAAATATTCAGCAACAAACCCAGATAGCTGGGCACCCGACGGGTATACCAGATGTGGGCTACCGGCGCCGCCAGCTCAATGTGGCCCAGCCGCTCACGCCGGACCGAAGAGCGCGTCACCTCAACGCCGCATTTGTCACAAATAATGCCGCGATAGCGAATATTTTTGTATTTGCCGCAGTAGCATTGCCAATCTCGCGTCGGCCCAAAAATGGCTTCACAGAAAAGGCCATCCTTTTCCGGGCGCAGGCGGCGGTAGTTGATAGTTTCAGGCTTGGTGACTTCACCATAGGACCATGAGCGAATATGCTCCGGTGACGCCAAACTAATACGAAGTGAACGGAAATCTGTCGTTTCCACGTAGGTCGACCTCCCTAGATCAAGGGTTAAAATGGAAATCTGTCTGTGCGCAGGCTGGCTAAAGATTGGAAAGCACGCCCCCTACCAGCTTTGACTTGGCCAAAGTCCACAGAATACATTTTGTGAAGGTTTGCTCACATGCGAAGCCGGGCCACTTCACGTTCATTGAGGCAGTTTACTTATAACGCGCAAAAAGAGCGTTTAGCCCTATGGCTAACGCTCCTCAAAAATGGTGGTTACTTATGGTACCTTTTTCACCGCCTCAATAGGTGAATTATATAGACAGCCAGCAAACTGTCAAGAAATCTAACAGGAAAATAAGAGAGGCTAACTGGCAAAAAAAGGTCTGGCGCCAGACCATCTCAGTCCGCGCCAGACCCCAAAAAACCTACTCTTCGTCCTTGATCGGCGTGATCGTGGCATCGCAGTACGGGCACTGAATGCTGGCCACACCCCGGGGCGGCGCCTCAAGCGGGCCCCGGCAGTTGGGGCAGCTTTCCGGGAACGCCGCGTTAACCGCCACAGCTTCTTCCAGCTCCTCAACATAATCATCCGCTCGATCCTGGTCGATTTCCCCGGACATAACGCGCCTGATCAGTTTTACCCAATCCTCCGCTTTCTGCCCTTCAAGCTTGAAGCGAGCCCGGGAAATTGAGGCATCCGCCGAGAAGACAAATTCGATGATCTCATCTTTGCCCATGCCCAGGAAACCACCTTCCCGAGCATGCTTGATCTCCTCAATATCCTCGGTATCGACATCCCAGAGTAGCCCCTGAATCATCTCCGAATCTGTCTTGATGATGCCGAACAGCTTCTTGGTCACAACCTCTTCACGCTGTTCAAAGAGCATGCGCTGGTCCGTCAGATACAGAATGCCATCCGGCCCTTCCTCACCATCCTGTTGCCATTCAGCTTCGACGGCAGCCAACGGTCCTTCCGCCTCATACAGAGAAATATCGGTGGCCGTCTCGAGATGGTCCAGCATCCAGTCGATCTGGCGCAGTTCATAGCTGATCTGGTAGAGCTGTGACTTCACTTCTTCATAGAGACCGGCAATGCTGCGCTCAGCTGCATTCACCCGGCTATCAAAACCGGCCGCTGCCGTTTGGGCTGCCTGGATGGTGCCTTGCGAAGGCCGGCCTTGCATCGCGTTGACTTTGTTTTCCACGTCATCCAGACCGGTATCCAGGAGGGCAACCTGGCGCTTCAGCTCTTCTTCCAGCTTCGGCTGCAGCGCTTCCCACTTCTGGCTAAATAGTTCAATCCGGTCATCGATGCTGGCGCCATGAACATACCCACGGCTTTCCAACTCATCCAGTTCCAGTGACAGTTCGGTCAACTGGGCATCCATCCGGCCAATATCTTCGTAAACCTCGCTCAATTGCGCTTCTGCCTCAAGCTGGGCATATTGCGATTGCACGCTGCTCATGGCCTGCTGCAGTTCAGGTGTGAGGTTACCACCTGCTGCACCGGTATTGACCTGCCGCCGCCGCGGCCGGGCCACCTGCCCCGCTTGTGACGCCACGACAGCGCCTGCGGCCGCCGCCCCGCCCACAGCCGCCACCCGCCGCTGCTGACGGTTCAACACCTGTTGCTGACGCCGGGCATTCTGGATACGGCGGAAATCATTGGTCTGGCGCGGCGCCGGTTGGGCTGCCGGCCGGCGCGCAATGTTTGGCGCTACCCGACCAGCTTTGGCTGCCCGCACGGCGCGTTCATTGGCCGACTCACGGGCCTTATTGCGCGCCGTCTGCAAACTGGATCTGACCTTACGTCCTGAAGGTTCCATTGTCCGGTTGATGCGGCCGCGTGACTTGACAGCCGTTGGCCGCTGCACGCGACCACCACCTTTACTTTTACTCATTCTGTTCTCCTATGTAAACCTTAAGGAAAATCACCACAAGCCCACACCAGGGAAAAATCTGCTCCCTGACCGATGCTTCCAGTCCATCACCTATGTTTCTGGTTGTGTCTGATCCAGCCGATGCCGCAAATACGCTTCCATGAATGGATCCAGGGCGCCATCCAACACCGCCTGGGGATTACCTGTTTCCTGTGAAGTCCGATGGTCCTTCACCATTTTGTACGGATGCAGCACATAGGAGCGTATCTGGCTCCCCCAGCCGGCATCAACATCCTCCCCTTTTAATTGGGATAATTCCGCTTCCTGGCGGCGCTGTTCAAGGTCAAAGAGCTGCGCCTTCAGGATTTTCATTGCTGCATCAATATTTTGGGTCAGTGAACGCTGGTTTTGACATGATACCACGATTCCGGACGGATGATGCTTGATCCGTACTGCTGTCTCATTCTTTTGCACATGCTGCCCCCCGGCGCCGCTGGCTTTGAATCGCTGGATCTCGATATCTTTCTCGTCAATGTCGATTTCAATCTCTTCAGCGACATCCGGCCAGACCTCAACCTTGGCAAAAGAGGTGTGCCGGCGCGAGGATGCATCGTAGGGCGAAATTCGCACCAGGCGGTGTACGCCGCGCTCGCTCAGAAGCCAGCCGTAAGCGTAATCACCCCGAATCGCAGCGGTCATACTCTTGATGCCCGCTTCATCGCCGGCACTCTCGTCGATGATTTCAACCTTGTAACCGTGGCTCTCGGCCCAGCGCAGGAACATCCGTTGCAGCATCGCCGCCCAATCCTGGGCTTCTGTACCGCCGGCTCCAGCGTGAATCGCCAGAATCGCCTGGCGATCATCGTATTCGCCACTAAACAGAGCCCGAAACTCCATTTTGTCGACCATCGTCTTTAAGACGGTGAGTTCTGTAGTCAGTTCTGGCTCCAGATCCTCGTCCGCCAGCTCCGCTAACTCCAGAGCGTCCTCAATACGACGACGGACAACATCCCATTCGCCAGCCTCGCTGCGCAGCCGGGTCAGCTCCTGCATCGTTTTCTGGGCTGAACCAGGATCGTCCCAGAAATCTGGCCGTCTGGCATATTCTTCCAGCTGGGCGATCTTTAGATTCTTTGTAGGTAAGTCAAAGCCGCCTCCGCAGAATGTCAACGGTTTCCTGAATGGCAGCTAATTCGGCAACAATATCTTGTAGGCTCATCTGAATTTGGTTCCTGATAACTGAATTAAAGCAAATGATTGATCTCAAAGCGATCTGGCAGATTTAGCTGCCATCACTGCTGAACAAACCTTCCACAAAGGCTTCTTTGTCAAATGGGGCAATGTCGTCGATCCCTTCGCCGGTGCCGACGAAACGGACAGGCAGGCCCAACTCGCGATAGATCGGGAAGACCATCCCGCCTTTAGCGGTGCCATCCAATTTGGTAAGGATGACGCCGGTCACGCCGATGGATTCCTTGAATTTGGCGGCCTGAACCAGGGCATTCTGGCCCGTTGGGGCATCAATCACCAACAACACTTCATGGGGCGCGTCGTGGACACTACGGGCACAGACAGCGCGCACCTTCTCAATTTCCTGCATCAGGTTGAACTTGGTGTGCAAGCGCCCGGCCGTGTCAGCCAGCAACAAATCAGCACCGCGCGCCCGGGCGGCGCGAATACCATCATAAATCGTCGCCGCCGCATCACCACCAGGCTGGCCGGCCACAATGGGCACATCAGCCCGTTCACTCCAAACACGTAACTGGTCAATGGCGGCTGCCCGGAACGTGTCGCCGGCAGCCATCATAACGTTGCGCCCCTTCTGTCTATAATAACGGGCCAACTTGCCGATGCTGGTCGTTTTTCCAGCACCGTTCACACCCACAACCAGGACAACTGTGAGTTGGCGCGGCCGCTCCAGGGCAAATTCGGGCGGATCAACGAGCAATTCCAGCATAGCCTGCTTCATGGTGCTGAGCAGTTCATCAGCCCGATAAATACCTTCCTCGCGCACCCGGGTCTGCATCGCCTCGATCAGAGCCAGGGTTGTGGGCACCCCCATATCGGCCTGAAGCAGCAGCGCTTCCAGGTCTTCCCAGGTTTCGTCATCGATCTCGCCTGTGCCCAGTACATTAACAATTTGGCCAAAAACCGAGCGCCTTGTCCGGCGCAGGCTCTCACGTAAATTCTTAAACAAAGCGTTTCACCTATCTAGAAATGATCTCACCATCTTCGGTGAGCTGTTCGATGCGCAGCGTGGCTGTCTCGAGCTTCTCCTGGCACAACCGTACCAGCGCCTGCCCCTTCTCATAGAGGGCCAGGGCCGATTCCAGATCCTGCTCACCTGCTTCCAACTGAGCAACTGTCTCCTGTAGAGCAGCCAGAGCTTCTTCAAAACTCATTGCGGCCAGATCTTGCGTTTGCTCACTCATCAATTGTTTCCTCTGCGGCCACACTGGCGCCAAAGCGTCCATCGGCCACCTGTACGTTCAACGGTTGACCCGGTTGCACCTGGGCAACTGAGCGAATAACCGTGCCATCAGCAGCCTGGATGATGGCAAAGCCTCGATCCAGTGTCGCCTGGGGGCTGACCGCCCGGAGTTCGGTCTGTAGCAGTGCCAGTTGGTGGCGGGCGGCGGCCAGCTGATTGTTCATGGCATTATCCAGACGCAAAAGCTGACCATCCAACAGTTGGCGCCAACTATCGATCCGATTTTGCGGCCGCAAATGATGCAGCCGCTGCGCTTCAATCTGCAGCGCCCGCCGGCATTCCTGCAGTTGGCCCAGCATAAGCTGATCCAATAATTGGCCTGTCCCGGCGACGGCCGCCTTTATTTCGGCGATATCCGGCACGGCCAGCTCAGCCGCGGCTGAGGGCGTGGGGGCCCGCAGATCTGCCACAAAGTCGGCAATCGTAAAATCAATTTCATGCCCCACCCCACTGATGATGGGGTGCTGGGCGGCAAATATTGCGCGTGCCACCCGCTCATCATTAAAGGCCCACAGATCTTCAATTGAACCACCGCCTCGGGCTACAATGATTGTGTCGATGTCGTTGCGCCCATCCAGCCATTGCAAGGCGCGCACAATCTGAGGCGGGGCCGTCGCACCCTGAACCAGGGTTGGGGCGATGAGAACGGCAACCAGCGGGTAGCGCCGCCGCAAGACATTCAGGATATCTTGGAGGGCGGCAGCATCCGCCGATGTGACGATACCAATCTTTTGGGGCAGCGCGGGGATGGGCTGTTTGTGGTCCGGGTCGAACAGCCCTTCAGAATCAAGCTGGGCTTTGAGCCGTTCAAACTCCAGGGCTAGGTTGCCGCGACCGGCCGGTTCCATCCCATCGGCATAAAGCTGATAGACACCGCTCGCCTCATAAACGCCAATCCGCCCCCGGGCCACCACGGCATCGCCATCGCCGGGGTCAAAACGCAGCCGGTCCGCCGCACTGCGCCACATAACGCATTTTAGCTGCGCCCCTTCATCTTTTAATGTGAAATAAAGATGCCCCGACCGCGCCCGGCTAAAGTTGGAAATCTCTCCCTGAATCTCAACCTCGCGCAGGCGGAAATCGATATCAAAAAGCTCCCGAATATAAGCGGTCAGTTCAGAAACGGTCCAGCTGGACCCCTGTGTGTCGGATTGCTTCAGCCACCCCATCGCCTGATCTTACCGCGAAATCCCCATAAGAACGAACCGACCATCACCTCGCCAGATTGAGGGGTAGGCGAACCCGACGGGTTAACCAACCCGACGGGTCCGGCAACCCGTCGGGTTGGCGTACCCCTCAGTCCCGCGCCACAATTTGGTGATTGGCAACCGTTTCTGCCCATGCTACACTTGATCGTCCTTTCAGGGGTATTATTGTTCTATAGCTGGAGGTTATGTGGAAGGACTTGAATTTGCCCACTTTCTCGTGGACACCCTTCTGGAGAAGAAAGGGTCCGATATCCTGTTGATGGATATTAGCGACCAGGCCGTTTTTACCGACTATTTTCTCATCTGCAACGGGGATAACCGGCGCCAACTCCAGGCGCTGGCCGAAAGCGTCACCGAAGAAGCCAAAAAGAAAGCGGATCAACAACCGTGGGGTATTGAAGGCCAGGCTGAATATGGCTGGGTCCTGGTCGATTTTGGCGATGTTGTTGTGCACCTGTTTGACCCAGAACAGCGCGATTATTACAAACTCGAAGAGTTGTGGAACCAGGGCCATATCGTCCTGCGCATGCAGTAGGCCCAACTTAACCAGGAAAACAAAACGGACTCCAAATGGAGTCCGTTCTTATTTAGAGGGAAACCGGCCGGATTATTCCTTAATCCAGCTATCCGCGTCACGCCCCCAGCTTACCAGTTCCTCAGCCTTGAAAAACAGGGCGACTTCCTTCTCCCCATTCTCCGGGCTGTCGGAACCATGCACCAGGTTACGGCCAATTTCCATGCCAAAATCACCGCGGATGGTGCCAGGCGCCGCCGCCACCGGATTGGTCGCCCCCATCGTGGAGCGGGCCGCCGCAATGGCGTCTTTGCCTTCCCAAACCATGGCCACAATCGGTCCGGAAATGATGTAGGAAACCAGGCTCTCAAAGAAAGGCCGTTCCCGATGCACGCCATAATGCGTCTCAGCCAGTTCGCGGGACATCAGCATAAACTTCATGCCGACCATCTTGAGACCACGCCGCTCAAAACGGCTGATGATCTCGCCGGCCAGGCCACGCTGCACGCCATCAGGCTTAACCAGGATTAATGTCTTTTCCATAATAATCTCTCCCAAATATAGGCAAAAAAAGAGGCAGCCCCAATTGGGTGCTGCCTCGGTTGTAAACTCACATGGTCGCCCTGCAACGGCAGGGGAGCCTATTTTACATCAAATCGAGTGCTTGGCGATAGCTATCCAAAGCGTTCTGGAGCTGGCCGTCGCGCATGTAGACATCGCCGAGCAGACGCACCAGCAGGGCATTGGGTTGAGTCTGCTGCAGATTGCGCAAATCGCCAATCAACACATCCAGACCAACCCCTCGTTGCAGCAACTCATTGTAGCCAGTCACTGCCTCATCAAATGAGGCCGATCGGACCGCGGCGCGCGCTGCTTGCAAGCGATCCATGTCCATATCGGCGGGCGGTGTCGCCACAACCGGCGGCGCCACTGGTTCTGGTTCCGGCAATGGTTCCGTGGGTGCGCGGGTGACCCGGCTGGCATCCAAAGGCCCTGTGTCACCACGCGGCAATTTGCGCTCATCCAGCGGCCCGGTACCCGGCACGGCCAGGGAATCGGTGTCAACAACCTCGAAGGTGCTGCTCAGGCTTTCCTCTTCCGCTGTCAACCAATCGGTCACACTGGAATCGCCGATTGCTTCCATCCAGCCAATGCTGTCTGGCGCCGCGTCATCATCGTCGATCAACCAGTCGGGCAATGTACCCTGAACCTGCGAATTCATGAGATCGGGCTCAGGGAATGGCCCCGTGTCTGGCAGAGCGGCAGGCTCTTCGGCAAGCGGCGTGTCCGCCTCAACTTCAGATACTGGTTCGGCCGTGGCCATATCCGGCTCCGTATCACCGGCCGGTTCAGCAGCCGCCGGCAGATCCGCGATCGCAATCGGCTGGCGCAGCTCCGGTTCCGGGGCATCTTCGGTCGCCGTCTCCAGCACGTCCGGCTCCATGGCTGCGCTATCGGCATCAGCCTCCTCGGCCAGGAGATCCTCAAGATCCACAGCTGCCATGTCGTCATCGTCACCGAACAGGTCAGCCATCACATCGTCGCTTTCCGACTCGAGTTCAGCGAAAAGGTCTTCAGCCGCGTCCTCGGCAAACAAGTCGGTCACTTCCATGGCCAGACTCTCAGCCGGCGCCTCGGCGACCTCAGGCTCGGGCGTGGTCACTTCATCTTCCTCGCTGACATCGGCGAACAAATCGTCCACCAGGCTGTCTTCGGGCAAGATCTCTGCCAACTCTGCGGCCGGCTCAGCTTCAACATCGTCGTCTGGCTCGATTAAGTCCGCAAAAAGATCTTCGGCCACAATCTCATCGCCAAACAGATCTTCAACTGGTTCAGTTTCAGACTCAGCAAACAACTCAGCCAGCGGTTCATCATCGTCACTATCTGCCACACCGAAGAGATCCAGACCTGAATCCTGAGCAAAAGGATCAGAATCTTCGTCAGCGGGTGCCTCGTCCAATGCCGCATCGTCGGCAGCGCCGAACAGATCCGCCGGCAGGGCTTCATCGCCAAAGAGGTCCTCAAGATCAACAGCTTCACGCTCATCTACGGGCGTTGCAGAGCCAAAAATGGGTTCTTCATCGTCGTCGGCCAGAATATCATCAGACAGGGCGCCCGTCGTGCCCAATTGGGTCATCTGAGCGGCAATGTCGTCCGGCAGATCGCCATCGGGGAGGTCAAACAGATCCTCGATGGGCATATTGTCCAGGTCCAGACTGCCAAAAGGTGAGTCGGACTCAGCCATCACCGGGCTCTCAAACTGCTCAGGCGCCGCGGACTCAACCTCATCGTCCGGGAAGAGCGACAGATCAGCCACAGCCTCCGCTTCATCCGTTTCATCGGCAAAAGCATCCAGCCAGCTCATGTCCATCTCGTCTTCGGCGGCTTCGGGCTCTTCCTCCGCCATGCTGCGGATCCAATCCATCGCCTCGTCCGGGTCCTCGGGAATCTCGTCGGCCAGATCTTCCAGCGACATTTCCGGTTCGGTCGGCAGCGCCCGCGTGATGATTGGCTCATCATCTTCAAAGATATTGACAGCCGGTTCGATGGCGGGTGTCTCCACGGCCGGTTCAGCGCTATCCAGCGCTATATCCCCGGTGAGGGCCAGCTCTTCCAGGAAAGCCAGGGCGGCCAGGCCATCATCTTCAACTTCGGCTTCAGGTTCGGCGGTTTCCGGCCGGTCCGGCTCCAGCGGTGTAGAAACCGCCGTCACCATCTCCACTTCCATAACACCGCCATCTGGAATCGCCTCGTCCTGCGGCGCCTGGTCCACCTCAGAGATGAACTCATCCAGCCAGGCCATCGCATCCGCTTCAGACAGCGGGTCTTCCGTCGGCTCGATGTCCAAATCAGGCACGACCTGCCCATCGACAATCACTTGCGGCGCCTCATACGGCGCTTCCGCCTCTAGTTCATCGACTATCCCGGCATCAGCCCAATCGCTCTCGGCAACCGGCGCAACCGTCTCCTCAAGCTCAGGCTCAGCTTCAACGGCAACTTCGTCCTGAATCAGATCTTCGAGCCAGGCCATCGCGTCCGCTTCCGACAGCGGGTCTTCCGTCGGCTCGATGTCCAGATCAGGCACGACCTGCCCGTCGACAATCACTTGCGGCGCCTCATACGGCGCTTCCGCTTCAATTTCGTCCACGACCCCGGCATCGGCCCAATCGGTCTCAGCAGCCGGCGCAACCGTCTCCTCAAGCTCAGGCTCAGCTTCAACGGCAACTTCGTCCTGAATCAGATCTTCGAGCCAGGCCATCGCGTCCGCTTCCGACAGCGGGTCTTCCGTCGGCTCGATGTCCAGATCAGGCACGACCTGCCCGTCGACAATCACTTGCGGCGCCTCATATGGCGCTTCCGCTTCAATTTCGTCCACGGCCTCGGCATCGGCCCAATCGGTCTCAGCAGCCGGCGCAACCGTCTCCTCAAGCTCAGGCTCAACAGCCACTTCGTCCTGAATCAAATCTTCGAGCCAGGCCATCGCATCCGCTTCGGACAATGGGTCTTCTGTGGGCTCAATGTCCAGATCGGGCACGACCTGACCATCCACAATCACTTGCGGTGGCTCGGGGGCCGCCATTTGCATTTCTACAATATCGGCTTCAGGCTCCGGCGTTTCCGCCAGCAGATCATCAATATCAGTTGCCATGGCCGTGTCGCCCGTTTCTTCGTCGGCGAATTCCGTCGCTAGCTGATCCAGCCAGGCCATCGCATCGCTATCTTCTTCCTGGGTGACTTCCACCTCGGCAACCGGCAACTCAACGGCAGAACCCAACAAATCAGGCAACAGATCATCGTCGACAACGGTGCCTGGCTCTTCATTTTCGGGCAGTTCAGCCAGCTCATCCAACCAGGCCATGACTTCGGCGCTGTCCAGATCCTTGGCTGACACAGTCTCACCTGAAGCAGCCACCGAACCATCATCCGGCCCTAATAGTGTCTCGCCAGTTTCTTCATCGACAACAGGCTGGGAGAGTTCATCCAACCAGGTGAGTTCGCCGCTGCTGGGCGGCTCCAGCGATTCCTCAAACAGGTCGAGATCATCGCTGACTTCGCTCAGATCGGTAACGCCAGCATCGATCTCAAATTCGGCTGAGAGGTCTTCGAGCCAATCCATCGCCTCGGCTTCGTCCTCAGGCGCCATGGATAGTTCGGGGTCCGAACTTGCCATGATCTCTGTCTCGGGCGCCATCATTGGCTCCGCGTCCATGTCCATCTCTGGCGCTTCGGACAGTTCATCGAGCCAATCCATCGCGATCTCAGCATCGGAGGGAGATTCATCTTCAGCGCCAACGCCAGCCGCCTTCTGCAGGGCAGCAAATTCTTCGGCGCTCATACGCACCGTATCATCCTGCCAGTTGTCAAAAAGGCTCATTTCGTCATCGGCCGGTTCCGGCTCCGGCAGCAACTCCGGCACATGCTGTGCCGCCGGCGGCGTGGGGGGCTCTTCAGTCGGCACCGGCGTTACGCCGCTATCCGCCCAACTCAGCGTCGGCGGTTCGTCGACGGGTGACATTGCATCTAGCCAGCTCAAATCTTCACTGACATCTTCGTCTTCAACTATTTCATCCAAAGAGTCAATGGGCGTTTCCGGGAGCACAACCTGGCTCAGGTCACCAGTGCCGCGATCAACATCCGGAATGATCATCTCATGATCGGTGACCGTCGCACTCAGATCGCTCCCAGAGACCAGGGAATCTTCCGCCAACCAATCTGGCAATTCCTTGGCCAGGCTGCCATCCGCTATATCCTGGGACAGCCAATCCGGCAAAGGCTCATCATCGGAGACAGAGCGTAGCAACCCTGTGTGGGTCGGTTCCGCATCTGCTAAATCCTGCAGCCAATCCAAAGCACCATCTTCAGGCTGCTGCGCTGTAGGGGAAGACGATTCAGACTCAGAAGAAAGTTCTTCATCCTCGTTGCCTGGTTTATCGTGTAAATCCATGAAATGCTCCTCTGATCCCGATAAGGTCCATTCTTCTGCCATATCTGGCAAATCGTCCAAATCGAGCAGATTGTCTGCCGAATCAGCTGGCGCCAGCGCCGCCGCGGGCTCTTCAGCCGGCGGTAACGCGGGATCGCCATCCTCAAGCCAATCAAAATCATCGAGGTCTGCGGCTGCCGGGATTGGCTCTGCCGGCGCCGGATCTTGTTGATTATCCAGTTCTGCATCCAGCCAGTCGAAATCTTCTTCATCGGCTGCAGAAACGTCTACAACAGGTGAGGCGGAGTTTTCCAGCCAGGTAAATTCTTCGCCGTCACCATCAACCGGCTGATCATCTTCGGCCGTATCCTCGTGCAGCCAGGTAAGATCATCAACCGAATCATCCGCCAACGCCGGAATATCGACTTCGTCCCAATCATTCCAGGCGCTGTCGTCAGGTTCTGCGTCCGGCAGCAGGGGCAGCTCTTCTGCTTCGGGCATATCCCGGTCTGGCCCAACCAGCGAATCAAGCAAAGAGTCGCCGTCCTGTTCTTCCAGAATGCCCCCCAACCAATCAGGGATATCTTCGGCTGGAGATGAAGCCATCACCTCATCCACAATATTCCCCTGACTGTCAGGTGCCGAGTATGATTCATCAAGCCCGACCAGCTCATTGTCCGCCACCGGTTCCGCACGCGACACAGCCACATCACGCAGCCAATCCAACGATGTTTCTGAGGCTGGCTCTTCTGTTGGCTGTACTTCGTCGCCCAAATCGTTGAACCAGCTGGGTACGTCGGTCAATGGCAGCGGCGTGGGGATATCATCTACGATAGCCGCATCCGGGTCTGCCATGGCGGATTCATCGACCAGATTCAGCTCGTCAACCCATTGCGGCACGATGTCTTCGGTACCGCCTTCCGCTTCCGGCACATAGTCCAGATAATCCACCATCTGTTGCTGGGGCAACGACGGCGCACCCTCAGTAGAATAGACAGTGGCTACCAGCCCATTGTCGTCAATTGTCGTCCGTTCAGGCAGGGTAAGCCGGCTGAGCGCATCGATAAACTCATTTGCCTCTTCGCCCCGGCCGGTCGTTAGCCAGACCTCCGCCAGAATCGCATTCGCTTTAATGCTGTTGGGCAGTCGCTCCAGGATTTCCAGACAAACATCCACCGCATCAACCCGCTGACCGGCCTGCCAGAGCGTCTCCGCCAGCAGCGTCATCAGATCCATGCGATTCTCATCTTCAGCCAGGAGCTGGCGCAGTTCCGCCGCCGCCAGCAAATACATCTCACTTCGGGCATAAAGGCGTGCCAGCGCACTGCGGGAAAGAGTCAACGTTTTGGGTAATCGTTCATCGCGCTGCTCGTAGAGCGCCAGCAGCTCATCCCGAATCACCAGGTTGTAGGGATCCATCTCATGCGCCCGCTCCATGTGCCAGACGGCCTGGGGCAACAAGGTATCTTCCTTACTGATGATGGACATCCCGACATGGGCGATGAAATCTTCGGGGTCAGCACTGAGCACGCGCTGGAACACATCCGCAGCATCGTGGTAGTTCTGCTGCTCCAGCAGCGCTTTGCCCAGCATCCGGTAGGTGCCAACGTGGCGCGGGTGCTGCTGTAGTATGTGGCGGCAGTGAGCGATTGACTCCACAAAGCGTTGATCTTCAATCAGCTGATCAATCTCTGCCAGATATTCGCTTAGGGCAATTTGGATCACAAAGCACCTATGTCAACAGGCATCGTTTAGCCGGAATGTCGCTTGCCAGCATTTGCAGACCAACAAACTTGAGCTTAACGGCACCAATTGCTCCCAACACTGAGCAGGCACGCATAGGTGGCCTGCAAGCAGGTTCAATCCTCCGTTATTATGCACGTTATGTTGATCTAAATCAAGTGTAGCCGGCGCAACCGGGACAAAAGTTGGACTATGTCTGTTTCGTTTTCCGGCGAGGCTCCCAGCGGATCTACGATCTCATCCCGACCCAGCAAGGCGTAGAAGGTATTAATGACGCCATGGGCCAGCGCTTCATGGTAATAACCGCCCTCAAGCACAAAGAGAATTCGCCCGTCAGTCAAGGATTCAGCCATCTCCACCAGGAGGCGAGCGATCTGAGCATAGCCGGTCAGCGACAGGCCGGCATAGGCCAGCGGGTCTTGCCAATGGGCGTCAAAACCGGCCGATACCAGAATCAACTCCGGCGCAAATTGCTCCACCCGCGGCCAGATTAGCTCCCGCAACGCTTTCAAATAACCGGCATCCCCCACGTAGGGCGGCAGGGGTACATTGATGGTGCTGCCCTGCCCCAACCCATGACCAATTTCCTGGGCCGCGCCCGTCCCCGGATAGAAAAAGCGGCCATAAAGATGGAGCGAAATGAACAGGACGGACGGGTCGTCGTAAAAGATCTCCTGGGTGCCATTGCCATGATGGACATCAAAATCCAGGATCATGACCCGCTTGACACCATGGACAATCTGCGCCTGACGGGCGGCCACGGCCACGTTGTTGAACAGGCAGAACCCCATCGACCGATCCGACTCAGCATGATGGCCGGGCGGGCGTACCAGGGCAAAGCCGTTGCGCGCCGTCCCCAGCATCAGATGATCCACAGCACTGGCGACGCTACCTGCACCGATACGCGCCAGGTCAAACGATTCGGCCGTCGCATAGGTATCCGCATCGATGCGACCACCGCCGGCCTGACTGATCTGGCGCACCTGCTCCACCAGCAACTGATTATGAACGCGCGTAATTTGCCCGATATTGGCCGGGGTTGGCGTCAACTGCTTAAGGTCCTGGAGAATCCCAGAATGATCTAACATGCGTTCTATCGCCAACATGCGGCCAGCGCTTTCCGGATGTTCGTGCAGGGTGTGGGCGTGGGCGGGAGCCATAATGTAGAGAGTGGTCATAGCGTTTCCTTTGGCAACGGGCGAATTATAAAGCAGTTCCCTCAGTTGTACATTAAAGAAAAAGAGGGTGTAACCGGCCGGTCACACCCTCTCCAATTCTTTTGCTTGTCAATGCCCGGTTCTAGAACAGCAGGCTCAGCAACCCCTGACCATTATTGATAATGGCGATGAGCCCCGCAAACACAATCGAGACCATCGACATTAGCTTGATCAAAATGTTGAGCGACGGGCCAGAGGTATCCTTGAATGGATCGCCCACGGTGTCGCCGACAACAGCAGCTTTATGCGCCTCAGAGCCTTTACCACCCTGATGCCCCTCTTCGATATATTTCTTGGCATTGTCCCAGGCGCCGCCGGCGTTGGCCATCATGATGGCCAGGGAGAAGGCAGTCGCCAAACCACCCGCCAGCAGGCCAAGTACACCAGCCACACCCATCAGGACACCGATGACAACGGGCACCAGAATCGCCAGCAGCGACGGCGTGATCATTTCCCGCAGAGCGGATTGGGTGCTGATTTCCACGCAGCGCTTGTAATCCGGCCGCGCCTTGCGCTCCATGATGCCGGGGATGTCCCGGAACTGACGACGCACCTCTTCAACCATCGCACCAGCGGCACGACCAACAGCGCTCATCGTCAGCGCGCAGAAGTAGAAAGCCACCATCGCGCCGATAAAGGTCCCCAGAAGGAACATCGGGTTGAGTGGATGCACATCAAACGCGTTCATGAACCCTTCCAGGTCAGCCGTTGTCAGGTCCACGCCACCCACCATGGTGACACCGTGCGTACCCAGCCAGTAGCGAATCTGCTCCAGATAGCTGGCCAACAGCGCCAGACCTGTCAACGCCGCCGAACCGATGGCAAAACCCTTACCGGTCGCCGCGGTGGTGTTGCCCAGGGCGTCCAGTTGGTCGGTACGCTCGCGCACCTGCGGCTTTAGCTCAGCCATTTCGGCGTTACCACCGGCATTGTCGGCGATGGGGCCGTAGGCGTCGGTGGCCAGGGTGATACCCAGCGTGGAAAGCATACCCACGGCGGAAATCGCCACGCCAAAGAGTCCATTTAAGATGCTGTCGGCGCCGCCGCCAATGAAGAAGGCCAGGCCCGAACCAATCACCACGATGATGACCGGAATCGCGGTCGAGCTCATGCCAACCGCCAGACCCTGGATGATAACCGTACCGGGGCCGGTATTCGCCTGCTGGGCAATGCCCTGCGTCGGCGCATATTCACCCGACGTGTAATATTCCGTCACCCGGCCGATAGCAATACCCACGACCAGACCAATCACAATACAGAGCCACACTGCGGTCGCCGTGTGATTCGCCAGGTCCACAATCTGCAGCACACCAAACATGATAGCCGCAATCAGGGCCGCCGCGATCCAGATGGAACGCTCGAGCGTAAAAATCAAGCTTTTCATCGTCGCGTTCTCCGGTGCGCGCACCAGGAAAACACCCAGAATCGACATCAGAACGCCAATACCAGCCAGGCTGACCGGCAATGCAACGTACTGAAGCTGCTGGCTGACCGATCCGGACGCAATGCCGGCCACACCCAGGGCTACCGCAGACAGAATCGACGCCACATAGGATTCGTACAGGTCGGCGCCCATACCGGCCACGTCGCCGACGTTGTCGCCCACGTTATCGGCGATTGTCGCCGGATTACGCGGATCGTCTTCCGGGATACCGGCCTCAACCTTGCCGACGAGGTCAGCACCCACGTCAGCCGCCTTGGTGTAGATACCACCACCGACCCGGCCAAACAGCGCCATCGTCGAGGCGCCGGCCGCAGCACTCAGCATGATTGAAGTGATTTGGGGAACACTTTCACCGCTGACGAAGTAGAGAATCAGAAACCAGATGGACATGTCCAGCAAGGCAAAACCGACTACGCCCAGACCCATAACCGCGCCACCGCGGAAGGCAACGCGCAGACCGCCATTCAACGATTCGCTGGCCGCCTGGGCCGTACGCGCCGAAGCGTTGGTCGCCGTCCGCATACCCACATAGCCAGCCACGCCGGAGAAGAAGCCGGCGGTCAGGAAGGCAAACGGGACAAACCAATCCTGCGCCCCAATCATGGCCAGAATAAGGAACACCACAAACAAGGTTGCAAAAACGATCAAAACCACCCGGTATTGGGCGCGCAAGTAAGCCATGGCCCCTTCGCGAACCGCCTGAGCGATCTCGATCATCGTTTTGTTACCTTCAGACTCTTTCATCATGGCCTGATAAAAGATAAAGGCAAAAATGAGGGCCACTACGGAGCCGATTGGGCCAAGCCACCACACAAGTGGCACTGAATCGCCACTCTGGGCGGCAACTTCGGCGAGGAACGTCATCATGTTTCTCTCTCCCTGGAAAGATTATCTGCGTCACCAAATCATGCCGCAGGTGACACAGCTTTTTAACTGTCCTGGAAACTGGCGTTTCCATAAAAAAAGCGGGTGATTAGCCCCGCCTTTCCTCTGGTCAGACGGGAATTCTAGCCAATGGCCCTGCCATTGTCAAACAATTCCCCGCCCATACCAAACCTCCGGGAGGTCCTTCAGCTGTCGGGTAGAGCAGCGCTCAAAGGACCTCCCGGAGGTTGCCGCAACGTTATTACACTCAACGGAGAACGGGCGTTTTTCCGCCACGAATCTGGCAATTTCAGACTGTTGTCGTTTCTTCCGCCAACTCGCGGGAGCGGAACTGGGTTTCATACAGCTCGGCGTAAAGGCCGCCCTGCGCCAACAGGGTCTCATGGGTGCCTTGCTCGACCAGGTGACCCTCCTTGAAGACCAGGATGCGGTCAGCCGCCAGGATAGTAGAAAGCCGGTGAGCAATGACAATGCTGGTACGGCCGTTCATCACCCGCTGCAACGCTTCCTGAATCAGCGCCTCGGAAAGCGAGTCCAGGCTCGAAGTAGCCTCATCCAGGACCAGGATGCGGGGGTTTTTGAGAAGCACACGAGCAATAGCCACCCGCTGACGTTCGCCACCGCTCAGGCGGTAGCCCCGCTCGCCAACGACCGTGTCGTAGCCGTCGGGCAAGGAGACGATGAGGTCGTGGATGTTGGCCGCTTTGGCCGCGGCCTCGACCTCGGCCTGGGTGGCGTCCGGGCGGGCGTATATCAGGTTTTGGCGGATGGTGTCGTAAAACAGGTAGGTGTCCTGGGTGACCATGCCGATGTTCTCGGCCAGCGAACGCAGCTGGAGATCGCGCAGATCGTGGCCGTCCAGCCGAATGGTCCCTTCGCTGGGGTCGTACAGGCGGGGCAGCAGGTAGGTGATGGTGGATTTGCCGGCGCCACTGGGGCCGACCAGGGCGACGAGTTCGCCCGGTTGAATCTTGACAGTCAGATCAGCCACCGCCCAACGCCGGCTGCTGACAAAGGTTGGCGACTCACTGCCGTCCGCTTTGCCGCGCTTGAGGTGCTGGGCGCCGCCGCGCCAGGAGAAGCGGGCGACATCGGAGAGACCGGCCGGTTTTGTCTCATCATCATAGGCAAAATAAACATGCTCAAATTCGATGGCCCCCTGCGCCTCTGGCAAAGCCCGGGCGTCTGGCCGCTCTTCGATCTCCAGCGGGATGTCCAGCACCTCAAACACCCGCTCAAAACTGACCATGCTCTGGGCCAATTGCACTGGCGCATTGGTCAGCGCCGTCAACGGGCCATACAACTGGCCCAACAGGGCGCTGAAGGCCACAATCAGGCCCAGGGTAAAGGTTCCTTCCAATACCAGGATACCGCCCAGCCAGAAGATCAGCGCCGTGCCAATCGCCGTGGCCACACCCAGCCCCATCATGAACCAGCGCCCCACCACAGCCGAGCGGATACCGACATCGCGCACGTCACGGGCATGGCCGCTGAAACGGTCCAACTCGCGCCGTTCCTGGCCAAACAGCTTCACCAGCAAGGCGCCGCTCACGTTTAGCGTCTCGTTCATGGCCGCATTCAGCTCCGCGCTATGCTCCATCGATTCCCGGCGGATATCCCGCAGCAGCCGGCCGACTCGCCGCGCCAATACGATGAATACCGGCAGAATAATGAGCGCCACCAGGGTCAGCCGCCACTCCATTGCCATCATAATAATCATCGTGGCGATGACAGAGAAAACGTTGGAAGCAAAGGTCACCAGGGTGCCGGTCACCGCCTGCTGGGCGCCAATAACATCGTTATTCAAGCGTGACATCAGCTCGCCGGTGCGGGTGTTGGTGAAGAAGCGGAGCGACATGCTCTGCATATGATGGTAGAGCGAGCGGCGCAGATCGTAGATCATCCCCTCGCCTACTTGCGAGCTGATACGCCGCTGCACGACCCCCACCAGACCGTTGATGATCGGCACAGCCACCAGCGCCAGCGCCAGCCAGTTCAACCTGGTGCGATTGGCCGATGGAATGGTGACATCGATGAGGTCACGCAAAATCAGCGGGGTCAGTAATGATAGGCTGGAAATCACGCCTATCGTGATAAGTAAAATGACAATCTGCCCCTGGTAAGGGCGAGCATATTGCCAGACCCGGCGCACCAGGTCACCAGACACCTTTGGTCTGCCTGCTTTCTCGTCATGACTGATAAAAGCCCACCAGCCGCCATCATGCATAATCCACTCCTGAATTGGGCGCACTCAAACAACAGCGCGCCACCCAGACATTATTGTTGTTGTCCAATTTAATGGGCCCACGATAGCCGAAGCGCGTTAGCGAAGGATAAGAATGCGCCTATACCTTCGTACAGGTCACGGTGTCAGACGATCAGCGAAGATAAGCAGAATTGGGTAGAGAAACGGCCAGGGGCGCGGTAGAAGTTGGGGGTCGACCCGTTGCCCATCCATAAAGGCGAGCTCGCGAATGCACTCCTGTACGGAAGCCGGATTACTGAAGGCCGACTTGAGCATCGTATTCAGACGAATCAAGCTGTTGTCGTAGGCAACCTGCCGCTCCTTGGGCAGTTGGGCCATGACTTCTTTGCGCAGGGATTGGCACAGATCGTCGATAAGGCGGTCGCGGGCTTCGACATCATTCAGTGCTTGGGCAAACGAATGCTGGTTGGCGGAGTTGGAGAGGAGCATCTGCCCACCGGTCATAGCGTGGATGATGGCGGCGAGATCATGCTCGGCCTTTTCGGTCACACGAACCGCTGCCGCAGCCTGCTCAACAGCGGCAAAGCTGGCCTCGTTGAGGACGAAGCTCTGGCCCATGCCGCTGCGATCCCACTTGGCATCCAACAGGCCGATCTGGGCTAAGAACTGCAAATTGGGCAAGCCAACAAAACGGTAGCTGGGCGCCCCCTTGAGGTGAACGACATATTCCGCCGGCCGTTCCGTCGGCATGGGGTGAAAGTAGCCATCCAGCCGCCCCGCCCGCGCATGCTCAACCAGCGTACGCAGGATGCGCCGTTGATCGTCATTTAACTCTGTGTTCGCCATGTTAACCGTGCACTGAACCTCTCAACAAGATGCTGTGCAGGGCCAGAACAGACCCGCAACTGCGTTATAGTAACCCGCGGATGATACCACCGTCAACCGGAATCATCGCGCCCGTCATATAGCTTGCGGCTGGCGAAACAAGGAAGGCGGCCACCCGGCCAAACTCCAGCGGATCAGCAAAGCGCCCCAGGGGAATATTGCGCGTTACCTGGCCCGCCTCAGTATCCATGTCGGTACCGTTCTGTTCAGCCCGGTAGCTGAAGATATGCTCCACCCGCTCCGTCGCCGTCCAGCCAGGCAGGATAGAGTTGAAACGGATGCCGGGCGCCAGCTCCTGGGACAGCGTCTTGGTCATCCCCAGCACAGCCGGGCGCATCACATTGGAGAGCAGCAGGCCGGCGACCGGCTCTTTGGCGGAAATGCTGGTGATGGTCAGAACAGAGGCGGCGGCGCTCTTTTGCAGGTGGGGCAGTGCGGCGCGGATAAGCTTGACCGGGCTCATCAAAGTCAGTTCCGAGGCAAAGTCCCAGTCGTCTTGAGACAGGGCCACAAAGGTGCCGCCGGGCGGGCCACCGGCGTTGGTGATCAGGATATCGAGGCCGCCAAATGTCGCGACGGTGAAATCGACCACCGCTTGAATATCCTCATCTTTGGCGACATCAGCAATGGTGGCTGCAATGCCATCGGACCGGCCGGATGCTTCCCGCAACCGCGCCGCATGTCCCTCCACATCATGCCGGCCACAAATAACCACATTGGCCCCTTCCTGGGCCAAAATGGTCGCCGTGGCGAAACCCAAACCTTTGGTCGCCCCCGTTATCAGGGCCACTTTGCCGGCTAATCCCAGATCCATGATTTTCCTCCCGGTTACAGTTCTACTTTGAGTTTTGTGTCACCGATCATAATGATATCACCAGAGCTGACCACTGTCGGCTCATGGACATTGATCTGGTTGAGGAGGGTACCGTTGCGGCTGTCGAGATCTTCCAGCAGCCATTGCTGGCCCCGTTTGACCAGGAGCGCGTGATTGCTGGAGGCATAATCATCTTCGATTACAACGGTGCTACTGAGGGAGCGACCGATACTGGTGACCGGCGCCAGGGAAAACTCGGTGTCGATGGGCGGGTTGCCGCTGCCGCTGGCGATGACGCGCAGGCGGCTGCCCTGGCGGTTGGCGGCTGACGACTCGCCGGCCAGCAATTGCAGATCGCGGAACGAAAGCCAGCCGAGCAGACCGACAAAAAAGAGGAGTAACGCGGCACTGACAAGCCGCAGGATAAACAGAAGGAGATTGACGTCCATGGTCAGTCCGGCCGGTTGGGCCGGGTTGGTCTTTGCATGACGAGGGTTTGCTCGCCGGCATCTTCGTCAACCGGCCGGTGCCGCCGCCGCGATTCCGCCTCATTGCCCTCGCCATAAATGAGGGAGCTGTGGTTGATGACGATAATGTCACCCGGCTGCAGCGCCCATTCCGTGACCGCCTGTCCGTTTACAGTTGTGCCGGCGCGGCTGCCCAGGTCGTAGATGACAAAGCGGCCATAGCGCCAGCGCAACTGGGCATGCTGGCGGCTGACCGATTGCGATTCCAGGACAATGTCGTTGTCGGCCCGGCGGCCGATGGTGACGACCGGCCGGTCCAGTGGCACATGCCGGCCTTCGACGATCAGAAAGGCATCGATCTCGCGCAGGATCGAGAGGACCATGTCCTCAGAACGGGTCCGCACGGCGGTGGCCCCTTCACCATACGGTTCGTGCGAGGCAGTGATTTGCACCTCGCGCCGAGGCAGCGTCAGCTCCGCCCGGATGGTGACCTTGGGCTGCCGGCGTAGATCGAGGCCGGCCTGCGCCGCCATCGCCGAGACCGTGAGGCTTAGCTGTTCCGGCAGTTCCGGATGGGTGGTCATTATCTGCTCGTGGTCGTCAGAGTTCAGGTAAACCTGGTAAAAGTCGGGGGCGTTGATGCCTTCGCGCCCATCTTCCATCGCATGGGCCAGGCGGGTGACCACATCCAGCGGTTCGAGGTGACCGCCAAATAGTTGCCGCCAGGAGCCTTCAATCAGGCGTTGGGCAAAGGCCTCAAAATTGGCAAACGGAGTCACTGATTTTCGCATGGGTTTGATTATACACGATGGTCCTGCCCATGTAAGCAGCGTAGGCAAAGCAAGGGGGAATCGGCCGGTTGCAATGCCCTGACGCTCGGTTATACTGGCAAGATTATCAGCTGCCCTTCACATTTGTCTCAGGGCAGGCTCAGGAACTCATATCATGACCGACCCACACATCAGATTGACAGAGCTGGCTGCCTGCGCCGGTTGAGCGGGCAAGCTCGGCCCGGCCGAATTGGCGCACGTGTTGCAGCCACTCCGTGACATTTTCGCCGCTGCGGACCATCCCGACCTGCTTGTGGGTCTGGGCGTGGCTGACGATGCGGCGGTCTATAAACTGAACGAGAACCAGGCGATCATCAACACCACGGATTTCTTCCCGCCGGTGGTTGATGACCCCTACGATTATGGCGCCATCGCCGCCGCCAACGCCCTGTCGGACGTCTACGCCATGGGCGGCGAGGTGCTGTTTGCCATGAACATCGTCGGCTTCCCGGACAACCTGGACCGCGCCATCCTGCAGGAGATCCTGCGCGGCGGCGCCGAGAAGGTAGCCGAGGCGGGCGGCGTCATCGTTGGCGGCCACAGCGTCAGCGACCAGGAACCCAAATACGGCCTGGCGGTGACGGGGATGATTCACCCGGACAAGATCAAGATCAAAGGCGGCGGCCAACCCGGTGACCAGCTGCTGCTGACCAAACCGCTGGGTGTCGGCGTCGTGACCACCGCCCTGAAGCAGGGCGTGGCCGACCCCGCGCATGTCGCCGCCGCCACCGTCAGCATGAAAAAGCTCAACCGGGCCGCCGCCAATGCTGCCCAGGCAGTTGCGGCCCACGCGATGACCGACATCACCGGCTTCGGCCTGCTCGGCCACGCGTATGAAATGGCCAGCAAGGGCAACGTCGCCTTCCGGCTGAACAGCGAGGCGCTGCCCTGGCTGCCGGGCGCGCTGGATTACGGCGCGCGCGGTATCTTCCCAGGCGGCAACGGCCGCAACCAGATCCATTTCCATGAGCATGTGACGTTTGATCCGGGGTTAGACCCATTGATTCAGGAAATGTTATGGACGCCGGAGACATCTGGTGGTCTGCTGATTGCCGTTGCGCCAGAGCGGGTCGCGGAGTTTCAGGCAATCTTTAGCGACGCCGTCCTCATCGGTGAAGTCACTGCCGGCGACGGCCATATTTTTGTCGATTAACCTTATGGATAGAACGGTCCCAACCAGCAACAACGACGAGATCAATCTTTATCTGCGCACCTACTACTCCCTCCTGCGCAGCACCCGCGAGGTGGAAATCCGCACGCTGATCGAGGCGCACACGCGCATCAATTCAGCCCTGCATGTCGGGCGCTGGACGATCAGCCACATGGCGGCGTTTATCTACGCCATCCTGCGATTGCCGACCCAGATTTTGCACCAGGTGCGGCTGGTGGTGCTGGGCCAATCGGAGCATGTGTTTCAGGATCATGGCTATCCGGATGTGGAATCCTGGCAGAAAGTGTCCACACCAGCCCGGCGCCGGCGCAGCTTCTTTGATGGGCAGGAAACGCTGGCGATGTACATCGCCAGCCGCTCCGACATCGACGATATCCTGCCGACGCTGACTGCCCTGCAAATCGAGCGCGACAAGCTCCATTACCGGCTGTCGGCTCCGGCCACCCAGGCGGCGCTGGCCGCCATGCTCAACAAGCCTCTGACCGCAGAGGCGATCGACACCCTGGCCAAAGTGACCGACATCCCAGCCGATGATCTGGAGCGCATCCACCGCATCTGGGGTGATCACATGGTGGCTGAGCTGCAGGCGATCGGGCAGAAGCGGCAGCTCTTCTCCGTGCGGCTGCTGAGCGGTTCGCTGGCCGATTACCGGCGGGCGACGCGACGCTGGTGGCAGAATGTGGCCCGGCAGGCGCCGGATATGGGGTTTGCGGACCGGCCGGTCTACTTCATCTCCTCCAACACCCACAGTATGGCCAACCTGGTCAGCGGCTTTGCCCTTAAGATTAAGGAAAGACGTGAGCTGGAGCAATACATTCTCAACGAAGGAAGTGCCGATGTACGGCAAGAATACCATGCCATCCTCGATCAGAATGTGCCCAGCAGCCGCGAGAACTTCCTTTATTACGTGCTCAAAAAATACGAAACCAGTTATCCGGCCGTAGCCGCCCGCCGGCAGGCACGAACAGGCCTTAGGCATCACGCGCATCCCCAGCGAGCATGTCTTTGATGTCGAGGTCCAGCTCATGGAACTGAGCCGCATCGACCCGGCCACTATCGATCCCCGTCTTTGTCTGCCCGGCATCGAATCGCTGCAGAAGAGCCGCGCCCTGATCATCAACATCGACTTTCCCCTGGGGATGGCCGCTTATCAGCTCCTCTCTGAGGTCGCCCGCAACATCGCCTCCATCCGCGGCATCTACATCATGGGCAAAGCGGCCACCCTGAACGGCCGCATCGGCGACGTCATGCTGCCCAACGTCGTCCACGACGAGCATTCGCTCAACACCTACCTGTTCAGCAACTGCTTCAGCGCCGACCACGTCGCGCCTCATCTCGTTTACGGCAGCGTGATGGACAATCAGAAGGCGATCACCGTGCGCGGCACCTTCCTCCAGAACAGGCAATACATGTCCGTCTTCTATAATGAAGGCTACACCGACATGGAGATGGAAGCCGGCCCCTTCCTCAGCAGCGTCTACGAGATGATCCGCCCCCAGCGCTACCCGCAAAACGAACTGGTCAACCTGCACCAGGCCCCCTTCCCCATCGGCATGATCCATTACGCCTCGGATACGCCGTTCAGCAAGGGCAAGAACCTCGGTTCACAAAACCTGTCCTATTTCGGGATGGATGCGACCTACGCCAGCAGCGTGGCGATTTTGCACGAGATCATCCGGGCGGAGATTGCGCGGCATTCGTAGGAAACTTCCGAATAATTTATGCTTCACAACAAGCATGTACAGACCTCCCACAAAAAACCGAATTTGAAATCAAGTGTAAGAGTCAAGCCCGTACCTCGCTTCTTAGGCAGAATTAGGGACTATTGTCATACCAATAAACGATTTTCAGGGTTTCAACAATTTCAATTATAAGCTAGCGGTACTTTCAAGCTTGTTATGAAATGACCTAAATCGCACCCGCAGCTCATGTTTGGATTCTAAGTTTTCTGATCTGGTATATCGGAACTATTAACTATAGCTTAGCATCACTCCATTCCATAATTCTCCGACAACGGTTCAGTAACCCTTCAACAACACATACAAAGATATTTGAGCAGCCTGGTTCCTAGTATAATTTACTCATACAGAGCCATCCATGATTATCTCTTGTCACGTGTCTTTCAATTATTGGCGGACAGATGATCTGTTTGCCCCCACTCTGCCAATTTCTACACATTCTTCTAATGGAACTTTATGTACTTCGAAGCTTGCGTAGGGTCATATCTTTATACCTCTGGACTAATCAATGTATCGATGAAATTCTTAAATTCAGCGACCTTTGACTCTTGCAATGAGATTGATGCATCATGGTAGTCAGGATATGCTTCAATTCCACTCAAGCTGAAGCCATTCAATTGATGAAGAGGCCTCATGATGACCGCAAAGCATTAAACAGATTCTAATTGGGGAACGGCAATAAAATTATCATTCTTTCTTGCATCATAGCGTTTGGCCCCAAATGTTAAATATCCTAAGTTTAGCTGTTCTGCCATCACGTTCATAGCGCGACATGAGCACCTTCAATGGCTTTTTCCACGAATATTGCATTTTGAAGAGCTAGTATTGCTAATCATTCCCCGAATATCCGGGTCCAAATTTCTGGATAGAATCTAATGGAATGCCGGAAAGGCCGCCATATATTGGCACGCCCATGGTTTTGACACTTTCATCCTTCTGGCTCTCTGAAATTCTAATTTTACGCCGTGCCACTGCCTCACTGATTTCGGCGCGATATCGTTGAATCCATGACATGTCACCACGAACGAAACTGGTGTCACGCTGCGCTGAAATGAGCTGCCGATTCACGGTGTGGATGATTTCCTCCGGCGACCCATCGCTTTTCGGACTAGCAGCGGTTTTGACAGCGATACCAGAGTTAACTTCGGAAGGTTGCGATGAATTCCCTCGACTCCTGCTCTGAGGTTATCATCGAATCTGACGTCGCTCCTCGTAGTTTTGGAGCGTCTGAAAAGCGCGTGAAATAATAAAGCAAATTCGCAATACGAAATCAATTATCAAAAGATATGAAGTTCTTGTTAATTGTGTCATAAGTCTCGACTCCACGTTAGGCACCTCAAAGTAGAAGTAAATTAGCAGCACTGATGCAGTTATCGACCAGAAATACGAATCGATCGAGAATTTTCCAAGTCTTGCTCACTTGGCTCTTTACACTATAAATGATTCACATACTAAGTTGTATCATGAAGCGGATATAGTTACTAATTGGCTGACCGGATGCACTTGGCAACAAACCGACCCTGTGCTCAGGACAACACGTCTAAACCAATTGCATTGAATCATATATTGTGATAAATGCAACCTGCATACACCATTCAGTTACAAAATTTCTGGCCAAGATGAACAGAGATTTACTTCGAGTATGTTAGGGCGTCTGCAACTCATAGCAGCAGGAGAATAGAGGCTATCATCCACATCTTGCCCGTACTGCGCCCTTTTCATACAGGGTGGCAATCCGCGGTATGCTTTTAAATCGACCAACGAGACGCGTTCTATCAGATTGCCGGCGATATAATTCTTGCAGTTGAATTGTACTCTTAGCCTCTTCTTTGTTAACAGGCTTGTTGCATTAGCTCGATGGTTTCATGGTGTTCGGCCCATGTTCAGGTAGCCCTGTGCGGCAGCTCGGTGCTGGCCTTCACCCCTTCGATGCCCAAAGGCTTTCTAGCCAACTAATCCTGAACGGCACACCTAAGCGTTTACATAAGTTTTTCCAAACTGCAAGCAGTTAAGCGTAAGCCACAAAATAGAACAAGTGTATGGACCATTAATAACTTGCATTATGTACTGAGACTTGCAAAGTGTTAATCCTTAGCTTCGGCTTTGGGAATTGGCTAACAGCCTTTGACCTCCCAAAAATTCCCTTTTCCCCCACTCTCCCCTATACTGGTAACCGTTACCTCGGCAGGCTCTCAATTATGCCATTCGCTATGCGCAGCGGCGCTACTACTGCCACCTGGTAACGTCTATTGTTGGCTGTTAAGTGGAGTCGTGGAGAAAGATGACGGATATGTTGCGGGGACGCTTGCAAAACTTACGCGCCAGCCTGGCTGAATGGGGTGTCGACGCGATTCTGGTCGGGAGTGCGGCCAACCGGCGCTGGCTGACGGGGTTTACCGGCTCGGCCGGCTGGGTCCTGGTCAGCCAGGATGAGGCCATTCTGGCGACGGATTTCCGCTACTGGGAACAGGCGCAGCTGGAAGCGCCGGAGTTTACGATCTTCCGGTTGCAGCGCACGCCGGGTGAGCTGGAGGATTTTATCGGCGACCACGCCCGGCCGATCATGGGCATCGAGGGCAAACACCTCAGCCTGGATGAGTTCCGCCGCTTCCGCAAAATCGAGCAGGTCGACATCCGCTGGAAGCCGATCAGCGAACAGCTGGAGGCGCTGCGCGACGTCAAAAGCGCTGAGGAGATCTTCGTCATCCGTCAAGCGGCAGCGATTACCGACCTGGCGATGTCGCAGGTCAACCAGATCGCCCGGCCCGGCATGACCGAGAAGGAGCTGGCCTGGCGCCTGGAGCGCACCATGCGTGAAGCGGGCGCTGATGAGCTGGCCTTCCCGATAATCGTCGCGACCGGCCGGAATGGCCATAAACCGCATCACCACCACCGACCAGGCGCTCAAAGAGGGCGACAGCATCGTAGTAGATATGGGCGCGGCTGTCGGCGGTTACCGCAGTGACCTCACGTACGCACACCTGGGCGCGGAGCGGACGAGAAGTTCACCATCTGCTAACCTGGTCTGGCAGGCGCAGCGGAACGCGATAGACAACACACGCCTCGGCCTGAAGTGGCGCCGATGTGGATAGCCTGCCCGCGACGTCATCAGCGCCGCGGGCTACAGGGCAACTGGCCATGGGCTGGGGGCACGGCGTGGGGCTGGGAGATTCATGAGAATCTGCGGCTGTCGCAGCAGAATAAGGAGCGGCTACCGGCCGGTGCCGTCTTCTCCATCGAACCGGGCATTTACCTGCCGGACTGGGGCGGCGTCCGCATCGAGGACCTGGTCCTCCTGGACGACAACGGGCTGACCCTGCTCAGCCAATGCCCCAAACGCCGGCTATTTCTTTAGCCGCAGATACGCTGCGCTGCGCTCAGCACAAGTTTTCACGGATTTTGGGGATGGTTGGTCTCACGAGCCAGCTTGATGTCGCGAAGCGAGTTAGAAGCGCAAACCAATAAATCCCAAAATCTGTAAATAGGCGAGCGCGCGAAGCATCTGGCAGCAAAACAATCTTCCCAGGAGTCAGAATGGAGTTACGTGATAAGTTGGTCGGGGTTTGGGCGCTGGGTGAGCTGGGCAAAGTACGTTGGATGGCGAGTTTCGTGGGTATCCGTTCGGCCGCAGGCGCGCGGACGGCTGACATACAATGCCAATGGCACGATGTCAGCCATCTCGTGAAGCCAGACCGGCAGCTTTAGCGACGCCAGCCTGGCGCGCGGCTCAGCAGCCGGGTGGAAGAGGGCCGCCCGCGGCTTCGTCTCTATGCAGCCGCTTCACCGTCATCGGCAATGAGGTCACCACCTGGTAGACCTGAGCCTGCTGCCCAACTGGATCGGCACCACCCTGGTGCGCCAGGTGAGCTGGACCGAGGATGTGCTGCCCCGTCTCTGCCTCTCCACCCGGCCGGAACGGACGGGTAGCGGGCGGCTGGTCGCCAACCAGCTGGTCTGGCAAAAAGTGGCCGCAGCGGACGCATAGCGCGCAACCCGCGCGGCCCTGCCCCGTAAAGCAATCGTCTTATTGGCCGCGCCCTCCCCAGTTCCTGTCGGGCGCCTATCTCTTCACACCAACAACATGATAGAAGTTCAAGAATTGCTCAAACATTACGGCGAAAACCGGGAAATCAAGGCCGTCGACGGCGTGTCGTTCACCTGCCCTGATGGCCAGATCACCGGTCTGCTCGGCCCCAATGGCGCCGGCAAATCCACCACCCTGCGCATGATCGCCGGGCTCATCGAGCCGCAGGGCGGCACCGTCCGGGTCGACGGCGTCGATGTGCGCCAGAACCCGATCGGCGTGCGCGCCCGGCTGGGCGTGCAGGCAGACATGACCGGCGTCTATCCCCGTCTGACAGCGCGGGAACAGCTGCGCTACTACGGCCGCTTCTACGGCCTGAAAGGCGACATCCTGGAGCAACGCGTTTCGGCAACCATCAAAGAGCTCCACATGGAAGAGATCGCCGACCGGCGTGCCGAAGGGTTTAGCCGGGGCCAGCGCCAGAAGATCGTCCTGGGCCGCGCCCTGGTCCACGACCCCCGCAACATCATCATGGACGAGCCGACCAACGGGCTCGACGTTATGGCCGTCCGCGAGACCCGCGAGACGATTCGCCAGCTGCGCGAACAGGGGCGCTGTGTGCTCTTCAGCACCCATTACATGGATGAGGCCGAACGGCTTTGCGACTACATCGCCATCATCATGAACGGCAAAATTGTCGCCCATGGCAGCCCGGCCAACCTCATGGCCCAGGCCAGTGCCGACAACCTGGAAGATGCCTTTGTCCACCTCGCCGGCAGCCGTCAGGGGCTGTTGCGCAGCGAGTTCGCCCAGCACACGGAGTAACAGACGACCATGATGACCCACATTTACAATATCTGGCTTAAAGAGATTATGGACAGCGTCCGCGACAAGCGGGGGTTGCGCCAGGCGTTGCTGGTCCCTGTTTTCCTCGGCTTCATGTACGCTGTGCTGAATCCACTGCTGGCCTCTGCCGCCCGGGACCAGGCCGATGATCCACTGAACATCCCCACCATTGGGCTGGAAAATGTTCCGGAAGGGCTGCACACGTTTTTGGCAGAATTTGATATCACCCTGGAAGATTACGAGGGAGACCTGGCCGCCGATATCGAGCGGGGCGACGTGACGGCGGGTCTGATTGTGCCGGCCGATTTCAGTGCCAGCCTGACCAGCGAAGAGCCGGTCGCCATCACCATCCTTTACAACCCAACGGCGGGCGGCATCTTTGGCGGCTTTTCCAGCAGCCGGTTGCAACTCGCCTTCAACAGTTTTAACCAGGCGGTGGCCACCGGCCGGTTAACCGAACGGGATCTCAGCCCAACCCTCATCACCCCGGTTGAACTCAGCTTCGAAGATCTCTCAACCGACGCCCAGCGCGGTGGTGTTTTCGCCACCCTGATGTTGCCCATCCTGGTTGGCGTGGTCGCGGCCCAGGGCGGCATGTTTATCGCCATTGACGTCACCGCCGGCGAAAAAGAGCGCGGCACCCTGGAAGCGCTCCTGGTGACGCCAACAACGGATGGGGAAGTCTTCTTCGGCAAGCTGCTGGCCGTCTTCACCATGACTTGCCTGCCGCTGATCCTGACATTTCTTTCGTTCTGGATAGGGAGTAATGTGCTGCCGGAATCAATTTCGGATGGCGCCGTTCTGCCGCTCGGCGTCATCATCCGCACCATTCTGATCACGCTGCCGTTGGTGCTGTTTATCAACTCAGTCCTGATGGCCGTCGCCGTACGGGCCAAGACGTTCAAGGATGCCCAATCTTCGGCGACGCCGGTGATGTTCATGGTGCTCATCCCCTCGATGGCTGCCGCCTTCATCCCGCCGGCGACGAGCCTGCTATACATGGTGCCGGTCTACGGCACGGCCGCGGTCGTGGCCACCTTTGCCACGGGCAGCACGATTGCGACGGGCAACATCATCTTCGCCGTCATCGGCAGCCTGCTGGCGGCGGTTGTGGCTATCGTCATCGCGCTGCGCCTGTTTAACCGGGAACGTCTGCTTTACAGCGCCTGATCGGCTCGTTAGAATTCCCGAATGTCAATTGCGGGAAGCGAAATTCACCCAACCGCCCGGGCGTCCTTTTGGGCTGGCGTCCGGGCGGCTTTGCCGATTGTGATCGGCGCTATGCCGTTTGGGATGATCTACGGCGTGCTGGCTATCGCGGCCGGGCTTGAGCCGTTGGTGGCGATGAGCATGTCGTTTATCGTCTTTGCCGGTTCGGCCCAGTTCATCGCTACCCAGCTGTTTGCCAGCGGCAGCCCTGCTCTGCTCCTCATTGCCACAACCTTCATCGTCAATCTGCGCCACTCATTTTACAGCGTCACGCTTTTGTCTTATCTCACAAACTTACCGCGCCGCTGGCAATGGCTGCTGGCCTACCTCCTGACGGACGAAAGTTTCACCGTGAGTGTGCTCCATTTTCGGCAGCAGCCGGACGCACGCTTCCGCGAATATTTCATGCTGGGCACGGGTGTGGCGCTCTGGGTGAGCTGGCAGGTACCCACGGCGCTGGGCATCTGGCTGGGCGGCGCTGTGCCGGCCAGCTGGCAACTGGATTTTACGCTGCCACTGACTTTCATCGCCCTCATCATGCCCCTGCTGAAAGAGCGCCCCCAATTGGGCGCGGCCCTGACGGCCGGGGTGGTCGGGCTGGCCGGCAATGCCCTGCCCTACAAACTCGGCCTGGTCCTGGCCACCTTTGCCGGCATCGCGGCCGGCCTTTTGCTGGAGCGTTGGGGACGAGGGGGGCAACATGCGTGATTTGCTGGTCATCATTGGGATGGGCCTGGTCACTTATTTAATCCGTGTGGGGCCGTTCCTGATGCTGTCGCGCTGGGAGCTGCCGCAGAGCTGGCAGCGGGGGCTGCAATATGTGCCGGCGGCGGTGCTGGCGGCGATTATTGTGCCGGAAGTGTTGGTACCGGCCGGTGGCCTCCAATTCACCCCCGGTAACCCTCGCTTGCTGGCGGCGCTCATCGCCTTGCTGGTTGCCTGGCGCTGGCAGAACGCGGTCCTGACCGTGGTCGTCGGTATGGTCGCGCTCTGGCTTTTGGCGCTCCTCTGATCCCGATGCCTGGGAGCCAAAATAGTACCAATTGGGGATGAAGTTACCGGCTCATTTAGCTTAATAATCAGACACAATGGTACGTTTGGGGGTGGCGAACATAGGCGCAAACCCGTATAATCTAGCGGACATAATCTCACTATGTGGTCCACAATGCGGGCCAAATAGGGGACCAATTGTCGGGTCAGAGCCGGGTTCTTATTGGATTTTTTCCGACCCTAAATTTCTTAGCAACAATTCGATGCGGTCTAGTAAACAACTCCATTGCCGCGTTGGAGGAAGATATGAGTGATGACGGGACAGCAGTGGCGCCCCTGTACTTCTACCCCAACCGCTATGCACGGATTATCCTGACGTCGGCGCGCGAAATCGTCGGCGAAAATGGCGTTAAGGCACTGCTCAATATGGGTGGCATGCCTGAGTTCATTGCGGAGTATCCGGCGGCGAATATGAGGAAGGAGTTTTCCTTCGAAAATGTGAGCCAACTGCAGCAAGCGTTCTGGGACATGTACGGAGCGCGCGGCGCCCAGGTGTTTGCCACCCGTGCGGGCGTCCAATGCTTCACTGACGGCCTCAAACAGTTTGGCAGCGTCGCCAAGGCCGGCCAGTTGGCCATGCAAGTGGCGTCGATGGAAGCCCGGATTACCGTCGGCTTGAAATTCTTTGCCAAATTCTTTAATCAGGTCAGCGACCAGGTCTCTTCCGTTTCGGAAGATGAAGACAACTGGTATTGGCATCTCGAACGCTGCCCGATGTGTTACAATCGCACGGCTGAAAAGCCGGTCTGCCATTTGGCCGTCGGCGTTCTGCAAGGTGCACTGGCCTGGGCCAGCCAGGGTCGTCGCTTCCGGGTCACGCCCGTGCAATGTATTGCCATGGGCGCCGAAGAAGGGATTATCCAGATTGAGAAAACGCCATTGGAATAAATGCCGTGGGCTGGCATTACCATCTGCTTGCTAGCCCGCTAACGTTCACAAAAGATGGGCCCTTGCGGGCCAAATGAAACGCAAGGGGACACCTATAGCCAACCGGCCATTGTGTTATAACAATGGTCGGTTTTTGTTTGTCCCGAAAACAGGAGGTCATCATGCCAGACAGCCTAAAACTGCCCTCGTCCGAACAGATTGAAGCGCTCCTGGAGCATGAACAGTTTGATCATCTACGGGAAGCATTGGCGCAATATCACCCGACCGATATCGCCCATATGCTGGACGATCTGACGCTGGATAACGCGGTGGCGGTGTTTCGCCAGCTACCTCTGGAAATCGCCGGTGAAGTTCTGGATGAAACGCACAGCCTTGTGCGCCAGGAGCTGATTGAACGCACCCGCGATGACAAACTGGCAGACATGCTGGAAACATTGCCAGAGGACGATGCCGCAGAGATCCTGGCGGGTCTCCCCGACCAATACGCCGAAACCCTGCTCGATCTGATGGAGCCTGAGGATGCCGAAGATATTCGCGAACTCCTCAGCTATGCCGAACAGACCGCCGGCCGTCTTATGGTCACCGATGTGGCCCGGCTCCAGGACAACTGGACGGTAGCCGAAGCGCTGGACTACCTGCGTCACGTCAGCGACGATGAAGAAGTCCTCCACTACCTCTACGCCGTCGACGAAGCCCAGCATCTCGTCGGGGTTGTCCCTTTGCGGGCCATCGTAACCGCCCTCTCAACAAGCCTGATACGTGAAATCCTCCTGCCCGAAGTGGTCGCCGTCCTGGACACAGCCGACCAGGAAGAACTTGCCGAGATGATCTCGCGCTACGACTATGTCTCACTCCCCGTCGTCGATTACCAGCATCGGCTCATGGGCGTCGTCACCGTCGATGATGTCGTCGACGTTCTGGAGGAAGAGGCCACGGAAGACATCCAGCGTCTGGGTGGTTCTGAGCCATTGGCGCAACCCTACTTCACCGCCTCGCTGGGCGAAATTGTCAGCAAACGGGTGGTTTGGCTGCTGCTGCTATTTGTGGCTTCGACGCTCACCGGTTTTGTCATTCGCTCGTTTGAAGGGCTGTTGCTCGGTTTTGTCATTCTCAATGCGTTTATCCCACTCATCACCGGCACCGGTGGGAACGCCGGCTCACAGACGGTCGCTACCATCATCCGGGCCATGGCGGTCGGTGATGTCAATTTTTCCGATATCGGCCGGGCGTGGAAGCGGGAGATTGCCGCCGGCTTGTTGCTGGGACTTATCCTGGGCGTGATCGGCTTTGGCCAGGCGATGCTGTGGAGCCATGATCTGCGCGTGGCTATCGTGATTGGGCTGACATTGCCGGCCGTGGTCATGTGGGCCAACACAACGGCCACCATCGTGCCGATTGTCGCCGAACGGCTTAAGATTGACCCAACTGTCATCAGCGCGCCCATGATTACCACCATCGTCGATGCCACCGGGCTGCTCATTTTCTTTTCGATCGCGTCTGCATTGTTACGCGGTTGAAGGACCGCCAGGAGCTGCGACGGGTCGCGGCTCATCCTGGTGGCAGCGAGGTTAGCATGAGTGTAAACATCCCGTATTCATTGATCGAACGGATCCAGGCGGCCCGCAAAATAACGGTACTGACCGGCGCCGGCATCTCCAAGGAAAGCGGCGTGCCGACCTTTCGCGAGGCCCAGACCGGCCTCTGGTCCCAATATGATCCGCAAGCGCTGGCCACGCCAATCGCCTTCCTGAAGGACCCGGCGCTGGTCTGGAACTGGTATGCCTGGCGGCGCGAGCTGGTGAGCCAGGCCAAACCCAATCCCGGCCATCTGGCCCTGGCCGAACTGGCCAACCAGGTCGAAAAGTTGTTGATCGTCACTCAGAATATCGACAATCTCCATTGGGAAGCGGGCAGCCGCAATATCATCGAGTTGCATGGCAACATTGCCGCCAGCAAATGTTTCGACTGCGGCCAGCCCGAGCCCAACCCGCCGGCCACTGACGACCCGCCGCCGCGTTGCCGCCATTGCAATGGCTATCTCCGGCCGGATGTCGTCTGGTTTGGCGAGACTCTAAACCGCGATCGCATCCAGGCCGCCTTTCTGGCCAGCAGGGACTGCGACCTCTTTTTCAGCATCGGCACCTCCACCGTGGTGACGCCGGCAGCGGCGCTGCCCTTTGAGGCAGCGGCCCGCGGGATCTACACTGTGGAGATTAATCCCGTCGCGACGCCATTCACGGAACATGCAGATCTGGTTTTGGCGGGACCGGCCGGTGAAATCCTACCCCAGATCGTGAAAGGTCTGGCCCAATAGGCGATGTCGAAAAAGTGCGCTTCCAGCGCACTTCACCGCCATCAGCACGATGTTTCAACAACTTGCCCTGAGCCTGTCGAAGGGTCGCGCCCCTTCGCGCCCACTTTCCATAAGAAAAATAGTCGTTTATACTACCCGCATGGTTTGGTTTGATGGGAGTTCACCGGCCGCACGTTTCTCATTTTGAACAGATTACCGGCCGGTCCCTTCCTCATTGTTTCGCGGAGCACGCAACTTGGCATCTTCCCGGTCAGAAAGAACCATACCCGTAGGCTTATTCCTCATGATAATCGGTCTGATTATCGTGGGCACGGCCGCGGCGGCCTGGTTTCTGGCGCCGGATTCGCTGACCCGCCTGCTCAATCAACAGGCGGAACCTGTGCTCGTCACCGTTGCCCCGGACCAGGTTTACCAGGAGCCGGGCAGTGCCGGCGCCATCATCCTGCCGGAATCTTCGGCCCTGCAATACCCGTCCCACGCAACGGTCGAGGAAGCCGGGCGCGAGCCGCCGCCGCCGGAACCGGGCCAACCGGTTCGCCTGGCCATCCCCGCTATCGGCGTTGATGCACCAGTGGTCGCGGTTAGCCTGAATCGGGTCAACATTGGCGGCAACGAGGTGCTGCAATGGGGGGTTCCCGGTGGCTATGCCGGCGGCTGGCACAATGAAAGCGCGCACCTTGGCAGCCAGGGCAACGTGGTCATTAATGGCCACAACAACATCCTGGGCGAGGTGTTTCGCGACCTGGCCAATGTGCCTATCGGCGCTGAAATGACAGTGTATGATAAGGACCGCGCCTATAGCTACAAGGTAACCCAGGTGGAGACTCTGGCAGAACAGGATCAGCCCCTGTCAGTGCGGCTGGCCAATGCCCAATGGATCGAACCAACCACGGATCAACGGCTGACCCTGGTTAGCTGCTGGCCCTACGAAACCAATTCACATCGGTTAATTGTCGTGGCGGTGCCCAGCGCCAGCCCGTAAAACCGTTCATTTCGTCGCCCTGGCGGCGTAACCGGCGCGGCGGCTTTCCGGACCGTGCCCCATTTTTAGGAGAGACGTTATGAGTAAGAAAGTGTCGATCGGCCTCATCCTGGCCCTATTATTGACCCTGATGGCAACGGCAGTACAGGCTCAGTCGGGCGGCTCCATCCGCGGCAACGTGCGTGAGGACACGAACGGAGACGGCAAATGTACGGACGGCGCCGCCATCGTGGGCATGACCATCGAATTTAAAAGTACCCATGCGGAGATGGTGACGGTTTATCTCCAGTCGGGCTCTGACGGCTCCTACGGGCTCGTCGCGGCCGGCCTGGGCAGCTGGGAAGTCAGCGCTAAACCCAATTCCGACTACCGGATCACCTCGGCCAAGACTGTGCCGGTTTTCATCGACGAAAACCAGAACCTGGCTCTGGGCATCGACTTCTGTGCCCAGAAAACCAGCGGCACTACGACAACCGGCACGACTGTCCTGCCCCAATCCGGCGGCGTCATCCCGACCCAGAGCCCGGCCCAGGCCCTGACCCTGGCGGCCCTGCTCGGCGGCATGCTCTTCGTGACCGGCGCCGGCCTGGAATATCGCCGTCGCCAGAACCTGTAGATTTGCCTTCTATTTCTGTGATGCTTGCGTTGCAGGAATTTAAGCCGCGAATTGCGCCAATACTTCGCCGTGCTCAGCACAAGTTATCGCTAATTTTTTCGCGGAAATCGGCGCAATTCGCGGCCAATTCTCTCAGTTTAGCAGTTCGACCTGGATCATTTGGGCCAGTTTCTGGCCGATCACTTTTTGGTCCCCAGCCAGCCGCACCGTGATGGGTCCCTCAAACGGGGCTACTTCGAGGATGGCGATCTCCACCTGCGGCACCAGCCCCAGGTCCGCCAGGTAACGCAGCATGGCGCCATCATCATGGCCGATGATGCGCATGATACGGGCCCGGCTACCGGCCGGTACCGTCGCCAGCGCCACCGTCGGCGCCACATTCATTTCCAGATCAGCTGAGGGAATGGGGTCGCCATGCGGGTCAAATTCGGGGTGGTTCAGCGCCCGGGCGATATGGGCCTCGAGCTTCTCACTGATGACATGCTCCAGCAGGTCGGCCTGCTCATGCACCTCGTCCCAGCCAAAGCCCAATGCTTCAATCAAATACGCTTCGATGAGCCGATGGTGGCGCAGGACTTCGAGGGCGATTTTTTCACCGGCCGGTGTCAACGTCACCCCTTCCCGCTTACGGTAGGCCAGCAACCCCAGTTTAGCCAGCCGCTGCACCATACCCGTTGCCGACGCCGGCTTGACATCCCGCTCGCGGGCGATGCGTGAAGTACTGACCGGGCTCTCCGCCTGCGCCAGCCGGTAAATCGTCTTCAAATAATCTTCAATTGCCCGATGCTGCAGGCCATCTTCGTCAGCCTCGAGCCCTTCTATGCGCGGCAAAAGCCCTCCCGTTTACGCGTTTGTGCTGCGTATTGACCATGTTATACTTTGCCCAGTGACTTCATGCTAGGATCTCAATGTGAAACAAGTCTGGATTACCAAAGCCGGCCCCCCAGAAGTTCTCTCAGTTCGTAACAGCCCAGATCCGCCCTTGCGCGGCGGTGAAGTTCGTATTCGCGTCCAGGCCAGCGGCGTCAATTTTGCCGACATTCTCGGCCGGATGGGGATCTACCCGGATGCGCCCGGCATCCCCTACGTGCCCGGTTACGAGATTGCCGGCATCGTCGAAGAATTGGGCCAGGGCGCGACCAATTTACACGAGGGCGACCCCGTCATCGCGCTGACCCGTTTTGGTGGCTACAGTGAATTGGTCAACGTCCCCCACAAACATGTCTTTAAGCGTCTGGAATGGATGAATGCCGAGCATGGCGCCGCCCTGCCCATTGCCTACCTGACCGCCTACATCATGCTGATCGTGATGGGCTCGCTTCGGCCGGAAGACAAAGTGCTCATCCACAGCGCCGCCGGCGGCGTTGGCCTGGCGGCTATCGACATCTGCCGCATTGTCGGCGCCGAGACGATTGGCACCGCCTCCACCGCCAAACATGAGTTCATCACCCAGCGTGGCCTCGACCATCCTGTCGATTACCGGCGGGTGGATTATGAAGCAG
>JACKBM010000054.1 GCA_020634575.1 Ardenticatenales bacterium | reverse complement strand
ACCGAAATCAGCCAACTGAGCGCCTACTATGCGGTCTACAGTCAGGCCGATGCCTTCCTGGATGCCGCCGTGCGTGTCTTGTTCCAGGAACTACAGCCGCGCGGTGCCTTGCCGATTGATGTGCCGGCTATCGGCTACGAAATCAACACAATGACGCAGCCGACGGCCAACCAGATCATTCCCCTGTTTATCGAGCAGGAAGGTAATCTCATTTCTCCTGCCAGCGATGAACCGCTCGAAGTGAAGGTGGGCGATACACTCCGCCTCACCACCGGCGTCATCCTCGACAAAAATGGCTTCCCGGTGCCGGACGGGACCAATATCTCTTTTATTCAGCAGGACCGGGTCCAGGGCTTTTTCAATGAAATTGGCCAGAGCCAGACGATCGGTGGCGTCGCCCGCTTTGATTATTTTCTGGAGGCACGTACCGGCCAGTTCCGCATTTCAGTTCAGGCTGGCGACGCCGAACGCAGTGATGCCCTGGACCTGAATATTGATAGCGAAACCTCAGGTGAGGTCGTCGTCGTGACGCTGCCGCCCCTGCCCACCGCTGCTCCGACAGCTACCACCACGCCAACGCTTACGCCAACCGTCACCGCCACGCCAACACCAACCGTCACCCCGACAGCAACACCGCCGCAACCGGAACCGCCTGAAGCTGTCAGTATCCCCCTGACCCGCCTCTGGATGTTTTCCAGTATGCTTGTTGGTCTTTTCTTCGTCGGTACTATCACGACTCTCATCAGCCGTCATGAAGGCAAAGGTCTTTCGCGCCAGATCCGCTGGCTCCTCCTGACATTAATCAGCGGCCTTATCCTTTACAATTGGTACCTGCTCGGCCTACCATTTCCTGCACGCGCATTTTGGGAGGAGATTGGCGGTTGGACACCACCCACATTGCTCACGCTTGGCGGTGGTCTGAGTTTGCTCGTACTCTGGTGGCAGCAGGCCAGGCGGTAGCCCAGATGTCACGACCGACACGTGCCGTTTGGCTGGGACTCTTCTTCTGCTTAATCAGCTTGATGACCAGTTGCGGCGAGGCGCCGGCGGCTCTGACGGCGACCCCCACCGTCCGCCCGACAACAGCAAGACCAGCCACGGCAACCAGTACAGTAGCGCCGTCACCTACAAGCCAGGTGCAGGCAACAGCCGAAATCAGCATAACACCGACACGCTCTGACGACTTCCTCACGCTGACTAGCGATGACAATCTGCTGGCTCTCACCTTCCCCCGTGAATGGATCTATTCCGATTTTCATACCATCTACCTGGCTACTGATGAAAGCCTGATTGATGCCCCTGGATTTCAGCCAGAGGGCGGCCTTATCATGGTCTACAGTGACCGAAACGATGAGATTGTGCAGGCAAGCGCCCAAAATGGTGAATCAGCCCGGGACATGTTAAACAATTTCATCCTCTCAGGCAGTTTGAATCAGTATGGGTCAAGCTACCAGCTGCTGCAGGATATTGCTGAACGGCAGATGCGCAACCGGTCGTTGGCCGAAACAACTTTGAGTTTTGGGCCGGCCAACGTGGAAACCGGCCGGATGTACCTCACCGCCATTGTCGAGGGCGAGCGCCGCGCCATCGTGGTTGCTGTTGCTGGCTCAGCCCCCCTGAGTGACTACGCGAACACATACGCACTGGTAGTTAACTCGCTAACTTTTGTGCCACCCATCACCATCGCCAATGAAAATCTGCCGGTGCTTGGCTTTGCCACACCGGTGGAAGGCACCTGGCAGGATGGCCCCCAGGTGGTTGCGGTCCGCCTACAGCCTCGTTTCCCGGCTCTGGCCATCTTGCGCACCGGCAATGATACCGACGGCAGCCTGGTGCTTGAGGATACCGATGGCAATATTCTGGAGCAGGCAGACCTCGGTGGCGCTGGCCAACCGGAATATCTCAGACTGGAAGTCAGTTCCAGTCAGACTTACTATCTCCGCATTCGGGAACGCACCCGCACCGAAGGCAATTTTCAACTGTTGCTTATCAACCTTTCCGATGCGGCGCCCACCACGGTGACACGGGAGATCCGAAACGTTACCCGCGAAGGATTTACCGAATATGTGTTGCTTGCCGAGCCCGGCCAGCAATTCCTCATCTATGTGGAGCCGCTCGGTCCCGAGGTTTCCTTGCAGGATCCGGTTGTCACCGTCGTCGATACGCGCGACGCCGTCCTGGCCCAGGCCGATCACAACTATTTGAGCGAAGCTGAACTACTATTTTTCACGATGCCCGGCGATGCCCCCGAGTTTGTCACCGTGCGCATCGCCGATTTCTTTGGCGTGGACGGCTCCTATCAACTGCACATCCATCGCCTGCCCTGAGCAGGTTAAAGCGAACGGCGATCTTCGATCCGCTTGATCTTGCCCCCTTCGCTGCGCGGCGCTTCACCGGGCGCCACCATCTCCACCGTCGTATTCAGCCCCAACGCATCGCGCAGGATACCCTGGATCTGAGCGGCCAGCTGTTGCACTGCCGTGCTGGTCGGAAATTCAGACGCACCAATGGCGGCAAAATAGGCCGGCGTCACTTCCGACTGCACATGAAGCGTATCCAACCGGTTCTCACGCGTGACGATCAGGCGGTAATGGGGCGAGGTCTCGGGTAACGGCAGCAGGGCTGCCTCAATCTGGGTGGGGAATACATTGACGCCACGGATGATTAACATGTCGTCAGCCCGCCCCAATACCCGGCTCATGCGCGCATGGGTCCGGCCGCAAACACATGGCTCGTAGTTGATGGAACAGAGATCACCGGTGCGGTAGCGAAGCAGCGGGATCGCCTGTTTGGTGAGCGTGGTGAGGACAAGTTCGCCTACCTGACCGGCCGGTAACACATCCCCCGTTTCCGGATTCACGATCTCGGCCAGAAAATGGTCTTCCATGATATGCATCCCATCTTTGGCTTCGACACACTCATTGGCCACGCCCGGCCCAATGATCTCGCTAAGGCCATAAATATTGACCGCATCCGCCTTGAGCTTCGCCTCGACCTCCTTACGCATCTCTTCGGTCCAGGGCTCCGCCCCCAGAATAAAACTGCGCACCGGCAAATCGGCCGGATCAATACCGGCACTCTGCAAGGCATCAGCCAGCGTCAGTGCATAGGAAGGCGTGCAGGCCATAATGTTGGTGCCAAAATCCTGCAGCAGCAAGATCTGGCGTGCTGTGTTGCCCCCGGAGACCGGAATGGTGTTGAGCCCCATCAACTCAGCTCCCACATGCATACCCAGACCGCCCGTAAACAGTCCGTAGCCATACGCGTTCTGGAAAATGTCCCCAGGCACCGCCCCACTCATGCCGAAACAGCGAGCCACCACCTCGGCCCAAACACCCAGATCTTCGCGGGTGTAGCCCACAACCGTAGGCTTACCCGTCGTTCCCGAAGAGGCATGAAGCCGGACAACCTCATTCATCGGCGTGGCGAACATGCCAAACGGATAATGATCGCGCAGGTCGCTTTTATAGGTAAAGGGAAGACGTGTCAGGTCGGCCAGGCTCTTGATGCTGGCGGGATCAGTCCCCAGCGCATCCAACCGCTGCCGGTACAGCGTCACCCGTTCATAAAGATAGCGAACCAGCTTAGCCAGTCGATCCACCTGGAGCGCCTCCAGGTCGGCCCGAGGCATCGTCTCAACCGCTTCATTCCAAATCATGCCATTCCTCCCGAGAAACATCATGCGGCACGCCGCAGGCAATGGTAGCCAAAACACGAAGGCAACAGACGGCCCCCGGCCGCGGCACAAAGATAAACCCAAGCGCCCTACTTGCCAAATCGGAACGGAAGGATCAGACTACCGCCACGCCGCGTTTGATTACCGTCTCCACCTGATTGCCACCAAACTCGTAGGCGAGCTGCCGGTAATCCTCCCCGGCCAGAATCAGTAGGTCCGCCTGCTTGCCCTCTTCCAGCGAGCCAATCCGATCCTCCAGGCCAATGGCGTACGCGGCGTTGATGGTGCTCGCATGCAGCGCCTCCGCCGGCAACAAGCGCTGGTAGCGGCAGGCCAGCGCCATGACCAGCTGCTGCGAGGGACAGGGCGCCGAGCCGGGGTTGATGTCCGTTGATAGGGCAATGGCCGCCCCATGATCAACCAGAGCCCGGGCCGGGGCAAAATGGCTGCTGCCCAGGTTGAGGTTGACAGCGGGCAACATAACGGCCACCGTTCCCGCAGCCGCTAGCGCCATCTGCTCAGCAGGCACGGTTACATCGCAATGATCGACCGAGACAGCCCCCAGCTCGATCGCCAGGGAGACGCCTCCCAGCGACGTAAATTCATCAGCATGGATTTTGGCCGGCAATCCCAGTGCCTGGCCAGCCGCCAGGATACGGCGGGATTGGTCCAGGTCAAACGCATTCTGCTCGCAGAAAACATCGTTGAAGCACGGCGTACCCTGGGCGGCGAAGTGGCTCGCTTCATACCAGGCCACTACTGCTGGCAACATCTCGTCGATCACCAGCTGGGTATACGCTTCGCCCTGGCCACGGTATTCCGGTGGCAAGGCATGGGCGCCCATAAAGGTTGGCACCAGGTCGACCGGCTGCGCCTGGTCCAGGGCGGCGATACCCGCCAGCATCCGCAACTCGCTCTCGGTTGACAGGCCATAGCCGCTTTTGACCTCAACTGTGGTGCTGCCCAGGCGCAACATCGCTGCCAGCCGTGGCCGGGTTTCAGCCACAAGCTGCTCAACCGAAGCCGCCCGGGTCGCTTTCATCGTGCTGACGATGCCACCGCCGGCGGCCATGATTTCCTGGTAGGTGGCGCCGGCGATGCGCTGCTCAAACTCACCTACACGATTACCGGCGTAGAGAATGTGCGTGTGCGGGTCGACAAAACCGGGGACGATGGCGTGGCCTGTGGCATCGAGGGTCTGGCGGGGTTGGAACCGGCCGGTCAGCTCCGCCGTCGTCCCCACCGCCACGATCTGCCCGCCATCCACCGCTATCGCCCCATCCTGAATAATCTCCGGCGTCCGCAGCGCTGCCCCGCGCAAGGGACCCTCAGCCCCCCGGCAGGTCACCAGCTGCGCCGCCCCGGTTATCAACAGATCAATCTTCATGATGTGGCCCTCCATCGCCAACAGCCGCTTCCACCGCCTGCTTCACCTGCGCCGACACGACCAGTTCCTTGAGCGCCACCATATGCGGCGCCAGAATGACATCTTCCGGCAGGAACGGCACGACCTCGCGAATCAGCCGGTGCGCGATGCGCGTTCCCTGACCCATCTGCCCACCCTCACGCTGCCGAAAATCAATGCCCTGGGTCGCGGCCATCATCTCAATGGCGATGATTTGCTCCACATGATCGATAATGGTCGCCGCTTGTCGCACCGCCGTTGCCCCCATGCTGACATGGTCCTCGGTGTTGGCACTACTCGGAATGGAATCCGCACTGGCCGGATGGGCCAGCACCTTGTTTTCCGAGGCCAGTGCCGCGGCCGTGTATTGCGCCATCATAAAGCCGCTCTCCAGCCCCCCATGCTCCGTCAGGAACATCGGCAGGACGCCGCCGTTGCTATCCGCATCCACCAGCCGGGCGATGCGCCGCTCACTGATATTACCCAGCTCGGTCAAGGCCAGCTTCAGATAATCCATGGCGATGGCAATCGGCTCGCCGTGGAAGTTCCCGGCCGATACCACATCCACTTCGTCCTGCTCACCCACAAAGATAATCGGGTTATCGTTGACGCTGTTAAGCTCGATGTTGATTACCCAGGCCGCGTAGGCGATGGCATCACGGACGGCGCCATGAACCTGGGGGATGCACCGCAAGGTGTATGGGTCCTGCACATTGTTCGGGTCACTCTGGCGCAATAGCTGGCTACCCTGCAGAATCGCCCGCATAAAGCGAGCGCAATCCATCTGGCGTGGATGCGGTCGTACAGCATGAACCCGGGCGTCAAATGCGCGGTCGGTGCCATGCAACGCTTCGATGGTCAGACTACCAGCGATATCAGCCGTGAGTACAAGGTTGACGGCGCGGCGCACCAGCAGGGCGCCATAACCAACCATCAGCGTCGTGCCGTTGAGCAGCGCCAGCCCTTCCTTGGCCAGTAGTGTCAGCGGTTCCAGGCCGATCCGGGCCAATGCTTCGGCGCCTGCAATACGCTCCCCCTGATAAAAAGCCTCGCCTTCGCCCAGCAAAACCAGTGCCATATGGGCCAATGGCGCCAAATCGCCGCTGGCGCCGAGCGACCCCTGGCTGGGTATGCAGGGGTGAACGCCGCAGTTGAGCAGGGTCAGCAGATTCTCGACGACAACCGGCCGGACCCCCGAATACCCCTTGGCCAACGTGTTCGCCCGCACCAGCAGCATCGCCCGCACGACGGCCTCCGGCAGCAACGGCCCCACACCCACAGCATGGCTACGGACCAGGTTCAATTGCAACTGGCGCACCTGGTCGGCCGAAATCAGCCGGTCCTTGAACCGGCCAAAACCAGTCGTAATCCCATATGCGACCTGGCCTTCCGCTACCAACCGATCCACGGCAGCCCGCGAACGCTCCATCAGGGGAAATGTCGCCGGATCCAGGACCACCGGCCGGCCGTCGGCTGCAGCAACCACATCATCGTATTGCAGGGACTCGCCATTAATGATCAGCGGTTCCATCCCATTACTCCTGAGGCAGCATCGGGACTTTGACGCCCCGTGCCCGGGCCACCTCGATGGCGCGCTCATAGCCGGCGTCAACGTGACGTACGACGCCCATGCCTGGATCAACCGTAAGTACCCGCTCCAGCCGGACCGCGGCCTCAGGTGTACCGTCGGCCACAATCACCTGGCCGGCGTGCAGACTGTAGCCGATGCCAACGCCGCCGCCATGGTGAAAACTCACCCAGGTTGCCCCGTTGACGGCATTGATCAGCGCGTTGAGGATGGGCCAGTCAGCGATGGCGTCGGAGCCATCTTTCATCCCTTCGGTCTCCCGGTTGGGACTGGCTACAGAACCCGCATCCAGGTGATCCCGGCCGATAACGATGGGCGCCTTGACCTTGCCTGAGGCGACCAGCTCATTAAAGGCCAGCCCCGCTTTGGCCCGCTCGCCGTAACCCAGCCAACAAATGCGGGCCGGCAAACCCTGAAACTCAATCTGCTCCTGGGCCATCCGAATCCAGCGGGCCAGATGCTCATCCTCGGGGAAAAGCTTGAGTATTGCTTCGTCGGTGGCGTAGATATCCTCGGGGTCGCCGGAAAGCGCTACCCAGCGGAACGGCCCCTTGCCCTCACAGAACAGCGGCCGGATGTAAGCCGGTACAAAGCCCGGGTAGTCAAACGCATTCGTGACGCCGTTGTCGAAGGCGCGCTGGCGCAGGTTGTTGCCATAATCAAAGACGATGGCGCCCTGGCGCTGCCAATCCAGCATGGCGCGGACATGGTCGCTCATCGAGTTGAGCGAAAGCTGCTGGTAATGAGCTGGATCGCGGCCGCGTAGTTCGCTGGCTTCGTCGAGTGAAAGACCGGCCGGTATGTAGCCATACAACGGGTCATGGGCCGAGGTCTGATCCGTCACCACATCCGGCACGACACCGCGTAGGACCAGCTCCGGCAAAATCTCCGCCGCGTTGCCCACCAGACCAATAGATTTCGGCTGTCCCGCTGCTTTGGCTTCTTCCACCCAGGTCATCGCCTCTTCCAGGGAGTCCGTCATCACATCCAGCTGGCGCAAACCCAAGCGGCGCTCAACGCGCCAGCGGTCAACCTCGACAAATAGGCCCACACCCTCATTCATCGTCACGGCCAGTGGCTGGGCCCCGCCCATCTCACCCAGGCCGGCGGTCAGCACAAACTTGCCTTTCAGGCTGCTCCAGCCGGCCTGCCGGGCCAGGGCGCCAAACGTCTCGTAGGTGCCCTGCAGAATGCCCTGAGTGCCGATGTAGATCCAGCTACCAGCCGTCATCTGGCCATACATCATCAGACCGGCCGCTTCCCATTTGTCGAAATTGTCCTGGGTGGCCCAGGCCGGCACAATGTTGGAATTGGCGATGAGGACGCGCGGGGCGTCTGTGTGCGTGCGGAAGACAGCTACGGGCTTGCCGGATTGCACCATCAGGGTCTCATCCGGCGCCAGACCGCGCAGAGCGGCCAGGATGGCGTCAAACGCTTCCCAATTGCGGGCGGCCTTGCCCCGGCCGCCATAAACGATCAAATGCTCAGGGTCGCCGGCTACGGCGGGATCCAGGTTGTTCTGAATCATGCGATAAGCGGCTTCGATCTGCCAGTTGGCGCAGCTCAGCTCGGGGCCACGCGGCGCCTGCACAACTCGGCTCATGGTAACTCTCCTTGGGGGGAATGGGGTAAATAGCGGGACAGGCCCAAATCATAGCTGTCTCCCAGGAACACGGCCCGGTAGAGGACTGCCGGTCTCACCTCCCCACTTTGCGGGCGCGTGAAGGTGAGGCGGTCAACCAGGAAGGCGGGTTGGCCGGGTTCGGTCAGCAGCTCACGGGCAGCGGCGGCTGGTAACTCGCCCATCTCTACCGTATGTGTCAGCCGCACCAGCGGGATCTGGTATTGCTCGACGAGAAGGTAATGGATGGAAACGGCGGCCAGATCGTGACTGAGAAGGTCCGGGCACAACGCGGCGGCGAGCCAGCGCTGCTCGAGAGCGACCGGTTGGGAGTCGGCCAGGCGGAGGCGGGTAATGTGGTGGCAGGGGGTACCGGCCGGTATGGCCAGCCGCTCAGCGACATCGGCCGGGGCCGGCCCAGTCTGCGCCGACAACACGCGCGTTGCCGGCTGCCGCCCTTGCCGGCGCATCTCGTCACTGAAGCTGCTCAGGCTGAAGAAGCTTGTCAGCGGCTGCCGCCATTCATTGACAAATGTGCCGCGCCCCTGCTCGCGGCGCACCAGGCCATCAGCAACCAACTGCCGAATCGCCTGCTGAACCGTGCCGCGACTGACGTCAAAGCGAGCACAGAGCGCCATTTCCGTGGGCAATGGCTCATCCGGCGCCAATTCGCCTCGCTCAATTTGGCCGCGTAGCAGACGCGCAATTTGCTGATATTTCAACAACTTCATGAGATTTGTCCAGACAACTAGTCATTAAGGGTATCATAGCGTCAAGCCAGCGACAACAGATTGAGACGGGCAAAACCTGACATTCATCGTTGTTAGAATCATCCGGATCAACTACAATTAGCTCATTCGTTCTACCAACTATATCCTGAGGTTTTCCATGTCCACGTTAGTCGAAATGTTCCGCCACAATCTTTGGGCGAATCAGCTCATACTGGCAGCCTGCCGCGAACTGGATGAAACGCAGTTAGCTGCCGGTGCGGAGGGGACGTATGGCGCCATTGGCGACACGCTGGTGCATTTGTTCTCAGCTGAGCAGCGCTATGTGTTTGCCCTGACCGGCCGGAAGCCCGCTACACAGAACAGCGAAAGAAACGGCTGGCCCGGCTTTGACGATCTGGAGGCTGCTGCTGCATGGAGCGGCCAGGCGCTTATCGAAATTGCCGCCAACGATCCATATGGGGAACTCCTGAGCGGCACCTGGGGTGACCAACCTTATACACTGCGCGCTTTTATCCCTTTGCTCCAGGCTATCAACCACGCCACCGAGCATCGCGCCCATATCATGACCGCCCTGACCCAGCTTGGCCTGACACCGCCGGACCTGTCAGCCTGGCGCTATGACAGCGAAACCAGCGGCTCAGCCTAGCTGAACGAATTCGATCCTGGCCAAGACAGGTCGCACCACAATGGCTATGCGAATGTTTGGGTGTGTTGTGGGGGCACAATGGGGGGCTAGCGGACCAGTTCCCAGGCCAGGTGGCTGATCTCTGGCAAAATCAGCTTCTCCCAGGCCAGGGCCACGGCTTTGGGTGAGCCTGGCGTAGAAAAAACCATCCGTCCGCGGTAAACACCAGCCGTTGCTCGCGAAAGCATTGCCGCCGCGCCAACCTGGTCCCAACTCAACATGCGGAACAGTTCGCCAAAACCGGGCAATGTTTTCTCCAACTTGCCGCTGAGAGCATCGTAGGTGGTGTCACGCGGGGATATGCCCGTCCCGCCATTGAACAAGATAATCTGGGTCTCGGTGGCACATAGATCGTCCAGGACGCCGGCCACCTGGTCCGGCTCATCCTTGATCAGGCGATAGGCCGCGACACGATGCCCATTCGCCACAATCTGCTCCTGCAGATAATGATGGTTTACGTCGGTCTCCGGGGTCCGCGAATCGCTCACAGTCACGACGGCAAACGCCACCTGCCCCATCACCGCGGCCTTCTCCCGATGCTCCGCTGCGCTGTCTTTACTCATGTCCGGCTCCAATCTTGCGGGAATTTACGAATTCCCATTTGGGACTCGCGAGCGAGGCCGAAAATCTATAATCGTAATTCGTCAATCAATTCAGGATAACATCTGGTTCCGGCGGATTGGCGGTATCCAGATAAAAATAGGGATACACGTTGATGACCAACGTCTCGCAATAACGTGTGATTTTGGGCCTGTTGCTGCGGTGATCATGGACATGGCCGTGAAGGAGGAAGCGGGGCTTAAACCGCTCAATCAGGGTCCGGAAAATCCGGAAGCCGGTATGGGCCCGGTCAGTCATGTCATGTATTTCAAAAGGTGGCGAATGGGTGATCAGGAAATCAATCGGCTTGTTATTGCGTAACTGATGCAGGGCCAACTGCGGCGCCAGTTTGAGCACTTGCCGGCGCATCTCGACCTCTGTGTACATCAGCGGGGCGCCGGTTTTGTAGCGCATCGAACCCTCGAGCCCGGCAAAGCTATGGTCGGCTACCTGTTCAAGGCGGCAGTGAAGGTCACAGCCACCGGCCGGTTCCTTCAAAGCCCGACCATCAGAAGTGTACTGCACCCCTTCATCATGATTCCCACGCACATATAACAACTGGCTGGAAAGCAACGCCGAATGTAAAAACTCAAGGTAGTAATAAGGCAAATCACCACAGCCAATCAGGCAATCGACATGCCCATACTTCTCCGCCACACTCGGCTGATACAACGTCTTGACGACCGCGTCGCTCACTGCCAGCAATTTCATTTGGCCGGCCACTCGCGCGTCTGGTTGTACGCCAACTTGTCCAGAATGGCGGTTTCCAGATCAATATCCAGGATGCTGGCCAGTTGCAACAGGTAAAGTGCGACATCCGCCAGTTCTCCCGCCAGTTCCCCCTTTTCGGCTGGAATCGCCTGCCACTGAAAGTGTTCCAGGACTTCGGCAGCCTCAATACAGAGCGACATCGCCAGATTACGCGGCGATTGCTCCTTGGGTGAACCCGCCTCGTACCAGCCCTTGCTGGCTACGAATTGGTGCATCCGCTGTTCAAGTTCCTTGAGTTCCATCAACAAACACCGTGGTTAGAGTTGGATGGCGCCAGGCGCCATCCAACTCTAACTCGGTTCTAATTACATTTTACCGGCAACAAAAGCAGCCAGGTCAGCCAAACGTGAGGAATAGCCCCACTCATTGTCGTACCAGGAGATAACCTTGACCATGTCGCCAGCAGCGGAAGTGGACAGGGCATCCACCGTCGAGGAAGCCGGGTCACCCTGGAAGTCAGAGGAAACCAGCGGTTCTTCGGTGTAATTGAGCACTTTGCCCAACCAATCATTGCCTTCCGCAGCCGCTTTCAGCGCTGCGTTGACCTCTTCAGCCGTCGTTTCGCGACTGACCTTGGCGGTCAGGTCCACAACGGAGACGGTCACGGTCGGCACGCGGAACGCCATACCATCCAGCTTGCCCTTCAAATTGGGCAGGACCAGGGAGACGGCCCGGGCCGCACCGGTTGTCGTCGGGATGATGTTGGCAAACGCGGTACGGGCGCGGCGCAAATCCTTGCTGGCCACGTCCAGGATCGCCTGGCCATTCGTTACCGCATGAATCGTGGACATAAAGCCCTGGACAATACCAAATTCGCGATCCAGCACCTTGGCAACCGGCGCCAGACAGTTCGTCGTGCAGCTGGCATTGGACATGACATGATGCACAGCCGGATCGTATTTTTCTTCGTTGACGCCCATACAGAAAGTTGCGTCATCCATCCCCTTGCCCGGCGCTGAAAGCAGCACTTTCTTGGCGCCAGCCTCGAGGTGCAGGGCCGCCTTATCATAGTCGCGGAACACACCGGTGCACTCCAGGACAATGTCGACGCCCAGCTCACCCCAGGGCAGCTCAGCCGGATTCCGAACCGCGTAGCTCTTCATCAGCTCGCCATCGATGTAGAGATCGCCATCGCGCGTCTCTACCTCACCCGGGAAGCGCCCGTAAGTTGAGTCATATTTCAGCAGATGCGCGTTCGTTTCCACATCCCAGAGATCATTGATAGCTTCGACGTCCAGAATGTCGCTATGGTTTTCACGGATCGCTTTTAGAACCTGGCGCCCAATGCGCCCAAATCCGTTAATACCCACTTTTATCGTCATGCAAAACTCCTTTTTGCGAATTACAAACCTCGATCCAGGATAGCCAGGACAGCCTGCGCCAGTTTGGCGCTATCATGCCGACCAGGTCTCTCCGGATCAACTAAATCTATAGTGGTAAGGTGAACATCCTGTGCAGGCACAGGGCGAACATAATTATAATGCAGATTTGCCGAGTTCGCTGGCTCGGCATAAACGGGTCGCACATTGCTGTTTGCCAGGGCTGTCAACAGACGGCTGGCGGGCAAGTATGCCGTTATGGCGGCCACATGATCGGCTACAGAGTAGCCATCGGTCTCGCCGGCCTGGCTGACCAGGTTACAGACATATATGAGCGGCGCACGCGCATGCTCCAGAGCGGCTCGCAAATCTGGGACCAACAGGTTGGGGATTAGACTAGTATAGAGGCTTCCGGGTCCCAGGACAATCAAATCGGCCTGGAAAATCGCTTTGATGGCCGGCGGATAAGCGGCGGCATCAGCCGGATTGAGATAAACCTGCTTGATCTTGCCGGCCGCTTTGGGGATTTCGGACTCTCCTTCTACCCGCACCACCTCAGCGCCGCCATCTACAATGACATCAGCGAGTAGGGTAACTTGCTCGAGGGTGGATGGCAGCACCCGCCCCCGCATCGCCAGCACGCGTTCAGCAGCCAAAAGCGCCTCATCGAAGCTGCCGGTGATGCCGGTCAGGGCGGCCAGAAGCAAATTGCCGAAGTTGTGCCCGCTGATCTCACCATCGGCCTCGCTATCGCCATCAAAACGTTTGCCAAAGCGAAAGCGCAGGAGCTGCGTCATCAACGCCTCATCAGCGGCCAGGGCGGCCATGTTGCTGCGCAAGTCGCCCGGGGGCAGCAAGCCAAGCTCCCGGCGCAAGCGACCGCTACTGCCCCCATCATCGGCCATTGTAACGATAGCGGTGATGTTGGCGGTGTGTTGGGAAAGCCCGCGCAGAAGACTGGGCAGGCCGGAGCCGCCGCCTATGGCGACGATATTAGGCCCGCGGCCGCGCCGGCTGTGGTAGCGGTAGAGCGACTCGCTAATGGCCGCATCGTCGCGCCGAAATGGTGCAACCAGGTTGGCCACCAACCGCTGACCAGACCAATATAGCAAGAAAGCCCCCAGGCCAACCGGAAACCAGATCCGGGCCCAATCTGGCAGGAAAGCCAGGGTGAGGATAGTCACCAGGGAAGGCGGGAGCCAGCCGCGCTGCTCGGCCAGGTAAAAGCTGATACCCAGACCGGCCAGTAAAAGCCCGGCCCCAATAACCAGTAGCAGGAACCAGCGTTTCACGCCTAATCCGGGTAGGATCCAGCGGCGTATCAACGTTTGCAGCGCAATCATGGCACCAGTGTAACAAAAAGCGAGCCATTCCTGTCAGAATGGCTCGTTAATTTCAGAGGATCAGGGCGAACGGTCGCTTATCAGGCAGACGTTTCACCTTCAGTAGCCGCCAGCATGGCCGCTCTAATCTTGCTGGCATTCGGTTCGCCAGTTTCCAGCTTCCAGCAGGCCGCGAAGTGGCCGTTGCCGTAATCTTTGAAAGGTGGTGCTTCAGCACGGCACTTATCAAACACCAGCGGACAACGCGTGTGGAAACGGCAACCAGATGGCGGGTTCACCGGGCTGGGCACATCACCTTTCAGCAAAATGCGCTGCCGCTTCAACGTTGGGTCCGGTACCGGGATGGCTGACATCAACGCCTGAGTGTAGGGATGTAACGGATCCCGATAAAGATCATCCCGCCCCGCCATCTCGACCATCTTGCCCAGATACATGACACCGACGCGATCGCTGAAATGCTCAACGACGCTCAGATTGTGGGCAATAAACAGGTAAGTAAGGCCAAACTCGGCCTGTAACTCTTTAAGAATGTTCAGGACCTGTGCCTGAATCGAAACGTCCAGGGCCGATACAGGCTCATCGCAAACAATGAACTTTGGCTCCAATGCCAAAGCCCGGGCAATACCGATGCGCTGGCGCTGACCACCAGAAAACTCGTGCGGATAACGCAGCGAATGATCCGCACGCAGACCAACCCGGCGTAGCAGCTCAAAGACAATCCGCTTACGCTCTTCCTGCGACATATCTGAGTGCACCCGCAAACCCTCAGCAATACTTTCACCAATGACCATACGCGGGTTCAACGAAGCGAAGGGATCCTGGAAAATAATCTGCATATCACGGCGGGCTGCCTTCAGCGTCCGCCCATGCAAATCAAAGACATTCTGTCCCTGGAAAATCACTTCACCAGAAGTTGGCTGAATGAGCTGCAACATCGTCCGGCCCAACGTGGTCTTGCCGCAACCAGACTCGCCGACGAGACCAAATGTCTCACCTTCGTAAATATCAAAGCTGACATCATCCACAGCCTTGACCCAACCGACCGTTCGACGCAGCAGGCCCGCTTTAATCGGATAATGTTTGACCAGATTCTTGACCGAAATCAACGGCTTCTGTTCTTTCTTAATCGACTGTGCCACGGTTACTGCACTCCTTCTTCATAGAGCCAGCAGCGCACGGTATGAGCGTCAGCGACGGGTTTGATGGTTGGCTCCTCTTCCGCACAAATATGGAGGTTGTTCTCAAAACGCGCCCGGCAACGCGGGGCGAATTTGCACCCTCTCGGCAAATTGACCAGGTTGGGTACCGACCCAGGAATTGTCACCAACTCCTTATCAGCCTGACCCAAAACTGGCGTTGCCCCGATAAGGTCCTGAGTGTAGGGATGTTTGGGATTAGCAAAAAGCTCCCGGACACCGGCCTCTTCCACGATACGCCCGGCATACATCACAATCACCCGGTCACACATTTCGGCCACAACGCCGAGGTCATGGGTGATCAGGATGATTGAAGTCTCCATTTTGGACTGCAAATCGCGCATAAGGTCGAGGATTTGGGCCTGAATGGTCACGTCCAGCGCTGTCGTCGGCTCATCGGCAATCAGCAGTTCCGGCACACAGGCCACGGCCATCGCGATCATCACGCGCTGCGCCATCCCGCCGGACAGTTCATGAGGATAAGCAGTTATGCGCTTTTCCGGCTCGGGAATACCGACCATCTCCAGTAGTTCGACGGCCCGCTTCTCGCCAGCTTCCCTGCCCATCCCCTGATGAATACCCAGCACTTCCGACAACTGCTGCCCAATTCGGAAAACCGGATTGAGGCAGGATTGCGGTTGCTGGAAAATCATGGAGATGCGATTGCCGCGAATTGAACGCATTGTCTCATCGGACACCTTGAGCAAATCTTCATCGTCAAAGAGCACCTGCCCTTCCACGATGCGGCCCGGGTTATCGATGAGTTGCATAATTGAGAGGGCTGTTACGCTTTTGCCGCAGCCGGATTCGCCGACAACGCCCAGCACTTCCCCCCGGCGCAGCGTCATACTTACGCCATCAACAGCACGAACGACGCCCGTTTCGGTAAAAAACTGCGTCTTTAAATCGCGCACTTCTAGTAGATTGTCCATTCTCCAATCCCCTGAAAATCGGATTAAGGCATCACAGCCTTATAAGAAAACAGATCGCCAATTGGCCTGAAAGTCTGCGAACTTTACTCCAGGACTTCAAAACTGGCGATCATTACTTGAAAAATCGGCCACATCTCCTCCCAATCTTCGGTTGGAGCCGTGGCTGTCACATAATATGTCACGCCGTTATCAGCATAAACGGCGATGATATAAAGCGTCGTATCGGGGCGGTCCTCAGCGGCAATCAGCTCTGGATCGGTCTGCGTCAGAACCTCGAAGGCCTGACGACCATCCAACGTTGTTTCGTGAATACCATCTTCGCTGACAAAACCGGATGCTTCCGGCCCACCCTCTACGTAACGGGCAAATTCAGCTTGCAGGGACTCAAACGCCTGCGGCTGCCGGCGGAAAACAACTACCGTACTGGCAGCCGTCCCAGCTGCGGTTGCAGCACTCACATCTTCAGCTTCCCCAAAGGCCATTAGACCTTGTGATATGAGTGACTCCGTCCAGTTTTCTGGGTAAAGCATTTTGAAGCCATAGCCGTTGTTATGGGTCTTAAAGACCACATCCGAAACATCCGGCCCTGCTTCATTACAACCGACGAATAAAAGAGCCAACATGCTGGCAAGTAGCAGAAACCACTTGCCTACATGCCGGCTCTTAAACGATCCAGACAAATCAGTCACTAGCGCAGCCTCGGGTCCATCGCGTCACGCAAACCGTCACCGATCACGAAGAGACAGAGAACAGTCAGCGTAATCATCACGCCAGGAGCAATGACCAGATGGCGACCATCCGGCCGGAGCATATACTGCTGCGCCTTGGTCAGCATGTTGCCCCAGGTGGCTGTTGGCGGTTTAATCCCGAAGCTTAAAAAGCTCAGGGCAGATTCCGACAGAATCAGGTTACCCACACGCCGGGCCGTGGCGATAATCACGATCGGAATGACGTTAGGCAGAATGTGGCGATACATAATCGCGACATCGGAACTGCCCAGGGCCTTGCTCGCCATCACATACTCCTGCTCACGCAGCGAGTAGACCGTGCTACGCACCAGACGCGCAATGCCGGGCCAACCCAAAAGACCGAACAGAACGGCCAGGGCAATAGGAGTAAGCTTCCAGAGCGCCCCGACAATCAGCAACAAGTAGAGGCTGGGAATAGCTCCCAACGTATTGATAATGTAGATAACGGCGTCATCGACCCACTTGCCGAAGTAGGCCGCGGCCATACCAATTGAAACACCCAGCACAACGGTGAAGACCGTACCCAGGACGCCAATCAACAACGAGATACGACCACCATACAGCAGCCGGGTCAGCTGATCCCGCCCCAGGTCATCTGTACCCATCAGATGCTCAGCACTCGGTCCCTGAAAGGTATCAACCAGGCTGGACTCGTCAGGGCTGGCCACACCAAGTATGTTGCGGCTGATCGGCCCGGCAAAAATCGTCAATATGGCAATAATCGCCAGGATGGCCAGGGCTGTCATTGTCAGGCGATCCCGACGTAACCGGCGCCAGGCAATCACCCAGAATGAAGTTGGCGAGGTATTGGCCAGGGCCTCAAGTTGATCTTCTAGGGCAGCTACTGCCCGGGCATCATCATCAGCAGTCTGATTTGTACTCATGATGTTCTCCTACTCCAGGCGAATCCGGGGGTCAACCAGGACTAACAGGAAGTCGCTTAACAGATTACCTGCAATCACCAACAGAGCGCCGAAGATGACGCCGCCCATCACCAGCGGATAGTCAAGCGCGGTGACCGCGCTCAACGTAAGCCGGCCGATTCCTGGCCAGGAGAAAATCTGCTCAATCACTACAGCGCCGCCGATCAGGCCCAGGATGCCGGGGCCCAGAAACGTGACGATGGGAATTAACGCGTTCCGCGCCGCGTGCTTAAAGTACACCTGGCGTGATGAAAGCCCTTTGGCCTTGGCCGTACGGACATACTCACGACGAATAACTTCCAGCGTCTCAGCGCGCATATAACGGGACATTACCGCGATCCAGCTAATTGCCAACACAAAGGATGGCAAGATCAGGTGCTTGGCGCGGTCAAAGATGGTGATGTCATTGTCACGCAGCGGGATACGGCCACCGGCCGGTAACCAGCCCAACTGCACGGCAAACAACAATATCAACATCAGGCCCAACCAAAAGGCCGGTATCGCGTCACCGACCACAGAAAAGAAGCGGGCCAGGTTGTCAAACATGGAGCGGTGCAGCACAGCTGACAGAACCCCAATCAACAAACCAATGGTTACGCCAATGACCATCGCCCACACAGTGAGTTCCAACGTCGCCGGGATACGCTCCAGAATCAGATCGATAACCGGCTGGCGGTTACGGAATGATTGGCCAAAATCCCCCCGGATAATGCCGTTGGTCTTACAGTTGGCGCTACCAAACATCCAGACAAAATACTGTTCTACCGGTGACCGGTCCAGACAGAGTGATTCCGCCAGGGCGATTTTGTCCTCAACTTTTGTTCCCGGGGCAAACGTCATCAAGTCGACCGGATCGGCCGGGGCCGCCTGCATCATGAAGAACGAGAGCACGGTAATCCCCAACATTGTGGGGATAGATTGTAAAAGGCGTCGAATCAAATATGTTGTCATCCCAATATACCTTATGAAGACTTGGCACCAGCACCTTTCTGGCATTTGCCGGCTGATCCGGCCGGTGCATAAGTCAGTTTCATTTGGTGTACAACCACTGGGCAGACCTGGAACTCATTCCAGAACTCACCACTGACGGCACACGATCAATAAGATAAAAGAGGAAAATGTGGGGTGAGCAATTGCCCACCCCACAATGTTGAATCAGAATCCGATTACTCGGTCAGGTACCAGTCCTGCATGTTCCAGGTCACGGTCCACGGACCGGGGTCGGTGCCCTGCAGACGGTCGTGGAAGACCACGGTCGCCAACGGCACGTAGAAGACTGCGTAAATCGCTTCGTCGTGGAAGATTTCCTGATTACGCATGTAGTACGGAGCACGCTCAGCTTCGGCACAGCCGGCTACGGCCACACCGTCGTTGACGTTCGCTTCGAACTCTTCGTTGTAGAAGGAAACGAAGTTGAAGCCAGCACCGACTTCGTCGTTCTGGTAGGAGAAGGCCCAACGGTCATCCGGGTCGGCGCCCACACCGGTCCAACCGATGATGACGGCGTCGTAGGTCTGACCCAGCAGCTTCTCGACGACGGTACCGAAGTCGATGATGTCCAGCTCAACCGCGAAGCCATTGCCTTCCAGAGTTTCTTCCATCAGGACGGCGATGTTCTCACGGATTTCGTTACCAGCATTGGTGGTCAGGGTGAAGGCCAGGTCCACGCCATCCTTGGAGCGGACGCCGTCGCCATCGTCATCAACCCAACCTGCCTCGTCCAACAGCGCCGCAGCGCCTTCCAGATCCTGGGTGTACGGGGTCAGATCAGTGTTGTAAGCCCAACCAACGGCCGGAACGACGTTCGCGTTCATCGGGCCACCCTGGCCGAAGGCAACTTTGTTGATGATGTCGGTGTAGTTGATGGACATCGCGATCGCCTGGCGGACAGATTTGTCGCTCAGGACCGGGTGCGGATCCTGCGGCAGGGCCGGCTCACCATCGGTGTAGAGGCCGTCACCATCCAGGTCATCCCAACCATTCTGCGGGTTCTCGGGGTTCGCCAGGTTGAAACCAACGTAGGTGTAACCATCATCGAAGAACTTGAAGGTCGAGAACGGATCGCCAGCGGCGATAGCACCTTCAATGGTGGAGACGAACTGCGCACCAATGCCGGTGTAGTCGATTTCGCCAGCCAGAACGGCAGCGATCTCAGCGGACTGATCCGCGAACTGACGCACGGTCCAGCCGTCGACGTTCGGGGCGCCCAGGTAGTAGGTTTCGTTCGGGACCAGGCTGACGAAGGAGTCAGGCTGATGCTCGCCAAAAGCGAACGGACCGGAGACAACCGTCGGAGCGGTGTTCTCGGGGCTGTCCACGATGTTGAGCGGGTCGTTGTCATAGACATGGGCCGGCAGCACGGAGGTGCCCAGGTTGGCGACCGTGGTGCAGTCCAGGCTCTTCAGCTGAACTTCGATGGTGTAATCATCAACAGCCGTCCAGCTCTCAACGGTGGAGAAGTTGGAGCGACGCGGCGACTCAACTTCATCAGTGTTGATAGCATCCCAGGTGAAGATAACGTCATTGGCGGTCAACGGCGTGCCGTCGCTCCAGCTGATATCATCACGCAGGTTGAAGGTGTAGGTCAGACCATCTTCAGAAACGTCCCAGCTGTCCGCAATCTGCGGCGCGTTGGCGCCGGTGAACGGATCGATTGTCAGCAGGGCCAGGAACATCTTAGCATAGACGTTGCTGGACGTGGAGTCGCTACCGAGAATCGGGTTCAGCGTGGAAATGTCAGAGAAAGTCGAATTAATGACCGTACCACCCTGGGGGGCCGGTTCAGCAGTTGGGGTTACCTGAACCTCAATAACTTTAGTGACCTCGACCTGAACTTCTTCACCCTGCTCAATCTGGGTGACGACTTCAGTGACGATCACTTCCTGGACCTCAGTGACAACACTGGTGACCTCGATGATCTCGGGTTCGGGGGTACACGCTACCACAAACAGCGCGACCAACGCCCCCACAATAAACAATAATCGTTTAGACATATTGGTTCTCCTCCAGAGAATGTGATTTGTCCAAAAACGCTAATACAAAAAAGTAACCGTGAACAGAATACGTTTTCCTTATTGAGGCACCTCCCTTGTAAGCAGGTTTACTCAAGCCAGAACACGCAACAGTACCTGGATACCGTGCCGGATATTGTAGCACAGTTAATCCAGGTGGCGAGTTCTGGGAAGAAACAGTTCCTGAATGGTGTCAATTGGGTTCCTGAAAGGCAACAGCACTGTTTCTGCTACTCCAGAGCAGCCTGGCACTCCCGACCAGAACCGCTCCTGATTTTCACTCTTTCTTAACGAGCAAAAACAGCCCTACCTCGTAAAAACAGGCATATTGGCACAGTGACCAGTCCCCATAAACTGGCCTCTTAATCTGTTCGCGCCTCATTATAACAAGAAACCATTCATGGTCAAGATAGTGGCATTTTGGTGTCAACTCTGTAAATAGCCCATCGGGACTGTCGGTGGGACAAGGCGGCCGGCTGTGCTAGAATCCCGCCGATTGTGATAAAGGAGGCATATGGTATGCGAACTGTGTTTTGGGATGAGTCTGGTAGCCAGCTAAAAATGATTGATCAGCGCCAGCTGCCGTGGAACTTTGAGCTGGCAGAATTTTCTGACCATAGAGAAGTTGCCCGGGCAATTACCGAGATGTATGTTCGTGGCGCTCCGGCTATCGGTGCGGCGGCTGCATTTGGCATGGTGCTGGCAGCCCAGGAGAGTAAGGCGGTTAACCGGCCGGATCTCCTCCAGGACCTCAACGCCGCCGCCGCCACACTCAATGCCGCACGCCCCACCGCCGTCAACCTCGCCTGGGCCGTCGCCCGGCTGCTCCGCGTGGCCGCCCGGCCCGGGTTGGAGACAGCCGCAGCCATGCGCGACGCTCTCCTCGCCGAGGCGCAAAAACTGGCCGATGAAGATGTCGCTCTCAACCGGCGCATGGGCTTCAACGGCGCCGAGCTGATTCAGGATGGCGACACCATTCTGCACCATTGCAATACCGGCGCCCTGGCCACCGTTGATTGGGGTACCGCACTGGGTGTCATCTTCGCCGCCCATGAGCAGGGCAAGAAGATCCATGTCCTGGTCGATGAGACCCGGCCGCGGCTCCAGGGTGCTCGGCTAACAGCCTGGGAATTAAAGGAACGTGGCATCTCTTTTGACCTGATTGCCGACAATGCCTCCGGCCATTTCATGCGCCAGGGCGCCGTCCAGCTCGTCCTGGTCGGCTCGGATCGGACCGCCGCCAATGGCGATGTTGCCAATAAGATTGGCACTTACAATGTCGCCGTCCTGGCCAAGGAGAATGGCGTGCCCTTCTATCCTGTCGTACCCACGTCGACGATTGACCTCGCACTCGCACATGGTGACCTGATCCCGATCGAAGAGCGAGGTATGGATGAGGTCACATCTGTATTCGGCCACTCCATCTCCCCGGAAGGCATCACAGCCCGGAACCCTGCTTTTGATGTGACGCCGTATCGCTACGTCACCGGCATCGTCACCGAGGTAGGCATCATCTACCCGCCCTTCAGCAAAAATCTTGCGGCCGCCGTTGCCCAGGCCGAGAAGGAGATCGCCGGCTGATGATGTCCGCGGCAGATATCCCGGTGGTTATCCTTGTCGGTGGCCAGGGCACCCGGATGCGCGGGAGCACGATGACCAAAAAGGAGCTGGTGGAAGTGGGCGGCCGGCCGATTCTTTGGCATGTCATGCGGATCTTTTCGGTCTTCGGCCACAATCAGTTCCTTTTAGCCCTGGGATATGAAGGCGCCCAGATCAAGCGCTACTTCCTTGATTATGAAGCGATGACCCGGGATTTCACCGTCACAGTCGGGGGCCGTGGGGACATGCAGTCGATATCGTTTGATCAGGACGCCGAGCACCCCACGTGGCAAGTCTCGCTCATTGACACAGGGATTGAATCACTTAAAGGAGAGCGGTTGGCCCGGCTGGCACCACGCCTCAATGTCGACCGCTTTTTTGTCACCTACGGTGATGGTGTCGGCAACATCGACCTGGCCGCCATCACCGATTTCCATGAAAGACATGGCAAGCTGGCAACGGTGACCGCCGTTCAGGTCGCCTCTCAATACGGCATCATCGAAACGGATGAGGCTGGGCAGGCGACCAATTTGCAAGAGAAACCGCGCCAGGAAGCGTGGATCAACGGCGGCTTTATGTTGTTGGAACGGCCGGTCCTCGACCGTATCGTCGCCAACCCGGCGGCTGATCTGGAGACCGAGGTCTTGCCTCAGCTAGCCGCCGAAGGTGAGTTAATGGTCTATCGGCATACCGGTTTCTGGCATTCGATGGACACGATGAAAGACACCATGGACCTGGAAAAGATCTGGCAAAACGGAGCGCCCTGGAAAATATGGTAGCGCGGGTTTTGGTCACGGGCGGGACTGGCTTTATTGGTCAGCATCTGGTGCCCGCGCTGCTAGCGGCGGGGCACCGGCCGGTGCTCCTCCTCCGCGAAACCTATGCCGGCGACAGGCCCCTGCCCCCAGTTCTACAGGCGTTGCGACCAGAGCTGGAACTGGTCTATGCGGATCTACGCAACTTCAACCTGACCAGCCGTGCCGTCCGCCAGGCGCAGGCCACCCACGTCCTCCACCTGGCCGCTGCCGGCGCTACCGACCCCTTTTTGCCGCTGGATAGCGCCATCCGGCACAATCTGTACGGCACCATCCATTTGTTGCGCGCCTGTTTTGAGACGGCCCGAACAGACCAACCTGCCATTCAACAACTTCTTCTTTGTCGCACGCCCGGTGAATTGACCACGATGAATGTTTACGCCACCAGTAAGCTGGCGGCCTGGAACTTCTGCCAGATGTACGCCCATACACGGGGCTGGCCCATCATCGGCGCCATGATTTTTCAAACCTATGGCATCGGTCAGCGGCCCGAAGCCGTTGTCCCGGCCGCTTTTCAGGCCGCCCTGGCCGGCGCCGATTTCCCCATGACCAGCGGTGAGCAGCAGCGGGACTGGATCTATGTGGGCAACGTCGTCACAGCTTTGCTCCAGGCGCTGTTTACAACCTTGCCGCCCGGCAGCAGCTTTGATGTCGGCAGTGGCCAGCCCCGCTCAGTCCTGGAAGTTGTCAGCAAAATCTATGAACTGGTCAATAGCACGGGGCGGCCTCGCCCCGGGTTGCTCCCCACCCGGCCCGGCGAGGTCACCGTCCAATGTGCAGATGTGGCCCGTACCCGCGAGCTGACGGGCTGGGAACCGACTATCTCCCTGACCGCCGGGCTATGCCAGATGTATAGCGATTTACAACAGCAATCAGCGGCCTCACCTCCTTAATTAGTACCAGACTCACGTACCAATCGGGTGATTGTCTCGCCCCCTTCATCTTCCGTAAACTGCAACTGTGTCCATACTGGCCCTGGGAGCCAGTCGTATTGTTTACGGGCATAAGGGAAGAGATAACAACATGGATGATATAGTTGGACGGCTGGCGCCGTGGCGTCGCTCGTTGCGGGTTAAGATCATTGTGCCATACCTGATCTTGACCCTGGTTGTGGCGGTTGTTTCCGCTTACGTTATCACCCGTGTCTTCACCATATCCTCCACCAAAGCCTACGAGACGCGCCTGTTTGAGAGCACAGCTGCCGCCAATGATGCGATCGTGCAACATGAACGCCAGCAACTGGCCTTCTGGCGCCAGCTTGCCTTCACAGCTGGCGTCGACGAGGCACTCGCCACCGCCGACAGGGCACAGTTGCAGGCCCTGCTCGAACCGCTTTACGTGAATGCCAGATGGGATCGTGTGGAAATCGTCAGCAGCAATGGGGACAATCTCCTGTTATTGGATGGCAGCGAGGTCAACACCATCCCGGCAAACTATGAAGAGTGGGAGCTGGTCTCTGTTGCCCTGGAAGATCCAGCCATCCGCACGGTGGGCCTGCAAACGATAGACAATGAGATTATTCTGTACACGGCGGGCGCGATTCAGGATCCGCAGACGGCGGAACCGGCCGGTGTCCTCCTCGTAGGCACCAGCCTCGGCACCCTGGCTGCCACCATCGAAACCGATGTCCTCGCCGGCATCACCTTCTATGCCGCCTCCGGCCAACCCCTGGCCACGACGGTAGGCGACTACTGGTCAGTCCTCCTGGAAAATGATCTGGCCACGGACATAGCCCGGCAGAGCGCTGAAGAACAGCACGTCCGCAGCCTGCAGCTGGACGAAACAGGCTACACCCAACTTCTCACACCATTTGTGCTGAACAACGGGCAACCCAGCGGCCTGCTGGGCGTCAGTCTGCTGCAAAGCGACCTGGCCACGCCGCTGGATTCCACCCGCACGGCGCTCATCGTCATGTTCACCATCATGACGGCAGCCACACTCTTTATCGGCTACATTCTGGCCAAAAGCATTGCCTCGCCTGTTACCGCCATCGCCGCAGCTGCTGCCGAGGTCGCCAAAGGTAACCTGGAAGTTCAGGTCGATGTGCGTACCGAGGATGAAATCGGCTTCATGGGCCAGCGCTTCAATGAGATGGTGACCCAGCTGGGCCAGCGACATTACATCGAAGAGCTTCTGGGGCGCTACGTGGGCAAGAACATCGCTCGCGAACTCCTCGGCGGCCACGCTGACCTCGGCGGCCAGCGCGTCTGGGCCACCGTCCTCTTTTCCGACATCCGCGACTTCACGACCTTTACTGAGAGCAAAGACCTGAATTCGCTCATGGACGAGCTCAACGAATATTATGAAGAAATGCAGGACGTCATCAACGAACATGGCGGCGTCATCAACAAGTTCGGTGGCGACTCGATCCTGGCTCTCTTCGGCGCCCCCAGCGCGCAGCCAGACCATGCCCAGCAAAGCATCCGGGCCGCCGTCGGCATGATGCACCGGCTGGGCTTCCTCAATCAACGGCGGGCCAGCCGTGGGCTGGCCCCGTTCAATATTGGCATCGGCATCTGCACCGGCGAGATGGTAGCGGGCAATCTCGGCTCTACAGAGCGGCGGGAATTCACTGTGCTGGGCGACACCGTCAACACCGCCTCCAGGCTCAGCGACCTTAACAAGGAAACGCCGTTCCGCTCTATTTTTGTCAGCGAGACGGTCATGCGGGAAGCCAATGATTTTCAGGGCTGGGAAGCGGACAACATGGGTCCGGTCTTTGTGAAGGGCAAAATCGAGCCGGTCACGGTCTTTGCGCTGATGCCAGATGTAATCAGTGAAGTGGCCGCCCTGCCGCTCGCGGCTGATTAGGTGTTGTGATGGCCCATCTACACTTTGCCGGCAAATCCGCAGCTATCCTGCTCCTGCTCATTTTGGGGCTGCTTGGCGCAGTCCAACTGGCGATGGCCCAGAGCGGCCTGCAGAGCAGCTACCTGATCGACCTCAGCTCGCGGTTGACCGCAGATTACGAAGGTGCCATTCACGGCCTCAGCTTTGCGCCAGCGGCCGCTGGCCTGTTGGCGGAAATCAGCCGTAGCGAGCTGCAAGAAATCGTCGTGGTGGCTCCGGTGATCAATCTGGCGGCCCCGGGAGAAGCGGGGACCAGCGGTGAGCCTGGCAGTGTGCCGCCACCGGCCGGTGGCCCAGCGGCTACAGCTACAGCGACCGCTACAAACAGCACTGCCCCCACCAGCAGCCATACACCCACAGCCATAGGCGACCAGACGCCATCGCCAACGCCGTCTGCTACAGCCACATTACCGGGCGCCACGCCAGGCGCCACCAGCAGCGCCACGGCCACCACGACGCCCACTCCGGCAAAGAGCGCTACGCCGACACTGACGCCAACTGGTGCCGCGACCAATCCAGCCCCCAGCAAGACAGCCACGGCAACAGCCCCAGTTCCCAGCAAGACAGCCACACCGGTGGTGCCAACCAACACGCCCAAACCACCAACGAACACGCCGGCGCCGCCCACAGCCACACCCAAGCCACCAACCAGCACGCCGGTGCCGCCGACGCCCACCGCCACGCTACCACCACCAACGAACACACCACCACCAACGCCCTACCCGGTGCCTACCGCCACGCCAGGGCCTTATCCATAGCAGCAGAATTTAAAAGCAAAAAGGCGCCGCTTTCTAGACGGCGCCTTTGGTAATCACCAGTTGATTTTCAGTTTAGCCAGCTTTGATTTCAATCTGGCGCGGCATTGCCTTGGCCAGTTTGGGCATGGTGAGCTTGAGCAGACCATGGTTCAATTCAGCAGTGATACCATCACGGTCGACGGCGTCGCTCAGCTTAAAGCTACGCCGGAACAAACCATGGGGCATCTCGCTGTAGACCGGCTCAAAGCCTGCCGGCATCTCGTCGCTCATTCGCCCTTCAAAAGTCAGCAGACCCTTGTCGACGGTAATGTTCAGATTTTCCGCTTTGACGCCAGGCATTTCCGCTTCAAGGATGAATGCCTCATCCTGCTCAAAAATGTCGACGACCGGCCGGTAAACTCGCACGGGGCGCTCTTTCTCGACAACGACTTCGGCCCCTTCATTCTTGGTTAAGGCAGTTTCGTTACTCATTTCAATTCCCCCGTATTAACTATGCCCAATCTCGATGCGCCGCGGCTGCTCAGTCGCGGCCAACGGCAGGCTAATCTCAACCACACCATCATTAAAGTTGGCGCTCACCTGCTCGGCATCAATGTTGTGCGGCAAGGTGATGGTCCGGCTGAACTGTTCCGCCCGCCGCTCACGCATCGTGTACTGGCGCACTTCGTCGTTGGTCTCAGCCATCCGCTCACCTTTAATGGTAAGCTTCTTACCCAGAACCGTTATCTCCAGCTCTGCCGGCGTCAGGCCAGGCACATTGGCGCGGACCAGGTAGCCAGCCTCGCTCTTGAGGAACTCGATAGCCGGCGTGCCATTCGGCGACACAGCCACCGAAGTGGAGAATAAATTGTCCAGGTCGCGCTGCAGGCGCTCAAAATCAGCCAGGATAGACCGCTGTCCGTTACCTAATAAAGACGGACGGCGCAACATAGGAAATAACATTTGCATACCTCCGTATCAGTTGCAAATCATGCTGGCAGACTGTCTTTTTTGCCTGCCAAACCCTCAATTAACAATACATCCGGAAGTCTAAAAACGGCACGTTAGACGATCGTAAATGCCGCGCTAGAAAAACGTAAGCACGACGCAAGAAAAACATAAACGCCCCAAACGTAAAGACGCGCCGCCGGCGCGTCTCCTCTTACATCCAAATAACCGAAACCCTACTGGGAAGGAAGACGCGCCAGCGGCGCGTCTCTACGGGACGGCGCGTCGCTACGGTGTCGCCGCGCGTCTCTACGGGGCGGTATCACATATCGTCGTCTTCGTCGTCGTCATCATCGCCGTCAAAATCCAACAACGTGAAATCGCTCATCTGGAAAAACGACATTTCCGCCATCGCTTCCTCAACTGCTTCATGCAGGTGGGCTGCTTCCTCATCTTCCAGGATTTCGTTGAGAATCTCTGATGCCTCGTCGCTGCCGATCTGAGCCAGCGCCTCGATGACGGCGAATTGGACCTCCGGCTCGGGGTCGTCCACCATCTGGCGCAGGCGCTCGACGGTGTCGCTGCGGCCGATGTTGCCAGCCGCACGCGCCGCTTCGGCACGAATCTCATCGTAGGGACTTTCAAGTTCTTCGTTGATTGTCGCGATCCAGGCGGGATCTGCAGTCAGACCCATGGCATAAATGGCGCTGACCTGTAGCTCAAGCCGGCGGCTGCCATAAGCATCGCGAATCAATTCGGAGACGCGGGGGTGGTCAGCGGCGGCAACCGCCTCGAGGGCGGCGCGCTTGAGCGCGATAGGGGCATCCGGCCGGTCCCAACCCGCCAACAGCGCCGTGACGATGTCTGGCTTATGACGCGGGGGCAGTTGTCCCCACTCAATCATCAAAACAAAGTGCGCCAGGGCCCGAGCGGCAGCAACCTGTACTGCCTCACTGTCATCTTCAGACAACAGATGCAGGATCCGGCTCACCAAACGGGTGTCCGTGCTATCCCACAGTCCCTCCAACGCCGCCACCCGCACCTGATCGTCCTCATCGGCCAGACAATGGGTGAAAATGGGGCCAAATTCGACCTCAAAATTCTCTTCCATAATGTCGGCCAGATGTTGCACGATCATGCGCCGGCGCGGCGCCTGGAGCTGGCGCCAAAGCGCCATGAATGCATCACGGTCGGCCTGTTCCATATCAGAAAGCCGGTATAGATGCGCTACGTTCAGTGACTCTTCGCCCTGTAACATCTGCAGGATCTCAGCAAAAGGGAGTTCGTTTTTTTCTTCACTCATGATGGCATAACTAAAGGCGGACCAAAATGGCCCGCCCTTTATTCCTCAGGTTAATCTGTTGAAAATGTATCTTTAAAAGATGGGATTGACAATATCCTGCACGATCAGGATGGCCATCAGGCCCAGTAAAACCAGCATACCGACAATGTGAACCATCCCCTCACGTTCTGGCTCAATTCGGCGCCCACGTACCGCTTCAATCAGCACAAACAGAATACGGCCACCGTCCAACGCCGGCAGCGGCAGTAAATTCGTGAAGCCCAGCGCGACGTTGATGACGGCGATGAGATTCAGAAGCGGGAACCAATCACCCGTTGTAGCGGTCATTTCGGCGGTGCGCCCGGCAATCTGACTGATGCCAACCGGGCTAACCGGCCGGACTTCCGCCGGCGTCAGCTGCCCACGGATCAACATGGCCGGCGCACTAATTGTGAGGTAAACAACGTTCCAGCAGGATTGTACGGAACTGATTAAAGCATCAACGGGACCCTGGCGCTCGCGCTCACCCGTAACCGGGTTGCCCAGGTTTATGCCAATGGAGCCCTGCCCATCAGCCAGTTCTTCCGGCAGACGCGGCCGCACAAGGACGGTCAATTCTGTGCCATTGCGCTCAATCAGGAGCGGGATCTCCTCGCCGGCGTTAGCCCGTACGGTTAGCTGGGCCAGGCTGATGTCGCCATTCAACTCGGTGCCATTGATTTCCAACAGCACATCACCGGCCTGTAGACCGACCATATCAGCGGGTGAGCCGGGCTCGACATCGTTCACAGATACTTTGCCTTCGTCAAAAATAGGCAAGCCCACCAGCGCAAAGCCCACCCAGAAGACAATGATAGCCAGGATAAAATTGGCCGTTGCGCCGCCGGACAACACCACAAAGCGGGCCCAGCGCGAAGAAGCGGCCAGGCCGCCCTCGACGGTGGGATCATCCTCACCGGCCGGTCGCACAAAACCACCCAGCGGGATCCAGTTCAGCGTAAAATCAGTGCCCTTATGGGTAAACAGCTTGGCCGCCCGCGGCGGAAAGCCAAGACCAAATTCATCAACCTTGATGTTGAAATAGCGGGCAGTCAGAAAATGGCCCAACTCGTGGATTAGAATAATCGGCGTCAGGACCAGAATAAATGCGCCTACAGCCCAGGCAACAGACATGAATCACCTTTGTTTCAATCAGGAATCAGGGTCAGTCTCAGCAGCTGTCAGAAAATGAAGTGTGCGTCACCACAGTGCCAATCCCGCCTCAAGCTCTCAATGCCCGGACAACAAGCATGCCGAGGGCAACAGGATGATTATAAAGGGCGGTTCACCACCATGACAACCCCCCTGCCTCACGATTTAACTTGACTCTAACGGGACGATGGTCATGGGCGGTAACCAAAGGACCAGAGTGGCCCCCACATCTGGAAGCTCGCTGCGTGAAGAAATCTCAAAAGTCAGGGTAACACCTTCGGCTGTACTGAGCGTGACAATCTGGTAGCGGCCCCGGAATGAGACGGCCCGGATCTCCCCTTCAAGGCGATTGGCCATTGCACCATTCGGCGGCTCGAGAACGGCACCATCCGGCCGGATCATCACTTCCTCGCGACCAACCAACGGCTCAGCCAGCCAGAGGTCGCCCACACTGGTGCGAGCCTGTTTTGCCTCGGCTGCAGGTGTAGCCGCCAGGATATTGCTCATCCCCAGGAAGCGAGCGACAAAGGCGGTACGCGGTCGGCGGTAGAGTTCAGCCGGCGGCGCTATCTGCTCAATGCGGCCATCATTCATCACCACAATCCGGTCAGCGACAGCATATGCCTCAACCTGATCATGCGTCACGTAGATGGAGATGCGTTCCTCGCCGGCGGTCTTGAGGATGGCGCGCAGATCCAGCATTAGCCGCTCGCGCAGGGCCCGGTCCAGCGCCCCCAATGGTTCGTCCAGCAGCAGCAAATCGGGCCGGGGGGCCAATGAGCGGGCCAGGGCAACCCGTTGTTGCTCGCCGCCGGAAAGGGCATGAACCGGCCGGTCCCCTTTGCCGTCAAGGCCCACAAGGGCCAGCATTTCCTGCACCCGTGCCTGTTGCTCGGCCTCGCTCCAACCGGCCATGCGCGGGCCAAACGCGATGTTTTGCCAAACATCCTTGTGTGGGAACAGGGCATAATCCTGGAAGATCATGCCAAAATTGCGCTCATGCACCGGCCGGTTCGCCAGTGGCTGGCCGCGCCAGCGGATAACACCCGCATCCGGCCCCTCAAAACCGGCAATCAGCCGTAGCAGCGTTGTTTTGCCACAGCCGCTGGGCCCCAGCAAGGCGACAATCTCGCCCGGCTTGATGGTCAGATCGATCCCTTTCAGGACCGGCTCGCTCATACCGGCAAATTGCTTGACCAATCCCGCTACTTCCAGACTCATCCCTAAAACTCACCAATATCCGCATAACGGAAACGCTCAATGCCAATAAAGCCGACGGCGCAAACCAGCATCAAAATCGTACTGAGCGCCAATGCCTGGCCAAACAGCTCCGCGCCGGGCTGCCCCAAAAAGCGCTCGATGGCGATGGGCAACGTCTGGAAGCCACTGTTGGGCCGGGCCACAAAGCTGGTCGCGCCAAACTCGCCCATACTGACGGTAAAAGCAAAGATCGCGCCCACCAACAAGGCTCGCGACAAAATCGGCAAATCTACCTCGCGCCAGACGCGCCCGGGCGGCGCCCCTAGTTGCGCCGCCGCCTCGCGCAAGCTCTCTTTGATACCCAGCATCACCGGCAGCACTGCCCGCACAATGAACGGCATCGCCACCAGGGTGTGGGCAATGAGGACCAGCAAAGGCGAGGTGCGTAGCCGGGAAAAGGTGACCACATAGCCAAAACCCAGCGTCACCGCCGAAGCCCCGAGCGGCAGCATCAGGCCGGCATCCAGCCAGCGCCGCCCCCGCCCTGCCCGGCTCAGCACATAAGCGCTACTCACCCCCAGTAAGCCGGCGGTCAGGACCGTCAAAAGGGCAAAACCCAGCGAGTTGAGCACAGCGGTTAAGGGTGCGATATAGGCCGTCTGCCCCACTCGCGAGGTCTGCAGCAGCAGGTAATAGTCAAAAGTAAAGGTGCCCTCGCGCGTCGTCAGCGAGCGCCAGATGAGGGCCAGGAGCGGGCTACTCATCACCAACCCCATGGAAAGGACCACGGCGCTCAACAACCATTGTTTCCAGAGGGTATCGGGCCGGCGCAGGCTCGCTTGCTGCGGGCGAAACGAGAGCGCCACTGTCGCGCGCTGCTGCCAGCGGGCGTAGGTTGTCATCAGAATGAAGGTAAAGACAATTTGCAGCAGGGACAAAGCCCCGGCAATGTCTGGTCGCAGAAAGGTAACGTATTGCCGGTAGATCTCGGTTTCGATGGTGCTGAAAGCTGGTCCGCCCAGAATCAGCACGACGCCAAAACTGGTAAAACAAAAAAGGAAAATGAGGATGGCGGCGCTGATGAGCACCGGCCGGAGCAAGGGCAGCGTGATCTCCCAGAACTGCCGCAGCGGCCGCGCCCCCAAAATGCGGGCGCTATCGCCCAGATTCGGGTTCAGGTTGGCCCAAAAGCCGCCCACCAGGCGAACCACAATGGTGATATTGTAAAAGGCATGGGCCAGCAGGATCAGGTAGAGCGACTGCTCGAGTTGTAACGGTGGCTCGGCGAGGCCGGTCAGGGCCATGGCCAGCTGATTGAGGGGACCGGCCGGTGCCAGCAAAGCCCGAAACGCCGCGGCGACCACGACGGTCGGCATCACAAACGGCACGGTGCTGATCGCCCGCAGCAGCGCCTTGCCGCGAAACTCGTAGTTCGCCAGCAAATAGGCGATCGGCAACCCCGCGACCAGAGTCAACAGCGTTGAGACCGCCGCCTGCCAGGTGGTAAACCAGAGGATGCGCCCAATGTAGCGCCGCCCCAGCAGCTCCGTCAGGCTGAGCCCGGACAGACTGACCAGCATGATGCGCAACAGCGGATAAAAGAAGAAGATCAGCAGAAATAGCAACGCCGGTAGGAAAATCAATCCCAATTGGCGCCGGTTACCGCCGTGTTGAGTCGTCGTCACAATACCCACATTAAAGCCACATCCCTGGCGGATTCACAAGATAGCCTACCCCAGCCTAGAAAGGCATGAATAGCGGCAAAAAGAGCAACAATACCAGCCAGATCAATAGTGTCAAGGGCAAGCCAACTCGGGTGTAATCAAAAAAGCGATAGCCGCCGGGGGAGAAGACAAGAATGTTGGCCTGGTGCCCGAGGGGGAACATCAAGGAGCTGGAAGCCGCCAGGGCCACGGCCATGGCAAACGTACGCACATCCAGGCTCAGGCGCTGGGCGGTCAGCACAGCAATGGGCACGACCAAAAGCGTGGCCGCTGCATTGGACATAAACGGGGTCAACAGGGCAGCCAGCAGCATGATGCCAAAGAGAACCCCGCGTGGCCCCAGCGTGCCAAAAGCGCCCACCACGAGCTCGGCCAGATAATCGGCCGCCCCGGTTGTGGCCATGGCCACCGCCAGCGGCAACATGCCGATAATCAAAAAGAGCGATTTCCACTGAATCGCCTGGTACGCTTCATCCATGGTCAGGCAGCCGGTCAGCACGCTCATGACGGCGCCGATGAGGGCGGCCACCGCTATGGGTAGGACACCGGCCAGAACCAACGAAATCATGACCAGGAAGATGATGATGGCCACCGGCGCTCGGTTGAGACGGCGCGGATCACCGGCCGGATTCCCCAGAACAACAAAGGATGGTTCCTCTCGTAAATGTTCGAGCGCATCTCGCCGGCCCAAAAGGAGGAGGGTGTCACCCAGGTGGAGGGGAATGTCGGCAACACCGGCCGCCAGTGGCCGCCCCTCATGCCAGATGCCCATCACCTGCAAACCAAAGCGTGTGCGAAATTCAGCGCCGCGAACAGTCTGGCCAATCAGGTCCGAAGTCTGGCCAATCACAACCCGGCCCAAGCCGGCCTCATTGGTCGTCAAATCCTTGTCCGATAATTGCAGGTCCGCGGTACGCTGGCAGCCCAAAAGTTGTGCCGCCTGGGTCACATTCGGCGCCAGCCCCTTCACAAACAACCGATCGCCCGCCTCAATGTGAAAATTGGGCATGAAGCCAAGTGACAGGCGCCCCTGCCGTAACGCCCCCAGAATCTCCACCTGGAAATGGCTGGCCAGCATTGAATCGGCAAAAGTTCGGCCCAGGAGAGCGGAATCGGGCACAACCAATAGCTCATGGAGCATCCCGGCCAATTGGAAGCGCTGCACCCAATGCTCGTCGTCTTCATCGGCATTGCGACTGGGCAGTAAATGGCGACCAACGAGCAGCATGTATACAAGACCGGTCGCAAAAATCAGCAAGCCAATCGGGGTATATTCCAGCAACGAAAACGGGGCGAAGCCGGCCTCTTCCAGGGCGGCGCTGGCCAGCAAATTGGGCGGCGTGCCTACCAGGGTGGTCGTCCCGCCCAACAGCGAGCCAAACGCAAGCGGGATGAGCAGCTTCGAGGGAGCGATGCCGGTCCGCTTGCCCACACTCAGCGCCGCCGGCATCAGCACGGCGGTAGCGCCGATGTTGTTGGTAAAGGCGGACATGGCGCCAACCGCCAGCATCAGGACCGCGATCAGACCCAATTCGTTGCGCCCGGCAATGCGAAATAGATATTGGGCCACATAATCGGCCACCCCGGTGCGCGTCAGGCCGTCGCTGACGATGTAGATGGCCAGCACGGTGATAACCGCCGGATTGGAGAAGCCCGCGAAGGCTTCGTCGACAGAAACCAGATCCGTGAGGAGGAGCGCCAGTAAAGTCAGCAGGGCGACAAGGTCAACCCGCACCCGCCCCGAGGCAAACAGGACAATGGCGCCCAAAAGGATTAACAAAACCAGACCAATGGCAGAGGTCATTCCTCTGTATTGTACTGGTTAGGAAGGGATGAACCAAAAGGGGCAAAAGGCGGTGGGCCTGGTAAGCCCACCGCCTGGGAGATTATTAACTAGGCCGTGCCCGGGCGCACACGGGCCTTAATCTTGCTGATACCTTCGTCGATGACGCTGTAGACCACCGGGATGATAACCAGCGTCAGCAGGGTGCTGACCAACATGCCACCCAAAACAGTCCAGGCCAGGTCGGCGGCGATAATGGCGCCGGCCTCAGAGCTGATTGCCAGGGGCACCAGCGCCAGGATGGTCGCCAGGGCCGTCATCCAGATTGGCCGCAGACGGGTCCGGCCGCCTTCGACCAGCGCCTCGTAAGTCGGCTTGCCTTCGTCGCGCAACTGCTTGACGAACTCCATCAGCACGATGCCGTTGGTTGTCACGATACCGACCAGCATCAGCAGACCAATCATCGACGAGATGCCGAGCACCCGGCCGGTCAGGAACAGGGCCAAGGCCGCGCCAATCAGCGACAGCGGCAGGCTGAATAGAATGGTAAACGGATGCACCAGGCTCTGGAAGGATAGCGCCATGATAATGTAGACGAGGATACTGGCCACGCCGATCGCCGTCACAATACCCTGGAACCCTTCCGTCTGCTGCTGAGAGTCAAAACCTTCGCTGACAGTGACACCGGCCGGTAACACCCCGGCTTCATCAATATCCACCATCGCCTGCTGAACCACACCGATGGTGTTCTGGTTACCAAACTCGTAGGCGCCGCTGATGCTCACCGCCGGCTCGCCATCGATCCGAATGATCGAGGCCGAGCCCGTGCCTGTGTCAGAATCGTCCACATTGCTGACGATATTAACCACATCAGGTGAACCATTGGCATCCAGGTCGATGTCGCCGATGATGGCTTTGACATCGTCAACCAGAGCGGCCAGCTCGGGCGCTTCAGCCCCCTTGAGGTTCAACGCCAGGCCGCTGCCCAGGTTCGCCTGTGAACCAGCGCCGACGACGACGTTTTCCACGCCGAAGTTATCTTCCGCCATGTGGCGGGCCACGATGGTCAGCTCACCAAGCGCCTCCTGATCGAGGATAAAGCGTTCTTCCACGGCGATCTGCAGGTTGGCCAGATTCTGGCTCACCCCACCGCCACCACCAAAGAAGGCTTCCACGCCGCCAGAACCACCGATTTCTGTCTGCACAGCTGTGACGCCATCCAGCCCCAGAACCTCGGCTTCAAACTGGCGCACCATTTCGTCTGTCTCGGCCATTTTGGTACCGGCCGGTAACTCCACGGTAATGTTAACTGTCGGCTCACCCAATGACGGAATGAAGCTTTGCGGCAACGTACCCAGGAGGAAAACGCTGGCCACAAAAACGATCAATGTCAGCCCCAGGGTCACCAGGCGATGGTTGAGGCTCCACTCCAGCGTCGGCGTATACCAGCGCTGCAGCCGGGTCTCTTTGTGTTCGGGAATGTGTTCCGGCCGGATGAGCAACATCGTCAATACCGGCACGACCGTGATGGAGACCACGAAACTGGCCGCCAGCGCGTAAGCCACGGTCAAACCAAAGGGCAGGAAGAAGGAGCTAATCAAACCGCCAACCAGACCCAGCGGCAGGAACACTGCCATCGTGGTCGCCGTCGCCGCAAAAATGGCGATGGCCACCTCTTTCGTGGCGATAATCACTGCCTCGCGCGGCGCGATGCCTTGCTGAATATAGCGGTAAGAGTTCTCCAACACGACGATGGAGTCGTCAACCACCCGGCCGATAGCCACCGTCAGACCACTGAGCGTCAGAATGTTTAGCGTGAACTCAGTCGGGAACAGCTGGGCGATAAAGCGTATCGCCGCTGAACCCGATGAGTCGGCCCATTCGGCCAGCGGCTGGCCTAACAGCGACGGAATCCAGCGCATAAACAGGATGGCCGTGAGTATCGACAGCGGGATGGAGACACCAATGACCAGCACAGCCCGCCAGCTCAGCTTGAACTTGCCATTGACTTTGCCGCTCAAGAAAGCCAGGATGATGAGGATGGCTACCAGGGCGCCGCGGGAGGCCTCACCCGTTACGCCTTCGATGGCCTGCTCGATAAAGGAAGCCTGTTCAAAAACGACCCGGTACTCAACCTCACCATGTCCCTCGGAATACTCATCCAGGAACTCAAAAACCCGCTCAGAAACGACAACCGTGTTGGCGTCGCCATCCTTGAAGATGGAGAGCACCAGCGCCGGGTTGCCATTGGTGCGAACAATGCTCGCCTCGGGCACAAATACCTCAACCGTCCCGGCGGCAATGCCACCCAAATAGGCCGTGGTTTCGGCGTCGAAAGCTTCCGGGTAGTTGTCCAGCATGAACTGGATAACTTCCGGCGACATCAGTTCAACGATAAGCGGGTCCAGGTTGGCGACAAAATCTTCTTCGTTGTCAGCCAGGTATTGGATGACGTCGACGGTCAACGCGCTCATCCAGTCACGCGGATTTTCCACGTTCGGGGAGGACGGGAAGACATTCAGAAAAGCCGCGGCTCCCGGCATAAACTGATTGTTCAGAATATCAGCAGCGGTTGTGAACAGCGGCGGATTACCCTCCGGGTCCGGCTCCAACCAGATCCCGGCCAAAGGCGGCGAGCTGGCGGCCGCTTCGGCCCGCTCTTCGGCCTCCTGAATGGCCAGTTGGCCGGCGCCGCCAAACTCGGCAGCGAGCTCGTCCAGCTCAGCGCGCAGGTCAGCATCCAGGCTGTCGACAAAATCGGCCGGTAGCAAGGCAATGACCTCAGGCTGGAGCAGGCGCAAGTTGTCCGGCGTCAGCAGACCGAGCAGAGCGCTGGCCTGCTCACCAGCGGCGCCAATCAGACGCATAAACTCAGGCGTAATATCCTGGGCATTTTCCAGCTCCACACCGAACTGTCCAGCCGCCCCGATGAGGATGTCCGGCAGGCGGGCTGGGTCAACCGGTTCAGGCGTTGGCTCGGGGGTCGCTGTGACCTCCTCGCCCGTCTCGTCCGGCGTCTCGACCAGGGCAGCCTGGTAAGCTTCGTCCCAGAGCAGGATGTTGGTGATTGTCTGCTGCGCCTCTTCATCCAGGGTGGCGGTGTAGGTCGCCGGCAGGGCGGCTAATTTGGCCGGAGAGAGGGAGTAGAGCAATTCGGCCGGTACCAGCGCCAGCATTTCCGGCGCAAAGGTGGCCAACAGTTCGATCGATTCGACGGTGATGTCAGCCGTGGTTTCCAGCGTCTGACCAGCAGCAGCAGCGGCATCGATCATCTCCTGCGGCAGCGGCTGCGGTTCCGGTTCAATGCCGGCGGCAGCATTGGCGATGGCCGTCAGTTGGGCCAGCAAAACAGGGTCCTGCACTTCGAGGGCGGGCAGCAGAATAGCTGCAGCGTCTGGCGAGAGAGCCAGCCATTGGGCCGTTTCCAGGTCGGCCACCAACTGCGGCGCAAACTCGACGATGCCGGCCGCCACAGTTGCGTCAACATCAGCCGTCGTCTCGAGCGTTTGGCCGGTAGCGGCAGCCGCGGCTACCCAGCTTTCGGGCAGTGGCTGCAGTTCAACCGGTGATTCAAGCTGGGCCGTTTCTGGCTCAGCATCAGCCGCGGCCAGCTCGGCCTGATACACCGCGTCCCAGACCAGAATATTGGCGATGGTTTGCTGGGCGCCCTCATCAAGAGTAGCGAGGTAGTCGGCGGGTAACGCGGCCAGCTTGGCCGGTGATAGCGTGTAAAGAAGCTCAGCCGGCACCAGCGCCAGCATCTCCGGCGCAAAGGTGGCCAGCAACTCAATCGATTCGACGGTGATGTCAGCCGTCGTCGCCAGCGTTTGCCCGGCAGCGGCGGCAGCATCGATCATCTCTTGCGGTAATGGTTGCGGCTCTGGTTCAATGCCGTTTGCGGCGTAGCCAATGGCCGTAAGTTGGGCCACCAAAACCGGGTCGGGTTCTTCAACTGCAGGCAGCAAGATGGCGACGACCTCTGGTGAGAGCGCCCGCCATTGCACAGGCTCCAGATCAGCTACCAGCTGCGGCGCCAGTTCGACAATGCCGGCAGCCGCCGTCGCGTCCAGGTCGGCTGTCGTGGCCAAGGTCTGTCCGGCAGCGGCGGCAGCAGCTACCCAGCTTTCCGGTAGCGGTTGCGGTTCAACTGCGGGCAAGTCGGCCGGCACAGCTTCAGCCTCGGCTTCTGCTTCGGCAGCAGCCAGCTCAGCTTCGTACAGGCCGGCGGCGCCATCAAAATCTGCCGCCAACACATCCAGTTCCGCTTGCAGTTCGTCATCAAGCGTGTCGACGAATGAGGAGGGCAGGAGGGCGATCACTTCCGGGTCCAGCAGGCGCAAATTAGCCGGCGTCATCAGGACAAGCGCCTGATCGGCAATTGGGCCGAAGCCCGTGAGCAGGCGCATCAGCTCGGGCGTAATGTCAGCGACCGTGCTGACTTCCTGGCCGCCCTGGGCAAAAGCAGCGATTAGCGCGTCCGGCAACGCGGCCGGATCAGCGGTTGGTTCGGGCGTGGGCTCAGCCGTCGCCGCCGGTTCAGGCGTTGGTTCCGGCTCGGTCGCCTCGACATCAGCCACTTCCTGCGGCTCGGTTTCGTCCGGCAGCTCCTGACCACCGCCAACTGTCACCTGGCTGACTTCATCCAGCGCTTCGAGGCTGGGAATCAGCTCATCCTGCACGACCGCTTTCAACTCCGACAGCGTCAGGCTCGGCGAGGAAACAGAGGCGGTGACGATTGGCAGGTCGCTGAGGCTGAAATTCAGGATCTGGGGTGCATCCATCCCTTCCGGGTAATCCACTTCATCCAGCGCCTCTTCGACATGTTCGACAAGGCGGTCCTGGTTCAGACCAAATTCGTTGCGGATGATGATGAAAGCAAAGCCACTGTTCGTCGTCGATTCCACATTCACCACGCCATCGATATCGGCGATGGCTTCTTCCATGGGAATGGTGACCTCATCCAGGAACATCTGAGCATCTTCCGCATCGGGCCATTGGGCAATCACGATGGTCTGGGGGAATTCAATGCTGGGCACAAGTTCCTGATTCAGATCACCGGCAGCCAGGACGCCTACGCCAATCAGAAGAAGGGCCAGGACAATGGTGATCCAGTTAAGTCGGAGTGAGGCCCGAGTAATTCGATCGAACAAAGATGAAAGCATGAGAAAAGCTCCTCGTTATCAGCTGTTCCGCGTCAGGCAGCTAAGGCATAAAAGTGTCAGCCGGGGGGTGGTTTTCATCCGGCTCAAGGTTACTAAAGTAGGTACCCAGCAATTGCAGGCCATCCGTCAGCCGGCCGCAGTCGGTAGCCGGCATATTGGCCAGAAGGTCGGCGATACGTGTTTCGGCAAGCTGGCGCATTTCATCGAGCAGGGCTTTACCGGCCGGTGTCAGAGCCACTTCCACTCGTCGGCGATCCTGTAAGGAGCGCTCCCGTTGCAGCCAGCCTTTATCGGCCAGGCCGCTGACCAGGTTTGACATGGTTGGTGGGGAGACCGCCAGGTGATCAGCCAGCTCATACAGGTTACACGGCCCGGTCTGCAAAAGCGTGGTCAGGGTCGCGTAGTGGGCCGGCACCAGCGCGTAGCCGGTACGGCGCATTTCAGCGGCCACCACCCGCATGACAAGGGGGATGATGGCCAGAATGTGTTGGGCAGCTATATGCTGCGGTGTCGTCGTCATGGTCCAGACAAACAAAAGCGCCAGCTCGCACCGGATGGGTCTTCGCGGGAAAAGCCATCCCAGGCACTGGCGCAACTTTAATGGTAAATGGGCCTAATGATTAGGCCAGCTAATTCATTCGTGACAAATTATACAAATGGGCGTCACCGGGTCAAGCCAAAACGAAAAGTGCCGCCGAAACTGAGTGGGAAATTAGTACCGAATCGAGCCAAAGCGGCCCCAGTGCTTGACAAGGCGGGTCGCGACCGCTAATCTCCGAGCTAAATGTGGGACAACAACATATTGGGGATTTGCCCAAGCGCACGGCCTGACCAGAACTGTCAGGTGACGCGGTGGAGGTTCTCCGGCCCAGGCCGGAGCTAACGGAATTTATTCCGGAAAAGCGAAAATCAGCGGGTGCCTCCCGGGCCAGCCACGGCCCGCCCTTCTTCCTCAAGGGATATCAGCAGCTAAACCGATACGGGTGACCGGTCGACAGCGCAGCTGGTAGTGGCCAGGGTGTCTGCATACCCTGCAATACACATGAGGATGATCCCCCCTTTTGATCCCCAAAACAATAATGGGCGCCGCCGGCTGAGCCTGATTTTTGCTGCATGTCTATGCGCAGAGCAGGCCAGGTTGCGTTTTGCCCCATGGAGCTATCTCATGTGTGGAATCGTTGGTTACATTGGCAGGCGGGAAGCGCCGGAAATCATTTACGAAGGGCTGAAGCGGCTGGAATATCGGGGCTATGATTCGGCCGGTATCGCCGTCCTGGGGCCGGATGGCAACTTTGATGTGCGGCGGGATGCCGGTAAATTGAGCAACCTGGGCGAGCTGCTGCTGGCAGAACCCCTGGCCGGCACCATCGGCATTGGGCACACTCGTTGGGCCACCCACGGCGCCCCCACCCGTCACAACTCCCATCCCCACACCAGCATGAATGGCAGCGTCGTCCTGGTGCACAATGGCATTGTGGAAAACTTCCAGGAACTGCGCGACGAACTGGAATCGGAAGGGGTGGTTTTCAATTCGGAGACGGATACGGAAACGATCGTTCACCTCATCGAAAAGATGATGGAGGCCGGCCACGAGTTTGAAACTGCGACCCGGTTGACCCTGGCCCGGTTGCGCGGCGCCAGCGCCATTGTCGTTATGAATCGGGAACAGCCGGATCGGATCATCGCGGCCCGGTTGGGCAATGCCGGCGGCATCACCCTGGGCGTGGGCGAAAACGAGATGTTCGTGGCCAGCGACATCCCGGCCATCCTCGACCACACGCGCAAAATGGTGTTCCTGGAGTCACGCCAGATGGCGATCATCACCCAGGATGCCTACAAACTGATGAGCCTGGATGGCGACCCGATCGATTCGGAGATCCATCTGATCGCCTGGGATGCCGAGGCGGCGGCCAAAGGCGAGTTCCATCATTTCATGGAGAAAGAGATCTTCGAGCAGCCACGCGCCTTGCTGGACACGATGCGCGGCCGGGTTAATCACGAAAAGGGCAGCCTGACGCTGGCCGAAATGAACCTGACCCCGGAGCTGGCCCAGCGGCTGGAGAAGATGTATCTGATCGCCTGCGGCACCAGCTACTACTCCACGCTGGTCGGCAAATATTATTTCGAGCAGATCGCCCGTTTCCCGGCTGAAGTTGGCATCGGCTCCGAGTTTCGCTACGCTGAGCCCATTGTCAATGACCGCACCGCTGTCCTGACCATCAGCCAATCCGGCGAAACGGCGGACACCCTGGCGGCAGCGGAAAATGCGCGCCAGGAAGGCGCGCTGCTCTGGAGCATCGTCAATGCTTATGGCAGCCAATCGATGCGGCTGGCCGATGGCTACATCGCCATGCAGGCGGGGCCGGAAATTGGCGTCGCCTCGACCAAAGCGTTTACGACGTCGCTGGTTGACCAGTATATGCTGGCGGTCGAGCTGGGCCGGCTGCGCGGCGTGCTGGATGAGGCGACGGTCGCCGGTCATGTGCGCGACCTGGGTTTGCTACCCAACCTGGCGGGCCAGGTGCTGGAACAGGACGATTATTATCGGGAGCTGGCGGAACGGTTTGCCGGCGCTTTCAACTTCCTTTTCCTGGGCCGCGGGCTGAACTATCCGGTGGCGCTGGAAGGGGCGTTAAAGCTGAAGGAAATCAGCTACATCCACGCGGAGGGGTATCCGGCCGGTGAGATGAAACACGGCCCCATCGCCCTAATCGACGAGAAGATGCCGGTCGTGGCCCTGGCCACCCAGGATCGCTGGTACGAGAAGATGGTCAGCAACGTGCAGCAGGCCAAAGCGCGGAACGGCCAGGTGATCGTCATCGCCACTGAGGGTGACAAGGCCATCGCCAGCGAGGCGGACCACGTCATCTACGTGCCGGCCGCCCCGGCCTACCTGGCGCCGATCATCAACGTCATGCCGCTGCAGCTGCTGGCTTATCATATCGCCGTCCTGCGCGGCTGCGACGTGGACCAGCCGCGCAACCTCGCCAAAAGCGTGACGGTGGAGTAGGAGTTTTTTTGCCACGGATTGGCACGGATTTAGCACGGATTCTTTTCTTGTTTTTAAAGAGAATCCGTGGCAAATCTGTGTTAATCCGTGGCTTCTTCTTCCTATGACAGGATTTCGAGGATGACTTCGGAGGTCCAGTCGAAGAAGCTGAGGGGGATGGGGAAGGTTTCGCCGGCCGGTTCGTTGGGGGAGATGGTTTCCAGGGTTTTGTCCGGCCGGTAGACGACCACTGCCTGGCTGTCAGCCCAGGCAACGGCGGCCTGGGCACGGTTGTGCCAGAGGGAGAGCCATTTGCGCGGCTGGCCCTGGCCGACCTGGGCCAGGCAACGGAGCTGGCCATCCGGCCAGACGGCGGCGTAGAGGCCGGGCCTATCAGGGGCGGACAGGTTGGTAAAACCGGCCGGTATCGTCTCCGGTAAAGGCAAGCCCGCCGGCCACGGCTGAACCGTCGCCGGCAAATCCTCCAGCGCAAAACGATAAAAGCCCTTCGCCCCCTCTCGGTGGGCCTGAAAGCTGATTTGAACCTCAGCCGCCGGAGGGCCAGCACTGTCCACAGCAAGGGCAATCGGCTCCAGCGCCGTACTGCCAGCCTCGTGCCAGCTCAACGCAACGGCCAGAAACTCCAGAACACCGTGGTCCGCAAAATTCAGTTTCAGGTGCTGGTAGATCCGGCCGGTCGCCAGCCGCCCTTCCCGCTGATGCTCAGCGAGCCAGGGCGAATCCGCGATCAAGTAAGCTTCGCCTGGCTTTTCCTGGCTGGACAGCAAAGAGGGCAGCCGCTGCCAGCGGACGGCAGCGGTCTCCTCAGCCAGCAGACATAGCGCCCGCTCATGCGCATCCTGGAAGTTGATCGACAAACAGGCCTGTTCATCAAGCGAAAATGTGGGGCAGCCGGCATTCTGCAATGAAAAACCCAGCCAGACGCGTTGCAAAGACAACTCGCTCATACCGATGGTTCCCGGCTAGATGACCTGATCATCCTTGCCAGCCAGCTGGCGCAGGAGCGTCAACTCACCCAGGTGTAGCGCTTCGTGGAACATCTGGAAGTCGAGATAATCGTCGAGCGTGGTGCCGCGTTCCGGATTGAGCACTTCGGCCAGGTCCGCTTCGCTGACGTTTTCCAGGGCGGCGACAAACTTGTCCTTGAGTGCGGCCAGGCGTGCCAGTAGTTCGTCGAGCGGTACGGCCAGATCAGGGTCGGTCAGCGCCGGCGAACCAGCCCCATAGATGGCGAACTCCTCCGGATCGTAGGCGGATTCTCCATCCAGGCGACCCAGGTTTTGCTCCCGATAAACCATGATGTGGCCGAGGTTCCAGTTCAGGCAGTTGCCCTGAAACGGCGGCTGCAACATGCTATCAGCATGGTTGAGATCTTTGCTCTGATTCTCGATGACCCATTGCAGGCGGCCCAGGGATTTGATGTAGCGAGAGGCAGCGGACATGGTTGTGCTCCTTTAAGTGATTACGATCGTGGGCGGTAGTATACGCGTTTCAGGCCGCGATCACCTTCACTTTGTTGGCGATCTCCATGCAGATTTCCCGGAGGGTATCGTAATCGGGGTGGCGGATGTGGAGCCAGGCGTTGGCCTTGTAGCCTTTTTCGATGGGCTGCGTGGGTGAGCCGACCGGGGGCAAATAGGCGTCGAAAATCAGATCGCCATATTTGGCCTGCATCTCGTCGGCGCCTTCGTAGCGGACAATGGTGCCATCCTGGGTGGGCCGCAACGCCATCTGGGCGGCAGAGTAGCGGCGGCTGGCGTGGCCCCACGTCTGCCCGTAGACAATGCCATCGGCCCATTCCTTGTATAGGTCCAGCTCATTGGCGGCGCTATAGATATCCCAATGACTCACACCGGGCGGGCGGGCGCCAATTTCGGAGAATTTCAATCCTTTGGGGCCGAAAAACCATTCCATGTGGGTCGGCGATGTGGAGAGGCCCAACTCCTTGATCACTTTGGCACCCATCATCTTTAGTTCATCGTAGCCAGGCTCGTGTTGGCGATTGGTGCAGATGATCAGCGGTGAGATCCAGCGATGGCGCATCGCTTCCAGGACGCCGGGGAAATAGTGGCTGATGAAGTCGTGGCGAATCTCGCCGTTGACCGTCAGCGTATCGTAAAACCCCTCATGCCCTTCGATAAACTCCTCGACGGCGACGGAGCGACCGAAGGCCACACCCGTGTCCTGCAAGGCCGGGCCCAGATCTTCCTCACGATCAATCTTCCAGGTCCGTTCCGCGCCAGCGCCGGCGCGAGGTTTGAGGATGATAGGGTAGCCATGCTCACGACCAAACGTGACAACCGCTGCCTCGGACTCTGCGGCGATTGAAGCGGCGACCGGGATACCATGCTCACGCATGAACTCCTTCATGAGCGTCTTGTCCCGGCAGTAGAGCGTCTGCTGGTAGTTCAGGCCGGGGATGGTACAGGCCTCACGCACCCGAGCAGCCGCCAGCATGTGAGACTCGATGGTCGCCTCCAGCCGGTCGACCCATTCGCGGGCTTGAACCCGGCGCACGGCATCGTAGAGTGCGCCTTCGTCGGTCACATTGTGGACCTGTTCCCAGCCATCGAGATGCTGGCTGATGTGATGGGGCAGCTCGTGACCGGCCGGTTCACCCAACCCGGTCACTTTGGCGCCCACTTGCTTCAGCGCCTGCACAAAACGTATCTGTACATCGGGAAAATGGGGAGCCACGAACAGAACATGCATGGGAGGACCTCCGGGAGCGAAGAGGATATGGCTGTTAGCTGTTAGCTGTTAGCTGTTAGCTGTTAGCTGTTAGCTGTTAGCTGTTAGAATTGTCTCAATTATAGGCGGGTGTGACAATTGCACCACGAAGCGGCTAGCGTTGGAAAGGGTTTCACACGCGCTTTCCCACGCCCGGAGGGTAGGCTGAGGCCAACGTTTGTGATTGCTGACCCAGAGGTGAGGCCCTGACCGGGCCGGGCCCAGCCATCCGTGTGCCAGCAGCCCCCTTGCCGCCAATGAGATTGGCAGGCCACCAGACTACTCACTGAAAACAGCCTGATAATTTTTGCGGCCATTGTCCTGTCAGACCTGAATTTGTGCCCGGTAAAAGGAGAAAACCAATGGATGAGATGAAACATGGCCAGCTTGTCGCATCGGCCGCCCAGATATACGAGGATTTCTTTGTCGGCTCGGTATTTGGCAGTTGGGCCCCCTTAATGTTGCGTGCAGCCGCTGTCAGCCAGGGCGATACGGTCCTGGATGTGGCCTGCGGCACCGGCGTAGTGGCCCGCGAGGCACTGCCATTAGTCGGCCAGGAAGGTTCGGTGACCGGCCTGGACCTCAACCCGGAAATGCTCACGATCGCTACGGCGCAGGCCCCGGCTGTCCGCTGGGAAAATGGGCCGGCCGAGGCGCTGCCTTTTCCCGACAACAGCTTTGATCGCGTTCTCTGCCAATTTGGGTTGATGTTCTTCGCCGACAAAGCGGCGGCGTTGCGGGAGATGGCTCGGGTTTTGCAGCCGGGTGGGAGCCTGGCGGTCTCCGTCTGGGACAGTCTGGACAAAACGCCTGGTTACCTGCGGATGGCGGAGTTGGTGGACCATCTATTCGGCGCGGAGATGGCAGCAGCTTTCGATTTCCCCTTCAGCCTGGGTGACAAAACCAGGCTGAATGAGCTATTTACGCCGTTGGGTCTGGTCGAGGTGCAGATGCAAACAATGGCGCCAGAGGCGCGCTTCCCCACCCTCGACGACTGGTTGTTCACGGAAGTTCGGGGCTGGACGTTGGCAGACAAACTGGACGACGCCCAGTTTGCGCAGTTGCAGACGGAGGCCAAAAGCTGGCTGGCAGACTTTGTCCAGCCGGATGGGACTGTACGCTTTCCGATTCCGGGCCACATTGTTACCGGCCGGAAAGCGTCAGCGGCTTAACCTGGTTGGCCAGCACCATACTGGAAACCGTATTCTGGTGGGCGGGCAATTCGCTAATCTTGCCGTAGAGAAACTCGCGCAGATGGCGAAAATCCCGCACCCAGATGCGGACCAGGGCATCAAATTCGCCCGTGACATTGAAGATTTCGACAACCTCGTCCATGGCCAGTAGTTGGGCGGCAAATTCGTCAAAGTCCTGTTGCTGGTCAACGCTGACGTGGATGATGGCATGGATGCTGTAGCCCAGGGCTAACGGGTCGATAGTGGCGCAGTAACCCGTGATGACGCCCACCGCCTCCATCCGATGAATATGGTCACGCACGCGTGTGTGCCCAACCCCTAACTGCCGGGCGATCTCCGTGTGAGACGCCCGGCCGTTTTGCTGCAGGATTTGCAGGATCTGGCCGTCCAATTCGTCCAGGTTGTACATGTTTTAAAGGCCTCGTCTGGCGTTAAGCCAGTTGGGCCAGGGATGGGCTGGGGGCTAATCCTTCCAACATGACGCGAATGCGCTGCTCCTGGATTCCCGCTTTCGCGGGAATGACATCCATCCAGGCGCTCTAGTATACCGACCAGCGGTGCTACACCTTCTCTCGCGTCGTCATTCCCGCGCAGGCGGGAATCCATTGTGTCAATCAAAGCCTCTTTTTGGCTATGCGCAAGTCGTTTCCCTGGCGATCTCTCATTTCCCAAAAGTATAAGCGAATAGCGGCTTCCCACACCAATATTTTGGGCTTTCAGCCCCATTGACACAAATATCTAAGGGCGTATACTTCGCTTTGAGCCGCTGAATGCCGGTCAGCCAGGCTCCCACTAGCCTGACTGACCGGCCGGTTCAACACCCATCTATTTCCAATTGAGCAAGCTGTCAGGAAGTTTTTGCCGCAGATACTTCGCTACGCTCAGCACAAGTTTGCGCAGATGACAGGATTTTGTCCTCGCGTTCGAACTTCAAGCGCGAACAAAAAAATCCCCAAATCTGCGCAATCTGCGGCAAAAAGATCCAGCAGCCAGGAACCATTCATGAACAACGTCATCATCCTCGGGGCCGGCAAGATCGGCGCCATGATCGCCACCCTGCTGCAAAACGGCGGCCCGGAGGGGCCCAGTTACAACTTGACCATAGCGGACCAGAGCCAGAGCGCGCTGGATCGGTTACCGGCCGGTCTGCGGGAAAAAGGTTGCACCGTCGATGTCAACGATGGCGCCGCCCTGAGCCAGCGCCTGCAGGGTCACGATGTGGTCATCAATGCCCTGCCCTTCTTTCTGAATGTCCAGGTGGCGACAGCGGCGGTGGCGGCGGGTTGCCATTACCTTGATCTGAGCGAAGATGTGCGTGCCACCCAGGCGATCAAGGCGCTGGCCGACGGGGCCGAGACCGCCCTCATCCCCCAATGCGGCCTAGCGCCCGGCTTCATCGCCATCGTGGCCAACCATATGGCCAGCCGTTTTGATACGTTGCAGGATGTGCAATTACGCGTTGGCGCCCTGCCGCAATTCCCCACCAATGCGCTCAAATACAATTTGACGTGGAGCACCGACGGTGTTGTCAACGAATACATCCACCCCTGCGAAGCGGTGATAAACGGCGAGCCGGTCCTGGTGAATGCCCTGGAAGGCTTGAGCGAATTTTCGCTAGACGGCGTTACCTACGAGTGCTTCAACACCTCCGGCGGGCTGGGCTCGTTGCGCGAGACATTGGCGGGCAAAGTACAGAACCTGGATTACCGCACAATCCGTTATCCTGGCCACCGCGACATCATGAAGATGCTGATTCGGGATTTGCGCCTGGGCGAGCGACCCGAGCTGCTCAAGGAGATCCTCGAGCACGCCGTCCCGGCGACCATGCAGGATGTCATTGTCATCTTTGTAACGGTCACCGGGCAGAAAAGCGGCCGGTTCATGCAGGAAAGCTATAGCCGCAAAGTGTACGGCCGCGAGATCGCCGGCGAACTGTGGAGCGCCATCCAGATCACGACGGCTTCAGGCATCTGTGCCGTCCTGGATATGCTGTGCGGCGGCGAACTCCCGCGGCAAGGCTTTGTCCGGCAGGAAGAGATCCCCTTCCCCAAGTTCATCACCAACCGCTACGGCCGTAACTACGACGTTTAA
>JACKBM010000053.1 GCA_020634575.1 Ardenticatenales bacterium | reverse complement strand
ACCGCTGCCGGAAATCTGGCTCATGGAGCTGGCTCACCCCGAACTGCGGTACAAGCTCGTTGCCCAGACGTATGACATCACCCAACTGTGGGCAGCGCCAGACGGCGACGTGATTTACTTTACCTCCGCTGAAGGGAGCTTGTACCATTCCTCTCCCCGCCGCTATCTCAATGTCTGGCAGGTTTCCGTCAGTATCGGTGACATTCAGCCCATCACGACAGGCTTTCGCGTGTACGGCTATCATTATTATCAGAATACCGGGACAATCCTGTTTTCAGCCTTTCAGGTATTTGTACCCCCTTACGATCCGCCCGGAATCGATATCTGGTTACAAGACTTGGCCTCCGGGGCCATCTATCGGCTTACTGAAGGGCTTGACAGGGGGATTGTTTTGGGCTGGTATCCGGCCGGTCGCTTCTTCCTCCTCTACGACTCCTCGGATGCAACCCTCTGGGCGTTGGCTGAAAATTACACCCTGCGGCCAGTCGCTGACGGGCGCAGTTTCCATGATGACAGGCAAAATGCGAAGTTCGCCGTTACCGGTCTGCGCTAGCTCCCTGATACATTTCCGGAGCAGACTGTAAGCCATAGGCGAAGAAAAGCTCGTTTAGCCAGCGCTGAACGATTGGTTTGCGGATAACGCCGGCAAAGCGTTCCTTCAGCAACGCTTCCAGGCGGGCCTGGTCGGTATTGACCGTCTCGCCCGTCCAGGTGCGGAACCAGCGGTTAAAGACCAGGACGCCATTTTCAGAGAGCAAGCCAGCCTGACTGGCAATGTACTGGCGGACAAAATCGTCTGTCTTATCCAGCATGCCCTCGTAAAAACAATCCTCAAGCACAAAATCAAACCGTTCCTGCTCTTGATGTAATTGCTGGATGGCGCTCAGCGCATCGGTCGTCAGAAACCGCAGATTGGCGAACTCCTTCAAGCCCATAAATTCTTTGGCGACAGCGACCACAGCGGGATCCAGCTCGACGATCGTAATCTGGCGTGGCTTGAGCATCTGATTGGCCAGATGCACCATGGTGCCGCCACCAAGTCCGAAGATGAGCACTGACGGGTTAGGGGGGAGAGCTACAGGCGGCAACATGGCTTGCCCCCAATATTCCCGCTTCAGCTCGTCCCAGTCACCACTGGTAAAGATCACCGATTCCACCGATAAATCAAGCCATTGGCCAAAGACCAACCGCCGTTCCCGGCCCAGATCCCAAACCGAAACGTGTCCCGAGAAATCGGACGGCGCCACGTGGACGCGCTCCCAGTTGTGGCGCAGGCGTCGCCAGAGAAAAAGCAGCTTGCCCTGGCGCGGCGGCCACAAGTGCTGGCCAATTTTGTTACGGATTTCCCAGATGCGATAGTCCAGCTTACCCATTTATCTGTTCCCCATCCTGGCTTTGAGCGGAAATTTGGCATGATGTCCCGGTGGTGCTGGTGCCCCTCATCGGCAGACAGCACTGTATCCACGGGAAGACCTGGCTAATGAGCCAGAATAGGTGAGTAATCTTTCGATCAGCCTTTCTGGCTATGCCGCCATTGTCATTCTCTCAACTGTGCCAACCTGCCGGCGATTATTGGCCTTGCTCAAAGCGGGCGCTGGGACTCGAATAGGCTCTACGCTCTCCCCTGCTTTTTGCGAGGGTAGCGTGCTCTTGTCAGGTCACAAACTGAACCGAACCCTCACCTGGGAAGCAAGGTACATTGTAAGGTAATAAAACTAAAATCAGGCAGCATTGTGTGCCGGACAAATTTAAGATGCATCACTCAATAATGATCAGGATTGCGGCCAGTTTGATCCTGGTGTTTTCACCGTAGCAGCCAAAAATATTTCTATCTATTATTCGCATAGCAGCGAACTCCTGCTATAGAAAACTGACTTACAAATCCCACATTCCCCGAATAATCAACTCAGTCACCAGAAGAAAATAATCATGAATCATTCTGCCATTGAGCCCTCGAACCATAACCTGCCTCCCATCTCAGAAAAGCTCCCGCAGCCTGGCCTGTCGTCTAATGAATCCGAACACGGGGATGGCCGGCCGCAATTCGCCCAAACCCAAACGGAGCAGCTCCTGACTGAAATTTGGGCCAGTGTTCTCGAATGTGGCTCTATCGACCGCCAGCAACGCTTCTTTGATCTGGGTGGCCATTCTCTGTCTGCCACCCAGGTTGCCTCCCGGATCAAGCACGCCATGGATATCGAGATATCTCTGGCCGACTTTTTCAATGCGCCCACGTTAGCTGAACTGGCGGCTCTTCTGGATAGCCGGCGACGCCAGGACGTACATGCCGGCCTGCCGCCCATGGTTGCCCTGCCGCGCGCCGGGAGTTTTCCGCTTTCCTTTGCCCAGGAGCGCATGTGGTTCCTGTATCAGTTTGCGCCGGATAATGCGGCCTATCATGTTTCGTCTTCGTATCTGATCGAAGGCCCGTTCGCTGTGAACCATTTCCAGACAGCGCTTAACATGGTGAGACAGCGGCATGATGGCCTGAGGACTATCTTCAACTACGAAAATCAGGAGATCCGGCAACTTGTGCTTGAGGCGCCGGAAATTGATTTCCGCCAGTATGAACTGGCCGAGCCAGATGCAGCTGACAGCGAAGCACGGCTGCATGATTTGCTGCGCGCTGAACTTGGCGAATCCTTTGACCTGGTCAACAAGCCCGGCTGGCGCGTGGCGGTCATCAAGGTTAGCGACGAGAAGCACGTGATAAGCACCGTGATGCATCACATTATCTTCGATCAATGGTCCGCCGGTATTTTCAGGACAGAGCTATTCGCGATTTATGATGGGTTGCGCGCCGGCCAGCCGGTTGTTCTGGAACCGCTTGAGCTGCAATATCCTGATTTTGCCGGCTGGCAGAGGGATTGGCTACAGGGTGAAACCGAGGCGGCCATGCTGGCTTATTGGCGTGACCAGCTGGATGGGCTGGCCACCCTGACTTTCCCAACGGACTATACCCGTCCGCCGGTCCAATCGTACAACGGCGGTCTGGTTATCCGTGAGCTCACGCGCGAGCTGGGTGATAGCGTGCAGCGGCTGGCTGACAACAACGATATGACCAAGTTCATGGTCACCATCGCAGCGTTCAGCCTGATGCTGCAGAAGTACAGCGACCAATTTGACATTCCCGTCGGTGTGCCGGTTGCCAACCGGCATCGGCTGGAGGTCGAGCCTATCATCGGCACCTTCGTCAACTCGCTGGTGTTGCGGTTCAACCTGGATGGTGATCCGACGTTTATTGAGTTGCTGGCGCGGGTCAGGGAGTTGACCCTGGATGCCTATGCCAACCAGGAGCTGCCGTTTGAGAAGCTGGTTAGTGAGCTGGTGACGACACGTGATTTTAGCCGGACACCGCTTTTCCAGATTCTGTTTAACATGGTGAATGCGCCGTTTGATCCGGAGCCACCGGCCGGTACCCAGACCGAGGCCGTTGAATTTGATGGCAACGTATCGCAGTTTGACTTCTCCTTCACCGTGCTGCTGGATGAGTATCGCGAATATCCCAATCCAGTGATCTTTGTTGATTACTGCACTGATCTCTTTGACCACGCCACCATGGTACGCATGGTCGAGCATTACACCCAGCTGCTTGAACAGGTCACCGCTGATCCGAACCGGCCTCTGTCCGCCTATACGATGTTGACGGAGGCGGAGCGGGTTCAGCTTGTCGAGGCATGGAATGATACCGTCGCGCCTTACCCGGATAGCAGCTGTCTCCATGAGCTTTTCGCGGCCCAGGCGGCCCGGACGCCTGACAAGATTGCCGTTACAGCGGGCGAACGGAGCCTGACTTACGCCGAACTGGACCGGCGCTCCAACCAATTGGCCCATTTCCTGCAAGCCAAAGGGGTGGGGCCGGATGATTTTGTCGGCCTCTACATTCGCCGCGACCTGGACATGGTCGTTGGGCTTCTGGGCATTTTGAAGTCGGGCGCGGCTTATCTGCCGCTCGACCCGAGCTTCCCGGCCGATCGTCTGGCCTACATGCTGGCTGACTCACAGGCGTCTCTCGTCCTGAGCGAAGAAAAGCTCCTGGAGTTTGCCCCGCCCTTTGACGGCGACATGGTCTGTCTGGATCGGGATTGGGAGCAGATCGCTGGCTTTTCCGCTGCGCCGGTGAGTTCAGCGGCGACGGCGACCAATCTCGCTTACATCATCTACACCTCAGGCTCTACCGGCAAACCGAAAGGGGTCATGCTTCAGCACCAGGGTGTGGTCAACTTCCTGACGTCGATGCGGGCCCGCCCAGGGCTGACAGCTGACGATACCCTGCTGACCGTCACCACCCTCTCGTTCGACATCTCTGTCCTGGAGGTGTTTCTGCCCCTGACGACAGGCGCCCGGCTTGTGGTGGTCAGCAAAGAGATCGCGGCGGATGGTTGGCTTCTGGCTGAAGCGATGGCGCGGTACGACACAACCGTCATGCAGGCGACCCCAGTCACCTGGTCGATGTTAATAGAATCAGGCTGGAACGGAACGCCGTCGTTGCGCAAAGTGTTGTGCGGAGGTGAGGCGCTCAGCCGCGAGCTGGCCAACAAGATTCTCGAGCGTGATGTTGAGCTGTGGAACATGTATGGTCCCACGGAGACGACCATCTGGTCAGCCGTGCAACAGATTTTCCCGGGTAGTGCGCCAATCACCATTGGCCACCCCATAGCCAATACGACCTTCTATATTCTGGACCGGCAGGGGCGCCCGGTGCCGATCGGCGTGCCCGGCGAGTTGCTCATTGGTGGCGATGGCCTGGCGCGGGGGTATCTGCACCGGCCGGATCTCACCGCTGACCGCTTCATCCCTGACCCCTTCAGTGCCAAACCCGGGGCTCGCCTCTACCGCACCGGCGACCTGGCCCGCTATCGCGCCGATGGTAACGTCGAGTTTATGGGTCGCCTCGATTTCCAGGTGAAAGTTCGCGGTTACCGGATTGAGCTGGGGGAGATCGAACATGTGATGGATCGGCATCCGGCCATTCGCGAAAGCGTGGTCATTGCCCGGGAAGACAACCCGGGCGACAAACGCCTGGTCGCTTACTATCTGTTACAGAGTGAGCAGACCAACCCGACGACGGCTGAATGGCGCAGCTTCCTGCAAGAACACCTGCCGGATTACATGATCCCTGCCGCATTTATGCCTCTACCTGAATTTCCGCTGACGCCCAACCGCAAGGTCAACCGCAAAGGGTTGCCGGCGCCGGCCAGCTCCCTGACCAACAGGCGTCCCTACGTGGCGCCAGCCAACGACCTTGAGGAGGTCCTGGCTGCAACCCTGGCCAGCGTTCTCAGCCTGAGCAAGGTGAGCATCGTGGATAACTTCTTCGAGCTTGGCGGCCATTCGTTGCAGGCTACCCGCTACATGGCCCGGGTCAACAAGGAGTTCCGCACGGATCTGCCGCTAAGAGCCTTCTTGCAGAAGCCGACGGTTCAGGAACTGGCCCGCTACATGGTCTCTGAACCAGCGCGTAAACAGCGCGTCGAGCGGATGGCGGCGCTTATTCGCCGGGTTGGCAACATGTCCGAGGCGGAGGTCAAAGCGATGCTGGCCAATCGCAAGGCCAGCGCCTGATTCTGATACGGACGTTGAGTTCCGGGAACAACTACGAATGACGCGCTGCTGGCTCCGGCCGGTAGCGCGTCGTTTTTCTGTCAGGGCGTGTTGTCAGGTGTGAAACTGTTCGGAGTGCGACCGGAAGCGGGCCAGCTTGCTCAGCTGGGTCGCGATCATCTGGCTGATAAGCTGCTGATCGTCCCGACTCACCAGCCGGAACAAGTAGGCGAGGACTCCGTAGGTCGCGACGCCGACCAGAATTGGGATGGCCAGGAAATATTGGTTTGTCAGCCAGGCTGCGAGCACCATCAGCGCGCCGGCGGCCCCGGTTTTCAGGGTGAGCCAGATGGTGCTGCGATTTAGAGTTCCCGCTGGCAGGATGACGACGCTGCCGATTGTGATCAGCCCTTCGGTGACAATGTAGGCAAGGGCGCCGCCGATGGCGCCATTCTGCCACTGGGCCTGGGTGACCTTGATCAGCAGCAGATCCAGCGGCGCCGCGACGACGACAGCCAGCATGAGCAGCCAGGTCTGCTGCTTTTCCCGGTTCATGGCCACGAGTTGCTGATTGAGGACCGTATTCAACGCCGTAAAAATGACCACGACGCCGAAGGTGGCCAGGACAGGACCCGCCGGGGCAAACGCCTCGCCGTAAATCAGCAGCACCACTGGCTGGGCAATAGCCGTTACGCCTAACCCCAGGGGCACAATCACGACGAGCATCAGGTGGAAGATGCGCCGGGTAAAGCGGGCCGCCTCGGCCGGTGTTTCATCATACATCCGCGCCATCATGGGAAAGAGCACGGTTCCCAGGATGCTCGGCAGAAACAACATGGTGCCGAACAGAGCGTCGGCAACGCCATACCAGCCCACTACCACCTCAGTTACCAGCAACGAAATGATGATGATATCCAGCTGCGCGTAGAGGTTGCGCATCAGCCGGGTGATGATGATGGGGGCGCTGCTGCGCAACAGCCAGACAGAGGTGGCGCGATTCGGCCGGGGCCAGAACTGGGCTGTACGCGCAAGGTTGAACCAGAGCAGTCCCAGGTAGAGGATGCTGCCCAGAATTCGTGTGGCGATCACCATGGTCAGGCTGAAATCGAGCAGCGTCAGGATGATCGCGGCCGAATCGGCGATCAGCCGGACCAGGACGCCGATGACGGAGAGCGCCGGCATCTCCTCAAGGCCATAATGGGCGGCCGAGATCATACCGGCTAACTGATCCATCCAGTTACTGATGCCCAGGATGGCCACAAAGATCAGGATCGGGCGTGAGTAGCCCAGCAGCCAGGTGACGACCAGCAGGATGGCAAAGCCGACCAGGTGGAAGCCGAAACGAAGCAGCATACCGCTGCCGACCAATTCATTGAGCCGCTGGGGGTGGCGTGCCACCTCCCGAGTGATGATGGTGTCCGTGCCGAAGCCGATGAGGATGCCGGTGATCGTCCACAGCGAGAGAGCCACCTGAAATTGACCGGAAGCCTCAGGGCCAAAATGGCGTGGCACAATCACGGCCAACAGCAGCGACAGAGCCCATGTGACAGCCTGGGAGACAAAGAGATATGACGCATTTCGGAAAATGCGGCTCTTACCACGATCAGTGTCGACTGAGTTGGTCAAGATAATTTACCTGAATGTCACATTTCCCCGGGGGGTAGCCAATGGTCACAATTGTTGGCATTAATCGCATCAGTTTATGGTTTGAACCTGACGAACGAGCTTACAGTTTAGCAGAAAGCCGGCGTCTGGACTGTTCCGGCTGTAAGCTTTGCTTTAAGGAAAAACTGATATTGTAGCCTGCGGCCTGGGGTCAAATTGAGCCGCTACGAAGATTGAGAGGGGCGGCCTCGCCAGCGGTTAGCGAACGTCTGGCCAACCATTCCCGCTTTCTTCGCTGCCAAAAGGGTGTTTTATGAGGTAAAATACCCCCAGTTACGCGTCTCGTGCATTGACCGTACTAGCTTCTCAAAAATAAGGCATAGGAAAACCTTTTGCCATTCGTGGCGAACAGGTGATGTGGCGATTGGTCGTTGTACCCAGATTGACTGAGGGACACAGCAATGGACATTCAGGACTTTTCCGGCGAGCTATCTGAAGAGCAATTGGCCCTTCTAGAGCTGATGCTGGCTGAAGAGCAGTTGCTGACCGAGGATAATGCGGCCCAGATTCAGGCCCGCCCGGAAACGGCCCGGATACCGCTGGCATATGCGCAGGCACGGGTCTGGTTTCTGGAGCAGATGTATGGCAGCACCGGCGCCAACAATATCCACGCGGCCTTCCGGCTCGATATTTCTCTCAGGCCGGAATTGCTCGAAGAGGCTGTGAATCATATCTGGCGCCGCCATGAGATATTGCGCACCCGCTTTGCTGAGGTGGATGGGGTCCCGTATCAGTTTGTCCAGCCGTATGCCGAAACTCCCTTGTTATTGACCGACTTGAGGTCGTTGCAAGGGGCGGGTCAGGCCGAGGCATTGCAGGCGCTCCTGGCGCAGGAGGCGGGCTTCCGATTTGACCTGGGCCAGGACGTGCTGGCCCGGTTGCATTTGATTCGATTGGCACCGGCCGGTAACGTCATTTCCCTGACCATGCACCATATCGTCGCCGACGGCTGGTCAGTGAATCTGTTTTTGGGTGAGCTGCTCGGTGCTTATCAGGCCCTGGCGGCCGGCACAGCACCCCAGCTGCCGGAACTTCAGCGCCAATACGGTGACTTTGCCTACTGGCAGCACCAGGCCCGGGCTGAGCAGAGCTACCAGGAGCAGCTGGCGTACTGGCGCCGTCAATTGGCGCCCCCCCTGGCTCAAGTGGAACTGCCAACGGTCGCCGAGCGGAGCGAGAAGCCGCAATTTAAGGGCCACCAGATTTTGCTGGATATTCCAGAGGCTGTGGCGGCTCGTCTGGGCCAGCTATGCCGTGCTCAGGGTGCCACCCTGTTTATGGGGCTGCTGGGCACGTTCAAGCTGCTCCTCAGCCGGCTGACGGGCGCGCGGGATATCATTGTGGGGACGCCGGTATCCGGCCGGAGCCAGGTTGAGCTGGAACCCCTGATCGGTTATTTTGTGAATACGCTGGCCTTGCGCACCCAATTGACCGGCGACCTAAGTTTCAGGCAGCTGCTGGATCGGGTCAAACAGACCTGCCTGGACGGCATCGCTCATCAGGACATACCGTTTGAACAGTTGGTCGCGCACCTGAATCCGCCCCGTCGCTTTGGCCGCAACCCTTACTTCCAGATTCTGTTCAACATGCTCAACTACGAGCAAAACTTCAATCCCAATGGCGACTTGGAGATCGCCTGGCTCTCCCGCACGGAGCTAAACGCCCAATTCGATATCACGGTCTACGCCGAAGAAACCTCGTCCGGGATAGGCCTGACGGTTGTTTATGATTGTGAACTCTTTACTCGGGCGCAGTTGGAAACGTTCCTGGACGATTACCTGCAACTCTTGCGCCAGGTTGTGGCGGCGCCTGATCAACTGGTATTGACGGCATCTGGCGAGCCGGTTTTGCCGGCGCCAATCATGCTTGATGACCCGGCTGACGCGCCATTGGCAACCGGGCCGCGCACAGCCACAGAGCGCGCTTTAGCGCAGATCTGGCAGGATCTACTCGGTGCACCACCCAGCAACATCTACGAGGATTTCTTTGCCGCCGGCGGCCATTCCCTGCTGGCCGTAAGGCTGTTCAGCCAGATTCGGCAGCAGCTGAATGTCGCCCTGCGCCTGGCCGTCATTTACGATTATCGGACGATCGCCGAGCTGGCCGGGCTTATCGACCAGCACAACACCCCCCAGGCTGCTGAACCCAGATATCATGCGTTGGTCAAAATTAACGAGGGATCACCGCAATTCCAGCCATTCTATTGTGTCCATGGCGCCGGTGGCCATGTGATGTTCCTGAATGAATGGCGGGAATATTTGCCTGCTGTGCCGCTCTACGGCTTCCAGGCCCGTGGCTACGAGGATATCAGCGAGGCTCATCAATCCATTGAAAGCATGGCCCGCACCTATGTCGCGGAATTGCGCCGCCAACAGCCCGAGGGGCCGTATTATCTCGGTGGTTATTCCGGTGGCGGCGTCGTCGCCTACGAGATGGCTCAGCAGTTGCACCGGTCGGGGCAGGATGTTGCCCTGCTGGCGCTCATCGACACGTTTCATCCCACCGTGCGGCCCCGTTCAATTGGCTTGTTTGAAAGGCTGCTCGATGCCGTCAAAGATCCCGTCCATCACCTGCGTAAGTTTGTGCGGGTGCAAATTGCCTGGCGGCTGGCCCAATATGGGCACAAGCGGGAGAAAAATCGCGGGCGCGAAACGCTGCCGCAGGCGCATCTGGAAGTCTACATGTTTAACCATTTTGACCGGCTATGGAGCCAGTACGACGCTCAGCCTTATGCCGGCCCAGTCGTCCTGCTTCGCGCTGCGGAAGAATGGAAGATCTTTGATCATGTCGACGAGAGCAAAGGCTGGGCTGCGACGGTGAAGACGTTACGGATTTGTGAGGTCCCCGGCGATCATCGTACAGTGATCAGCCAGCCGAATTTACCGGTGATGTTGCAGGTACTGCAGGCAGAACTGAGTTCGGCCCAACCCGATGCGGGCCTTCTTTCCGCCCCCGATCCTGGCCCACGCCCGCTATCAACTTGCGGTTCTCCCGCCTGAGTCACCCCAAAAATAGCCAACTGGCGACCATCTTGGCAGCGGCTGCTCAGTAACGCTAACCTGCCGCTTTGCGCTGGGCCAACATCGCCTTGACCTCTTCGTCACTCATGCTGGCGATGCGGCGCAGGAGTTGGGCGCTGCGTTCGACGCGGCGGCCATCGTCGGGCAGCGCCAGCAGATAGTTGGCCAGGTCCTGGACAGTGGGCCGTTGTAGAAACGCTCGCAAGGGTAGGTCCGTGCGAAAGGTTTTGTTGACCCGGGCCACGTACCGGGTTGCCTGCAATGAATGGCCACCCAGCTCAAAAAAGTTGTCAGTGACGCCGACCCGCTCAACAGTCAGGATTTCGGCCAAAGTCTCGGCCAGAATGTGCTCCAGATCGCTACCGGGAGCAATGTAGGGGCGTTCCCGTTCCGGCCGGTAGCCCGCCGGCGCCGGCAACGCTTTGCGGTCGACCTTGCGATTGGGCGTTAAGGGGAATTCTGCCAGCGGCATGAATTGGGACGGGATCATGTAATCGGGCAGATGCTCCCCGAGGAAGTCGCGCCAGGTGCCGTTGCCGGGGTTTTCCGCGCCGTTTTGCAGCTGGTAATAAGCTACCAGCCGCTTGTCGCCCGGATTGTCCTCCCGGGCAATGACCACCGCTTCGCGAATGGCCGGGTGCCGGTCCATCACGTGTTCGATCTCGCCCAGCTCAATGCGGTAGCCGCGCACCTTGACCTGGAAATCCAGCCGGCCCATGAACTCAACGCGGCCATCAGCGCGGAAGCGGGCCAGGTCGCCGGTCCGGTAGAGGCGGGCGCCCGGTTGGCCGCTGAAGGGGTCGGGGATGAACCGTTCGGCGGTGAGCTCCGGCCGGTGCAAGTACCCACGCGCCAGCCCGTCGCCGCCAATCAGCAGCTCGCCAGGAATGCCAACGGGCACCGGCCGGCCCTGCCGGTCCAGGATGTGGAAGGTGGTGTTGCCGATAGGGTGGCCAATGGTGATGGGCGCATCACCCGGCGCAATTTGCTCCACGGCCGACCAGATTGTCGTCTCCGTCGGCCCGTACATGTTCCACAGTTCGACGTTCCGGGCCAGGATCTGATTGGCCAGCTCGCGTGACAACGCCTCGCCGCCGCACAGCACCTTCCGTAGCGACGCCGTCCCCTGCCAGCCGGTGTCGATCAGCATGGACCAGGTGACCGGCGTTGCCTGCATGACGGTTGCCTGATGTTCGGCCAGCGCCTCAGCCAGGAGCCAGCCATCGGCAGAAATTTCCTTGCTGACGACGACCAGTTTGGCCCCGGTTGTCAACGGCAGAAAGACCTCCAAAACGGAAATATCAAAGGAGAGTGTGGTGACCGCCAGTAGCGTATCGTCTACAGTCAGTCCTGGCTGCTGCCGCATAGAAGTCAGGAAGTTGACCACCCCCTGATGTTGTAATAACACGCCTTTAGGCTTGCCGGTGGAGCCGGAGGTGTAAATGATGTAGGCCAGATTTGTCGCCGTGGCCGCAGAGGTGACGGGGGCGTGACTTGCGGTGGCGATTTGGGGCCAATCCCGGTCCAGGCAGATCATCTCGCCGGCAAATTCCGGGGCAAACTCGACCAGTTTGCTCTCAGTCAACATCAGCGTGGCGGCCGAATCCTCGAGCATGTAGGCCAGGCGATCGGCCGGAAAGGCGGGGTCAAGGGGCAGGTAGGCGGCGCCGGCTTTGAGGATGCCCAGCAGGCCAACGACCATATCGACGTGGCGCTCTGTGTAAAGCCCTACGAACATATCCGGCCGGACCCCTTTGCCTTGCAGGAAACGGGCCAGTTGATTAGTGCGTGTTTCCAGCTCAGCATAGGTGAGCTGTTGCCGGCCATCCGTGACGGCGATTCTGTCCGGCGTTTGCGCCGCCTGTCCGCTGAAGAGCGTGTGCAGACAGCTTGCGTCCGGGTAGGCCAGGGCTGTCTCATTCCACCGGGCTAACTGCTGCTGCTCCTGATTTGTCAAAATGGTATAGGCAGAAATCGGTTTGGCGGCGTCCGCTGTTACCTGGCTCAGTAACTCCAGATAATGGTCCGCCAGCCGCTCCATCGTGTCGCCAGCGAACAGATCCGTGTTGTATTCGATGGTAACCAGCGATTTCAAGGATCGATGTGTGGAAATGCTGGTCGTCACGGAAAAATCAAATTGCGAGACCTGCCGGCTAAATTCGCGTACCGAAAAATCGGTGCCGGCAGCCGAAATGGGTTCAAATGGCGCATTGACCATGTTGAACATGATCTGAAAGAAAGGCGTCCGGCTGAAGTCGCGGGTCGTTTGCAACTCCTCGACCAGTTTCTCGAAGGGTAATTCCTGGTGGGCATAGGCGTCCAGCGTCACCGTCCGGGTACGGGCCAGAAGCTCATTGAAAGTGGGGTCGCCGCTCAGATCGCTGCGCATCACCAGAGAGTTAACGAAGGTGCCGATGATATTCTCGACCGCCAGCCGGTGCCGATTGGCGACCGGCACGCCGACGACAACATCCTGCTGGTCGGTGTATTTTTGCAGCAGCAGGTTGAATGCGGCCAGCATGACCATAAAATGCGTGACGTTTTCAGCCCGGCCTGTGGCCCGGATGCGCCCGACCAGATCGGCCGGTATCTCACGCAGGACCATGTCACCATTGAAGGTTTGCATCGGCGGGCGAGGGCGATCAGTGGGGAAGGTGAGGGTGGCCACATCACGCAATTGCTCGCGCCAGTAGCCCAACATTTGCGCCAGCGCTTCCCCTTGCAGCCATTCCCGTTGCCAGACAGCAAAGTCAGGATATTGCACTGGCACGGCCGGCAAATTGGCGCCGTCTGCGGTCAGTAAACCTTCGTACAGGAGCACAAGGTCATTCCAGAAAAGTCCCGCTGACCATTGGTCAAAGATGATGTGATGGACAACGACAAGCAGCACATGATGCTCGGCAGCCAATTTTATGGTGGCCATGCGCCAGGCCGGCGTGGTCGCGATATCAAACGGCTGCTGCACATAGTAATCGATGATTTGCTGCAGTTGATCGTCCTGCTCAGCATCAGGCACTGGCGTTAAATCGATTAGCTGATAGGGCGCGACAAAATCGGGCAGGATTTCCTGGACGGGGTGTTCGTTTTCCAGGCGGAAAATCGTACGCAGCCCTTCGTGTCGCTGAATCATGAGATCGATGGCTGCCCGCCAACGCGGCTCATCCTGAGGGCCGGTGACGCTTACCGCGGTGGGAATATGGTAGGCGGCATTGTCAGGCGCCAGCTGGTGGAGGAACCACATCCGTTCCTGGGCGTAGGCAAGGGGGAAGGCCCGATCCCGGGGTAAGGGCTGGATGGGGGGCAACGGCTGGGCCGGCTCGGCCCGCCGGCCGCTCTCAACAAGTCCAGCCAGACCGGCCACAGTCGGTTCGCGGAAGAGGTCGGCCAGGGGTATTTCCAGCCCCGTAGCGACCTGCAGCCGCGACATGACCTGGGTAGCCAGCAACGAATGGCCGCCCAGGCTGAAGAAATTCTGGCGCCGGCCGATCTCGGCCACGTGTAAAACATCCTGCCAGATCCCGGCGATCAGTTCCTCGGTCTCGTTGGCCGGCGCGTCGCCTGCGGCAGTGTCGGGGCTAAGGTCGAATTGGGCCAGGCGGCGGCGGTCGATTTTGCGGTTGGGTGTTTGCGGGAAGCTTTCCAACTGGGTGAAGAGCCCCGGCACCATGTAGCCTGGCAAGGTTTGCGCCAGGAACTGGCCCAGCGCGGCCCCATCCAACCGGGATCCGGCGCGGGCCGGGATCACAAAGGCGGCCAGGCGGGCTGCTTCGCCTGCGCCTTGAATAACGACAATCGCCTGGGCCACGTCGGGATGGCGCAACAATTGATGTTCGATCTCCGCCAGTTCGATGCGATAGCCGCGCAGCTTGACCTGGTTGTCGGCCCGGCCCAGAAATAGCAATTCGCCGGCCGTGCTGAAGCGAACGATATCGCCGGTGTGATAAAGCCGGCCCTCGCCAAAGGGGTTGGCCGTGAAGCGTTCAGCGGTCAGCTCCGGCCGGCCGCGGTAGCCGCGGGCCACGCCCAGGCCGCCGATGCAGAGTTCGCCAGGTAGACCGGCCGGTGCCAGCCCCCCGTTGCCATCCAGCACATAAAGCTGCGTGTTAGCGATCGGCCGGCCCAGCGTCACCGGCCCTGCGCCCGGTTCGACCCTGGCCATAGCTGACCAGATAGTCGTTTCCGTGGGGCCATACATGTTCCACAGCGCCAGGTCCAGCGCCAGTAACTCTGCGGCCAGGGCGCGGGGCAGCCGCTCGCCGCCGACCAGGGCGCGGCGCAAATGGGGTGCCGGCCGCCAGTTGGCCGCCAGCAGCATGGCCCAGGTGGCCGGCGTGGCCTGCATGACGGTGATCGCTTCTGCCGCCAGGAGCTGGCCCAGCAGTCGACCATCCCGGCTGGTGGCCTCCGGCGCGATGACCACGCGGGCGCCCACTGTGAGCGGCAGGAAAAGCTCCAGGACGGAGATGTCAAAAGCCAGGGTTGTGACTGCCAGCAGGCTATCAGTTGTTGCCAGGCCTGGCGCTTCTTGCATGGCCAGCAGGAAGTTGAACAAATTGCCATGTTCGATTTCTACCCCTTTAGGCTGACCGGTGGAGCCAGAGGTGTAGATCACATAGGCCAGCTCGTTTGGCTGGCTGCCGGGCAGGTTGGGCAGGCGGTCGCTGGTATTAGCCAGGAGCTGATCGCTGTGGAGCAGGCGGGTACCGGCCGGTACCCGCAGCCCTGTCGCCAGCCCGACGCTGGAAATCACGGCGGCGCAGGCCGCATCCTCGGTAATGTAGGCGAGCCGTTCGGCGGGGAAATTGGGATCGAGGGGCAGGTAAGCGGCGCCAAGTTGCCAGAGAGCCAGCGCCAGCAGGATCATGGCCCGATCCCGCTCCAGATGCAGGCCGACGAGGTCGCCGGCGCCAATGCCGGCGGCTTGCAGGGCGCTGGCCAGCTGACGGCTTTGCTGGTCCAGCTCCTGGTAGGTCAGGGAACCGGTATTGTCGCTCAGGGCAATGGCGTCTGGCTGGTTGGCGACAATCGCGGCGAACAGGTCCAGAAAGGTTTGGCCAGCGGGTAAGGGGCGAGCTGTGTCGTTGAACTGGGCCAGGCGGCTTTGGCTGATGGCGACGCTTTCCAGGGGCAGTGCAGTGACCGGCCGGTCAGCCGCCTGCAAGAACTCGGTCAGCAGATGTTGGAACTGGGCGATGATCTGGGCCGCCGTTGCGCCGGTAAACAAGTCCGTGCTGTAGCGGAGGCGCCCGTCGAGCGCTTTGCCGCTTTCGGTCAATTCCAGGGCCAGGTCAAATTGCCCTTCCTGCTGGCGGGCGTCGATGGAGAGACCAGCCTGGTGCCGGGAAAAATCAAACCCCAACGTGCCGGGCTGGAGCAAGTTGATGGCGGCCTGCACAATGGGGTTGCGGCCTGGGTCGCGTTCGGGCGCCAGCCGTTCAACCAGGAGGCCAAACGGCCAATCCTGATGACCCAGGGCGCTGGCCACTGACTTATGGGCACGCCCGAGCAGGCTGCCCAGGTCAGGCGCCCCGGACAGATCAAAGCGAACCGGCAGCGTGTTGACAAAATCGCCCACAACCTGGCGAAATTCTGGCTGGCCCCGGCCCAGCACGGGTGTCGCCAGCAGGATGTCAGTCTGGTTGGCGTGGCGTCCGAGCAGCAGGGCGAAGGCGCTGGCGAGGAGGGTAAACAGGGTCGTGTTATGCTGCCGGGCCAGCGCCCGGAGCTGCTCGGCAGTAGCCTCATCGATCCGGAAAGATTCGGTGTTGCCCTGATAGGTCGAGATGGCTGGCCGAACAAAATCAGTGGGCAGATCCAGCGTTGGATACGCCTGGAGGTAGCCTTGCCAGAACGACCAGAGCTGCTCGCCGGCGGCGTCAGCAAGACGCTCCGCCTGCCAGGTGACAAAATCAAGGTATTGGCTGGTCAGCGGCGGTAGCTCAAGCCGCTCACCATGGAGCGCAGCCTGATAGAGCGCATCCAGCTCGGCCAGCATGAGCCAGATGGAGAGCCCATCCGCCGCGATATGGTGCACGACGATCTGAATGAGATGATCGTTGGCGCCGCGGCTGAAAATGAGTGTGCGCCAGATATCATCGTTGGCCAGGTCAAAGGGACGGCGCAGCTCGGCTTCCATTTGCGCCAGGATCTGCTCATCAGCCCAGCCTGAGGCATCGATCTGGTGCAGCCGGGCAGGGTGATGGGGACGAATGACCTGAAAAGGCTCGCCGGCCCGGCTGGTATAGCCGGTGCGCAGACTGGCATGGCGATCACTGAGGGTTTGTAACGATTGGCGCAGGGCGGCGAGGTCCAGGGTGTAAGGGAAAGGGGCGCTGACAGAGAGGTTATAGGCGCTGCTTTGCGGCGCCAACTGCTGTAAGAACCACATGGCGCGCTGATTGTGTGACAGGGGCGCCACTTTTTCGGCCTGGCGGGCTTTTTCTTTCAATAGCTGGGCCAGCAATTCGCGCTTCTGTTCGGGTGTCAGACTTTTACTTTCCATTCGAGAACAATTTCCTCAGGCTCAGGCTATTGAGGGTACAAACTGTGTGGCAGGCTGCCTGCCAACACCAAAAATTCCAGGTAGTCACTGATTACCTGGCACTGATTGCAATACTTTGTTTTAACTTTATGATGAAGTACACTGTTTCCTGATGCCCACCATTATGACAGCCTAATTGTAAAACCTAACGAATAGACTTACATTTTGACTAAAATGCGGGCACGATCAAGGCCCGCCGTAAGTTTACCTTTAAGATTATGATGTTACGGTAAAACGATGGCCTGGATAAGCTGTGGCGCTCCATTTGGGCTGGGGCAAAAAATTGCTGAGGGGCGGTTCCTCCAACATCATACAAACCAGATAGCCAATCTGAGCTACTTGATGTGTGTATCGTCTACTGATTGATACGCAACCACATTTGTGTCTCGTGCAAATATGATGACTGATTTTCAGAGCAAGGGCCAACAAGAGCCTATCGCGATAATAGGCATTGGTTGCCGCTTTCCGGGGCAGCTGGACACGCCGGCAGCTCTGTGGCGCTTCTTGCAGGCTGGTCAGACCAATGTGGCCGAGATTCCGGCCGGTCGGTTCCCCCTGGACACGCTCTACGATAGTGAGCCGGGCCGATCCGGCCGGATGCAAACGCGCTGGGGGGCATATTTTACGCCGGCTGAGCTGGAGGCCTTTGATTATGGCTTCTTCGGCATCGCTCCCCGCGAGGCGGCCCGCCTCGATCCACAGCAGCGGCTGCTCCTGGAAACCAGCTGGCAGGCGGTTGCCGACGCTGGCCTGCCTGTCGAACAGCTTGCGGGCAGCGACACCGCCGTCTACGCCGGCCTCTGGGCAGATGATTTTGAAGCCCGGCTTTTTGGCGATATCGATGGGCTGGATTTGTATGCCACAACCGGCAGTGGTCGTTACGCTGCCGCTGGCCGTCTCTCCTATTTCTTTGGCTGGCACGGCCCCAGCCTGACGGTGGATACCGCCTGTTCCTCCTCCCTGGTCGCTATCCACCTCGCCTGTAAGGCACTCCAGGCTGGCGAATGTGAGCTGGCCCTGGCTGGTGGTGTCAATCTTATTCTGCAACCCCAAATTACCGTCGCGTATTCCCAGGCTGGCATGATGGCCCCGGACGGCCGCTGCAAGTTTGGCGATGCCGCCGCTGATGGCTACGTGCGCAGCGAAGGCGCGGGCATGGTCGTCCTCAAACGTCTGTCACAGGCAGTTACTGATGGCGACCGCATCTATGCCACCATTCTTGGTTCAGCAGTGAATAATGACGGCCAGAGCGGTAAACATTTTGTCACGCCAGGCCTGGAAGGGCAGAGCCGGCTGTTGCAGCAGAGTTGGGCGCGGGCGAGTATCAACCCGACGCAGCTCAATTACGTCGAAGCCCATGGCACCGGCACCCGGGTTGGGGATCGCGTTGAGTTAACGGCGTTGGGGACATTGCTGGCAGCTGAACGAAGCGTGGCTGATCCCTGTCTGGTTGGCTCGATTAAGGTTAACCTGGGCCACCTTGAAGCTGCGGCCGGCGTGGCCGGCCTGATTAAGGCTGCGCTGGTGGCTTATCACGGCGCCGTCCCGCCCACGTTGCATCTGCAGCAGCCCAATCCCAGCGTGGCCTGGGCGGAGCTGCCGCTAAAACTCCCCCTGGAAAACAGTAGATTATCCCAGACGGGTGAACGAGCCTACCTGGGTGTGACGTCGTTCGGGATCAGCGGCACCAATGCCCATGTTGTATTGGCCAGCCAGCTACCATTGGCGCCAGCCGCACCGCTAGCGGCACGGCGCCGGCTCATCACCCTTTCCGCCCGGACGTCCGAAGCGCTGGGGGATGTGGCGTTTCACCTGCAGGAGCATATCGCGACGGAGGAAATGGCACTGGCTGATATAGCCTACACGACCAGTCAGCGCAGCAGCCAGCTCCCGTTCCGGGCTGTCCTGGCTGCCGCGGATCTGGCGGAGCTGGATATGTCTCTGACGGCGCTGGCCAATGGGCAACCTGCGCCTGGCCTCTGGCAGGGGCGGGTGCCGGCCGAGGAACCGGCCGGTCCGACCTGGCTGTTTGGCCCGGCTGAACCGTGGCCGGCGGCGGCCTTTGCCACCTTTTTGGCAAGCCAGCCGTTGGCCGCCTCCGCGTTGCAGCGCTTGCAGGCGACAACCGGTGAGGCTGAGGCAAATGCTGCACTTTTGCCAGATGCGCCGGCGCCGTTGCGCCTGTTCTGGCAGCAGCTTGTTTGGGCCGAGATGTGGCGTGCCCTGGGGCCGGCGCCGGTGGCCATCAAGGCCCATGGCGCCGGTGGTTTTGCCGCCGCCGTCTCTGTTGGCGAACTCAGCCTGACCAACGCCAGCGCACAGCTGGCAGCCGGCAGGCCGCGGCCGACCATCAGTCGCAATGGCAAGGCGCCAGATTGGGAAGAGGTGACGGTGGCAGCTGATTGGCAGGCCATCAGGCAGATCGAGGCTGGCTCACTGCTGGATATGGGGCCAACCGGCCGCTCCCCTGAGGCCCTGCTGGAAGAGCAAATTGCCCGGCTGCACCTGGCGGGCCTGCCCATTGCCTGGGCGAGCTACCAGCCGGGCGGACGGCTGATTACGTTGCCGAATTACCCCTGGCAGCGCGCGCGTTGCTGGTATGGCGACGCTGGCGCTGCGTTTGTTTTGCCGGCAGGTGCACTTTCGTCGCTCCTTGGCGAACAATTGCCGGCGTTGGCCCATCGTCCCCAGGAACATAGCTGGCAGCGCCAGTGGCCGGCCGGGGAACTTGGGCAACTACTGGCGAATCCGTCTGCATTACAGGCTTTGCTTGAGGCTGCGGCACGTGTTCTTTGGGGAGAACGGGCGCTTGAGGTCAACGTCGCTGCCCCGGCAGGTAAAGTTAGCTCGAGTTCGGGGGCTGTCTGGAGCCAGCTGACGCTTGATGTGATCCAGCCCGGTGAGGCTGGTTTCGCCTTTTATGGCCGTGCCGCCGCTGAAAGCTCGTGGCAATTGTTGGCCCGTGGCGAGATCGTGCCCCGGCCGGAATACCCCTTGCCCCAGCCTGTACGGACGGCATTGGCGGCTGTGCCAGCGGCGCGGCGAAGCGGCTGGCTGCTGACACGAGTGAGCCAGCAGGCGGCCATTGCCCTGGGCAAGCGGCCCACGGAGCCGGTGGCGCCCCAGATGACGCTGACCCAACTCGGCTTTACCCCCGCCGCGCTCGCTTCACTGCGCGACCGGTTGGTAGCGCTGGGCGATTTGCCGGCGGCCCAGGGCCTGGTTTTGCCGGAGCGAACCCTGGCCCAGATCACAGAATTATTACTGCCGGAGCTAGTTGTGGCGGCTGTGGAACCGGCCGGTCCCGCCGAACCGGCTGCGCCGATGGATGATATCGCCGCCCGCCTGGCCCAGCTCCTGGACGAGATTGAGTGGGGGTTCGCCAACCCGACGGGTCCGTTAACCCGTCGGGTTGGCGAACCCCTCAGTTTTATTGGTTTGATGAGGTTTTATGAGCGCAATGGATGAGCAGTATGGTCCGCTTTTGCAGCGGGCTATGGCCAAAATTGAGCAGCTGCAAGGGCAGTTGACCACACTGCAACAGAGACAACATGAGCCGCTGGCTGTTGTCGGCATGAGCTGCCGGCTGCCCGGCGGCGTTGAGACGCCAGCTCAGCTCTGGCAGCTGCTGGTCGGCGGCCAGGACACATTGGTGGAAATCCCACCCGACCGCTGGGACATGGCCGAAGCGTATCACCCGGAGAAAGGGACGCCCGGCAAGATCAATACCCGCTACGCTGCTCTCATCAAGCAAGTGGATAAGTTTGACCCGCTCTTCTTCGGTATCTCGCCCCGCGAGGCGGCTTCGATGGACCCGCAACAGCGCTTGCTGTTGGAGCTGGTCTGGGAAGCGATGGAATATGGCAATATCCCGCCCGACACCTTGCGCGGCAGCCAAACCGGCACATTCATCGGCAATTCGTTCACGGATTATTACGATTTGATCCACGAGGATGGCCTCACGGATTTCTATACCAGCACCGGCAATTCGCTGAGCGTCATGTCCGGCCGGATCGCTTACACGCTTGACCTGCAGGGGCCAGCCTTTACGCTGGACACAGCCTGTTCTTCATCCTCGATGGCGATTCACCAGGCGTGCCAGAGCTTGCGCCGGGGCGAGTGCGACCTGGCCATCGCCGGCGCTGCGCATCTGATCCTGAATTACCGGGCCATGGCCACCCTGGCAACCGCCCAGATGTTGGCTGACGATGGTCGCAGCAAAGCGTTTGATGACGCCGCCAATGGCTACGGCCGTGGCGAGGGCGGCGGCATTGTCCTCCTGAAGCGACTGAGCCAGGCGCAAGCTGACGGCAATCATATTCTGGCCGTCATTCTGGGCTCGGCGACCAACCAGGATGGGGCGAGCAAGGGGCTGACGGTGCCCAGCGGGCCATCCCAGGAAGCCGTGATTCGGGCCGCCCTGCAAGATGCCGGCCTGGAGCCGTCAGCTGTCAATTACATCGAGGCGCATGGCACCGGGACGCCGGTGGGTGACCCGATTGAGGTCAATGCGTTGGGCAATGTATTTGCTGATGGGCTACCGGCCGGTCAGCGGCTGCCAATTGGTTCGATCAAGACTAATATCGGCCATTTGGAGGCGGCAGCCGGCGTGGCTGGTCTGCTGAAAGTCATCCTCAGCCTGCAACACCAGACCATCCCACCGCATCACCGGCTGCAGCAGTTGAGCAGCCAGATTCCCTGGGCGGAGCTGCCCCTGGAAGTGCCGACGACGCTACAGGCCTGGGAACCGGCCGGTGGGGGCCGCCGGGTTGCCGGCATCAACTCCTTTGGCTTCAGCGGCTCCAATGTCCATCTCATCGTCGCGGAGCCGGCGCCGGAAGACCAGCAGCCGGTCGCGGCAGCGCCAATCGACGAGTCCGCCCAGCTCTTGCCGCTCTCGGCGCGCTCGCCGGAAGCGCTGCGCGAGCTGGCCGAGCATTACGTCGCCTTCCTGCAAACGACCCCAGCCCGCCTGACCGACATTGCCTGGGCGGCGCAGACCGGCCGGACCCACTTCCGCGAACGCCTGGCCCTGACGGCGGCGACGCCCGCTGGGGCCGCTGCAGATCTACAGCGCTGGCTGGATGGCGGTCTGCCGGCAACCATGACACTGCACGGTGCCGCCAGCCAGCCGCCGCATCTGGCTTTCCTTTTCACCGGGCAGGGCGCTCAATATGCCGATATGGCGGCAGGCCTCTACGCGAGCGCACCGGTCTTTCGCGAGGCACTGCTGGCCTGCGCTGAGGCGCTGGCTGGGGAGATGGATCGACCGCTGCTGGCGGTGCTGTTTCCGGAAGCGGAGGCGGATCGTGAGCTGATTAACCAGACACAATACACGCAGCCGGCGCTGTTTGCCGTCGAATATGCGCTGGCGCAGCTGTGGGCCTCGTGGGGGATTGAGCCTGCTGTCGTAGCTGGTCACAGCGTGGGTGAATATGCGGCAGCCGTGCAGGCCGGTATCTTCTCGCTGGCTGATGGCGCCCGTCTGATCGCTGCCCGTGGCCGCCTGATGGGCGCGCTGCCCGCCGGCGGGGCGATGGCGGCCATCCTGACGGATCCCGATATGGTGACCGCAGCTGTCGAGTTGTTCCAGGACACGGTCTCCGTCGCTGCTTTTAATGGGCCGGCCAATGTGGTTATCTCGGGTGCGGCGGATGATGTGGAGATGATCGCGGCGGGTTTCAAGGGCCAGGGTGTCCGGGTCGCGCCGTTGACGGTCAGCCACGCTTTCCATTCACCCCTGATGGAGCCGATGCTGGCCGAGTTCCGCGCCATCGCCGAGAGCATCGCGTATCAGGAACCGACCTGCTTTTTTGTCTCCACGCTCACGGGCCACCTGGCCAGCGCCGAAATGGCGACGGCTGATTATTGGGTGCGCCACATTCGCCAGCCGGTCCGTTTTGCCCCGGCGCTGCAGACGCTGGCGGACGAGGGCTATACCCATTTTGTCGAGATCGGCCCGCAGCCAACCCTGCTGGGAATGGCGCGGCGTTGTTGGACAGGCGACGAAGCCGCCTGGATTCCCAGCCTGCGCCAGGGCCAGGACGACCAGAAGCTGATGCTGAACGCGCTGGGCCAGCTATACGCCCGCGGTGTGATGCCTGATTGGGGCGGGCTACATGGTACTGCTGCTCATGCGCCGGTCGTTTTACCGACCTATCCTTTCCAGCGGCAGCGCTACTGGTACACGCGCACCGAAGGGGCTGCGCGTGCCCAGGCCGCCTTGCGGCCGCTCATCGATAGCCGGGTGCGCACGCCGGCTGTCAAAGGCACACTATACACGACCTCTGTGACGCTGGCCGAGCCTGCCTATCTCAACGACCATCGCATCTTCCAATACCCGATTTTCCCCGGGGCCGGCTACATGGAGATGGCCTTTGAAGCGGCCCGTGAAGAGTTTGGCGGCGGCAATTTGCTGCTGCAAAACCTGACCATCCAGGAAGGGCTGATCCTGCCGGAAGAAGAGGCCCAGACCATTCAACTGGTTGGTGAACGCAATGAGCGTGGTGTTGTCCAGGCTATCATTCACAGTGAGTCTGGCGATGGCTGGAAGCAACATTTCTCGGCGGAGTTAGCCAGTGGGTTGGATGCTGTCAAAGAGCACGCTGCGTTGGATGCGTTGCGGCCGCGCTTTAACCGGCCGGTCCCCGGCACTGATTTTTACAAGCGGCTGGCTGCTGATGGTTACAACTTCGGCCCCGGCTTCCAATCCGTCGTGGGCTGCCAGATCTTGAGCCCCAATGAGCTTCTGACCCGGGTAGAGTTACCCGCCGGGCTGCAAGCCACCGGCCAGGCCTCAGAGGTTCACCCGGCATTGCTGGATGCTGTCTTCCAGCCGGTTGCTTATGGGTTGATTCACCGGGACGACCATGTGCCGGATACCTTGCTGCTGCCCGTCTTTGTCGGCTCGATGACGCTCTACCAGAGCGGTCAGACTGCTGGCTGGGCCTACAGCCAGATTCTGGAAGTCAACGAAGAGTTTATTCGGGCTCGCGGCGAGTTTTTTGCCGACGATGGCAGCCCGATCCTGATCATCGAGGAATTTGTCTCGCGGCGGACCACGCAGCGGATCTTGCGGCGGTTGCTGGACAAGCGCTACAGTGATTGGTTCTATGAGATCAACTGGCAGCGTCAGGCGCTCGCTGAAGTGAGTGTGAGCTCGCAAGGGCGTCTCTTGCTTCTGGCCAATGGCGATGGTCAGGAAGAAGCCCTGCTGGCTGCGTTGCACGCTAAGGGGCAGTCGGTGACAGTGGTGCAGCCGACCGCTCAGGGTAGCCAGCAATCCGGCCCGGATCAATGGGCGGTGGCCTGGCATGAACGCGAGACGCTGGCGGAATGGCTGGCGCAATGGCTGGCTGACTCAGCCGAGCCATACGCGGGCGCGATTGTGCTCTGGGGCCTCGCCGAACAGGCCACTCAAGCCGGTGAGCCGCTGGCCCAGCAAGCCCGGCTGACGGGGGCAGCCCTGAACCTGACGCAGGCGCTGCTCAAAGGGGCGCCGACGTTGTTGTCAGCCGAGGACGGGCCGCGGTTGTTGTTTGTGACAGCGGCCGGGCAACCGGCCGGTGAAGCGCTGGTGCAGTCGCCGGCGGCGGCGGCGCTGGCCGGCTTTGCCCATACCGTTGCTTTGGAAAGGCCGGAGCTGCGCCCGAGTTATGTTGATGTGGAACCGGGTGCTGATTGGGCCGACCAGGTTCTGGCCGAGTTTGCCCAATCCGGCGCTGAAGATCAGGTGGCGCTGCGGCAGGATGGCCGCTACGTCGCCCGCCTGATAGCCGCCGAAAGTGAGCCGCTGCCGTTGCCCGAAGGCGATAGCTTTGCCCTCACCTTTGCCAGCCGCGGTACTCTGGAAAACCTGGAGATTCAGCCGGTGGGCCGGCCCACGCCAGGTCCGGGGCAGGTCGAAATCAAAGTCCGGGCGGCGGGCCTGAACTTCCGTGATGTCCTGAATGTGCTGGATATGTATCCGGGGGATCCGGGTCCGATCGGCGGTGAGTGCGCCGGGACTGTCGTAGCCGTTGGTGAAGGGGTTACCGAGCTGGCGGTGGGCGACGAGGTGTTGGCCCTGGTGACGGGTTGCTTTGCCAGCTACGCCCTGGCTGATGCCAACTTTGTCTTCGCTAAGCCGGCCAACCTCAGCTTCGCCGAAGCAGCCACCATCCCGATTACGTTCCTGACGGCCTATTACGGGTTGCATGAACTGGCGGGGATCCGGCCGGAAGATAAAGTGCTCATCCACGCGGCTTCCGGCGGCGTGGGGATGGCCGCGATCCAGCTTTGCCGCCAGGTTGGCGTGGAGATCTTCGGGACGGCCGGGGCCCAGGCCAAGCGGGACCTGGTTAAGTCGCTGGGTGTGGATCATGTCCATTACTCGCGCAACCTGGATTTTGCCGATGAGATTATGGCCATTACCGATGGCCGCGGCGTCGACATTGTTCTGAACTCGCTGGCCGACGAGTTCATTCCCAAAAGCCTGGCGATCTTGGCGGACAAGGGTCGGTTTCTGGAGATCGGCAAGCGTGGCGTCTGGAGCAGCGAGCAGGTGCAGGCGCTCAACGATACGCTGGGTTACTGGGTTTATGACCTGGGCGAAGCGATGGCCAGTGATCCACAGTTGATCCGGCAGATGATGGCGGTCATGCTGCCCGCGTTTGCCGCCGGCGAGCTGAAACCATTGCCGCTACGCGCCTGGCCCCTGCAGGACGCCATCAGCGCCTTCCGCTTCATGGCCCAGGCCAAACATGTGGGCAAGATCGTCCTGACCGTGCCCCATTACGCCATCGACGCGGAAGGAACCTATCTCATCACCGGCGGCACCGGCGGTATTGGCCGGCTGCTGTTGGATTGGTTGGTAGAGCAGGGCGCCCGATACGTCGTGCTGAACAGCCGGCGCGGCGCCAGCGCGGAGCTGGCGGAAGCCCTGGCAAAGCTAGCCGAATCAGGTGTGCAGGTTGAGGTTGTGGCTGCCGATATCAGCCAGCCAGACCATTTTGCCCATCTGGCCGAACGGCTGGCGGCCCTGCCACCGCTGCGCGGGGTTTTCCACACGGCCGGTGTCCTGGACGATGGCGCCATTCTCAACCAGGATTGGGCCCGTTGCCAGACGGTCATGCAACCCAAGGTGGCCGGCACCTGGCAGTTGCATGAATACACCCGGCCACTGGGGCTGGACCACTTTGTTCTCTACTCCAGTATTGCCGCCGTGGTGGGCAATCCAGGCCAGACAACCTACGCGGCCGCCAATGCGTTTATGGACAGTCTGGCCCACCTGCGCCAACAGCAAGGCTTGCCGGCTCTCAGTATCAATTGGGGCGCCTGGGGTGAAGTTGGCATGTTGGCCGATAGCTCGGTGGCCGCCCTGGAAGCCAGTGGTTTTCATCTGATTGCGCCGGAGGATGGGGCGGTGGCGTTGCAGCAGGCGGCCCGGCGGGGTGCGGCGCAGCTCACCATCGCTCCCATCAATTGGCCGCAGCTGCGCCAGCGTATTGGCGACAAGCCGTTTTATGAGGAGATCAGCACGCCAGAACTGGCTGTGTCGGTGGCGGTACCGGCCGGTGGCAATGGCGGTGACTTCCTGCAAGAGCTGCTGTCGCTGCCGGACGAGGCGCGCCGGCAACGGATGCTGGCCTACGTGGCGGAACAGATCAGCCATGTCCTCGGGCTGGAAAAGCAGGGGGGACTGGATACGCAGCTGGGTCTTTTTGACCTGGGGATGGATTCGTTGACAGCGGTTGAATTCAGTAACCGGTTAAAAGCGACGTTCAACCATGTCTTCCCACCGACATTAGCATTTGAAACCCCCACCATTGATGCTCTGACTGACTACTTGCTGGCGCTGGTCGCCCAGAAAATGGCTGTTGCAGCTGAGTCATAAGGTTAAAGGGTATGGATATTCAGGATCATTCCGGCGAGATATCTGACGATCGTCTGGCGCTGTTAGAGCTGATCTTGGCCGAAGAGCAGCTGCTGAACGAGTCCAGTAGCACCCAGATAGAAAAACGGCCGGCAGATGGGCAGATTCCCCTGGCCTATGCCCAGGCCCGTGTCTGGTTTCTGGAGCAAATGTATGGCAGCACCGGCGCCAACAATATCCACGTCGCGTTTCGGCTCGATGTGCCGATAGAGACGCAACTGCTGGAAAAAGCCGTCAACCTCATCTGGCAACGCCATGAGACATTGCGCACCGGTTTTGCCGAGGCGGACGGCGTCCCGTATCAGTTTGTGCGGCCGCCTATTACGTTCCCGCTGCTGGCGACTGACCTGACAGCGCGACAGGGCGCTGAGCAGATTGCGGCAATGCAGGCGACCCTGAAGCAGGAAGCGGAATATCGGTTTGATCTGGGGCGTGATGAGTTAGCCCGGCTGCATCTGATCCGGCTGGCGCCGGCCAGTCACGTTATTTCCCTGACCATGCACCATATCATTGCCGATGGCTGGTCGGTCAATCTGCTCCTGGGCGAGCTGCTGACGGCCTATCAGGCATACCTGGCCGGGCAAACACCTCAGCTGCCCGAACTCACCCGCCAATATGGCGACTACGCCTGGTGGCAACATCAAGCCCAGACCGAGCAGAGCTATCAGGCTCAACTTGCCTACTGGCGACGCCAATTGGCCCCGCCCCTGGCCGCCGTAGAACTGCCCACCGTAGCCGAGCGCACCGGTGAGGCGCTTTTTGTGGGCGAACAGATCATGCTGGACATCCCGCAGAACGTGGCCGCCCGATTGGGCCAGCTCTGCCGTGAGCAGAGCGCCACGCTGTTCATGGGGTTGTTGAGCGTCTTTAAGTTGTTGCTGAGCCGGCAGACGGGGGAACGGGATATTGTTGTGGGGACGCCGGTATCCGGCCGGAGCCAGGTTGAGCTGGAGCCGCTTATCGGTTTCTTTGTCAACACCCTGGCTTTGCGTACTCAACTTGCCGGTGATCTCAGCTTTCGCCAGCTTCTGGAAAAGGTCAAGCAAACCTGCCTGGATGGGATGGCCAATCAGGATATTCCTTTTGAACAGCTGGTCGCTCAGCTCAACCCACCGCGGCGTTTTGGGCGTAATCCTTATTTTCAAATCCTTTTTAACATGCTCAATTTTGAGCAGAACATCAACCCGGATGTGGATCTAAATGTTGCCTGGCTCTCGCGCACCGAGTTGAACGCGCAATTTGATATCACTGTGTATGCCGAGGAAAACCAACATGGTATCGGTTTAACCGTTGTCTATGATCGTCAGCTTTTTACCCGGGCGCAGTTACAGGAACTCCTCGACGAATATTACCGGCTGCTGTGCCAGGTTGTGGCTGAACCGGACCAATTGGTTTTGACAGCCAGGGGCGTCCCGCTAGTAGCCGCGCAGTTGGCGCCAGACAGTTCTCCGGACACCGCCCCGGCAGCAGCACCGCGTACAGAGACAGAGCGTACTCTAGTGCAGATATGGCAAGAGCTACTGGGCCTTGAGAAAATTGGCATCCACGAGGATTTCTTTGCTGCTGGCGGCCATTCGCTGCTGGCGGTGCGGCTGTTCAGCCAGATCCGGCAGCGACTGAATGCACCCCTCCGGCTGGCTGTGATGTACGACTATCGCACGATTGCCGAATTGGCTGCTCTTATCGACGAACAGGGCCAGGCGCGGGCGCAGGAGCCCCAGTACCACGCGCTGGTCAAGATCAACGAAGGGTCACCCCAGTTCCAACCGTTCTATTGTGTCCATGGCGCCGGCGGTCATGTGCTTTTCCTGAATGAGTGGCGCGAACATTTGCCTGAGCTGCCACTTTACGGATTTCAGGCGCGTGGCTATGAGGACATTAGTGAGGCCCATCAATCGATTGAAAGCATGGCCCGCACCTATGTCAGCGAATTGCGGCGCCGGCAGCCAGAAGGCCCCTATTATCTGGGCGGCTACTCTGGCGGAGGTGTGGTGGCCTACGAGATGGCCCAGCAGCTCCACCGGCTGGGCCATGAGGTTGCGTTGCTTACGCTCATCGATACGTTCCACCCCTCCGTGCGGCCGCGGCAGGTGGGCTTCTTCGAGAGGCTAATCGACGCTTGCCGAGATCCATGGCACCATCTACGCAAATTTGTCCGCGTCCGGATTGCCTGGCGGATTACCCAATATCGCCACCAACGCGAGAACGGGCCGGAGCGCGAGAATCTGTCCCAGAAGCAGCATGAAGTCTACATGTTTGACCATTTTGACCGGCTCTGGAGCCAATACCGGGCCCACCCCTACAAGGGGGAGGTCCTGCTGCTGCGGGCCGCAGAAGAATGGAAGATGTTTGACCACGTCGATCACAGCAAGGGCTGGGAAAGTGATGTGCGGCAGCTGCGGATTCGCGAGGTCCCGGGCGACCATCGTAGTTTGATCGGATCGCGCAATCTGGCGGTGACACTTGGCGTCCTCTACGAAGAGCTTAGGGCGGCGCAACAGGTGGTGCCGATGACTGAACCGGCCGAGTAAGATGACAGGGTCAGGGGCAGCCTACTATCTCCGATGAGGGCAGGCTGGTCGCAACTACAACCGGGGTTTATTGAAGGCTCTATCTCTGCTCAAGAGGCAGTTGTTGGCGAGCCATGTCCCCGCAACTCGACCTGGTCCGCGACGGGGCGCCCCTGCAATAGGCTGACCACCGCCACGATACCCCAGAGTGCCAGAGCCCAGACGATGATCCAGGTCAACAGCGTCATACCCGTGATGTCTGCCGGCACCAGGGCGGTGAGGCTGGCCATCAGGCTGGCATGCATCAGCACGGCCAGCAGCAAGCTATGGGTCCGTTCATAGACATGGACCATGAGGATGCGATAGGGTGGTAGCCAGGCAAAGAGGCGCCCGAACAGCAGGGCCAGCGGCAGCGCCGCACTGAAGGTGTCGTTTTCCCAGAACGGTGGGAAGTGCCACAGGCCCCAGACCAGGCCAATGATAAGGCCAGTGCCCACTGCACTGAGGCTTCCTTTCATTCGGGGCAGGGCGAAGCCGGTCCAGCCCAGTTCCTCAAAGAGCCCAACCGCGAGGCCGGCGGCAACTGCGGAAAGTAGCAGCGTCAGCGAGCCAGCGGGGGTGAAGAGGACCGGCCGGTATTCAGCCGAGAAAAGCGTCAGCCCAAACAAAAGAGCTGTAATCAATACTGGCGCCGTCAGCAATGCCGCGGCGTACCAGCGCAGGCTGACCCGCCAGACCAACAGGCGGCCGAACAGCTTCCGAAAGCCCTGCCGGCCATCCAGCAAACCGGTCAGCAGCAGCGCCGCGCCCGTTGGGCCGATGAGCATGGCCGTGTAAATGATCGGGCCAGCCGTTTCCAGCTGGGCTTCGGTCAGCGGAAAGCCACCCGGATAAGCCGCCAGCGCCATGCTGCCCCAGGTTAGCAGGATAGCCAGCAAAAAATAAATCAGCACGGAATGGCGTCTGACAAAGCCATTGTCTGCAAGCATGGTTTGCTCCTTAAAACACCCGTTTTGGGTTGATAAGCCGTCAATCAAATGATGTTTCCAGTGACAGCTTAGCAGCCCGGGCGGTGGCCCACATCTGCCAAATGGTATGTTTGCCGGTTTGGCGGGGTGATTGTCAGCGGAGTAGACCAGGGCAGACCGTACATAAGCGCACGCAAACTGCTCAACAGAGTTTCCCTGCTCATCAGCGCTTTGTGATGGCTAGCTGGCTGGCGTGACGAAAAGCCTGGTCAGTTCACGGCCAGCCAGCTGGTCATCGAGTTATTCTTCGCGTAGCCTACGCGCTCCGCGTACCAAAAGGGTACCCGCCACAGCGCCACAGGCCAGCAGACCGACTATGTCAACGCTCCGGGTTTCTCCGCCAAACAGAAAAATGCCAGTAGCCAGAAAAAACAGGGCCAGAAAAATAAAGAAAATACCGTTGCGGGACATTGTGACCTCCAAAAAATCCTGATGAGACAATCAAAAATCGTTGTGCCGTCTGAGCAGAACAAGTATCAGCCCGGCGGCCAAGAGCAGAGCACCCAGGTGAATCAGGCTGGCCGGCCAGTCCGGGTATCCTGACAGGGCCTGTACCCAGACCTGGATCAGGTGATGGGTCGGCAGCAGGGGCAGGCTGGCAGTCAGCCAGACCGGCCGGTTAGGAAAGACCCAGACAATGGCCGGCAACATCAATGCGACCATGATCAGCGGAGTGCGTGCCTGGCGGTTTTCGTGCGGCTTCCAGTGCAGCCCCAACCACAGTCCTAGCCCCACGATGAACGGGAGAGCCAGAAAGGTCCCGAGCCAGACCAGGCCGACCTGGCCTTGCCAACCCGGTGCAGCCAGGTAGACGAGCAGCCAGGCAAACAGGGCTACCAGGGCAGCGACGCCACCTTTTCCCAGCAGGACGTGCCAGGGCCGCAAAGGGGTGCGCAGCAGATTAGCGAACATGCCTGCTTCCTTTTCGGCCTGTACCAGATTGCTGGCCAGGAGCAGGCCCGGCATCAGTAAAGCCAATAGCCCAAAAAGGAGGAACAGCAGGCCAGGGCCAAAACGCTCTGGTTGGGCCGAGTCAGAGGCTGCCCGCCAGATAAACGGGAGAGCGCCTTTACTGCTGCTCTGCTGCCAGCCGGTCGTCAGGAGTAGAGCTTGTAGGCGAGCAGCAACGCCCTGGTCTGGCGGCAGAAAGACCTCTATCGTGAACGGGGCATTGGCTTGCCAGGCGGTATCGCTACCGGCTGGTAATAGCAGCCCGCCATCGTAATCTGTTGCTTCCCGACGCACCGCATCTGCTTCAGGTAGCCATATCAGCTCCAGGTCTGCTTCAGCGGCCAGCTCAGCCAGCCAGGCTGGGCGGTCCGGAGCATATACTGCCAATTGCAGAGGCCGTTCCTGCCAGATGCCTGCCCAAAGGAGCCGGAAGAGAAGCGTCAGACCGGCCGGTAGCAAGAGCACACGCCATAGATCAAGCGTGGCCCAAAGCTGGCGCATGTCTTTACGAAAGATAAGCCCGATCAGACGCCAGTGGCTGGGGGGCTGTCGCTTGTTTTTCATCGCCTGATTACCTGTGGCCACCTTAGCTCATAAGCGGCGGTTTGTCAGCCGGAAATGCGTGAAAGGCCGGTATCGATGTCTCAACGGCGCAGCTACAGCGCCAGCTGGTCACGTAACTCACGGTATGATTGTTTACTCAGTGGGATCTGCTGACCACTCTTGTCGGCCAGGACAATACCGTAACTGTCACGGGTATAGGTGATAATCTCGGCCACGTGTTGCAGGTTGACCAGGAAGGCACGGTGGCTGCGGAAGAAGCCATGGCCAGCCAGCTGATCCGCTAACTCGCTGAGAGTCGCCTGGCTGCGCACGCGTCTGTCGGTGGTGTAAAGCCAGGTTTGGCGCTGTTCAACGGTGGCGTAAAGTAGCTCGGCTGGCTTGATGAAGACGATGGTGTCCTGGTACCGGCCGGTCAGCCGCAGCGGCGCCTGACTCCTGACCTGATCAGCCGGCTGCCAGCTAATTTGCCCGGCGGCGAGCTGGCCGATCAGGGTCGCGTAGCTCATCGCAGCCCCGAGATCATCAACCAGTGCCAGCAAAGCGCCACCGGCAGCGACGAACTCACGTAGTATTTGCCCGATCAACTGCTGGCCGGGTCGGTCGATTTGCCGCAACGGGTCACAGCAGAGAAGGAGTTCGGGCTCAGTTAGCAGGGCGAGGGCCACTGTCAACCGCCGCTGTGCCGTGCTATCAAGATCGACAACCGGCTGAGACAGGTGTCCGTTCAGGTTGAGTTGTTCGATAAGTGCCCGGCCACGTTCGGCCGGGACAGCAAACAGGTCAGCCCGCCAGCTGAGGTTTTCCCAGACTGTCATCTGCGGATAACAGGTCAGCGCCTCACTGATGTAGGCCAACCGGCCGGTGGCGGCGGCGGCCTGTGGCGAACCGACCTCGCCAAAGAGGTGCAACGTGCCAGGCGCAGATTCGCCATCGCCCCACAATCGCTGCCACAATACGTTTTTGGCCGAGGGTTCGAGACCCGCCAGGGCCAGGCCGGTACCGGCTGCCAGTCTCAGATCAGCCAGCAGCAATGCCGGCTCTGCCTGATCTGGATAATACAGGTTTGTCAGGGTGAGTACAGACGCCATGGCGGGTAAAGATAGCGGGAAATGGCCGGGAAACCAAAGGTTCAATGGCGCCGACCCCGATAGACAGGGCTGGCAAAGGATGATAACATCAGCCATGATTTTCACCCGACGATCTGCCTGAGCGGCAACCGGCCGGCCTGTGTCTATTAAGCGTATTGGATCCATTCTTTTTTTGACGGCTGTACTGTTGTTGCTGGCTAATGCTCAGCGTGGTTTACAACGCCAATTGGGGGCGCCTGGACCCACGCTGGCTCGCCTGCCGGGCGCAACCGCCACCCCGGCCGCGACAGCCGCGGTCCCGCCACCGGCCACCGCCCAACCAGTTGCCGAAAATAACCATCTCAGCGCCGCTGATGTACAGGCCATCAGCCGGGCCCAGATTGTGCCCCTGGCCACCGCGTCAGATGCGCCACCCCTGCCGCCTCTGCCGGCAACCTTGAATGACTTGCCGCTTAACAACTTTGTGGTGCTGCCTGCCCCGGTAGCTGCCCACGTGCGTGACATCTTCGCTCGCGGCCAGGTAGCCGGTCGCGACCAACACGCCTTCGCCAAAATAGGTGATAGCTCCATCGCCGATGGCTTTTTCCTGACTCGCTTTGATGGGCCGGACTACAATTTGGGACCTTATGCGATCCTCGAAGCGACGCTCGCCTACTTTGCCGGCTCTTTTGGCCGGGATAGCGTGACCGTGCGTCAGGGGATGCACAGTTGGTCGGTCCTGGACCCGTTCTGGGCGGACAGAGCCCGCTGCGAGGCTGGCGAGACGCCGCTGGCCTGTGAAATCCGGCTGCTCAACCCTGCCCTGGCCATCATTCGTCTCGGCACCAACGATGTCAACACCCCCGATTATTACGAGGAGAACATGCGGCTGATCGTCGAATCGCTGCTGGCCCTTGATATTGTGCCGATTTTGGGTACAAAAGCGGATCAGATCGACGGACCGGGCGGTCCTAACAATGGGATTGTGCGCCGCCTGGCCGAAGAGTATCAGTTGCCCTTGTGGGATTTTGAGCTTGTTGCGGCCACGTTGCCGGGACGAGGGCTGGCGCCTGATGGTGTCCACCTGACGACCTTTTATCCGCATGATTATGATCAGCCCGAGGCTATGCAGCGGGGTCATGCATTGCAGAACTTGTCAGCCCTCTTGCTGTTGGAGTCTGTTCGGCGTCTGGTAGTCCCCATAGGAGCAACGGTCAGCGTGGTCGAGGATGGTTAATGAACTGGAGAAAGTGGTGGGTAATTTTATGGGTGTTGCTTTGGCTGACGGGCTGTGCCGGAAACGAGACGGCCGTTCAGCCGCCAACTGCTTCGCCAGCACCGGCCCTGACACCGTCGGCGACCTTTGCTGCCGTGGCGGTAGCCACGCCTGTGGAGCACCGGCCGGTCGCCACCAGTGTGGCCACTGCCACCGAACTACCAGCGCCGCCCAGCTTGCCCACTGATACCCCGGTCCCCGCCGAGACGGTTGTGATGGCTGATGATGGTACCCCTGTGCCCACGGCCACGCAGACAGCACTGCCGACCGAAACAGCGACGGCGACACCGGCCGGTCCCCAGGCTGTTAATGGCATTCCCTTCGCCGACTTCGTCGACATTTCTCCCGAAGTTGCCGCCAATATCCAGGCCATCTATGCGGCCGGGCAAAATCTGGGCCGTAACCCATACCGTCTTTCGCGGCTGGGCGATTCCACCATCATGAAGCCCAACTTCATGTCTTATTTTGATGAGGGTAAGTACGATCTGGGTGAATACGGCTACCTGCAGCCAGTAATCGACCAATTCACGGGCTCCTTCCAGCGTGTCGGCGTGGCAGCCCGCGTTGGCCTGCATGCCTGGGGGGTGCTGGACCCATTCTGGTCCTACAAGCAATGGTGTAACGAAGACGAGCATATGCTCGATTGCGAGTTCCGCTACAATAACCCGGTCATCCTGTTCATCCGGTTGGGCACAAATGATGGCTCGGATAGTTTTGAGGCCAATCTGCGCAAGGTTGTTGCCTACACCATCAGCCAGGGCGTCATCCCGATTCTGGGTACCAAGCCCGATCGTTTTGAGGGGGATGATTCCAACAACGACGCGATCCGGCAGGCGGCCGCTGACTACCTGGTCCCACTCTGGGATTTTGACCTGGTCGCCTCGACCATTCCCGGCAAGGGGCTGGATGAGGACAATGTGCATCTCCTGGTGCGCTACGAGCCGCATGATTTTAACGACCCGGAGACATTCATGAGCGGCCACGCTATTCAGGACCTGACCGCCCTGATCGTTTTAAATGATGTCTGGCGCCTGGTGAATCCGCCGGCAACGGAATGAAGGAGTCTGTTTTGCGACGCAATTATCTGGTCATTTTACTGTCCATGGTCGTCATCGTGGCCGGCCTCGCGAGCTGTGGTGGCGCTGATGATCCGGCAGCCACCGTCGAAGCGTACCTGGAGGCCAAAGCGACCGGAGATGAAGCTGCGCTGGGGGCGCTCCTCTGCGCGGAGCAAGAAGTGAATCTGCAGCGCGAAGTCCATACGTTTGATAGCGTTACTGGTGTGGAACTGGTTGATATGGCCTGCTCCTATCCCGGTAGCGGTGACATCGTCTCCTGCGATGGCAAATTTGTGGCCCTATACGGTAGTGAAGAGACCGAGTTCCCGCTGGTCAGCTACCGTGTTGTCCAGGAAGATGGTCAGTGGAAATGGTGTGGCGAGGGGGCGGCGCCATGAGTCGTCGTCAACAAGACGCTGAGCCGGCCCGCCGTCTCTGGAACCGGGAAAATCTGTATGCTGTGTTGCTTTGTCTGCTGCTGCTCGCGTTGCTTATCCTGAGCACCGATAGCGCGCCGCAATGGATCTACCAGGGATTTTAGACCTTGTCCTTTGACCTCAGCACTATCGCCCTGCTGATTGGGCTGGCTTTTCTCTACGCGGCTGTTGTGCCACCGGCATGGCGGCGCTGGTGCCTTCTGCTGCTGAGCCTGCTGGCACTCTACTGGCTGCAGCCGCGCCTGCCGGTGCGTTACGGCGGCTTTCTCCTGCCTCTGGCTCTACTGAGCCTGACTATTGCTATCTGGTACTGGTTTGTTCGAGGTGACAGTGAGCGCCTTTCCCGGTCCGATGGGGCCGCGCTCGGTCTGGCAGTCGGCGTGACCCTGCTGCTGGCGCTCAACCGTTATCTCAGCTTGCCCGCGGCCATTTACGCAGTGCGGCCACCGGGGCTGGAACTGCTCGTGCCGGGTTTGCTGCTGCTGGGGTTGGTTGTTTGGGCATTAGGGCGTCTCAAGTCGCGCTGGGGTGACTGGGGGATTCCGGCCGGTATCACATTCATCCTGCTCCTCTTCATCATCTGGAAAAGCGCCCCGCTGGCGACCGCCGTCAGCGCCGTCTGGCGCGGCCTGGCCGGCCAGGATATGAGCCTGGCCGCACCGCTGGATCTGGCCTGGCTGGGCTTTTCCTACGTCGCTTTTCGCCTCATCCATACCTTGCGCGAAAAACAGCTGGGCAATCTGCCTGCGCTTGGGCTGGCGGATTATCTGAATTACGTCATCTTCTTTGCGGCTTTACCGGCCGGTCCCATCGACCGCGCTGAGCGCTTCGAGACCGATCTTCTCGTTCTCCCAACCCTCGAGCGCTGGGATGCCCGCCGTTTCCGCCTGGGCCTGGCCCGTATCGCCACGGGTTTAGCTAAGAAATTTGTCCTGGCTGACAGCCTTGCCCTCGGTCTGGCCCTGAATCCGAGCAATGCGACCCAGGTGACCTCGACGGGAGGTCTCTGGCTGCTGCTCTACGGCTATGCCCTGCGCCTCTATCTTGATTTTAGTGGTTACAGCGACATCGCGATTGGTATTGGCCTGCTGTTTGGCATTCGCTTGCCCGAAAACTTCGACTGGCCCTATTTGCAGACAAACCTGACCACCTTCTGGCAGCGCTGGCACATCACGCTGAGTAATTGGGTGCGCCATTATCTGTTTACACCGCTCTCCCGCTCACTCTTGCGCCGCCAGCCACGCCCCTCACCAACGTTGATCGTCCTCGTCGCCCAGCTGGCCACGATGATCGCCATCGGCCTCTGGCATGGTCTGAGCTGGAACTTTCTTGTTTGGGGCCTCTGGCATGGGCTGGGGCTTTTCATCCATAAACAGTGGAGCGACCGGACCCGCCGCTGGTATCGCGACTTGCAGGCGACTACCTGGCCACGCCGGCTCTGGGCCGGGTTGACCTGGTTCATCACCTTTCATTACGTGGTGTTGGGTTGGGTCTGGTTCCTGCTGCCTGATCTGACGCTGGCCTGGCAGACTTTGGCCCGGCTCTTTGGCCTGGAGGTAAGCGCATGAGACGGCGACGGCAGGGCGAAAGCTGGGCGTTTATGGGTCGTGTCTTGCTCAAGGCGGCCATTTTATTCAGCCTCTGCAACTTTCTTTATCTCGTCACGCAACCGGCCGATTTTCTGGGCCGTTTCTCGCTCTACAACACCGTCTGGGCCGGTCGGCCCCGGCTGCCATACGGTGACCAACCAGAGGCCGACTATGCCGTCAGCCTGGACAACATCCCGGCGATGCTGGCCAGCCACGAAGTCACAGCCAGACCGAGCGATAACGAGTTTCGGGTTTTCCTCCTGGGCGATTCCAGCGTCTGGGGCTGGCTGTTGACCAACGAGCAGGCGTTGGCTGACCAACTCAATGTTGCCGGTCTGGTTGCGCCAGATGGGCGGACCATCCGTTTTTACAACCTGGGTTACCCGATTATTGCGCTGAGCAAGGATCTGCTGCTGCTCGACGCCCTGATGGCTGAGGAGCCGGATCTGATCCTCTGGTTCACCACACTGGAAGCGTTCCCGCGGGACAAACAGGGGGTGCCGCCACTGGTGCAGAACAACCCGGGCCGGCGCGAGGCGCTGGCGGAGGCCTATGGTCTTGACTTTGGCGATGTACCAGAGCCCGGCAATTTCCTGACGCGCACCCTGATCGGTGAGCGGCGTGCGTTGGCCGATCTCCTGCGGCTGCAGCTCTACGGCGCCAGCTGGCAAGCAACCGGAATTGACCAGGCGCTGCCCGTGCCGTATGAATTGCGCGCGTCTGACTTTGATGTTGATATCAGCTGGCAGGGCATCAGTGAAGCGGCGGAATTACCGGCCGGTCTTCTGGCCACCGACATGATCGCCGCTGGTTATGGCCTGGCCGGAGACACCCCCATCATCCTGATCAACGAGCCGATCTTCATCAGCAACGGCGCGAACAGCGACCTGCACTACAATGCCTTCTACCCGCGCTGGATTTACGATGAGTACCGTGTTTTTCTGGCCGCGACAGCAGAAAGGAATGGCTGGCCCTACGTTGATTTGTGGGATGCCGTCCCGGCTGAGGAGTTTACCGATACGCCGGTCCACCTGACACCGGCCGGTACCCGGCAGCTGGCCGACCTGATTTTGAGCTACCTGGAGGAAAATTTACAGTGAACGACGCCACCGTCCGCGCCGCCCTGCGCCAGTTTATCACCACCGACCTCATGCGCGACCCGGATTATGACCTGACAGACAGCGAAGGGATCATTACCGGCGGCCTCATGGACTCTTTCGCCCTGGCCGAACTGGCCGTTTTTGTCGAAAGCGAATTCAACGTCTACATCCCTGATTCCGATCTCACGGTGGCCAAGATGGATACGCTGAACCAGATGGTCGCGCGCGTTTTGGCTGGCTGAGCGTGTGTTAACTCTACGGAACCGCCAGGCATTTAAGAGTCTGCTGGAGGCTGCCTTCTGGCAGGCTAGCGAGCCGGACCGGCCGGTCCTCCATTTTATCCACCCTGATGGCCAGACGGAGACGATCAGCCGGGCTCAATTCCAGGCTGGCGTACACGCCCAGACCGCACTACTGCACAACCTTGGCGCCCAGCCGGGCGATCTGGTGATCATCGCCCAGGATCAGGAGCTAACCGGCATCTACCGGTTCTGGGCAGCCCTCTACCTGGGCGTCATCCCCTCATTTTTCCCGCCACTCACCGAAAAACTCGATCCCGACGTCTATCAGGCCAACATGTCAACCCTGGTAGACCATTCCGGCGCCAAATTCGTCCTGACCAGTGACGACTATGTGCCACTCCTGGCCCAGACAGTCGGCTGCCCCGTCATCGGCAGCACCAACCCCACCACTCTCACCGGCCCAAATGCCCCTGTCACCCCAAACGTCCATTGCACGCCGAGCTCCCCTGTCATCCCGAGCGTCCCCACCCTCAAAGCTCAACCATTAAAACGCAGCGAGGGAAGTGAGGGAACAATCGCCTTTCTGCAACATTCCAGCGGCACGACAGGCCTGCAAAAAGGGGTGGCCCTGAGCCACGCCGCTGTCCTGAACCAGCTGGCCAGCTACAGCGAAGCGATTGGCTTGAGCGCGACGGATGTCGTGGTCAGCTGGCTACCGCTGTATCACGACATGGGGCTGATTGCCGGCTTCTTGCTGCCGCTCTTCCAGGGCATCCCGCTGGTATTGATGTCGCCCTTTGCCTGGGTGCGCCGGCCGGCTCTGCTGCTGGAGGCGATCAGCCAGCATGGCGGCACCCTCTGCTGGCTGCCCAACTTTGCCTACAATCATTGTGCCCGCCGCGTCCGCGCCGCGGATCTCGACGGGCTTTCGCTGGCTTCAATGCGTCTGTTTATCAACTGCTCTGAGCCGGTACGGGCAGATAGCCATGAGCTTTTTCTGGCCCGTTTTGCCGGGTTGGGCGTCCGGCCGGAGATGCTGGCGGTGAGCTACGCCATGGCGGAGAACACCTTTGCCGTAACCCAGACCAAGATTGGGCATCCCCCATCTGTTGTTGTGGTAGACACGACAGCGCTGCTGGAGAAATCGGTGGTTGAACCGGCCGGTGCTACCAACCCATCGACCCGACTGGTTTCCTGTGGCCCACCCATCGCTGGCACCGGCGTGCAAATTGTCGATGAGGTCGGCTCTACCTTGCCCGATGGTCACGTTGGGGAGATTCTGGTGCGCAGTGACTGCATGTTGAGCGGTTATCACCACCGGCCGGATCTCCAGCCATTTAGCCAGGGCTGGTACCAGACCGGCGATCGCGGCCTGCTCTTGAACGGGGAACTTTACGTCATTGGCCGCAGCAAAGATCTGATTATCAACGCGGGCAAAAATATCTATCCGCAGGATATCGAGGCCATCGTCAATGAGCTGCCGGGCATCCATCCCGGCCGGGTGGTTGTGTTTGGGGTGCCGGATGAACGGGAGGGGACGGAGTTGATAGCCGTCCTCGCTGAGACGTCAGCGGTTGATCCTGACGAACGCAAGCACCTGAACCAGCAGATCCGGCAGGCGGTGGCCCGCCAAACGATGGTGGCCGTTACTTACATTGGCCTGGTGCCGCCCAAATGGCTGCTAAAAACATCAAGCGGCAAGATCGCCCGCGCTGCGAATCGGGAAAAGTGGCAGCGGGAGCGGTTGGGCTGAACCCGGCGGTCCCGCCCAACCGCTTGCTTTTCCCCCTCTTCCACTGAGGCGTCAGGCCACTACCGGGCCATTTAACTTTGCCTCGCTGCTACCTGTCTGCGAGGGCAGCGGCATGGGCCGCCCTTTTAACATCACATTCCAATAGATCCAGCGGAATGCCAGCTTGCTCCAGTGACTCAGACGCGATTCCTGTAGCAGAGGCAGTGGCCCCAGGGTGCTGTGGGGAAACCGGCCTGGTAACGGCTCTGTCTCGTAGTTGAAATCGAGCAAAACAGCCCGATCATAACCAGTCTCGACAAAGAAGTTGGCATGGCCATCAAAACTGGGCAACAGGGGTAGCCCCTGGATGTAGCGGACGAAGTTCTCGGCAAACATTTCGGCCGCAAAATGGGCGGAGGTGGCCGCTTTCATGGTCGGCAAAGCCGCCGCATCGCCCAGGGCGAAGATGTTGTCGTGTTCCAGCGACAGCAAGGTATGTTGGTCAACCGGAACCAGGTTGAGCTGATCACCCAGATTGGACCGGCCGATAAAATCTGCGCCGACGTTCACCGGCACCGTTAGCAGCAGGTCGAATGGCAGCACACTTTCGTCATAAGCAATAAGCTGCTTGTTCGCCTGGTCCACCCGGTCCACATAGAACTCGGGCCGTAATGTTATGCCTTTTTGTGCCAGGGTTGCGTTTAGCATCTGAGCCGCAATTGGCCGTGAAAAGGCATCGGGCTGGGGGAGCGCGTAGGTGATATCAACCTTGTCACGCATCCCTTTCTGCTTAAAGAACCAATCTGCCAGAAACACGATCTCCAGCGGCGCCGTCGCCCCTTTGATGGGCATTTCCATCACATTGACGACGAGGCGACCCCCTGCCCAGTTTTTCAACTTTTTTGCCAGGGCCACGCTGCCTAGATAGCTGTGGAAATCAAAAATGGACTGATGCCATTCAGGACCCATTAAGCCGGGCGTTTCTTCTGGGCGCGGGCTGACGCCGGTGGCGATGACCAGATAATCATAGCCCACTGTCTGGCCATTGGTCAGACGCACGATCGCTTGTTCCGGTTCGACGACCTCCACCTCACCGAGAATGAGTTCGACATTGTCCGGCAGATAGCGGCGCTTCGGCTGAACGATGTCGTTTTTGTCATAAATACCAAAAGGGACGAAGACGAAACCTGGCTGGTAATAATGGGTTGCTTCCTGGTCGACGATGGTGACTTTCCATTCGCCGGGAGAGAGCCGGGGGCGCAACCGGTTGGCTACGATGGTACCTGCCGTGCCCGCACCTAAAATTAACAACCGTTTCATATTGTTCTCCCACAGCGCCGCAGCTGAGCAAGCCCGGCTGCGGCGCTGGATTACAGGAGTGTCGTTAAAGGTTACTCAACCGAAGGCAGGGCCGCGTGGGCGGCTGCCAACCGGGCCACAGGCACCCGGAACGGTGAGCAGGAGACATAGCTAAGACCCATCTTGTGACAGAGGGCGATGCTGGCGGGGTCGCCGCCGTGCTCGCCGCAGACGCCGATTTCCAGTTCCGGCCGGATCGCCCGACCATCCTGAACCGCCATCTCCATCAGCCAACCAACGCCGTTCGGGTCGATGGTGGCAAATGGGTTGGTTTCCAGAATGCCCCGTTGCTGGTAAGCAATCAGGAAGCCGGCTTCCGCATCGTCGCGAGAGACGCCGAAGGTCATCTGCGTCAGGTCGTTGGTGCCGAAGGAGAAGAATTCAGCCACTTCCGCCAGTTCGTCGGCGGTCAGGGCCGCCCGCGGCACTTCGATCATCGTGCCGAACTTGTAGGGCAGCTTCATCTCATTTTCTTTCATGACCGCTGCCGCTTCTGCCTCCAGGCTTTCCCGTTGGACGCGGAGCTCATTGATATGGGAGACCAGCGGAATCATCACTTCCGGATGGACGGCGATGCCTTCAGAGGCAACCTTGCAGGCCGCCTCGAAGATGGCCCGTACCTGCATCCTGGTGATTTCCGGATAGATGATGCCGACCCGGACGCCGCGTGTACCCAGCATCGGGTTGGCTTCCCGCAGCGCTTCGACCCGTTCCAGGAAGTTTTGCTTGACCCGGATCTCGCTGAGCGCTTCGTCAATCTCGCTCAAAGTGTGGAAATGCTGCAACTGGACTTTCAGGTCAGCCAGCCGGGCGACCAGTTCGTCATATGCTGGCAGGAACTCATGCATCGGCGGGTCGATGAGGCGGATGATAACTGGCCGGCCATTCATTGCCCGGAACAGGCCCACAAAATCTTCCCGCTGCAGCGGCAACAGGTGGTCCAGCGCTTCCTGACGTTCGGTGACGCTCTTGGCCATGATCATCTGCTGCACAACAGGCAGCCGGTCGGTCGCGAAGAACATATGCTCGGTACGGCAGAGCCCCAGCCCTTCGGCGCCGTAGCCAACCGCGCGTGCGGCATCTTCCGGATAGTCGGCATTGGCCCAGACGCCCAGTTCGCGAATCTCGTCAGCCCATTCCAGAACTTTGAGCAGATACGGATTGCTGAAATCCGGTACCTCGGTTGGGATCTGGCCACTGTAGACGATACCCTGGGTGCCGTCCAACGAGAGCCATTCACCTTCCTTGATTTCGCCGCCATTGATGTGCATCACCCGGTTGTCCAGGTCGATAAGCAGATCGCTCACGCCGACGACGGCGGGGATGCCGAATTGGCGGGCGACCAGCGCCGCATGGCTGGTCCGGCCGCCGCGGCTGGTCAGGATACCTTTGGCAGCCAGCATGCCATGGACGTCGTCCGGCTTGGTCTCCGGCCGCACCATGATGACAGCGCGTCCTTCATCCTTGCCCCAGCGCTCAGCCGTATCCGCGTCAAAGGCGATGACGCCGACCGCACCGCCGGGGGATACGTTCAACCCTTTGGCGATCGGGTCCATCGACTTGGCGATAGCGGCGTCGAGCTGCGGATGCATGAAGAAGTCAACCTGATCCGGCCGGACCCGGCGTACCGCCTCTTCTTTGGTGATCAACCCTTCGTTGACCATATCGACGGCAATGCGAACTTCCGCCTGCGCCGTGCGCTTGCCGTCACGGGTCTGCAGCAACCACAGTTTGCCATGCTCGATGGTGAACTCCAGGTCCTGCATGTTGCGGAAATGGCCTTCCAGCTTGCCGGCGATATCTTCAAATTCCTTGTAGACGGCCGGCATCGATTCTTTGAGGTCGGAGAGCGGCTGGGTCAGCCGGATACCGGCGACGACGTCTTCGCCCTGGGCATTAAAAAGGAAGTCGCCTTCCAGCTCACGCTCGCCTGTCGAGGCGTTACGCGACATCGCCACACCGGTGGCTGAGTTTTCGTCCATATTGCCGAAAACCATCATCTGGATGTTGACGGCGGTGCCCAGGTCATCGGGGATGCCCGCCGCACGGCGATAGTCCCGTGCCCGACGGCCGTTCCAGGAGCGGAAGACGGCGGCCGTGGCCAGGCGTAATTGCTCGTACGGATCAACCGGGAAGTCAGACCCCGTAAAGGTGCGATAAATTTCCTTGAATTTGCCGGTGATCGCCTGCCAATCTTCTGCCGAGAGATCCGCATCCACTTCCACGCCCGCTTTTTCCCGCTGGGCTGTGATGACATGCTCAAACACCTCATCCGGCACGTTCATGACAACGCTGCCGAACATCTGAATCAGCCGGCGATACAGGTCATAGACAAAGCGAGCATCATCCGTCCGCTTAATTAACCCTTCAACCACGGTGTCGTTCAGGCCGATATTCAGCACGGTGTCCATCATGCCGGGCATGGAGAATTTGGCGCCGGAACGGCAGGAGACGAGCAGCGGGTTGTCTTTGTCGCCAAATATACGGCCGGCTTGTGTCTGCACGGCGCTAACGGCGGCCAGGATCTCATCCCACATGCCTGGAGGGAACTTTTCGCCGCTGTCCAGATAGGCGTTACAGGCGACACTGGTTACGGTGAAGCCAGGGGGAACGGGGATGCCCAGGCGGGTCATGTCGCCCAGGTTGGCGCCTTTACCGCCGAGAAGGCCGCGAACGGCGTCCCAGTCGCCCATCAGGCTGTTCTGAGCTTTATCAACTTCACTAAAAAGGTAAACAAACGGACCCGTTAGTTTTGGCTGTGCGCCATTATCCGCCTGTAAATCATCCGCCACATTTTGTAACATGAGTAATTCCTCCGCACATAAACAGTTGCATCGGGGATTTTGCTGGGGAAGGACCGGCCGGTCTTCCGCACCACACCCGCTGCCCATCAGGTTCTGTCATGGTTTGTCAATAATTCGCCGGTTCACCTGGTCCAGGCAAACCTTCTGTGCAGTTTAGAGACAGTAGGAGATCGAGAGCAGTGATGGTTGACCGTTGTTCGGGTGATAGTTGTCACAAAAGCAAGAGTGAGGACGTCTTGGACGGCGTCAGGGCGGCGACGGGCCGCGAGTTCCGGTGGGTGCCGTAAAGACGTCGCTCACTCAGTTGCTGCGGAGGGGAAGAGGTCCAGCGGGTTGACATTGGCTTTGAGCCATTTGTCATAGATGTTGAGGTGGGTGTGATAGCCGCAATCACGCCCGGCGCAGGAGCGACCCTGCATGTCGGTGGTGTAGCCCTGATTGCTCTCGCTGCCGACCGTTTGGCCCTGGCGTACCTCGGTGCCCGGTGTGACAGTGTAGAGGCCGTGCAGCAGCGTCACCTCATACCGCTCATTGTCGAGAATGAGGCGGGTATTGCCGTACTGATCAACGTAAACCGCTTTGACACTGCCATCAATGGGGGAGAGGATAGGGCTGCCTTTGCCGGCGGCGATGTCGATGGCGTAATGGCCGTAGGAAGTGCCGTGCGGCCCCTGGGTCAGGGTGTACTCTTTGTATGGGGGGCTGACGCTGAATTCGGCCGGTGTGGCGGCTGGCGTCATGACAAAGGCGCCGCTGCTGGCGGCTTCCACGGGCGGCGCTGAGACCCGGCCAAACATGAAGCCCATGAGAAAAACAACCAGCAGGACCAGGCCGACCAACGACCAGCGCGGCGCCCCGTACGGGAAGCTGTAGCCGGCATATTCCTGGGTCCAATAATCTGGCTCCCAGCCCTGCTCATATTCATCTTCGTCGTAATATTCAGGATAATTTTCTGAATGGTCCATACCGTTACTGGAAGGGAAAAAAAGCCGCCGGATTGCAATAGAACATATGAGCTAATTTTAGCACAGGAATCGAACACTGTCTACGCCAAAATTACGTTTGATCGGGTGAGGGGTTGATAGGGACCCGTCGGTTTAACCCGACGGGTCCCTACCAACCCCTCAGCGCCATTCGCGCTATAATCGGGCCGCAGTAGCCGAGTTGCCATCATGAGGGAGGCAAGATGAGTTCACAACAGCTAATCGACACCTTGCGGCGCATTAATCAGGCCCGGCTGGGCGGAAACTACGCCCCGATTCCGCTGCTATCGACGCCGATCAGCATCGTCGAGTCGCTTAACCGGGCCAGTCGCCGGCTGGCAATTTATGGACCGTCTAAACTGCTGAGTCGTGAGCTGCGTGAATTGCCGGGCGTCTGGGAAAATGGGGCGGTGCATGGCCCCCTGGTGGAGCGCGGCGACGCTGAGCCGGGCTGGCTCTGGGATCCTGATGGACCGGCCGCCCCGGTGCGGGTGTTCAAGGGCGAAACATTGCCCGACCATTGGCCGGCCCTGGATGCGGCCGCCGGTGCTGACCTGATCCGCTTGCTCGTGCCCGTCTTGATAGATGGCCGTACCCGTATCACGAATATGTACGCCCTGCGTGAACCGGCCGGTGGGGAGACTGCCTGAATGCCCCTGGCCCCGGTCACCGTGATCATCCCGGCTTTTAATGAAGCCGCCTCGATAAGCACGGTCGTCAGCGACCTGGTGGGGGCCGCCCTACCTTTTATTGCGGAGATCATCGTCATCGATGATGGCTCGAGCGACGAGACCGGCCGGTTGGCCGAAATCGCCGGCGCCCGCCTCGTCCGCCACCGCCAGAACCGGGGCTATGGCGCTGCCCTCAAAAGCGGTATTCGCGCCGCCCAGACTGAATTTGTCCTGACCTACGACGCCGACGGCCAGCACCGGCCGGATCAACTCGCCGCCCTCTGGACCGCCCACGAGGCTGCTGATATGGTCGTTGGCGCCCGCCAGGCGTTGCTGCATAGCCCGCTCTGGCGTATGCCCGGCAAATGGTTGCTCAACCTGATGGCCAACTACCTGATGCGCCGCCGCATCCCCGACCTCAACTCCGGGCTGCGGCTGATGCGCCGCGAAGTTATCAGCCGTTATCTCCACCTTTGCCCCAACGGCTTTTCCTTTTCCACAACCAGCACTCTCGCTCTGCTCAGCCGGGGCTATGATGTAGCCTTTACGCCGATCACGGTTGCCCCGCGAGCCGGCCGCAGCACCGTCAGCTTGCGGGCCGGGCTGGATACCATCGTCCTGATCCTGCGTATCGCCGCTCTGTTCGAGCCGCTGCGCATTTTTGTGCCTGCCAGCCTGCTAAGCGGCCTGGCGGGTGTTCTCTGGGGCATCCCTTATGCCCTGGCCGGACGCGGTGTCAGTGTTGGCGCCCTGCTGGCTATCGTCACCGGCATCTTGCTTTTTGGGTTGGGCATCCTTTCGGACCAGATTTCCCAGCTGCGCCTGGAGCGGTACGAGTAATGTGCGGCATTGCCGGCGTGGTCCATCTGGATGGGTCCGCGCCCGATCCGGCCGGTTTGCGCCAGATGGGCGCTGCCCTGGCCCACCGTGGCCCTGACGGTGAGGGGTACGAGATTCGCGGACCGGCCGGTCTGGCCCACCGCCGCCTGGCCGTCATCGACCTCAGCGCCGCCGGCCTGCAGCCGATGACCAACGAGCGCGGTACGCTCTGGCTCACCTACAACGGCGAAATCTACAACTATCGGGCCCTGCGGGCCGAGCTGGTTGCGCTCGGCCATCAATTTCGCTCCGCCTCAGATAGCGAGGTCATCCTACACGCCTACGAAGCGTGGGGCCAGGCTTGCCTGGCCCGTTTCAACGGCCAGTTTGCCTTTGCCCTCTGGGACGGCGACAAGGGTGGCCTCTGGCTGGCCCGCGACCGGCTGGGCATCAAACCATTGTTCTACAGCCTGCGGCCCGACCGCTTGCTGTTTGGCTCTGAAATCAAGGCGTTGCTCGCTTATGAACCCATATCGCGCCAGTTGGATGAGGCCGCACTGGCCTACTACCTGGCGTTAAATTACATGCCCGCCCCGCACACGTTGCTGGCCGCGGTCCGCCAGCTCCAACCGGCCGAATCCCTCTGGCTGGATGTGGCGACCGGCCGGTCAACCACGCAGCGCTACTGGCAACTCCAATTCGATGAAACCGACCACGGCGCTGATGGCCGCTACAGGCAGGCGCTGCAGACCAAGTTAGCTGCCGCCGTCGAACGCCGCCTGGTTAGCGACGTCCCCTTTGGCGTCTTTCTCAGCGGCGGCCTGGACTCCAGCACCATCGCCTACTGGATGAACCAGACGCTCACGGCGCCGCTGCAAAGTTTCTCCGTGGCCTACCAGGCTGCCGGCTACGATGAATCTGCTTACGCCAGCCTGGTCGCCACCCATCTTGGCACGCAGCACCACGAGCGCGCCATCGGCCCGAATGCGGCCGATATCCTGCCGGCGATCGTCTACCATGCCGAAGAGCCAACGGCCGATTCCAGCATGGTTGCCCTTTATCACCTGGCTAAACTGGCCCGCGAATCGGTGACGATGGTCCTTGCTGGCGACGGGGCGGATGAGATCCTGGCTGGCTACGAAACCTATATTGCGCACGATCTTGGCCGCGTCTACCGGCGCTTGCCGGGTCTGTTGCGCCGCGGCGTCATCGCCCCGCTGGTCGGGTTGCTGCCGCATAGCGAGGGCCGCTTGACACTGGCCGAGAAGCTGCGCCGTTTTGTGGCGGCGGCTGATCTGGATGGGGAGATGGCCCATGCCAGCTGGCGCGAGATCGGCGACGCGGCTTCACGGCGGGCGTTGTTGGACCGGCCGGATATCGCCGACTTCCGCCAGCTCTATCGCGCCGTTTTCGCCGAATCCACGGCCCAATTGGCCCTGAACCGCCTTCTCGACGCCGATATCCGCTTCTATCTGCCCAACGACATGCTGGCCAAGGTCGACCGGATGACAATGGCCCACGGCCTGGAAGCACGTGTCCCGTTCCTGGACCACGAGCTGGTCGAGCTGGCCGCGGCGCTGCCGCCCCGTTTGAAGCTACGGGGCCGGACGGGCAAATGGTTGCTGCGCCAGCTGATGGCTGAGCGGCTGCCCGCGGCCATCCTGCAGCGGCCCAAGCAGGGGTTCAATGCGCCGGTCGCCGGCTGGCTCCGTCGTGATTTGCGCCCGTTGCTGCATGATTCCCTTAGTCCGGCCCGGCTGCAAAACCTGGGTTTCCTGCACCAGCCTACCGTGCTCCGGCTCCTGATGGAGCATGACAGCGGCCGCCGCGATCACAGCCATCAGCTTTGGGGTCTACTCTGCCTGGCTCTCTGGTGGGAGAAGTTCCAGTGACGATTGACAATTCGGGGAGCACCAGGCATTCGCCTTTGGCCGGCTTTTTGCCGGTTTTGGCCGGGACTTTCGCCGTGGCCCTGGCTTATGGCCTCTGGCGGGCCGCGCTGGATCGCGGCGCCTCGTTGGATGGGGTTGGTTATCGGGGTGCCTGGATACTCGCCGGGGCTCTAAAGGAT
>JACKBM010000052.1 GCA_020634575.1 Ardenticatenales bacterium | reverse complement strand
GTGTCACCATTGGTAGACTTCACTTCAAATACGCCGTCGCCAACCTCGAGGATAGAGATATCAAAGGTACCACCACCCAGGTCATAGACCGCAATAATTTCGTCTTTATCACTGCCCAGGCCGTAGGCTAACGAGGAGGCCGTGGGTTCATTGACGATACGCAGCACATCCAGACCTGCAATCTTGCCGGCATCTTTGGTGGCCTGGCGCTGGCTATCGTTGAAATAGGCCGGCACGGTGATAACCGCCTCGGTCACCTTCTCGCCCAGATACGCTTCGGCGTCACTCTTGATCTTTTGCAAGATCATCGCAGACACTTCCGGCGGACTGTATTCACGACCATTCATGACAACCCGGACGTCACCGTTGCTCGCTTTGCGAACTTCGTAGGGTACGTACTTGACCGCCCGTGCGACTTCGGGATCATCAAATTTGCGGCCCATGAACCGCTTGACCGAAAAAATAGTGTTTTCGGGATTGACAACTGCCTGACGCTTTGCCACCTGGCCAACCAGACGCTCACCAGATTTTGGATTGACTGCCACGATTGACGGGAACAGACGACCACCTTCAGCAGAGGGGATAACAGTCGGCTCACCACCTTCAATCACCGCGGCAACTGAATTGGTTGTACCAAGATCGATGCCAATAATTTTGCCCATGTTCTTCGTTTCTCCAGCTAACTTCTTTACGAAAGATACGCAGACAGCTTCTGTCCACGGATTATGTATTTCAAACAGACCTGATTATGGCCGAGGAACGTTAACATTTCGTTTGCTTGCGTAAACGGTTCCGGCCGGTCCCTCACCTAGGCTGCCACAATCACTAAAGCAGCCCGCAACACACGATCCCCCAATCGGTAACCTGGCTGTAATTCTCGCATCACAATGCCACTTTCGAACTCAGCAGATGCCTCTTGGGAGATGGCCTCGTGTACCATTGGATCAAACGGCTCACCAACTGCCGCAATACGTTCCAGGCGCAGCCCTTCCAGGATGCCAGTCATCTTGCGCTGAACCAGCTCCATCCCTTCATACCAGGAATTGCCCGCAACTTCGGCCGGGACATTGGCCAGGGCCCGTTCCAGGTCATCCAGGACTGGCAGCATCTTGGCCACCACATCGCCGGTTGCCCGGGCGTGGGCTTCTTGTCGCTCCCGCTGTAACCGCTTCCGGGCATTGTCAAATTCAGCCCGCGCTCGTTTCCAACCATCCAGATATTCATCTGCTTTGGCGCGAGCTTCAGCGAGCTGCTCTTCGATGGTCAGCTCGGCCGGCTCTGCCTCGGCCACAGCTTCAGCGGCCTCATCGGTCGCCGCGGGCATCTCTTCAAATTCGTTGTTTGTCGTTTCTTCGTTATCCACTTATGAAATCCCCATCTTCAGCAGAGTCGTCGGCCTCAAGCCGATCCTCGGCATAGTAGTCATTGACAAAGCCACTCATCAAGTCTGCCACATAGCGCACGGCCGAGATATTGCGACCATAGGGCATCCGCATAGAGCCAACCACAGCCAACTCACCTACCAGTTCGTCGCTCACACCGTAGCGTGACAGGATGATGCTACAATCTCGTAATTCCTCCCAGCGCCCTTCGCCACCGATGACGACCTGCACGCTGGAAAACTCGGTTTCGCCCAGCTCGCTCAAAATATTAGCCAGCTTGGGACGTTCCTCTAATACTCGAACAGCCTGCCGGGTCCCTTCATCTTCCAGCAAATTCGACAGACCCGCTCGATAGATCTCTGAGATCTGCTTGGCATCAGCCATACGCATCAGATCACTGATGAGGCGGGCCAGCTCATTCTCCAGGTCATCCAGCTGGCTCAGGCGGGCCACAATCTCGTCCATATTGCGCCCCTCAAACAGCAGGTTAAGCCGGTCGGCCGCTGCGCTCAACCTGATTTGCGCGAGCGGCTCAGCCAGCGTGAGCATCTGCTGCTTGATCTGGCCGCCATAAAGGACCAGGATCATCAAGACCAGACGGCCCTGGGTGGAAATCACCTGGACATGTTTGTACCGGTTCAGCCGTGGCCGTGGCGCCGTAATGAAGCTGGCGCCCTGGGTGGTATGAGCCAGCACGGCGGCAGAAAGCCTCAGCCATTGTTCCAGTTCGGTACTTGCCTGATGAAACTGATGGCTGATTTTCTGGCGCTCATCAGTAGGCAGCTGAAATTCACCCAACAACCGCTGTACGAAATAACGGAAGCCAAGTTCCGTCGGCACGCGCCCGGCCGAGGTATGCAGCTGCTGCAGATACCCAAGCTGATCAAGCTGCGCCAATTCGTTGCGCACAGTGGCCGAACTCAGATCGAGATCATAGTTGCCCACCAATGTCTTGGAACCAACCGGGCTGCCAGACTCGATGTAAGATCTGACAAGCAGACCCAGAATATATTGCTGTCGCTCACTTAAGGGCTTGAACGAATCCATAAATCACTATTTGCAGTTAGCAAAGAAATGGTCAGTTGCGGTAAACTTGCACATTGAGAATGTATTGGTAAAAGATGCGCCTACCGCTTAGCACTCTCGGCTTTTGAGTGCTAACAGGGTCGTTTCGTGATCATATCATGGGGTCCATAGGGGGTCAAATAAGAATGATGTTAGACGCCCCCGTAAGGTTTCTCGTTAGAATTCACGTTAGAAAACCCTGCTATACTCACGCAATAGAAGGAAATTTTTTGCCAAACCGTTGTGCAGTACTGGTACAAATTTCCTAAGAGAACAATCGATTCTTTTGGGAATCTTAAGAATTGTGATGAACAATTGGACTGTTAAGTGGTTAACACCAAATCGCAATTCATCGAGACAACGTTATGCAAAAGGCTTACATTGCGCTTTTCATCGCCCTCTGGTCTTTCACTCTTTCGTTCTCTACGGAGAGTGTGGCCGCCAACAATGCAAATACAGGACGCATAAGCCCCGGCCTGGCTGCGGAGGTAGAGGCTGAGCCAACGGCTCAGTTTGCCACTATCGTCCAGGCCACCGGAGACTCTGCTGCGCTGATGGCGCAGGTGGAGGCTATGGGTGGATCGGTGAATGCCGATCTCCCCATCGTTAATGGCTTTGCCGCGACCCTGAGTGGGGATCAGCTAGCCCGCCTGGCCTCCAGCCCCGCCGTTGCCTACATCAGCCCGGATACGGCCATCCGCTCCAGCAATTTGAGCAACGCTACCCTTGACGTGCGTATCAGCAATCATGATGATGATGCGGAGCAAACGGATGATGGCTCAGTGTGGCGTGTGGAACCAGTCATCCAATTGACTGATGACGTTCTCTTTGGCTATGGTCCGCAAATTGTCGGTTTGCGTTATCCCAATGTGGGGATACCGGCCGGTGCCATCATCACCAACGCCTACATTGAATTCACCTCGGACCGGCCCAGTGACAGCTTCGCTTCCATCGATATTTATGGTGAGCGGACGCTAAGCGCCAAGTCTTTCAACAATTCACACCCGCTGACCGGCCGGACGCGCACAGAAGCAATCATTAACTGGCACGACATTCCGCAATGGGGTGAGCGTGGCACCACCTACCAATCACCTGACCTCTCCGACATTATCCAGGAGATTGTGGATCAGCCAGATTGGAACAACGAGCGACATCTCGTCTTCCTTATGGAAGGGTTGGGCACTCGTTACTTTGTCTCACATGATACGAACGCGGGGCAATCACCTTTGCTGCACGTTGAATATGACTTTGTTCCGGAGCCCCCGGTCGAAAACATTGCGGTTCAGATTACCAATGGCAATGATGACGCCGAAGAAGCCAGCAGCAATGGCTCGGTCACACTGAGCAGCCCAGACCTTGAAATTAGCGAAGACCCTCAATTTTTGGGCGGTCCCGAGACGGTCGGTTTACGCTTCAACAATCTCAACATCCCGCAGGGGACCATTGTTGAAGAAGCGTACATTGAGTTTGAGACCGATGAACGGAGTTACGGATTTGCATCTAGCGTGATCTGGGGTGAAGCCAGTCCGAATGCGGTACCGTTTCAAACCAACGCTTACAGTTTAAGCGCCCGGCCACGGACTACGCAGGAAGTCCTCTGGGATGATATCCCTGAATGGCTCAACCTGGACGAACGTCACGAAACACCGGACATCGCTGCCATTATTCAGGAGATCGTCAACCAGGAAGAATGGGCAGCCGGCAACAGCCTGGCGCTGTTCCTGGCTGGTGAAGGGCGCCGCACAGCCGAAGCCTATAACGGTGAACCAGGCGCTGCCCCCATCCTGCACATCAAGTTGGACCTTGACAGTCGGGATGAAGGCAACAACGTCATCCTCTCAGCGGGCAAACCCGTCACCGCGTCGTCCGTAGAAAATGAATCATTCCAGCCGGCGAATGTCGTTGACGGCGATGCTGGCACCCGCTGGTCCAGCTCATATGATGATAACGAATGGATCCAGATCGACCTTGGCGGCAGTTATTACGTCAAAAAGGTTGTCCTGAACTGGGAAACCGCGTTTGGCTCAGACTACGAAATTCAGCTCTCAAACGACGCTGAGAACTGGACCACTGTTCACCGCGTCCAGCATTCAAACGGTCGTACTGACGTTATCTCTGGTCTGAACAATTTTGGTCGCTATGTTCGCCTGCAAGGGCGCGACCGCGGCACCATCTGGGGTTACTCCTTGTGGGAGTTCTCGGTCTATGGCACCGATGTGCCCGACATGTCTACGATCGCTCGTGACGACTTCGATACGGCCAACTACGGCGATCAGCAAGGCAACGCCACCTGGCTCACGCCATGGAACGAACTTAACGATGATGGCGATTCACTGAATGGTCAGATCCGTCACACCCAGGATCTGGGCGACAACCGCCTGCTCCTGAGTGGCAATGGCGTAGGCCTCGAGCGCTATATCGATACCAGTGATACCTCAGCGTTTGAAGTCATTACCTTTAGCTTTAACTACCGCCGTGATGGCCTCGGGCCTGAAGATTGTCTGCGTGTCGATGTATTTGGAGATGAAGGTTCATTCTCTACCCAATGTATCAGCGGCATTAACAGCATCCAGGACGATTACACACGGATGGCTGTCGACCTGACCAACTTCCGCTCCAGCCAGATGCTTGTACGGTTCTGGTTAACGAGCAGCAGCGGCGCTATCCTGATTGATGACGTCCAGATCTCAAACGAATATCGGGCAGTCGCCTCAGACGATTATCTCTCCGTCCTCGGCGTCACTGAGGTACAGATGGCTGGGCTCGATGGTAGCGGTGTCACTGTCGCTATCGTAGACAGTGGTGTTGACGGGGCTATCCTGGGCAAAGAGCCCATCTATAGCTACTCAACCTACGGCAATAATCACCAGGATAAACATGGCCACGGCACCTACATGGCCGGCCTGGTCGCCAGCCAAACAACAGACAGTGTGGCGCCGGGCGCCAACATCGTCAGTGTTAAGGTCCTGGACAATCAGGGTAAGGGAAATGTCTCCAATATGCTGGATGGCTTGAACTGGATTTTGCTGAATCATCAGCAGTTCAACATCCGCGTCGTCAACCTTTCCATCATGGGTCCGATTGATGGCCCCTACTGGGCAAACCCGATCAACGTCGCGGTCGAGCAGCTATGGGATGCCGGTATCGTCGTCGTCGTGGCGGCGGGTAACACAGGTCCGGATGCGGGTTCCGTAACCACTCCCGGCAACGATCCGTTCGTCATCACCGTTGGCGCCTACACCGATAACTACACACCTGAAGACCCGGCCGATGACTTCCTGGCGACCTTTAGCGCCGCCGGGCCGACCGAAAGCGGTTTTATCAAGCCTGACGTGATCGCCCCCGGCGCCCACCTGGTGATGTCATTAAGCGACATGGTTGCCTACGCTGCCAGCCATCCCAAGCTGGATCTGGGCAACAAGTTCTATCAAGGTTCCGGCACTTCAGCCGCGTCAGCCATTGTTTCCGGTGTTGTCGCCCTGATGCTGGAACAGAACGGCGGCCTTACGCCGAATCAGGTCAAGTACCGCCTGACAGCGACAGCCCGCCCCGCCCTGGCAGCAGAAGGGACGCTGGCATACAGCATCTACCAACAGGGCGCCGGCCGAATCTGGGCCCCGGATGCCATCTATAGCGACATTCAGGGTGAAGCCAATGGCGGCATGGTGATCGGCACGGATTATTTCGGACCGGTTGTCTATGACGAAGATCGCCAGGGCTATCACCTGGTCGACCAGAATCGCGACCCGTTGCCGGAAGGTGAGGATTTCTTCTGGGATGGCGGCACGTATTGGGCTGGTGGTACGTACTGGGCTGGCGGCACCTACTGGGCCGGTGGTACGTACTGGGCTGGCGGCACCTACTGGGCCGGTGGCACGTACTGGGCTGGCGGCACCTACTGGGCCGGTGGTACGTACTGGGCTGGCGGCACCTACTGGGCCGGTAGCTACTTCAGCAACGCCGACTATTACTGGAACGCCAACACGTACTTCGCGAGCGGCCATTATTGGCACGGCAGCAGCTACTGGGCCGGCATGATGGATGGCCAACCTTAGCGTCGGCAATTTGTCAGGAATAACATGGGCATATTGGTCTTATTTTGCTACCATTAGCGACATGAGACTGCCACACCCAAGTGACAGACTGGCAGTAGAAACCAACGATTCAATCAGAGTATGTAGGGGGGTGTCTGAATCAGGCGCCCTCTTCTCTCGTATCAGGGATTACGCTTTTGTCGAGCCGTTATATCTTGCATAACGTCCTGGGCCGTGGTGGCATGGGCGTTGTATATGAATCAACAGACAGGCTCACAGGTGAAACAGTTGCCTACAAGCAGGTGACTGTATCTACCAATCAACTGCGCGTGACGCCACGCCCCCTTTCGGAAACGATCATGGAACTGCGTCTGGCCCTGGCCAACGAGTTCCGCATTCTCGCCTCCTTGCGCCATCCCAATATCATCAGCGTGTTGGACTATGGTTTTGACCAGATGGGTCAGCCTTTTTATACGATGGCGTATCTGCAAGATGCTCACCCTATCACCGAGCCAATCGAAACGCCCTCCACTGATGAGCGTATCGAACTGCTACGGCAGTTGCTTCAGGCCATGGTCTATCTGCACCATCGCGGCATCCTGCACCGGGACTTGAAGCCGGCCAATGTGCTGGTCGAAAACGGCCGGGTCAGAGTGCTTGATTTTGGTCTGGCGGTCTTGAAAGGTCAGGATGCCGGCTCGGTAGGCAGCTGGTCTTATGTGGCCCCGGAGATCGTTTACGGCAAGCCGGCCTCGGAGCTTTCCGACCTATACGCAGTCGGCGTCATGGCCTACGAATTATTTGCCGGCCGGCATCCGTTTGATGTGGAAAGCCCATTTTTCATGGAGCAGATCCTCAGCGAACCCCCTTCGTTTGAGCATGTGGAAGCGCCGGCGGAAATCAATGAGTTTCTGGCGCAGCTCCTGGCCAAAGAGCCGGCCGACCGCTTTGCCAGCGCGGGCATCGCCCTGCAAACGCTGAACAACATCACCGGCCAATATGCGCTGGCCGAAGATGAAGCTGTTCGAGATAGCTTCCTGCAGTCCGCTGCCTTTATCGGCCGGAAAGAGGAAATGGAACAGCTCACGGCCGCGCTGGAGCGGGCCCGCCATGGGAATGGCTCCTTCTGGCTGTTGGGCGGCGAAAGCGGCGTCGGCAAAACACGACTTCTCAATGAGATCCGGACCCGCGCCCTGGTGGAAGGCGGGCTGGTTACCTATAGCCAGTCCAGCGAGGACAAAGGGCTACCCTATCAACTCTGGCACCGCGTCATTCAGCGCCTGGCCCTGCATGTCGATCTGGATGAACTTTCGGCCAGCGTTCTGCAAACCATCGTACCGAATCTGGAACTGCTGATTGGCAAGCCCATCAGCCCACCGCCCTCGCTGGACACGGAAGCGGCCCAACAGCGTCTTATCAGCGCCGTTTCTGACCTGTTCTTACACCAGCAGGGCTGGTTACTACTGATTCTGGAAGATTTGCAGTGGGCCGATGAAAGTCTGGAGATTTTGGAGCAGTTAGGCCGTTTGGCCTCTTCGCTGCCGCTGCTGATTGTGGGGTCGTACCGGAATGATGACCGGCCGGATCTCCCCGAGCGCTTCCCGGATGCCCACACCATCCTCCTGGATCGGTTCAATAGCCAGGAAACTGCTGAACTCAGCGAGGCGATGCTGGGCACCGCCGGCTCACAGGAAAACGTGCTGGATCTGCTGCAACGTGAAACTGAGGGCAACGCCTTCTTCATTGTTGAGGTGGTGCGAGCGCTCGCCGAACAGGCCGGGCGTCTGAGCGCCATCGGCCAGATGGCTCTGCCCCGCCGCCTATTCCCGCAGCGCATCGCCTCCATTGTTCAGCAACGGCTGGCCCGCTTGCCGGCTCACGCCACAGAACTCCTGCCCGCCGTCGCCATTGCCGGACGGGACCTGGATTTAGCCCTGATCGACGCCATTACCCGGGCAGCAGAAATCAAGATCAACCTGGAAAGCTGGCTCTCCCAATGTGCCTCCGCAGCCGTCCTTGAAATCAGTGATGGCACCTGGCGCTTTGCCCATGACAAAATTCGGGAAGGGGTCCTCGAGTCCATCAGCGATGACGCGAAAGTGGCCTGGCACCTGAAAGTGGCCACCGCCATCGAGCAGCTCTACCCGGACAACCCGGCCTATGCCGCTCGCCTGGCTGACCATTGGCAAGTCATTGGCGACCCGGAAAAGGAAAAGCAATACGCGCGCAATGCCGGCCATTACGCCGTCCAACAGTTTGCCCACGAAAATGGTCTCTACTACCTGAACCGAGCCATCGGCCTGACTGGCGACGACGAACCGGCCCTGCTCTATGAACTCCTTCTGGCCCGCGAAGGCGTCTACCACCTGCGCGGCGAGCGGGATGAACAGATGGCTGACCTCATCCGCCTGGGTAAAGTCGCCGATCTGCTGGCCAAAGATGGCTCGCCTAATCATTTGCCGGAATCGGCCCTGCGCCTGGCCAATTTTGCCGAAACAACGGGTGATTACGATGCCGCCGCCGCTGCTGCCCTGGAAGCTCATCGGCTGGCCGTGGAAGGCGGCTCCGAAGAGCTGCAGGCCGCCAGCCAGCTCACACTGGGGCAGGCCTATTTGCGGCAGGGGAACTTCCCAGAAGCCAAACAGGTCTTGCAGCAGGGCATGGCGGGGGCGCGCAACTCCCGTAGCACCAAGATTGAGGCGGATTGTTACCGCTTCCTTGGGGTCGCGGCCAGCGAGCAACGCCAATTTGATCAATGCACAGCCTATTACCGTCAGGCGCTGCGTCTCTACCGGATCATCAACGATAAACAGGGCGAAAGCGCCGTGCTGAATAACCTCGGCATCATCAAGGTACAGGACCATGTGGCCGAGGGTCTCGTTTACTGGAAACAGGCCAGTACCATTTTCCAGGAGATAGGCGATCGTCTGGGTATGGCCCGGGTACTGACCAATCTCAGCAACATCTACACTGACCTGGGCGAGTATGAAACGGCGATGAATTATGGGCAGCAGGCATTGCAGCTCAGTCGCGAGATCAACGTCCCGATAGGTGTCTGCTTCAACCTCCTGAACCTGAGTCTGACGCAGTTGCACCTGGGCGAACATCGGCGGGCCGACCAGCTCAGTAGCCAGGCCCTCAAGAATGTTCGGGCAATCGGCGTACGTCCCCTGGAGGCCTCCGTCCTGCGCGACCGGGGCTACATCCTGCGGCAGCAAAACCGATTTGCGGAGGCTGATCGTTATTGGCAGGAAGCGCTGGCGCTCAGTCGGGAACTTGAAATGGGCAGCATCGCTGCTGAGGTTCAGGCAGAAATCGCCTTCCTGGCACAGGAAGAAGGGAAGCTGGAGAAAGCTGGGGTTGCCCTGGCCGAGGTTATGAAAGCCATCGACGATCCCGCAATCATTGATGCCGCCGCGCGCCCCTTCCGCCTCTATCTTGTCACGATTGGGCTGCTGCGCCAGCAGAATGATGCCCGGGCGTCACACCTGCTGCAAACCGCCTATGAGGGCTTAATGGCTAAAGCCGCGCAGATCAGTAACGAAGCTTTGCGCCATTCATTCCTCACCCGGGTAGCTGCCCACCGGGCCATCATTCAACTCTATCAGACCAACAATCCACAATAATCAATCGCCGCTGCCTTTGCGTGCCAGCGTCTGCCAGATGGTACGCAGGACGATTTTGATATCGAGGAAAATCGACCAATTTTCGATATACCAGATATCGTAGCGTGTACGCTCTTCGATGGACGTATCGCCGCGCATGCCATTGACCTGCGCCCAGCCCGTCATGCCCGCCTTTTCACGGTGCCGTTCCATGTAGCGCGGCACTACCTGGCGAAATTGTTCAACGTAATGTGGCTGTTCCGGCCGGGGGCCAACCAGGCTCATCTCGCCAAGAAGCACATTAATAAATTGGGGCAGCTCGTCTACCTCAATTTTGCGCAGCAGCGCGCCAAGCCGGGTCTGGCGTGGGTCGTTGTCCACAGTCCAGCCAGGGCCATTGCGTTCCGCGTCAGCACGCATAGAACGGAACTTAATCATTTTGAATGGCTTGCCATCCAGACCCATACGGTCCTGGATGAAAAAGACTGGGCCGGGCGACTCCAACTTGATCAAGAGACCAACCAACAGCATGAGCGGGGAGAGAAATACGAGCCCCACCATTGCCCCCGCCAGATCCAGGGCGCGCTTGGCGATTAGCAGGTAGCCACGCATGGTGTAATCTCGCACTGCCACCAGCGGCAATCCACCCAGATCGTCAATTGAGGCAGCCGAAGTAATTGAATGGAAGATGTCCGGGGCAACTTTGATGGAAACGCGGCCGCGCTCACAATAACCAATCGTGCGCACCACAGCCCGATGGCCATGCTCGGGGATAGCTACCAGGACTTCATCAACCTCATGATCCTCGATTAGCCGGGGCAAATCTTCGGGCCGGCCCATCACCGGGATGCCCAAAAATTCATCGATTCCCGGATTCTCGTCGACGATACCAACAACTTCAAAGCCCAAATTCGGCGACCAGAGAATACGTTGCAGAATGATTCGGGCCGTCTCCCCAGTACCAACGATCAGCATACGATCCTGATCGAAGCCACGCCGGCGGAGCCAGATCCGGAGTTGCTGATGGCTTACCCGGCCCAACATCACCAGAATGATTGAGAATATCCAGGTATAAACGATCATCAGCCGAGGGTAATCAAAGGCCAGCGTCTCATCCTGATTTTTGAAGACAAAGGCCACAAAAGCCACGGCAATAATCGTCCCCAGCGTCATACCCAGGGCGATGGTCATGATCTGATCCAGCCGGCTGACGGCCCGCTTGATGATGTATTGGCCCAGAAAGGCCAGGGCGCCGATGTCGGCGACAAGCAGGATTAGTATCCAGGCTACGTAGCGGCGTAAGGAAACCGGGTTCAAGACCTCACTGGGCCAGGCGAGCGAGTAGCGCAGTTCGTACGCCAGGATGAAGGCTATAACCACCAGGAAGGCATCCAGCGCCACCAGGGAAAAGCTATACAGAGTACGGATTTTGTCGTTTGTCATTTCTGCAACACGGCCGAGCCGGCCCTGATTGTGGGCCATAGCGGCCAGCCGCCCTTCAGCAAAATTCCAGCCAAAACCATGATATGCAGCCAGAACGGCGTCTGCTTGCGATAGTGCTTGTAATAGAAGATGGGCATGGCCCGGTAGAATTCGAGGCGAGCCCGCGGATTTTGCCGGGCCGATTGGTCTTTGACGTGTAGAGCGGTAACAACCGGATTGTAGACCACACGCCAGCCGGCATCCTTAATGCGTTTGGCCCAATCCAGATCCTCACCATACATCCAGAAGCGATCATCCAGCAGCCCCACTTCACGAATGGCTGTGGTACGTACCAGCATAAAAGCGCCAGTCACGGAATCAACGTCCATCTGCTGATGAATATCCAGATGTTTCAGATCGTAGCGGCTGTAGCGGGATCCGGGGAAAAGGCGGCTCAGGCCAAACATGTAATAGAATGAAGCCTGGGGCGTGGGAAAGCCGCGGCGGCAGGCATGATCCAGCTCACCATTGGGCAACATCAGCCGGGGGCCAACAACACCCACGTTCGGGGTTTCATCGAGAAAGCGAATCAGCGTGGGGATGGTGTCAGGCTCGACTTCCGTGTCCGGATTCAGAAGCAAACAGTAGCGAGGTTGTAGTGCCTCATCAAGAGACGCAACGCGGTCATCAGCCTTGTCTACGCCAAGTAGGCGCAGACCCTGATTGTTGGCAGCGGGATAGCCGGCATTAAAATCATTGGCAATGATTTCGACCTGGGGGAACTCCTGACGTACCATCGCCAGGCTGTCATCGCCAGATTGATTATCGACAACGACAACCTTGAAGCGCAGGTCGCCGTCGCTGGCAAAAACAGTCTGCAGGCAGCGACGCAAGAGAGCGCAGACGTTGTAATTGACGATGATGATTCCCAGGTCCAGCGCGGACGCCATTGACTGTTTTCTCCTCTACAATTTCAGAGGGGCGGATTGTAACACAGCCCAAAATGAGACCCAAAGGACGGGCACCCGACGCTAAACCAACGATCATTATGAGTGTTTGCTCAAATTCGGCCAACGTTGTACTAACATTGCGATCATAAACTGCGTCACGCTATGATGAAAGAAGAGGTAAACAGACAGCGTTTGCCCAAACAACAAATACATTCGAGAAATCATTATTAGCATCACACCATCCATCTCAGGAGAATCTGCATGAAAGAGCGTATTGTAACCGGCTGCCTGACGGCCATTCTGGCAATCGCCATCTTTGTCGGTGGTTACCTGTTGGGCCAGAGCGAGATCGCGCCATTGCCCATCGTCAGCCTGGCAGGCGGCACCCCGAGCGATATGCGGGAAGAGTTCCAACCTTTTTGGGAGATCTGGGGCCTGGTTCAGGATGAGTTCTTTGACCAGGAATTAGACAATGCGCGCCTCGTCGAGGGAGCCATCAACGGGATGCTGGCCACGCTCGACGATCCCAATACACGCTACCTGACGCCAACCGATCAGGCCAGCGATGCCGAACGTATGGATGGCGAGTTTCAAGGTATCGGGGCGGAAGTAACCAGTGAAGATGGCAATATCACGATTGTCGCGCCTTTCGAGGGCTCACCGGCCGCTGAGAATGGGCTGCGCACGGGTGACATCCTGCGGGCCGCTGACGGTGTGGAACTGACGGGGATGGATGTTGGCGAAGCGGCCGGGCTGGTGCGGGGACCGGCCGGTTCCACCGTCCTCCTCACCATCGAGCGGGACGGGGAACTGTTCGACGTTGAAATCACGCGTGACCGCATCCTCCTCCCCAGTGTACGCAGTGAAATGCTCGACGACAACATTGCTTACCTGCGTATCGGCCGGTTCATCAACACAACGGCAGAGGACGTTGACACGCAACTGGGTGAGCTGATGGCCCAGAACCCCGATGGTCTTATCATCGACGTACGATCCAACCCTGGCGGCTCGCTGACAGCAGTCACCGACATCGCCGACCAATTCCTCGACGAAGGCATCATCCTGACTGAACGATACGGCAACGGCGATGAGCGCGTCCACCGCTCCAGCAATGATGGCCTGGCCCAGGAAATCCCCATTGTGGTTCTGATCGACGAAGGCAGCGCCAGTGCCTCGGAGGTGCTTTCGGGCGCCTTACGCGACCGCGGCCGGGCCATCTTAATCGGCCAGACCAGCTTTGGCAAAGGCACCGTTCAGGGGGTCTTTGTGCTCAGCAATGGCGGCGGCGCCCGCATCACGGTGGCTCGCTGGCTGACACCAGACGAATTCTGGGTGCATCAACAAGGGCTGGAACCGGACTATTTCATTCCACTGCCAGAAGTAAATCCCGGCGAAGTACCGGATGATACCCAGTTGCAGGCAGCCGTGGACTATCTCTTGGGCAACCCGGTGGTCAGCATCCCGCCAACGCCGGAGCAAGCTGAGGAGAGCAACCCATGAGCCAGGGCTACGCCAGCCCAAGCCCGCCCAACAAGGCGACCAGTAATTATCGGCAACTCTTGCCCAGGGCTGTGGCCAACAGGTAACGGGGCAGCGCGCCCCGCTACCATGCCAGCAATATCAATCACTGGATTCGGGATGAGGGAGACGAGTAAGGCTGGACTAGTCGTCGTACACCCATTCGGTAAATAACGGCGCCAGGTCGCAACCACAATGTTGCTCAGCCAGTTCCTGGAATGATGTTTCGCTGGCTATGCGCAAGCGATAGGTTGCCACGTAATCTTGCAAGATTTGGGCAAACAGCTCAGCACCCAGCGTCTCTTCCAATTCGACAAAAAAGAGCGGGCCCAGTCCATAGACAATGCCGCTGTATTCCGCTGGCGTGTAGGCCGCGGCCGGTAAACCAATCGGCAAACCGCTGGCGCCAGAATTGTCAAAGCGGCTTTGCATGGCGCCCGTAAAGCCCTGGCGGCCCCCGTCACCATAGCGGCCGGCAAAATAAAGTAGTGTCGCATATTGGGTCAGCGATTCATCAAGCCAGGGGTGATCAAGCTGGTCATTGCCGACAAGGGAATAAAACCATTGATGGCCTACTTCATGGGCGGTCGTGGATTCCAATGCCTGCTCACCAAAAGGGTTGTCTGGTCCGTACATACGCAGAGCGATAACCACAATACCGGGGTATTCAATGCCCAGGGCTCGGGTCGGCGTGCTGACAATATCCAGTTCAGCGAAAGGGTATGGACCAAGCGCTTCTGCCAGGATCGCCAGGGCAACAGCGCCATAATCCAGAACGCGACCAGCCGCTTCCTCGTACTCGGCAAAAGCATAGCTGTTGACGGTAACGCCCCCGACCGTCGCCTGCTGCCGCTCAAAACGGTAACTGCCGGCCAGGTAAAAGTCCCGCATGGGCCCGGCAGCGATGGTGTAGCGGGTGTCAGCCCCGGCCGGTTCGCTCCCTATCGTCACGCCGCTGCTGGCAAAAACAAAATCGGCCGGGGCGTGCAGTTCGACCAGGTAGTAGCTGCTATCCGCATAGCTGATGTCCCCCTGCTCAGAGGGGATCTCCAGGTTCCAGCCACTCTCATCATAAACCGCCAGCACCGGATAAAAATGGGCCATCGCCAGGATCTCATCTTGCACGATGAACATGCCATAGCTACCGCCGTATGTTTCCGGAATCACCGTGAGAAAATCAAGGGCAACGACGACCTGGCCGGCCGGCGGCAGTGGCTCGGGCAGATTGATGGCCAGCACCGAGGCGTCCGCCTGTAGCTCGTAACCGGCCGGTTCGCCATTAAGCCGCACATTATCGACACCTATACTGCCACCCAGCAATCCCGGGTACAAACGCAGATAAACGGCTGACAATGGCACCGCTTCCTCATTTGTATAGCGAATCTCCATCGCGCCGGTAATGGTCGTCAAGGCTTCATCCAGGGCGAGAGACATGTGGTAGACAGGGGCGCCGGGGAGCTCCCCTAACAGCGCTTGCTCATCAGGGAGCAAGCCAACCCCAAAAGCAGACCGATCATCCCAATTGGCAGCAAACAGGCTCGGCTGCGGCAGGGAGCTGGCAGCCGTCGCAACACCCTCAGTGGCAAGCGCCGTCACTGAGGGTTCAATTTCAGGCTCAATTGGGACTGTGGCCAGAGGTTTTAAAGCTGGTGTCGTCGCGGTTGATGTGGGCGTAGGTTCAGCGGGGGTCACTTCCTGGCAACCCCAGAGAAGCAACAGTGCAATGAGTAGACCGAACAGTAGCGAACGTCGCATGGACAAATCCTTATTTGCCCCTCCTGAATTGTGAACAGCTTCCAGTATGACAGCCGGATCAGGCCGCGTGCCGTTGCTTGGCAGAGGAGGCCGCTGCCAGGATCGATTCAGCCCCCTGTTTGGCTGAATCATCGTGTGTCCCCAGCATCGCGGCCAGCTCATTGATACGAGCTTCGGCTTCCAGGTTGGTGACCATGGTGGTGGTCCGGCCGGTTGCCAGCCGCTTGGTCACATGGAAATGGTTATCGCCAAATCCAGCCAGCTGCGGCAAATGAGTCACCACGATCACCTGATGGTTCCCGTGCGAGGTCAAGCCCCACAGCTTTTCACCCACCACGGTCCCAATGCGGCCGCCTATCCCCTGATCAATCTCATCAAAAATGAGGGTCGGCGTACCGTCTACACGGGCCAATGACGTTTTTAGCGCCAGCATTAAGCGGGCCGTTTCACCACCACTGGCGACCTTTACCATTGGCCGCAGAGGCTCACCAGGGTTGGCCGAAATGACAAATTCAGCCTGGTCGATACCGCTCTGATCAAAGGCCAGAAACTCACCCCCAACAAGGACGCCCCCTGCTTCAGCAGTTGACCGTTGAAAATCAACTGCAAAACGGGCCCCGTCCATGCCCAGCGTGGCCAGCTCACGTTCCACGTCGCCGGCCAACCGCAAGGCGACGGTCTGGCGCTTCTCTGACAGCGCTTCAGCCAGCCGGCCGATCTTGGTCAGATAACGCTTTTCAACGTCCTCAAGCTCCTTGATGCGGGCATCACTACCCTCAATGTTCTTGAGTTCCTCTTCAGATTGTGTCAGCGAAGCCAACACTTCCTCTATGGTGTCACCGTACTTGCGTTTCAGCGCATTGATGGCATCGATACGGTTCTCAACCACCGTCAGCCGCTCGGGATCAAACTCCAGGAGATCCTGATAATCGCTCACCTGGGCCGCCACTTCATTTAACTCAGACATTAACCCTTGCAGGTTTGATAGCAACGACGATTGTTCTTTGTCGACCCGGCTTAAAAGTGTGAGCGCTTTTTCAGCCTGGTTCAGCATGTCGATGACCGAAGGCGTCTCATCGTCAACGCCCAGGATGATGGCGCTGACCTCACTGGTGTAACCAAGTAACTGCTCAGCGTTGGCCAGCCGATTCCGCTCAGCTACCAACTCATCATCTTCGCCCGGTTTGAGATTAGCGCTCTGGATCTCATCCACCTGGTAGTTGAGGAAATCCTGTCGCTGGGCACGCTGTTTCTCACTGGCTCGCAACTCGGCCAACTCCCGCTGGAGCTTGCGCAGCTGGACCACCTCGCGAGCCATCGCTTCGCGTTGAGCCACCAGATCGCCATAAGCGTCAAGCAGTGGCAAATGGGATTTGGGTTTGAGCAACGAAAGGTGCTCCCCCTGGCCGTGGATATCAATCAGAAAATCGCCGACCTGGCGCAGGAGTGACAGGGTGACCGTGCGACCATTGACCCGGCAGATAGAGCGCCCATTGTTACGCAATTCGCGGGCCAACAGTAGCTCATCAACCGTTTCACTCTCCAACCCCTCTTCTTCCAGCAGGGGCTGCAGAAGGCGCTGCAACCGTTCATCCAGACTGAAACTAGCCTCAATCATCGCCATTTCAGCCTCGGCCCGAATCATGGAGATATCAGCTCGATCACCCAGTACCATCGACATGGCATCCAGGATGATCGATTTGCCAGCGCCCGTTTCACCCGTCATCACGTTAAAGCCAGGGGTAAAACGAAGCTTCAGTTCATCAATAATCGCGAAGTCACGGATAAAAAGTTCGCTTAACATCGTCCCGACCGTTGACCGGTTTTCATTCCCTGCTCAAGTTTAGCGCAACTGATAATAACAGGCAGGTACCGCCATAAAGAGATAGATTCCCACACCAATCAGGTTGCCGCGCAGCAAGAGAAAAGGCAAACCGCTGATCAGCAAAGCGCCGGCCACCAGGTAAGGCAGATAACGACCTCGATGCCGGCCATTCAGGCGAAAGGCCAGGTTGCCGATAAACGTTCCTGCCGCCGGCCCCAAAAAGAAGGCCAAAAACCAGAGGCCACCGATAACTGACATGAGAAAGGCAGCCGCAGCCCCCAGGAAACCCGCCGTCACCATGCTGACCAGGTAATGGATAGGATTGGCGTCAAAAAAGACAGATTCCGCATCACGAATACAGTCCAGGCAACGGTAACCTACCGGCGTCACTTTGGAACATTTGCCACAGATCGGCTTCCCACAGGAGTAGCAACGCAAATTGGTTGGATTGCCGTGTTTGTAACAGACGAGGTTTTCGGCAGCAGCGGGCTGGGCCGGGTCGGCGGCCGGCGTTGCAGCTTTCTCCGGCACCGCTTCTATGGCATCAAAGCGCTCGCTGACGGTTGCGGGGCCTGACCAACTGCGGGCATCGGCCAGTTCCTCGGGGCGCGGGGCGTCCGGCAAGCCGGAAGGCGCATCTTCGTCGGACTCATCTACTGGTTCGACTACATCGGGCGGGATTTCGCCGCGGAGAATGGCCAGCGCCCGGCTTGCCTCAGCATGGCCGGGGCTCAGCTCTAGCGCCTGCGAATAAGCAGCTTTCTGCTCCGCCTCATCCGCCAGCACGGTACCCAACCCATACCAGGCGTCAGCAATATCGGGACGATCTGCCAGCAGTTCGCGGAACAGCTGCTCCGCCGCACTACGTTTGTTCTTTTGGGCAGTATCCTGAGCCTGACGCAAGCGCCGGCGCGTACCGGGATCCAAATTCTCCATAAAAGATTACTCTTATCCTTCTCCATCCGGGCCAGCATCCAGGCCAAAGCGCAATCGCTCCATCAAGCGGCGATAAAAATAGCCAGGATTGCCCAAACGGACAAAAGAGCTCATATGCTCATATTGCTTAATCACAACTTCATCACCGTTCTTCAGGGCGACCGAATCCTGGCCATCAGCCGTCAGGGTCGCTTCATGGTCGGTGAAGACGCGGATGGAGGCAACTGTATCTTCATTAAAGACCAGGGCACGATCAAAAGAGAGATGCGCCGCAACTGGGACAATGAGATAGTTCAGCAGCCGTGGTGGCAGGATTGGGCCGCCGGCAGCCAGCGCATAGGCGGTAGATCCAGTCGGCGTCGCGGCGATCACCCCGTCCGCAACATAACGGGTGACAAAGTCACCGTCGCTAAAGAGCTGCAAGCGCAACACGCGCGCCTGGGAACCGCGACTCACCACCACATCATTGAGGGCAACCAGGGGGCCTTGCACTTCTTCGCCACGGCGCAAAAAGGCCTGCAGCATCAGCCGCTGCTCGAGCCAGTGCTTACCTTCGAGAAAGGCGGTTAGCCGGGATTGCCAATCTTCTGGCTGGACTTCGCTCAGGAAACCCAGGCGCCCCATGTTGATGCAAAACAGCGGCACGCCATACGGCGCCGCCAGGCGGGCGGCGCGCAAAAATGAGCCATCACCGCCGATGACGATGAGGAGGCGACCGGCCGGTACCGCCGCCAACACCTGCCCCGCATCCCAGGTCGAAAGTGACCAGGCCGGGATATCACGCGCCTTCAGCCAGGCCTCAATTTCCCTGGCCAACGGCTTGGAGGCAGGAATTTTAGGGTGATGGAGAATACCGATGTGCGTACCAGCCATCAAGCGAGACGTTCCTCAAGCCAGCCAGCCAGATCCGCCAGAGCGACGGTCTCCTGGCCCGATTCTTTCATGAATCGAACCGAAGCAACGCCCTCGGTCACCTCATCCTCACCCAAAATCAGGACAAAGTCGACGTCGTACTTATTGGCTTCGCGCATCTGGCTTTTCATACTGCGCTTATCACGGGCGAAGGCCATGCGCACGCCAATGCCGGCATCGCGCAACTGGTAGGCCAATTTAACGGCGGCCCGCTTGGTTTCGCCACCGAAGTGGGCGATAAACACCTGAGGCGCCTCCAGTGCCGGCGGGGTCACACCCTGCTCTCGCAGCGCGAGGATAATGCGCTCAATGCCGCTGCCAAAGCCAACACCGGGCACCGACGGGCCACCAATTGCTTCAGCCAGGCCATCATAACGCCCACCACCGCAGACCGCCGCCTGGGCGCCAATCCCTTCGGCCCAGACTTCAAACACGGTCTTGGTGTAATAATCAATGCCACGCACCAGGCGGAAATTAATGCTGTAGGGGGTATTGATATCGTCCAGCAGTTGGCGCAGGGTGGCGAAATGCTCAGCACAATCGTCACAAAGATAATCGGCGATGTGCGGCGCTTCGGCCAGGAGCTCATCCATCCCCGGCTCTTTGGAATCCAGCACCCGCAGCGGATTGCGCCGCAAGCGCTCCTGGTCAACCGGAGCCAGTTTGTGATCCGCCAGGTAAGCGACCAGCTTCTCGATGTAGACCGGTTTGCAGACCGGACAACCCGTGCTGTTCAGCTGGAATGAAAGACCCTGGAAACCAAGCGTCCGATACAGGTTCATGGCCACCATCATGACTTCCAGGTCGGCCACTGGATCAGTCTCCCCCAGGATCTCGACATCAAATTGACTGTGTTGGCGATAACGGCCGGCCTGGGGCCGCTCACGGCGGAAAATGGGGCCAAAGGTGTATAACTTGACGGGCTGGGGCCAATTGGCCAACCCATTTTCCAGGTAGGCCCGGACAACACCCGCGGTAAATTCCGGCCGCAACGTCAGGCTGCCATCCTCCTCCTCAATCGAATACATCTCTTTCTGGACGAAGAAGTCTGAGGCCGTGCCCACACCGCGGGCAAACAGGTCTGAATATTCCATGATGGGAACATCAACCCGCTGAAAGCCGTATTGCTGGGCCAGGCGGGCGGCCGTCTCCATCACCAATTTCCAATAAGCATAATCGTCGGGCAAGACATCCAGCATGCCCTTGACTCTTTGAATCGCTGCCAAGATTACCTCCAAATTGGCGCTTCTGGCGCAGCACCCCATTATAACGACAAGTCGGCCTCAGGTCATTTCCGGCCAGAAACAAAAAAGCCCCACCGTGAGGTGAGGCCGACTTGCTACATTCTGGATTCGTTAATGACTAATGGTCACGCAACCAGACAACCTCAACCAGGGATATAGTGCCATGATGATGATGCAGGTTGAGAACGCGCTTGTTCGTCATTATCCCAGTCTCTGGTTACAAGATTGTCTGAGGCCGCAGCGGCTGCAACGCCGCCAATCTTCGTGATCCCGGTCAACGTCCCGGGCGCGCTTATCTTGCTGCATTTCGGCAAGGATGTCAAGCAGGTCTTCTTCCAGCTCCTCAGAAAAATCAATAGCAAACGCCTGATCCTGATATTGCAGGATGCCATGCGTCGGCCGAACACCAAAATTACTCTCGACAAGCAGACAGTAAGCTGCCAGTTGCAGGACATGGCTTTCACGGGGCGCTCGTGGGGCCGGCGCACTTTTTACCTCGACGGGGATCAGCAAGCCATCTTCCTGCTCCACGATGTAGTCCGGCTTGCCAACAAGGCCGAGGGTATCGTCATAGAGCGGCTCACCCTGGGGGAACCAGGCGCCGTCGTCGGTGTAGATCAGTTCACCGGCCGGTACCCCCGACCGCTCGCGCAACTGCCGCGACCGATACAGCGCCAGCAGCGCCATGAATAGAAGCGCAGCTGCCAGAAGGAAAATTGGATCGGACATCAGCCACCCCAGAACCAGTAGCCCAGGAACAGCAACGCCATCAACATCATGACAACAGCCAGCTGGCCTGCCAGCCGGGACCGGTTCAGCCAATAGGCATGCCGTTCATGATGGGCGGTGCCAGATTGCAGCTCCGTCTGGTTGGTCGCCTTGATACCCTGGCGATGGCGTAAGAACCATTTGCGCCGACAGTAGAGATAATCGCCAATCTCACTGGCGCGAATCAGATTATCGCTCATATGTTCTATTCTACGCAAAGCATATGTCGTTGGCAAGATATAGCAGATTTCTATCCGGTTCGAAAATCAGGGGTAGAGTAGGACCTTGCGCACGCCCGGGCGTGCCGCGTGGGTCAGCGCGTCCAGACCGTGTGCGAGCGGATAGGTCGCTTCAACCAGCGCGTTGGTGGGGATGACGCCTTGCGCCAGTAAGCGTAAAGCGGGGGCAAACGGACCACAACGCGAGCCCACCAAATTGATCTCGCTGACCACCAGTTTGGTCAGGTTAAAGTTCACATCACCGGCAAAGGTACTTTTGAGAACCATGGTGCCGAGCGGCCGGACGAGGCGCAGGGCCTCGGCAAAGCCAGCGGCATTGCCGGTCACCTCGACCACAAAATCATACTGGTTATCCGGGAAATCCTGGGTGAGGCCAGTCGCCAGCCCTAACATTGCCGGCAGGTCTAGCGAACGCAGGCTACGCCCCAGCATACGCACCGGGCTGCCGTCCAGCGCCAACACGAGCCCAACCAGCAGCCCCAGACGCCCTGGCCCAATCACAGCCATCTCCTGACCAGGGGGGATCCTGATCTGCTCGCGAATGCGCAGCGCCGCCGCCAAGGGCTCGGTAAACACGGCCGCCTCAGGGGCGACTGATTCAGGAACTTCGAGCAGATTGGCGACCGGCAGGCAAACGTAATCAGCAAAGACCCCATCGCGCCCGATGATGCCCACGGTTGTCCGGTTTGGACAATGGGCAAAGCCGCGCGACAAACATTCGTGGCACGTCTGGCAGCCCAGACTAATCGTGCCAACCACGCGCCGGCCGATCCAGCCGGCATCCTCATCCTTAGCCACAGCCTCGACAACGCCAACAAACTCGTGGCCGAGGACCCCCTGCAGGTCGCCGTAGCCACGAATGATCTCCAGATCTGTCGAACAAATACCGGCGACCAGAATTTTGATCAGTGCCTCCCCCGGAGCCGGCTCCGGCTGCGGGTAATCAGGCACATACTGCAATTGACCATCCTGGATAACAATAGCTTGCATAGCCGTTCTCGTTAATTTTCCGGGGTTGGCGACGGCGAGGGTGGAATTGTGGCGGAGGGCGTCGCGGCGGGCAAGGTTGCCGCCGGTGTTTCCGTCCCCACCGGCGTCTCGGAAGGCTCAGGAACAACTGTTGGCTCGGGCAGGAAAGTCGCCAGGAGCTGATCGATGAGCTGATCAAACATGCTGGTGTACACTGCCAGCGACGCCGGCGGCGTGTCCCAGGTGGCTGCCCAGACGGCGACATCGTCCCGCAGGATCAAAAGATATGGGTCAATCGTATCCGTGTCCGTCACCAGGCCACGAGCTGTGATTTCCTGGCTCAGAGGCCCACGCAACATGTTGAGGTCCCGCAAATTCTGGGTCAGCGAAATCGGCGTGGTGAAGGTGAAACTGCCTGAGTAGCTGATTGTCTCGGTGATGGGAACTGAAGAGGCAAGGGGACCGGCCGGTTGCACATCCACCCGCCCATCCGCGTACATGACCAGTGCGGCGTCCGGCCGCTCATAGTAAAGAATCCCAGCCAGAGGCAGAAAGCGATCCAGCTCGGCAGGTAGTACAAATTCGCCCAGGCGACCATCTATCTCAGCCGCCAATTGCGCGTAAAAGCTGGTCAGGGTCGCCGGCAGGGCCAGCTCCGGGCATTGCACGGCGATAAAAATCGGCGCGCTGGTGGCCAGGTACAGCGACTCAATGGCACTGGCCGGGCAATCGGCCTGGTAACTGGTGGCCAATTCCGCCAGATCCAGTTGCTCGGCAGCGGCAATCAGCGTCGTCCCCTGAGTATCACCCGCGGCCGGCAGGGAGACCTCAGTCGCTGCCGCTGACCAGAACCAGAGGCGGCCATCGCCGGTGACGGCCAGCGTGTGGGCCGCATAAAAAGCTGTTGCCGAACGGCGCAATCCCACTACCGTATCGGCCGGGAAATGGGGTCCCAAATTAGCGGCAAAGTAGTTTTCCAGGCTGGCCAGGATCAGCTCATCCTGTAGCCAGCCCGAGCCTTCCAGGCCAGACAGGGGTAGGCTATAGTCCAGCCGCACACAACCGGGGCAATCGGCTGGATAATCAACCAGTTCGATGTTCTCCAACACTTGCTGCACATCAAGCAGAACGGCGGCCTGGTTGGTCTTGGTCAGACGCGAACCGCTGGCCAGATCTGACAGGATGATGTTGCTGGAAATAGTGCCCGCCAGGGAACGCTCCAGACCCAGGCCGGGAATAGCATAGGTGAGGGAGACGACCGGTTGGTCGAAGTCAATCGCCGTGGCCGTGGGGCCGACGGTCGCAGTGGCTCGGGTGGGCTGTGGGGTGACTGGGCCTGAGCCAGTGCTGGTCGGCAGCAGCGTGGGCAGCGGCGGCAGATCAGCGCCGTCTGCGGCGCTGGCGGTGACGAGAGAAAGGAGACCGGCCGGTGTCGCCGTACTCGGATCACCAGCATTTGGCGCATCCTCACCACAGCCCAACAGACCCAGAATGAGAATCCCCAGTAATAAAACCGGCCAAACCTTTCTACTTTGCATCGCCATCTGCCTCCCCGCGTCCGGCTCCTGCCGTTAAGCCTGCCGTGCCTCCGCCCAGGACTCCCAGCTTACCAGTAAAGGCACCGCATGGAAAATCGAACTGTACGTCCCGCTGACCATGCCCACAAACAAAGTGGCGATGAATGGCTTGATCGAAGCGCCGCCAAAAAACAGGATGGCAACCATAATAAACATAGCGGCAAGCTGGGTTGCCAGGGAACGATGGATCGTCTCCAGCACCGAGCGCCCCACGATGATGTCATAGCTTTCACGCGGATGGCTGGTCAGGTTCTCGCGAATCCGGTCAAAGACGACGATGGTGTCCTGCAGGGAAAAGCCTGCCACCGTCAATACGGCCGTCAGGAACAACGCATCCACCTCCCAGCCCAGCAACATGCCGGCGATAGCAATGAAGCCGAAGATCACCAGAATATCATGGATCATGGCGGAAACGGCGCAGGCGCCATAACGGAACGGGTCCGGCACCTGGCGGAAGACAAACATGATATAGACCAGGATGACAATAGCCGCCACGACAATGGCCGCAAAAGCCGCCCGGGTAACCTCACCACCGACCGCGGGACTGACACTGGTGATGCTGGCATTTTCCCGATCAATCGGTGCCAGCTCACTGTCGAGTTGATCCAGTATCTGCTCCTGCAGATCTGATTCGACAAACTCCGTACGAATCTGCCAGGCATTATCCAGATTCGTGCCGACCAGCGTCGTAATGGCAGGGCTGGTCAGACCATTGGCGGCAAAAACATCGCGAATTTCCTGCTCCGTTACGGCCTCGTCAAACTGCACTTCAAAGCGCGTACCACCGCGAAAATCCACGCCCAACAAGAATGGCGATCCATTCTGTACGAGCGAGATAATCATGGCAATGATGCCCAGGCCAATGACAATGCCGGAGAAAATGAGATAGCGACCGCGTTGACTTACAATGTTGTACATGGCTAGGCTCCCAACAAGTTCCGCCGCTTATCCAGCCAGCTGCTACCCCGGCCGATTATCAGGCGCACCAACGTCCGCGTGACAATAACCGCGGTGAACATACTGATGAGGACGCCAATAGCCAGCGTGATAGCAAAACCTTCCACGGTGCTGGCGCCAAAATTGCGGGCAAAGCCCCAAAGAATCAGACAGATTACCAATGTGGCCACATTGGAATCCCGAATGGATGTCCAGGCCCGGTCAAAACCGGCGGCAATCGATTCCGGGATGGCCCGGCCGTGGCGCAACTCCTCTTTCATACGCTCAAACACGAGGATATTGGCATCTACCGCCATCCCGGTCGAGAGCAGAAAGCCAGTGATGGCCGGCAGCGTCATGGTGACGCCAATCCATTTGAAGACCGCCAGGTTGAGCAGGGCGTAAACAAGCAGAGCCACATCAGCCAGCCCGCCCGGCAAGCGGTAGTAAACCAGCATAAACAGCAGGACTACCGCCAGCCCAATGGTGCCGGCTTCGATGCTGTTTTGTACCGAGGCCTCACCCAGGGTCGCGCCCACCTGCCGGGTGCTGGCCAGGACAAGCGGCACGGGCAGGCTACCGTAACGCAGCTGCAGGGCCAATGTCCGGGCCTCTTCCAGGGTAAACTGCCCGTTGATAACGCCGGCATCGCTGATAATTGCCTGAATCTGTGGGCTGGAGATCACCTGCTTGTCCAACACAATCGTCATAAACTCGCCGGTGTGCTGGCTGGTGAATGCTTCCAGGGTGGGCGCCGCTTCAGGTTTTACTTCAAAAGCCACCTGGTATTGCCCCAGAATGTCGCTGTGGACTTCGGAGCTGGCCAGGTCACTGCCCATCATGACTGTCTCATAAATGGGCGCGTTGGGTGAGATGGGTCGCAGCAGTTCACAGCGTGACGGCTTATCCGGATTTTCTGTCGTGCGCACACAGGTACCGGGCAGCAACGACTGCGTGCCCGTGGCAATGAACTCCAGCAAGGCGGTATCCGAAATCAGGTTGACCGCCGTCTGCGTATCTGAAACGCCGGGGAGTTCCACCAGAATTCGGCGATCTCCTTCAATCTGTACCTGGGCTTCGGCGACGCCAAGACCGTTAATACGCTGATTAATAATTTGGCGGACGGTATCCATATCTTCAGGCGCAATCTCCTGATCAGCCGGCACATCGGCTTCCATCAGCACCTGTACACCACCCTGCAAATCTAACCCCTGCTTGAGTGGGTAGGAATCATTAAGGGCTATCCAGATCCCAAAGCCGATCAGAGCCAGGATCAAAATGAGCCAGAAAATATCATTTCGTTGTTGCCGTATGAGGGCATCTTCATCAAGACGCAAAATAGTCCTCCCCGCCGGCACCTGCTATGCCGGGAGTGTTGAAACCTGTGAATTATAGCGTTTGTCGAGGAAATTTCTAGCCGTGAGTCGGCGGGCTGGATTCGTGCGGGGGATCGCTGTCAATGCGGGAGAAAACGAGGGTGTCGCGTAACCGGCCGGTCTGCCCGTCCAGCTTATGATTGCGCAGCCGGCCTTCCAGCGTAAAACCCACCCGCGGCGGAATGGCGGCACTGCGCCCATTGAGCGCATCGCACATAATCTCCACGCGTCGCGCACCCAATGTCGCAAAAGCAAACTCGGTGATACCGGCAACCGCCTCTGTCATATAGCCCTGGCCAACATAGGGTGTACGCAGCCAGTAACCAATCTCAAATCGAGGCACCGTCCAATCAATTCGGTGCAGGCCACTGCCCCCAATCTGCACATTTGTCCCTTTGAGATAAAGGTGCAAGCGCAGATCTTCCCGCGCCTTGAATTGGTAAAAGGCGCGGCGGCAATTTGCCTCGCACTCCTCCAGAGAGGCGAGCGGAGCATTCGCCCAGGGCAACCACGGCTGCAGTTCGGGTAGGGAGTCCGCCAGGGCGTCCCGCAGAGAACCGCCGTCGCCCGGCCGGGGTGAACGGATCAACAACCGCTCTGTCTCAAATGAATCGGGGAAATCAAGCAGAATGGGATCCGGGCCAGACATCAACATTCCTCCAATGCCAGCGGGCGTAACAGCGGAATGTTATGCCCGCTGGCGGCGGAATGCAAGCTCAGGGTGCGCCGACGGCGTTGGGGTCAGCCTCAATGATGATAAGTGGCCGGCCCCCAATCGGGTACAGTGTGGGATCCCAGGGAGCGTTCTGGTTGGTGGCGCCGGGCAGTTGCAGCGTATAGACCCCGTTGGCCGGCAAAATGGTTTGCGTCGTACCATCAGGGTAGATAAGTGTGGCTGAACCGGCCGTGGCCGGCAGCACGGCCGTCTGGCTGCCGCCAAAGCGGGCCCACATGCCGATGATGCGTTGCCGGGTGGCCGGCTGATAAAAAGCTATCCATTCCTGGGGGCCATTGGCCGGATCAGGGCCACCGGGGCGGCTACGCCAGTAAGGCACCACATCGCGCACATAATGTGTCAGCACCTGGTAGGCCGCCAGATTGGGCCGTGGGCTTTCCGGGTTGGGGTGCTGCGTGAAGCAGGCGGCGTCCGTCGGGTTGGTAAACAGCCCGTTGGCATCACCAGCACAGGGAAAGCTCGGATTACTGGCCAGGTTCCCGTTGGCATCACAAAGTTCGCCGTTATGCGGCGGGAAATTCGTGCCCTGGGGTTGATTGCCACAGCCATCATAAAGTTGGAAGTAGAAAATCGCATCGGCACCGGCATAGAGCGCATAAAAGGCGGTCTGGATGGTGTAGTGGGCCTGTTCCTGGGTGGTCGCCCGCAGGCCGCTGTGAGGGTCCCAGACCGGGCCAGGGTAATCATTCCAGGCGGGCACGCCGGTCTCGTTCAGCCAGATCGGCTTGTCCAGGCCGCGGCTACGCAGCGTGTTGCCGGCGCGGAAAACATGATACCAGGACTGCCAGGCGTAGAAGTAGCTGTGCGTGGCCAGGATGTCGTGGAAATAGCCAAAGGAGGCGGCCAGCGGATCGCCGTCGTACAGGGCCATCACATCATTGTAGTAAGTCAGCTTCTGGAAGTTATTGGCCAGGGCACCGAAGATAACTTGCGCATTGCCATCAGCCTGTTTGGCGGCCAGGTAGCCGACCTTTTGCAGGCGGGCAAAATCGGGCAGACTGCCATTCCAGAAAATATCCAGATCTGGTTCGTTCCACATCTCCCAATGGGTGACGCCGACCCCGGCCGGCCAATTGTGAGTCTGGGCTAACACGCCGCCCGGCCGATACCGGTTGACAGCCAGGAAAACGAAGCGGGCCCAGCGGTTATTGCTGTTGATCTGTTTGCCCGGGCCAGGTACATCGGTGCCATCCGTGAAAATGGGGTCGTAAAGTCCCTGGGGCGTGGCTGCCTGAGGCGCGGTGAGGCTGAGGTTTCCGGCCGGTTGATCCGGCTGCGGCGCAAAAAACAGGGCCGGCTCAGTCTGATAAAAGCCAGGCGTGCCCAGCAGGATCGCGTCAGTCCGCAGGCCATGCGCGATATCATCCAAGACCACCCGGTCTTGAGTCGACCAATTGAAACCGCCCGGGCTGAGTTCAATGTTGAACCAGTAAACGGGCCAGCGATTCCAGTCAGCGCCAGTCGAGACGCCATTCTGATACTGCCGCCCGTCAGCAGGCTGCTCCGCGGCGGAAATGAAGTTAACGCCGTATTCCGGACCTGAGGCGGCCGCAACTGGCGGTAGTGACACACTGATAATTGGTAAATTCTGGACAAAACTCCCCTGCGCCCCGGACGCGGGCGATGAGAGCGCCAACCCAAGCATAGGCAGGCAGAATAGAGCAAGCAAAAAGAGCAACGATCGACGCATCGTGTTGCACACTCCTGTTCCCGGCAGGCCGGTCACTGTTTTGTTGTAGCAGACAAGTGAGCAGGAACCGCTTCCTCAGCTCATGGCCTTAACAGTATGACAAGGAGCCAAGCCGCAAACAATGTACCCGGACAAGCCCAGTGGTACTTTTCACATAACGTTCACTATGCTGAGGGGAAGATGGGGATGGGACAGTGCCCCATCCCCAGAGGATTAACCGGCCAGAATTTCATTAACGGCAGTGACATCGTCGGCAGACAATTGCCAATCAGCCGCTTTGGCATTGTGTTGGAGGTGGGAAAGCTTGGAAGCGCCGGAGATGACTGAGCAAACGCCGGGCTGAGCCATCAGCCACGCCTGGGCCAGCTCGGCCATTGTCCGTTCCCGTTCGGTGGCCCAGGCCGCCAGCGCTTCAACTTTGTCGTAGTTGCTCTCGGTCATGTAGCGCTGTACATAGGGGCTGGATTCGCCGCGGGAACCGGCCGGTGCCGCCTCGCCGCGCTTATACTTACCTGTCAGAAAGCCACCCGCCAGCGGGAAAAACGGGATAAAGCCGACCCCATGTTTGGCACAGTAGGGCAGCATCTCGTCCTCAGCTTGCCGCTCCATCATGTGGTAATGATTCTGCACCGAAACCATCGGAGCCCAGGAATGAAGATCGGCCAGCATATTGGCCCGGGCCAGTTGCCAGCTCATATAGTTGGACGCGCCGATGTAGCGTATCTTGCCTGCCGTCACGAGGTCATCCAATGCCCGCAACGTTTCTTCCAGCGGCGTCTCTTCATCCCAGCGATGCATCTGGTAAAGGTCGATATGGTCGGATTGCAGGCGGCGCAGGCTCGCCTCTACCGCGCTAATCAGATGGTAACGGGATGCACCACCGTCATTGACCCCTTCACCAACTTTGAAAAACCCTTTAGTCGCCAGGACAACCTTGTCCCATTTCCCTTTCAGGGCGACGCCCAGCGTCTCTTCCGAACGGCCTTTCTGATACATGTTGGCGGTGTCAATAAAATTGATGCCCATATCAATCGCCGCATCAATGATCTCATTGACGTCAGCTTGCTCAACCTTACCGCCGAACTGATTTGTACCCAGGCCAATAACTGAAACTTTGGCCCCAGCCAGGCCCAATCGTCTGTATTCCATCTACAACTCCTTTGTTAACTGAACCAAACATATCTATTGTAAGGTTCCTCGGTGATAATGTCTCCCAATTTGGCGGTCAAGACGCCAAAACGTGACAGGTAGTGGTAACCGGGCGGGCGCTGCATAATCTGCTAAAATAGTGTCGAAACATTTCACGACCTCGTTCGCACCCACCCAACTGTGAATTTGCAATTGAATCTGCCTGTCTGGAGACATTGCGTTGGACTATCATCATCTCCCTTCATTGACGCGGCTGCCCCAACCCTGGCGGACTCTGCTGGATAGTTATTTTGCCACTGCCGGCGACGCCTATTGCGTAATGCTACCAGATGAAGCAACGGATGCCGCAAACGGGCCACTGCCAGCAGACCGTTTCTGGGGTGGCGAGCAAATCCATTGGGTCAACGAGGCGATGACTCTGTTATTAGGTCAAAGTGCTGACCAACTGGTTGGTCTGCCCGCAGCGGACCTATTCGCCCACGATCCAGCGGTTGGCCAGGAGCTCTGGCAAAAACTGGGTCAAAATGATGTGATCCGTCAGGAAGTGCGCGTTTTTCGCAGTGATGGCGCGCTCATTTCGGTGGATTGCGAGTGCCACACGGTCCTGTCCACGGAAGGTGAGCGCCTTGGCCACATCCTATCCTTGAAGAACAACCCGCGTCAACAGCACACCGTAGACAACCGACTTTATCTGGCCGACGCCATAAAAGAAGCGCAACACATCGCCCAAATTGGTAGTTGGGAAATGAGCCTGACCAGCAACGAAATGCTGTGGAGCGATGAAATCTTTCGCATTATGGAAGTGGACAAGCGCGCTTTCGCCGGTACGCAAGAAGCGTTTCGCGCCCTTATTCCAGAAGAAGAAATCGATGTCATCAGACAAAAATTCTGGGATTGCGTTGAGAGGCGAGAACCCTATGAAATGATTCACCGGCTCCGCATGTCGGATGGCCGCATCAAGTACGTACATGAATTGGCCAAAGTGATCTATGACAGGAAGGGCCAACCGTTACGGGCCATAGGCACCATGCAAGACATCACGCTTTTGCGTAAGCGGGAAGCAGAGTCCCTATTGCAGCAAGATCTGCTACAAAGCGTGTTTAATGCTGTCTACGCCACTGATTTGCAGCTAAAAATCACCAGTTGGAACCGGGCAGCGGAGGAATTATACGGTTGGCGCCAGGAGGAAGTCATTGGTCAACCCATTGCTGCCATCATGCAACCGGAGTACGTTCAGGCAACAGCAGAAGAAGTGCTTGAACAACTGTTCACCAAGGGTTATTGGCAAGGTGAAGCCAGGCTCCGGAATAAAGCCGGCCATATGTTGGCCGTGCTGGCGGCCGCCCGGTTACTTCGCGATCGTCATGGTGAAATCATCGGTGTTGTTGGCGTCAGCCATGACATTTCCGAATTTATTGCCACGCAGCAAGCCCTGCGGGAAAGTGAAGGCCGTCTGAAAAGGGCGGAGACGCTGGCCAAAATCGGCCACTGTGCTTTCAGCATTGATCTCAAAGAGGTTGTATTGTCCGATGGCCTCAAGGAGATCTGGGGTTATACGGTGGATGAAAACCCAGAAGTAGAAGAGCTCTTGTCCCGCCTTCATCCCGAAGACCGTTTTGCCGTTGCCGCCATGCAGGAGGCGGCGGCAGAGAAACGCGGTTTCGATGTCGAATACCGCCTGCTCCTGCCTGATAAATCCATTCGCCATCTTCATTCAGTTTATGAATATGTGCCTGGCAGCGAGACCGAAATGCCCCGTTACTTTGGCACCATGCTCGATATCACCTCACGCAAGGAGGCTATGGCGCTGCTTGAGTCAAGCCAGCAGCAACTCAACTCACAATATCAGAAACTGCCCGTCCCGACCTATACATATCAGTATCAGGGCGACGACTTTTTTCTGATTGATTTTAATGAGGCGGCAATCAAAGTAACCTCTGGCGCGATTGAGCAGTTTAGAGGCAAGACCCTGGCTGAAACCATATTTGGCCGGCAAGACCTGATTGCGAATGTGCACACCTGTTTTCAAGAGCAATCAACTTTGCGCCTTGAAATCAATTACACCTATCCCAGCAGTGGCGAAGAACACATCTTGCGCACAACCTACGTCTACGCGCCGCCTGATCTGGTCATGATTTTTGTCGAAGAAATCACCGACCAGCGCCGCGCTGAAGCGTCGTTATTGCTCAGTGAGGAACGGTTGAAGCAAGCGGTGCGAGTTGGCAACATCGGCATATTTGATCATGACCATGCTACCGGTCATTTATTCTGGTCGCCGGAGATGCGGCGCTTTTACGGCTGGGGAGAAGACGAAGACATCGGCATAGAGACGCTGATAGCACAGACGCATGCTGAGGATCGGGAGCTTATTCATGAGCTTGCCGGCAAGGCACACGATCCGGCCGGTAATGGCCTCTTTGACACCGACCACCGCATCGTCAATCGTGCCGGCGAGGTCCGCTGGATCTCAACCCGTTCCGAAACCCTTTTTGAGGGCCAGGGTGATGCGCGTCATCCGGTAAGGACAATTGGCGCAATAGTTGATGTCACCGAAAGCCGGCGCGTGGCCGACGAGCTCCGCATTAAAGAAGCGGCCATTGAATCGGCAATCAACGGCATTGTGATTGCCGACCACCAGGGTGACATTCTCTACGTCAACCCTTCCTTCCGGCGCATCTGGGGCTATGAGCAGGATCGGGATGTTGTGGGTCAGTCGATCAACGCTCACTGGTGTTATGGGTCTGCTGCCGGACCGGCGCAAGAGAGTATGCTTGCAGCGGGCAGCTGGATCGGCGACGTGGTGGGGATCCGGCCGGATGGTTCCCGCTTTGATGCCCAGCTCTCCAGCAGCATTGTCTTTGACCAGGCCGGCCAGCCACAATACCAGATGTACGCTATCCTGGACCTCACCCGGCGCAAACGAGATGAGGGGTTCCTGCGCACGCTCAATAAAGCCGCCCTGGCCATGCAACGCGCTCTCGAGCCAGCCGCAGTCTTCACGGCGGTGGCAGACGAGCTGTCCAACATTGGGCTCAATTGCGGCATCTTCACTCTGACCGAAGATGGTGAGCATTTGCAGGTCCAGCATTTGAGCCATAATCAAGCGGCAGTGTCCAGGGCTCTTAAGCTCACTTCCCTGAACCTGAGCAGTCTGAAAATTCCCGTTGCGCGCGTCGATGCCTTCAGAATCCCCATCACACAGCAAAAGACGATCCTCCTGGATGATATCGTCGAAACAACTCGCCAATTTTTGCCCGGACCACTGCGAGGTCTGGCGCCGCGCGTGGTCAAAATCCTCAATGTACCCAAATCAATCAACGCGCCCATGATGGTCACTGGCGGGGTAGTTGGCCTCTTCTCCGTGCAGTCAGCGGACCTGACAGAAGAAGATGTTCCGACCATCACAGCCTTCGGCAACCAGATGGCGGCTGCCTGGCAACAGGCCAAACTGTATCAGCAGGCCCAGAGCGAGCTAAACGCCCGCGAGGAAGCGGAAAATGAAGTTCGCCGGCTGAACGTGGAGCTAGAAGAGCGGGTCATCGAAAGGACGACTCAGCTCGAAATGGCCAACAAAGAGTTGGAAGCTTTTAGCTATTCGGTCTCCCATGACTTGCGGGCCCCCTTACGAGCCATTGATGGCTACACCCGTTTTCTGCTTGAAGATTACCGGCCGCTACTGGATGAAGAGGGCCAGCGGATCTGCGATATCATCCGCGGCGAAACGCAACGCATGGGCTACCTCATCGACGAGTTGCTTTCATTCTCGCGGCTAAGCCGAACTACACTACAGACATCAGCCGTGGATATGGCCGATTTGGCCCAAACTGTTATGACAGAGTTGTGCGCCTCTGAAGATGTCACGCGCATCAAATATGTTCAGGGCCGGCTCGGGCCAGCCCGAGGCGACAAGGCGCTCCTGCGCCAGGTCTGGCAAAACCTGCTTTCTAACGCCATCAAATTTTCGGCCAATGTGGATACCGCAGTTATCGAGGTGTCCAGCGAAACCAAAGGGCTGGAAACCGTCTATACAATACGTGATAACGGCGCTGGCTTTGACATGGACTATGCCGACAAACTGTTTGGCGTGTTTCAGCGTCTGCACAGCGAACGAGAATTTGAAGGTACCGGCGTCGGCCTGGCAATCGTACAGCGAATCATCAATCGACATGGCGGTCGCGTCTGGGCCGAAGGTGCCGTTGATGAGGGCGCCACCTTTTATTTTTCATTACCGAGGAAGGAGAAACAAGCATGACCCCACCCAACGTTGTCAACATTTTGCTTGTTGAAGACAACCCGCGCGACGCGGAATTGACCATTCGCGCCCTAAGAAAGCGTAACCTGGCGAATAATCTCATTGCCGTAGAAGACGGTGTGGAAGCCCTTGATTTTGTGTTTGGTCGCGGCAAGTACGCTGATCGGTCAACCATTAATCAACCGAAGGTCATTTTGCTCGACATCAAGTTGCCCAAAATGAACGGCCTCGAAGTCTTGCAGGCGATCAAATCAAATGCACAGACCCAACATATCCCGGTCGTCATGGTAACTTCAAGCCGGGAAGATCCGGATATGAAAACAGCCTATCGTTTAGGCGCCAACAGCTATGTCGTGAAACCCGTGGGTTTCGAGAATTTCCTGGAAGCGATGAGCCACATTGGGCTCTATTGGCTTCTGGTCAATGAATTACCAAACTGATTAAGTAAGGCGACCGGTGTTCGCACAAGTAGTTGCAGGCGAAACACAATGAATCCAACAACCAAGATTTTGCTGGCAGAAGATTCCCAGATTGACGCCGACTTGGCCCGTCGAGAGATTCGCAGTGTCCTCTCCCCTTGCGAGTTCCGGGTTGTGGAAACCAAAGCAGATTATCTGGCTGCACTGGCAGAATTCCAGCCAGATCTGATCGTCTCTGACTATCGAATGCCCAGATTCGATGGCTTGACAGCGCTTAAGCTGGCGCTTGAGCAACCTCATCACATTCCGGTCATCATCTTTACGGGCGCCATTAACGAAGACACCGCCGTTGAGTGTATGAAGGCGGGTGCGGCCGACTATGTGATCAAGGAACATATCAAACGGCTTGGCCAGGCAGTCCTCCATGCGCTGGAAGAAAGAGAGCTGCGGCGCAAACGAATGGCGGCTGAAAACGAGTTGCGCGCCAGTGAAGAACGGTATCGAACGCTGGTGGAAACGATGCCGGATGCTCTGGTGGTCACCAATCGGGAAGGGCAAATAACGTTTGCCTCGCCGACAGCCATCCGGCTATTCGATTGTCAGAGCGAGCAAGAGCTGGTAGGCCAGGATTTCCTGGAACGAATTTATGCTGCCGCGGAAATTGACAAGGGGCGGCTGCGCGACGATTTGCTGGCGGGCAACAACGTCAACAACCACGAATACCTGTTCCAAAAGCAAGACGGCACCGCCGTCGACGTGGAGCTCAGCGCCTCCGGGCTGCGCGATGCCAATTCCGAGGTAATCGGCAGCGTCATCATTCTGCGCGATGTTAGCGAACGAAAGCACGCAGAGCAGGCCAAGGCTCAGCTTGAAGAGCAGTTGCGGCAAGCGCAAAAACTGGAAAGCATTGGTCGGCTAGCCGGGGGTATCGCCCATGATTTCAACAACCTTTTGATTCCCATCATCGGCTTCACCGACCTGGTGCAGTACCAGTTGCCCGAAGAGTCGCCATCACGCAAACATCTGACCAAAATCCGGACGGCTGCTGACAAGGCAACTGGGCTGACCCGGCAAATCCTGGCGTTCAGCCGGCAGCAAGTCCTGGAAATGGAGGTCGTAGACCTTTGCCAGGTCATTACGGAATTCAAGGACATCCTGCAACGTCTGATTGGCGAGAACATTCGCCTGCATTTTAACTTGCCCAACGAACCCTGCTTGCTCAATGCTGACAGGACCCAGATTGAGCAGGTACTGCTCAATCTGGGTGTCAATGCCCGAGATGCAATGCCGGCCGGCGGTGATATGATCATTGAGACTGGCCATGTCTACCTGGATGCAGATTATGTCCAGGCTCACCCCGATGCCAGTGAAGGCCCTCACATTCGGTTGACAGTCAGCGACTCAGGCGTGGGTATGGATGCCGACACCATCGATCACATTTTCGAGCCCTTTTTCACAACCAAGGAAAAAGGAAAAGGCACGGGGTTGGGTCTGGCCACTGTTTTTGGCATCGTCAAACAACATAAAGGCAGCATCTGGGTAGGCAGCGAACCCGGCAAAGGTACCTCATTTAACATCTACCTGCCCTATCCTGTCGGTACGCCAACCAGCAGCACCCGCAAGACCCTGGAATTGGCGACCGTGACCGGCACTGAGACCATCCTGGTTGTCGAAGACGAATTGATGGTCCGCCGTCTGATCTGCGAGGCATTGGCCACTTATGGCTACGATGTGATCGAGGCAGCCGATGGCCAGGAAGCGCTGGAACTAATGGCGCTGGTGGACCGGCCGGTTCAGCTTCTGCTCACTGACCTCATCATGCCCGGCATCAATGGCCGCCAACTCTACGAACAGCTTGCCCAGACCTATCCCACCCTCAAAGTCCTCTACATTTCCGGCTATACGGACGACGTCATTGGCCAGCATGGTGTCCTGGAAAATGATGTCAATTTTCTGCACAAACCTTTTAGCATCTACCGTCTGGCCCAGGAAATCCGGAGCGTGCTGAACGAATTGTGCGTACAAGGCTCATAGCGCCGAGCAGCACCATCGCGGCCACAACAAGAGTGGGTGGCCGCGCCGACGACAAAACCCGAATCTCCCCCAAAGTGATAGGCGTTGGCGACGAGGCTGACACGCCCGGGCTGGCCAGGGCGCCATTCACCAGCGTGTGAAGCTGAAACGCCCCTTCCCCATCCGGCTCGCGCGTGAGTGAGGTGCCATCCGCAGCGGCGCCGGCCTCGACCACAGCTCCAGTCCTTTGCGCCGACGGTGAAAAACCCGCGAAGTTACCACCAGCAACAGGATCATCAAGCGCAGCGCCATTGTAGGTGAGTTGCAGAAAGGTATCTGCAATCGGGTCGTACAGCACCAGGTTGTCGCCGCCATTGTTGAGGACGCCACTGCTGCGGCCGGCGTCAAAGGCGAGGGAACCGGCCGGTAACAAAGGCAGCGCCCCACCCGCCTGCACCCCCACAACCACCACGGCAAACGAAGCCGGCGGCAGCAGCGTGCCTTCGGGAAACGTGAACCAGCGATCTGCACCCGGATCCCACAGCTCCAGGCCACCCATTGCCACTGCGCTCGGGCCCGCATTGTATAACTCGATAAACTCATCAGCGGCAGCCGCGGTACCATTGCCATCGGTATCGTAATTATCGACGCCATTTGGGTCCGGCAAAAACTCATTCACCACAATGCCACCACGCAACGTGTCCGGCCCCGCCTGTGCCCGGGCCGGGGCGCTGGCAAAACCAATCAGGAACAAAGCCATTAAGACGATGCGTTTTATCATGATTTCCTCCCACTTAACTCACCAATAAGTCCAGCCTGTACGCGTCGGGACCAGTTACTCCATGTGACTTCCATGGCTTGAAAAACAACTTTTCGCCCGACCCGCCTACACACTCAACGCTGTTCGAGCCATTTTGCCGACACGAATTTCGGATTTGCCCTTTGCCCCCCCTCCTTGCTACACTAACACTATGTCAAGTCGACGGAGCCACACACTCCCCATTTCCGGTCGCGACATCCCGGTATCACCTGCCTGGCTGGGCGAACTCACCTTTCTAACCGAGGCGGGATCGGGTAGCCACAAAACGGAAACCACGTACCGGAGCGGCCTGCGCCTCTTTGCCGATTGGTTGCAACATTACAAACGGGCCGGATTTGATGAAGCCATGAGCTGGCCCCTCTCAGCGCAAGAGCTGGACACCGCCACCGTGCTAAATTTCCGCACCTGGTTACTCCGCAACCGGTCGCGCTCAACCACCACAACCTATATGGCGGCGGTGGTCGGCTATCTCAACTTTCTCGATGGACAGGATCAGCTGCCGGCGGGCGTTCAACTGGGCAAGCTGCAACGCCAGCTCGGCCGCCACAAAGTGGACCGCAACCAGGCCGAAACAGTCATCGACCTGGACCACGCCCGCCAGGGCATCCCGTCTATCGTCACCTACTACAATGAATTGGCGTTGCCCCCACAGAACGATCGCTACAACCGGCGCCTGTCGCTTCTGCGCGACCGGGCGCTGGTCACGGTGCTTTATTCAACGGCGGCTCGAATCTCTGAGGTTGTGGCGCTCAATCGCACCACCGTCGACCAGGGGCGGGCCACCCACGCCACCATCGTCGGCAAAGGCGGCCGCGCCCGGACGATCCATTTGCGCGACTATGCGCAGCGGGCTTTGCAAGGCTATCTGCGCGAACGGCAGGACAGCAACCGGGCCCTGTTCATTGCCCACAGCCGCAATGCCCAGAATGCCCGCCTCTCGGCCACCTCTGCCCACAACATCGTCAAAAAAGCGGTCAAAGCGTTGGGGCTGGAGGACTCTTTGTCGGCCCACGATTTCCGCCATTTTCGGGCCACGCAGCTGTTGCGTGAAGGGATGCCCATTGAAGTGGTCCAGGAATTTCTCGGTCACGCCGATATCTCCACAACCCGAAACATCTACGCGCCGGTGTTGGGCGTCCACATCGTCACCGAGTGGCTGGATAACGTGGATATCCCGCCAGCCCAGGCCAACCCGTAAAACGGAGTAACGATGACTTTCTCGGCTGAGACACTCGCGTTGCCGGCCATCAAACTTTGCCTGCTTGGCAACGAAGCAGAATTTAGACGGGATCTGGGCCAGGCCAGGCGGCTGTTTCTGTCGGCCTGGGAAGTCGCCACAACTGACTTTGAGAAATGTATTGCGGCGCACTATGTAGGTCACCTGGCTGAGATACCAGCTGTCGCGCTGCGCTGGCACGAACGGGCTCTACATCATGCCCGGCAAGCGCCAGAGGCGGCGGTTGCCCCGTTTTTGCCCTCGTTGTACGTCAACCTGGGCAAGGCCTATGAGGATGTGAACCGGCCGGTCGAGGCGGCCACCTACTTCCAACTAGCCAGCGAACTGGGCCTGAGGCACCGGCCGGATGTTGCTGATGCCTAAATGGCTCCCCGTCACCCTGCTCCTGTTGCTCGGTCCCATCAGCCTGGCCAGCTGCACTGAACCAACACCTGAACCAACGCCACCCATACCACCCATCATCAGTCGGACGGAATGGGCCGCGCGCGAACCCGATCACGCTGCTCGTGAGGAAACGGGCTTCTACGACCCCATCAGCAACCCGGGCGGCTGGCGGGTTTACGATCAACCCCTGGCAGCAGTTCTACATACCCTGGTCATCCACCATTCTGCCCTGCCCGTTGCCGATGGCCCGCTGGAAATTCAGGCACTGCACATGGAAAACAAAGGGTACGCTGATATTGGCTATCATTTTCTGATTGATGCGACCGGCCAGATATTTGAAGGCCGCCCCCTCGATGTTCGCGGCGCCCACACCGGCGGCTTCAACACCGGACTTATCGGCGTCGTCTTGTTGGGCAATTTTGAAGAACGCCAGCCGGCTGAGGCCCAGATGGACAGCCTGCGTACGCTGACCATTTACCTGCGCGACAGCTACCAGCTCACCCATCTGGCCGGCCACCGTGATTTCCAACCTGGCGAGACGGTTTGCCCCGGCGCCTTCCTGGCACCGCTCCTGCCGCCGTTGGCCGCCGAAATGGGTCTCATCTTTGGCACTGGTGGCTACACGAGGCCGTGATCGAGTCATGATCGACAACAAACCGGGCACCTACGTCCTGCTCATCGAACTGACGCAACCGCAGACCGTGACTGTTGGGCGGCGCGGGCCGGTGAGCTTACCGGCCGGTCTCCTCGGCTACGTTGGCAGCGCCCACGGCCCGGGCGGGCTGGCCGCCCGTCTACGCCGCCACGCCCGCCCGGATAAGCGTCTACATTGGCATATTGACTACCTTCTGACCGTTGCCACCCTGAATGGTGCTTTGTACCGTGCTGACCCGGTTCGGCTGGAATGCCGCTGGGCCACGGCCATTCAGCCGCAAGCGCTGGCCCCCATCCCCAACTTCGGCGCCTCAGATTGCCACTGCGACACCCATCTGTTTCACCTGGGTGTCACGGCGCTGCAGGTAGAATTTGTCGCCTGGGCAGCCAAATCGTTAGGCACATCCTACACAACAGAATTTTAGGTCGCTCGCAGCCAGATTCGTCTGATCTGGCCATATCGGCCGGCGTGATGTTTTGGCAAATTCGTCGTTTACGGCCGCCAACCTCCCCCATATAATCAAATGCCATGCTGAATAAACCTGCCTGGAACTCCTTTTCATGACGGCCAGTGACACGCGCGAAGCCTTACGCGCCGAACTGGAAGCAACCCGTACCGCCTTCCATGAGTTACTAGACCGCGTTCCGCCGGCGCTCTACGACAATCCGAGCGACAATCCCGCCTGGACCGTCGGCCAGGTCCTCTTTCACATGAGCCTGGCCCCACGCCTGCTCATCCAGGATGTGCGCCTGATCACGAAACAGAGCTGGCTGATAAGCCTGATCAGCCAGCTCTTGCCACGAGCGCTATTTGACTGGCTCAATAAACATTACACTCGCTTCGGCGCGCGCCATCCTTCGCACGACTTCTTCGCCAGAGCCTACAATGAAGCCCACGCCATCACGCTCCGCGCCCTGGACGCTGTGACCGATGTCGAACTGGGCAAAGGCGTGGTCTACCCCGGTTGGGATCCCTTACTGGCAGGCGAAGTCACTGTCGCCCGACTGTTTCACTATGTGAAGATCCATTTTGAGGCCCATGCCCAACAGATTGAGGAGCAAATCAAAACGTATGAGCAAAACGCTGGAACTTGACCCGGAAACTTTTCGCCGCCTCGGCTATGAAGCCATTGACCTGATCGCCGCTGCCCTGGCGCAGCGGAGCCAACGGGAAGAATTGGCCCGCCGGCCGGTTCCCGACCAGCTCCGCCAGCAACTCATGCACCAGCCCATGCCAGAAGAAGGCACCAATCCGGATGAACTCCTCCAGTTTGTGGCCGAAAATATCTTCCCCTATCCGCTCGGCCACAATAACCCGCGCTTTTTTGCCTGGATTAACTCCCCGGGCGCCCCGCTGAGTGTCATCGGCGAGTTGCTGGCGGCCGGCATGAACACCAGTGCCGCCGGCGGCGACCAGGCCAGCACCTACCTGGAACATGGCGTCCTCGACTGGTTCAAGGAGATGATGGGCTTCCCGCCTGACAGCGGTGGTCTGCTGGTCAGCGGCGGCAGCATGGCCGCCATTGTCGGGCTGGCCGTAATGCGTCATGTCAAAACCAACGGCGCCGCCCGGCGGGAAGGGCTCCAGCAAGCCGCTGCGCCTCTCACCATCTACGCCTCCGCTGAAGGCCACAGCAGCATCCAAAAAGCAATCGAACTCCTCGGCTTTGGCAACAACAACCTGCGCCAGGTGCCGATTACCACTGATTTCCAGCTCGATGTGGCCGCTCTCGCCGCGCTGATCAGCGCTGACCGGGCCGCCGGGCGCCAGCCAGTTTGTGTCGTCGCCAGCGCCGGTACCGTCAACACCGGCACCATTGACCCGCTCAACGAGATTGCCGACCTATGCGAAGCGGAAGGGCTCTGGTTCCATATCGATGGGGCCTACGGCGCCGTAGCTCGCCTGTTGCCCGAACTGGCAGACCAATTTGCCGGCCTGGAACGGGCTGACTCGCTGGGCATGGACCCGCACAAATGGATGTACGTCCCGGTAGAGTGTGGCCTGGTCCTCGTCCGCGACAAAGCGGCGATGCAGGATTGTTTTAGCCTTGTACCGGCGTATCTGCGCGATGACCGGTTGTTGCCCTGGTTTGCCGAATTTGGGCCGCAACAGACCCGGGCTTTTCGCGCCCTGAAGTTGTGGTTGGCGCTGAAGCAGATTGGTCTGTCAGGTTACCGGGAACTGATCAGCCGGGACATTGCCCTGGCCCGTACATTACGCCAGAAAATTCAGGCCCGAGCCGATTTTGAGCTGGTGACGGCTGGACCGTTAAGCGTGACTTGTTTTCGCTATGCACCGGCCGGTCTCACTGACCCGGCTGCCATCGAGTCCCTGAACCACGATCTCCTGGCCCGGGTTCAGGCCGCCGGCGAGGTCTATCTCACCCACACTATGATCAAAGGCGAGGCCGTGCTACGCGCCAGCATCGTCAACTTCCGCACCGAAGAAGCAGACCTGGACTTTCTGCTAGATCATCTCGCTGCCGCCGGCCAGGCTTGCCTGGCAGATCAGGCCTGAGCTGCCGCCGCGCCTAACCTCCGGGAGGCCCAGTAGGCGTTCAACTCGCCAGGACCGGTAGGGCCTCCCGGAGGTAGGTTTCCTCACTATCACACTCAACGCTGGTCAACCTGTTTTGCCGACACGAACTTCACCAATTCACTTACGGCGGCCCCACAACGATCGGCAAATACAGCCGCTCCGGTTCCGGCTGGGCAATCTGGCCGGACGCGGCCCAGAAGCCACCACTAACTGCAAATGTACTACCGGCCGATTCACCGGCGGCATCCGGTTGGCCGATGGTGCCGGTCACGGCGAAGCTACCGGCCTCACTGCGCCCGCCGCCGCCATCAACCGTCCACCATGGCACCGCAAACGTCAGGCCGGCTCCCCGGGCTGCCAGCGGCAGCAATAGCAGCACCACAATGAAGGCCATGAGCAGGAAAACTTTGTTTCGCTTCATGAAAACCTCCTTACGGGCAGGTATAGGCGGCAAAGTTGGCGTCAAACGTCTGGAAGCAAACCAATGTTCCGGCTACCCGGGTGGCCCCGCCTTCCAGCTGCACGCTGCCCAGGCGCACCGCCCCACTGCTCATATAAACCGCACTGTTCGCATCCCCCACGAAGCGCGAATTCGTGATGTCGACAACGGCTGAGTTCTGATTACGCAAAGCTTGATTGACTCCCGCGTTCCGGGCGATACCGACAAAATTGTCAATCTCCATTGAACTGCCGGAACCCAGATTGTAAACAGCACGCGCAACAGTCGTGCCGCCATCGGCAATGACCGCCCCCCCGTATATCCAGGCATCCGCTGTGTTCCGGTTAATCAAGCCATAGCTGTTGGCGCCGTCCGTCTGGGCCAGAACGGCGACGTCATAAGCGCGCAGTATGGCATTGGTCGTGTCATTGTCCAGGCCGTAGGCAGTGGTGCCGCTAATGGCGGTAAATGAACCGCCATACAAGGTGACGCTCCCCAGCCAATTGCGCAGGCCCCACACCTCGTTGTCCCCATTTGTGCCCAGGGCAGTGACGCCCGTCGCTTCCAGAATGCCAATCGTAAACACATTGTTGATGCCATACGTCCCAAAAACGGCGCCCGAGCCCTTACCCGTGAAACTGCCGCCATAAAGTGATGCCGGACCACCGTTGTAAAGCCCATAATTGCCCGAACTGGCTCCCTCGCCGACCGCAATAACTGCTGTCGCCGTCAGGACACCGCCAGTACCGAAATTTTCGATGCCGTAGGCAGTTACGCCACCAGCACCATAAAAGTAGCCGCCGACAATGGTGACCTGACCGCCCTCCACATCAAGTCCCTGATTTCGCTGGACATGATCGTGGCCGATGGCGGTTAATCCTTCTGCATAGGTACGGCCCCGGGCGTGGAAACCCACTGCGGCATTGATGCTGGATGTCCCCGTGCCGCCTCGACCCTCGAAATGGCCACCATAAACAGTCGCCTCGAGAAAGCTTTCAACGCCATAATTGTAGAATTGGGCGCCGCTGGCGACGGCTGTCACATCGTAGGTCGTCAGACTGCCAAACGAAGAGATACCAAAATTGGTGCCGCCGCCACTGCTACGGGCAACCAGCGTGCTATTGGCCACGGTAGCTGCCCCGGCTACCACCGACAAACCGGTACTACCCGAGGCAGATTCAACCACAGCCAACGACTGGCTCACCGTCAGCGCCGTGCTGGCGCCCAACTGGTACAGCGCCAGCGCGTTCGTTGCCGACGAGGTCACCCAGAAATCAGCAGCCGTCATCGTCACCTGCGCGCCATCGTCGGCGGTCAACCCAATTGCGGTGGCTGAAGTTTGGAGACGCAGATCAATCTCGTTAAGGGACAACACCGTACCGGCGCCGCGCAGATGAAAGCCCTCGCTCGTCGTGCCAGCGCCATTGGCCAGCACCTGGACATGGTCCACGGCACTATTGGCCGTGCCCGCCAGGGCCAGCACCGCCACGTTACGCACGCCCGATCCGGTGTTCACAACCGTGACATCGCGCAAGGTGCTGTTGGCGGCCAGAATAAGCGTGGCCACATCTGGCGGTACATTGCTGGTGCTGGCGTTACTCGTGATGGTAACAGCGGCCCGGTCAGCGCCCTGCAGATGCACATACGGTTTCAGCGTCACATTCTCGGTGTAGATGCCGGGACCCACCCAGACGAGATAGGGATTCGCGGCTGCCGCATCATTGATGCTGTCAATCGCGGCCTGGATCGAACTGAAATCGCCGCCAACCGGCGAGACAATGATGATGTTGTCAATCGGGCTACCGACAGCAGAGAAAACAGTACCGTTGAGTTGCAGGCCATTCCCAGCCGTGTATTTGGTGTCATTGTCATCGCTGCAAATCCAGCTACCGCCATTCCACTCCGGAATCTGGCCGCGGTTGCAGCCTTGCGGTAATTGGAAGCTGCCTAGCAACGAAAAAGCGCCACCGCTGAGGGTCAGGCCGGTGCCGGCGGTGTAGGTGGTGTCATCGTCGCCGTCGTCGAGACCGGCCGGTACCCCAGCCAGGTTACCCCAGGCCACCGATGCCTGGCCAGCCGTGCCCAACTCACTCTCGGTGTAATAACGATCGTCATGTAGATGGTCGCTGCGGGCAGCCGAATCGGCGCTGCCATCGCCGGCAAACTCCACTGACAGGGTCACGTCACCACTGCCGCCGCCACCAAGCAGACCAGCACCCGCATTCACAGCGGTAATATCACCACCGCCACCCCCGGCGCCGATCTCGTCATCATCACAAACCCAGGCGCTACCATCGAACTTGGCGACCTGACCGTTGAGGCAGCTCAGGCCGGACAGGGTGTCGTCGTCGGTGTCATCGGCGAAACCGGCCGGTACATCGGCCAGACCCGACCAGGGCGCACCGCCGGCAAAGCTGGCATATGGCGCCGGTGTCAGGGGCTGGCGCGGCGTCAACGTCTCATAACTGCCGCTGCTGGCGCCGGCCCGCACATCAATTTCCAGGTAATAAGCGGACCCATCCCAGACATCGCCAAAATCCAATCCGGCGTTAAAACGGCCATCCAGAACCTGTAGGTCCTCAATTAGCACTTCACTACCGGCCTGAATGCCGCCACTGGGCGCGTCATAAAGGCGAAAGCGAAAATCATACTCCCCTTCAGCCGGGCTGCCCGACTCCTCCAGGATGCCCTGATAGCTGATCTGGTTGCCGACCTGTAACTGCTGCAATGGTCGAGCCAGGGATCGGCCATAGCCCCAGAACAGGGCCAGCAAGAAGACTCCTCCCAGGGAGAGGGCCAGGGAAAGCGCACGAAATTTTGGCACAGTGATACCTCCACGAACAAGGATTACAGAACTGAGTAAAGCTTATTCGGGAGGTATCGTAGTGGTGTCGTTATGGAATCGGCCGGGGCCGAATTGTGTGACAAAATGGGTCAGGCGAAGTAGGCCGAGTCCGCGATAATCTGATCGGCCGGTACAAACGTCGCTGCCTCGATACTGCTGCCAGTCCGCTGCAAGTAGGCTTGCACCACCCGGTAGCCGATGGCATAGCCGCCGTAAGCCGGCATGCCCACTTCAGGCAACCCCAGCTTCTTGGCCCAATGGTCGCCAAAGATGAAGGAGCGCAAGAGGTCAAACCCGGTTGTGGCCAGGTTGTCGGCCAGTAACGTGCGCGCCGTAGCCAACTCACCTTCAGCGAATTCGGTCACGTAGTAACCAACCATGTCCGGTCCATAAATCGCCGCCGCAAACGATTCTGCCAGCCCTTCATGGACAATGTACTGCGCCACCGTCGCCTGAGGGAAAAACCAGGGGACCACCCGCGACCGGATCAAGTGATGCATTTCATGAACGATACACCCACCCAAACGCGGCAGATTGTAATCATTGGCCTCGCTGTATTGCACCACAAAACGGGGCTGCATGAAATCCCCGGCCCCGGTATAACCCCGGTTAATCGGGTCCGCCCGCTCCGGATCCGCCAGCAGCAACCAACCTTCTATGGTTTCGATGGGGATCTGCTCCTGATAGTCGGCAAAGCGGTCCACGGCGGTTTGCATGGCCGCCGCACCCGTCGCCCAGGCAGATGCCGCCGCCATCTCGACGATTAACGACGGCGGCTGGCGCAGCTGGTCCGGCAGTAGCCATTGCCAATTCCGTGCCCCAGCCCAGCGGTCCGCCGCCGCGGCCGGCCCGGCGACCATCGCCATCATCTGCTGCCAGGGTTGGATAAACGACGCCTCGTAGATCCGTTCGCGCGCTTCGTCATCAGGCGCGGCAATGATACGCTGGTAGATGTCATACGTGTCAATCCAGTTGATTTTCATTGTTTCTCCTCTTGTCCTGATGATGGAGGTCGTGCTTGCTTCTATGCAAGCGTCCTGATCAAGACAACAGAGGCAGCATACAGTATCACGTAACGTGATATGCAAGGGGCAAAAAAAAGCCGCAGGCCCCCTTCAGGCGACCTGCGGCTCTTACTTTGAAATGTCTACAACTTAGGCGTTGTCGATGATAGCGTTCAGCGTTGGGCTGGGCCGCATCGCGGCGGCGGCGAGGGCTGGATCGGGATGGAAATAACCACCGATCTCAACCGGGGCGCCCTGGGCGGCGTCCAGTTCCGCCATGATCTTCTCTTCATTAGCCGCCAAGGCCTCGGCAACCGGTGTGAAGCGAGCCTTCAACTCAGCATCCTTGTCCTGCGCCGCCATGGCCTGAGCCCAGTAGAGCGCCAGGTAGTAGTGGCTGGCCCGGTTGCCCGGCTGATGCACCCGCCGGCCCGGCGATTTGCCCTTCAGCAGCACCTGGTTGGTGGCTTCGGTCAGGGTTTCGCTCAGAAGCAAGGCGCGAGGATTGTCGGTCTTGTTGCCCAGATCCTCCAGCGCCACGGCCATCGCCAGGAACTCGCCCAGCGAATCCCAGCGCAGATGGCCCTCGGCGACAAACTGCTGGATATGCTTCGGCGCCGAGCCGCCCGCGCCCGTCTCGTACAGGCCGCCACCAGCCAGCAGCGGCACGATGGAGAGCATCTTGGCGCTTGTGCCCAGTTCCAGGATGGGGAACAGATCGGTCAGGTAGTCGCGCAGTACATTGCCGGTAACCGAGATGGTGTCTTTGCCCGCTTTGGCCCGTTCCAACGAGTAGGCCATGGCGTCAACCGGTGCCATGATTTTGATTTCCAGCCCACTGGTGTCGTGCTGCGGCAGATAAGCTTCTACCTTCTTGATCAAATTAGCGTCGTGAGCCCGGTTTTTGTCGAGCCAGAAAACGGCCGGGGAACCCGTGGCCCGGGCCCGGTTTACCGCCAGCTTGACCCAATCCTGAATGGGCAAATCCTTGGTCTGGCACATGCGCCAGATGTCGCCCTGGGCAACTTCATGCTCCATGAGCACTTCACCAGACTTGGAGACAACCTGGACCTTGCCGGCCGCCGGAATCTCGAAAGTCTTGTCATGGGAGCCGTACTCTTCGGCCTTCTGGGCCATCAAACCCACGTTGGAGACGTTGCCCATGGTGGTCACATCAAAGGTACCATTCTCCTGGCTAAAGCGAATGACCTCCTGGTACATCGTGGCGTAGGAGCGATCCGGAATGATGGCCAGCATATCTTTGGTCTTGCCATCCGGGCCCCACATCTGGCCCGCGCTGCGAATGGCCGCAGCCATGGAGGCGTCGATGATGACATCGCTGGGGACATGGAAATTGGTGATTCCCCGATCGGAATCCACCATGGCCACAGGCGGCTGCTGGCCATAGACGGCCTGAATGTCTGCCTCAATCTCGGCCCGCTTTGCCTCGGGCAGGCTGGCGATCTTGGCGTAGACATCGCCCAAGCCATTGTTCGGGTTGACGCCCAGTTCGGCAAAGGTGTCCGCGTGTTTGTCGAACACATCCTTGTAGAAAACAGTTACTGCGTGGCCAAACAAGATGGGGTCAGAAACTTTCATCATGGTGGCTTTGACATGCAAGGAGAGCAATACATCGAGTTCCTTTGCTTCGGCAATGGCCTTAGCGTAAAACTCGCGCAGGGCAGCCACATTCATGACGGAGGCGTCAATCACTTCGCCGGCCAACACTGGCGTGCTTGCCTTCAGCACCTTCTCCTCACCGTCATTCGTCTTGAGGACAATCTTGACATCATCGGCCGCCGGCAGCACCACCGACTGCTCGCTGCCATAAAAGTCACCACCATCCATGTGGGCGACTTTTGACTTGGAGTCCGGGCTCCATTTGCCCATGGAGTGCGGGTTGTTTTTGGCGTATTGCTTGACTGGAGCAGCAACGCGCCGGTCTGAATTGCCTTCGCGCAGCACCGGGTTTACAGCACTGCCCAACACCTTGGCGTAACGCGCTTTGATCTCAGCCTCGGCCTCATTCTGCGGCTCAGCCGGATAATCCGGGATGTCGTAGCCATGATCCTGGAGCTCTTTGATGGCCGCCGTCAGCTGCGGAATCGAGGCGCTGATGTTGGGCAGCTTGATGATGTTGGCGTCCGGCGTTTTGGCCAGCTCACCCAGTTCAGTGAGCGCATCCGGCTGCCGCTGGGCATCGGTCAGCTTCTCCGGGAAGTTGGCGATGATCCGGCCGGCCAGGGAGATGTCGCTAAGTTCGACAGCCACATCAGCCGCATCGGTAAATGCCTTGATGATGGGCAGCAGCGAATAAGTCGCCAACATCGGCGCTTCATCAGTGTACGTGTAAATGATTTTGGCAGATTCTGAAGTCATGAGGTAATCCTGCTGTGAATTGATGGACGATTTCGGATTGGCGATGTACGGGCGGTTTCGCTTTCGATGGCGTTGTGGCAACACAACAGACGGCGATGCAGCCCATCCGGTCATCGCAATTAGTCAGCCAATGGCTGACGATTTGTCTCATTTCATGGTATTGAAAAGGTGTGGTAAGCGTCGGTAGTATAACAGCAAGCGAACCAATAGAATAGTCGCCATGGACAAAATCGCAATCATTTCGGACATTCATGGTAATTTGCCAGCTTTGGAGACTGTTCTGGCAGATATTCAGGCGCGCGGCATCGAGGAAATTTATTGCCTGGGTGATCTGGCGGGCAAGGGGCCGTACAGCGCCGAGGCGGTCGACGTCGCCCGAGCGCAATGTGCGGTCATTGTGCAGGGCAACTGGGATTTGATGATGTCCCAGCCTCATGAGCACCCGGCCGTCATCTTCTGGCAGGAGCAATTGGGCCAGGCGCGGCTGGACTACCTGGGCAATCTGCCCTATTGTTACGATTTGCAGTTGAGCGGCCAGGTTGTGCGGCTCTACCACGCGTCACAAGAATCGGTTTATTTTCGGGTTTTTCCCTGGGATGACAAGGAGACATTGGCGGCGATGTTCGCCAACAGCGAGGCGACGGGGCTGGACCGGCCGGTCCCCCAAACCGTCCTCTACGGCGACATCCACGCCGCCTACCTGCTCCCCATCAACCGTAGCAACCAGCTCATCAACGTTGGCAGCGTCGGTAATCCGCTCGACCAGACCTGGGCCACCTACGTCATCCTCAACGGCGAGCGGGAGGCCAGCCAGCGCAGCAATATCGACGTCGAGTTTGTGCGCCTGCCCTACGATGTGGAGGCGACCATCGCCCACGCCCGGGCCATCAACATGCCAGAAACGGAAGCGCTGGCCCAGGAACTGCGCACCGGCATCTACCGGGGCGCCAGTAGCTAACAAAAAAGGGAGGCCGCGCGGGCGGCCTCCCCAATCACAAGGTCGGTGCCAGATTACTCAACGTAGGCCGGCGCTACAGCCTGAACATAGAAGGTGACCAGGTCACCATTATCGGTCGTGCCGGCGAATTGCCAGACGGGCTGGATGTAGA
>JACKBM010000051.1 GCA_020634575.1 Ardenticatenales bacterium | reverse complement strand
GCCGCGGGCAAGCAAGTGATCGCCCTCTACTTTGGCCGCTCCGCCCAGGGCGCAGCAGCAACGGCGGCCCACACCGGCGCCCTCGGCGGCTCCTACAAGGCGTTTCAGGCGTTCTGCCGGCAGCATGGCATCAGCGCCGTTGCCAGCATGGACGAGATGCTGGAATACGCCGCCCTGTTCAGCGCCATCCGGCGGGCGCCACAACCGGCGGGCGTGGCCCTGGTCGGCGTCAGCGGCGGCGGCGTGGCCCATGTGGCTGATTTTGCGGCGGAAGCGGGCCTGGTCCTCCCCGGACTGGCGCCGGCCACTGTCGCCGGCCTGCGTGAGATCTTGCCGGGCTACGTCACGCCGCAGAACCCGCTGGACGTCACCGGGCTGCCCTTTGCCGATGGCAGCGTGTACACGCGCGTGCTGGAGCTGCTGGCGGCGGACCCGGCGGTCGGCCTGATTGGGGCGTTGCAGGATGTACCGGCCGGTCTCGACGACGGCGGCGCTGCCGAATACCTGCCCATCGCCGCGGGCATTGCCGGCTTTGTGGCGGCCAACGCCACGCCGGTAGTCGTGCTGAGCAACCTGGCGGCCGGCCACCACCCCCACTTTCGCGACGCGCTGGCTGAGGCGGGTGTGCCCTGGCTCAATGGGACGCAAACCAGCCTGCGGGCGCTGCGCCGGCTGGTTGATCCGCCATCGAACCCGCAGATTACCCGGCCGGAACCGCTCACACCCGATCCGAACTGGCTGGCGCGGTTGGGGCGCGGCCCGGCGCTGACCGAGCGCGAAGCCAAAGCGCTGCTGGCGACCCACGGCCTCCCGGTGCCCCGTGAGGAACTGGCCCGTAGTTCGGCCGAAGCGGTTGCCCTGGCTGAAGCGATCGGCTACCCGGTTGTCCTGAAAATCGAGGCGCCGGCCATCACTCACAAAAGCGATGCGGGCGGCGTGCTGCTGAACCTGGCCGACGCCGCTGCGGTGGCGGCTGGCTACGAGCAAATCATGGCGGCAGCAGCGGCAGCGCAGCCGGAAGCGGACCTGCACGGCGTGCTGGTCGGGCCGATGGTACGGGGCGGGACGGAGGCATTTGTCTCCATCTCGCGCCAGGCCCCATTTGGGCTGGGGCTGATGCTGGGGGCCGGCGGCATTTACGTAGAATTGCTGGGTGAGCCGGAGCTGGCGCTGCTGCCGCTGGACCGGCCGGCCATCGCCGGGTTGCTGGCGCGCTCACCGCTGGGCAGGTTGCTGGGCGGGTATCGGGGGCGACCGGCCGGTGACAGTGACACCCTCATCGAGACGATTTATCAACTTTGCCGTTTGGCCGGGGCTTATGCCGGGCAAATCGATACAATTGAATTGAATCCCATAGCCGTGCTACCCGCCGGCCAGGGCGTCTTCGTCCTCGACGCCCTTATTTTGACGACAACTCAACCATAGCTCCAGGAGGAAACATGGAAAGATTGATCATAGATACAGACCCTGGCGTCGACGACGCTCAGGCAATTTTGATGGCCGCCGCCCACCCCGGCGTCAAACTTGAAGCGCTGATGGCCGTCGCCGGCAATGTTGGTCTGGAACACACACTGCGCAATGCCGTCACCCTGACGGAAGTCGTTGGCCAGGATATCCCGGTTTACGCTGGCTGTGACCGGCCGCTGGTCATGTTCCAGGAAGATGCCGCTTTTGCTCATGGCTCGGACGGGCTGGGGGGCTGCGGCTACGTGCCCCAGCGCCGGACGCATGAAAGCGAGCACGCCGTCAATGCCCTGGTGCGCATGGTCAACGAGTCCCCTGGCGAGCTGACTATCGCCGCCATTGGCCCGCTAACCAACATCGCCATGGCTGTCCGGCTAGATCCAGAATTCCCTAAAAAGGTGAAGCGGTTCGTCATCATGGGCGGCGCGGTAACGGCGCAGGGCAACACCTCCAGCGTCACAGCGGAATTCAACATCTATTTTGACCCGGAAGCGGCTTATATCGTCTTCGAAGCCTGGGCTGAAGCGGGCGAAATGATTGAAGTCATCGACTGGGAGCTGACGCGCCGCAACAGCACACCTGGTGCGCTGGTCGATGAATGGCTGAAGATCGACACACCCAAAGCGGAGTTCTTCCGCAAATTAACCGCCAACAACCTCAAGGTTATTGAACAGCGCTACGGCCGCCGGATGCTGTTCGGCGCCGATCCATTGGCTCTGGCCGTCACCCTGGAACCGGACATCGTCACTCGCGCCGAAGAGCATCGCGCCTGGGTCGAGATCCGCGGCATGCACACCTATGGCCAGACGGTCGTGGACTGGCTGGACCGGCTCAAGCAAAAGCCCAATGTGCGCGTGATTCTGGAGCTGGACAAGGAGCGTTTTCATGCCCTGCTGGAGCAGGGACTGCGCTGAGGCCACCGCCGCGCGCAGCCACCCGATTCCTTTGTGCGGCTTTCAAGGTGAACACCGCTCGCAGGAAACGGGTGGCTCAGAAGCCCTGCCGGCAACGGACGGCTGCGCGGCGCATAAGTGATTTAGGAGGCTACTATGACACGCAAGATGATTATTGATACCGATACAGCGTCTGATGACGCGGTCGCCATCATGATGGCCCTGATGGAGCCGGACATTGAGGTGGTCGCCATGACCATCGTCGCCGGTAACGTGAATGTGAAGCAGGCCAGCATCAATGCCCGTTACACGGCGGAACTCTGCGGCAAAGAAGTGCCGGTCTATGAAGGCGCGGCCTATCCCTTAATGCGCGAATATTATTCGGCCGAGTTTTTCCATGGCCCGGATGGCATGGGGGAGATGTATTACCCGGACCCGAAGCGGCCGGCGGAGAAGGAACATGCCGTCTCTGCCCTGATACGCTATATCGAGGAGAATCCCGGCATCATCCTTGTCACGCTGGGGCCGATGACGAATGTGGCGCTGGCGGTGGTCCAGGCACCCCATATCGTCAAGAACGTGAGCCGTTGCGTCGTCATGGGCGGCGCGGCCAATACGGTTGGCAACATCACGCCGGCGGCCGAGTACAACATCTGGGTTGACCCGGAAGCAGCTAGCATCTGCTTCCGTTCCGGGCTGCCCATTGAGATGGCCGGCTGGGAAGTTTGCCGTGGCGCGGCCAATATCGTCGAGGAAGAGATGCGTTACTACAAGGAAGTGATTGACACGCCGCTGTCACACTTCACCATCGACTGTAACGCCTCAGCCCTCAAGACCAACCAGGAATGGCTGGGCGACCCCGGCATCGGCCTGCCGGACCCGATTGGCATGGCGATCGCCATCGACCCGTCGATTGTGACCCGGAAGAGCAAGCATTTTGTCGAAATCGAGACCGAAGGCACCTTCACCCGGGGCATGACGGTGGTTGATCAGCTCAACGTCGCTGTACATGATACGGACAATGTGTCGATGTGGAAGCCGGTCAATGAAGATGGCTCGCCGCACATCACCGTCTGCTGGGAAATCAACGTGGCCCAGTGGAAGGAGATGTTGGAGCGGTATGTGCGCATGACGGTGGATTAGCGGCGGAGAGACCCGATGGCTGCGAATGCCCGGTTAATTGAACGTTGTTCTGAGCCATCGGGTCTCTGATTGGCGCGGGTCTCTTATTAGCGAGATTAATGGAATAAGGAGAAACAAATGGCTACAAAAGTAATTCTTGATGTTGATACCGGGACAGATGACGCGATTGCCCTGATGATCGCGGCGCTGTCGCCGGACCTGGATCTGCTGGGCGCGACGACGGTGGTAGGCAACTGCCCGGGCATCGTCTGCACCGAAAACTCATTGCGTGTGTTTGACCATATCGGCATTCCGGTCCCGGTTTACCAGGGAATGCTGGAGCCGATGGTCCGGCCGGATTTTGACCGCTCAGACGGCAGTGCCGTCCATGGTCTTTATCTTGATTTACCGGAAGCAAAAAGCAAGGCGCAGTCCACCCATGCCGTCGATTGGCTGGCGGAGACGATCGCGGCCTCAGACGGCGATATCACACTGGTGCCGGTGGGTCCGCTCTGCAATATCGGCATGTTGCTGCGGCAATATCCCGAACTGGTCGACAAGATTCCCGAACTGGTGATCATGGGTGGCTCCCACCATATTGGCAACCGCTCGCCTGCAGCTGAGTTTAACATTTGGGCAGACCCGGAGTCAGCCAAAGTCGTGATGAATGCCGGCGTGCCGGTGCGGATGGTCCCGCTGGATGCCACCCACAAAGCGCTCATCACCCTGGATGACTGTAAAGAGCTGCGCAAAATCGGCACGCCGGCGGCAACGGCGGCGGCGACCTTCACCGAGCGCCGCATCGACGGCTACAACAGATTCCAGCCGATGAAGATTCCTGATAGCACCCCCATTCACGACGCTCTGGCGGTCTGCGCCATCATCGAGCCGTCGGTCATCAAGACCGAATTCATCCATGTGGATGTTGAGACTAAGGGTGAGTTAACGGACGGCATGACTGTCTGTGACTTCGGCAATCGCAGCGGCAAAGCGCCCAACTGCCACTTTGCCATGGATGTGGATCATAAACTGTTCCGGGAGATGATGTTTGACATTCTCAGCCGCACAGCCTGAAGCTGATCGGTCGGGGTCCGCGGGCCAATTTGACCCGCGGATCCTGTCTCTCATCAGCGAATTGGAAAATCTTAAAATCGTCTACCGCCGTTCCTATGTGATCGACCAGAGTCGCAAAGAAAACTCGGCCGAACATAGCTGGCAATTGGCGCTTACCCTGCTCATCTTTCACCGTACGTTTGCCCCGGAGATCGACATCGACCGCGCGATACGCATGGCGCTGGTCCATGATATTGCCGAGATCGGCGCCGGTGACGTACCGGTCTATTCGACGGCGGAGCGGGCCGCCATCGGCGCGGCTGAGGGTGCCTATCTGGCTGGCCTGGTCGCCGAGCATCAGGGCTTTGCCCATGATGTGTATGCGTTATGGCAGGAGTTTGAAGAACAGAAAACCCTGGAAAGCCGCTGGGTCAAGGTCGGTGATCGCATCCTGCCCATCCTGCTCAATCTGGCCACCGAGGGCCGGACCTGGCGTGACCTTGACGTCGCCCACAGCCAGGTGACCGCCGTTACCCAGACCATCGCCGAGCTGGCGCCGCCGCTGTATGAGTGGATGCAGGGGCAATTGGAGATGGCGGTAAGTCAGGGCTGGCTGAAGCCCGGCTGAGCCAGATTCTGCGGACCAATTTTATAGACAGCTCGTCCATTTGCTGTCATTATTAGGCCATACCGCATGATTCAGGTGCGGCAGTGACTTTTTATGCGCGAGAGTGGGTGGTTTGTTTCGCTTTCTCTCATAGCGACGCGTTTACGCCAGTCCATTTGGGGCCGGCGACTGGCTAAAGGCGGTCTCTTTCTACTCAGCCTTTTCCTCTTCATCCTCGCACTCTGGCTGATGAAAACAGGCGCCCGGGGGCTGGCACCCTGGCTGGAAAAGCGCGCCCTGGTGAACAGCGTGGCCAATGGCATTGGCTTTGGCTGGCTTTGCGCCTACCTGATGATGAGCGGCTCGCCCGTTGCGACCATTGCCCTCACCTTTCTGGATGCCGGTGTCCTCAGCCCGTTGTATGCCTTCGCCATGATTAGCGGCAGCCGCCTGGGCGCCAGCTTCATCGTCCTGTTTGTCGGCTTTCTATACGTTTTGCGCGGCCGGGATCGCGCGACCAGTCTCAGCATGGGGCTGCTTTCCCTGACAGTCACAGGCACCACCTATTTGCTGGCCTTCTTTGTAGGGTACTACCTGCTGGAATATGTCGCCCTGAGTCGCATCCAGCTGGGCATGGGGCTCTGGCTCGTCTCCCTCCTGAATTTAATTTTTGACCCCATTGTCACGCTGCTGGCCCGCGTTTTGCCTGATTGGCTCCTGTTTCTGGCCGGCCTGGGCGTGATGCTCCTGAGCTTCAATCTGCTGGAACGTTGCCTACCCCAGGCAACACTGCGCGAGAGCGAAGTCGGCCGGGTTTCGCGCCTTGTCTACCGTCCCTGGATGATGTTGCTCCTGGGGGCTGGCATCACCCTGATTTCGATGTCGGTCAGTGTGTCGCTGGCTATCCTGGTGCCGCTGGGTAATCGCGGCTTTGTGCGCCGGGAAAACGTGATCCCGTACATCATGGGCGCCAACATCACCACGTTTATCGACACCTTGCTGGCGGCATTGCTATTGGGTAACCCGGATGCGACGGCTGTTGTCTGGGCGCAAATGTTGAGCATCGCCATCGTCTCCACGCTTGTCTTGCTGGTTGGCTATCGTCGTTATGAAGCGGCTATTCTCCATTTTGTTGATCAGCTGACCGAGGATAAGCGCAAGCTGGCCTGGTTCATGTTTGTCATTCTGTTATTGCCCGTAACGTTGTTTTTGATTTGACGAGGAGTTGCAGGGATGCGTGTGTTAGTGGCAACCGGAGGATCGCACCATTCTGATGTGGCTGTGCGCTTTGCCGCCCAGTTGGCGTCCGCACCGGCCGATGAACTGATGATCATGTACGTGCGCAAAGGGGCGGCGGACAACAGCCAGCCGCTAACGCAGGCGCAGGAGCTGGCCAGAGGTTGGGCACCTCGCGTTGAGATCATGGAGCGACGGGGCCATCCAGCCGAGGAGATTCTGCGCGAAGCAGAGGTTGGTGACTATGACGTGGTGGTGCTGGGGGAGCGGCAGCATCATTCGCTCATGACCCGTTTCCTGCTCGGCTCCACCGCTGAGCGGGTGGTGGAACATGCGCCGGTGCCGGTGATCATTGCCAAGGGGGAGGTCCAGGCGGCGCACCGGGTGTTGCTCTGCGACAGTGGCGTGCAAACGCCGAGCCTGCTCAGCCGCTTTAGCCGCCAAATACCGGACTTGATAGGCCGGGGGCAGACGGTGACGATCTTGCACGTCATGTCCCAGATCAGTGCGGGGCCGGGCGTACGCGGGCACCAGCTACGGGCAAATGCTGAGGAGCTGATTGCGGCGCACACGCCGGAGGGGGAAATCCTGGAACGGGATAAAGAAGTGTTGGCGGGCTATAACATCGTGCCGCAGATAAAGGTGCGCCATGGGCGCGTGGTAGAGGAAATCCTGGCGGAGGCGCGCGAGGGGGCGTATGACCTGATCGTCATCGGCTCCCACGCCGGCGAGGGCTGGCGCCGCATCCTCCTGGACGACCTGGCCCACCAGATCATCACCCAGGTCGACCGGCCGGTCCTCGTCGTCCGCTGAGAAGAAAGCCACGGATTAACACAGATTTGTCACGGATTCTTTTCTTTCTTGAAGAATCCGTGTTGAATCCGTGCAAATCCGTGGCCACTCTTCTTCTTACCCGTTCAGGTTGCGCCAGGCGATGGTGGTGAGGGCTTCGGCCAGGGCGGGGATGTCTTCGGGGTTGGCCGTGTTGAGCGTGTCCCGCATGGCCTGGGGGATGGCGCCGGGGCCTTTAAGGGCGCCGGCCATCGCGCCGGCCATCGCGGCGATCGTGTCCGTGTCATTGCCGATGTTGGTGCCGCCGACGGCGCAGCCAACTGGCTCGCCTTTGGCCGCCACGAAGATCCCGACCGCCGCCGGCATCGACTCCACCATCATCACCGAATTGCCCACAGCCGCTTCAATTCGGCGCAGCGCATCCTCAAATGAGCTGGCGCGCAGCGCTTCCTCAACCGCAATCTCGACACGGCGGATCACGCTGGGGCCGGCAACGGTGCGCCCTTCCGCCTTGCCAATCGCTTCGCCCAGCCGGGCCCCTTCCAGGACCGCGCTGACGACGCTGTAAACGTCAGCCGTCGGCAGGAGCGCTTCAGCCACACCGGCGGCAATACCGCCCGCGCCGGCAGCGGCGATCTGGGTAGCGTGGGTGGGCCGCGAGGAGATCCAGGCGGTCCGGACCGCCCCTTCAATGTCACCGGGGTGGATGAGACCGGCCGGTGCCACCCGCATCGACGCGCCGTTGGTTGTCCCCATCGACGTCAGTTTACGCGTGGAGTTGCCCACAACGCCGATATGGTCCGTGCTCTCACCAGCGGCCAGCGCTTCCAGCAACGGCTTTGTCGTCGGCCCCTGCTGCCGTCGCATCGGTGAATGTTTAGACCAGTAAATCAGCTTCTGAATCCAGCTGTGGTCGTCCAGATGACCGTCCGTCGCCACTAACGTTTCAATCAAGGCAAACATCTGGCTGCAATCGTCGGTCACGAGACCGGCGATCTCCTCGTGAGAAAACGTATCGATGGGCGGCGGGATGAGCTGGTCCAGCAAACCACCATGTTCGGCGATGATTTCGTCGATCTGATGCTGCTCAGTGGCTGCCCCCATCGCGTCGCCAAGCGCGGCGCCCAGTAGACCGCCCAAAATATGCTCTGCCAGCCGTTCCCGACTCATTTTCCCATTGTCCATTCTGCTTGCCTCCATGATTAGTTGCTTAATGACGCGGATTATCTATGATCGATCTAGCTGACGCAAGGACGATACATTGAAACCTGCTATCTCTGTCGACAACCGCTTTCGCTTCTTTTATGGCTTTCAATTTGCGGGAATCGGCACCTTTTTTCCGTACATTGCCCTCTACCTGAAAAGCCTGGACCTGACGGGGGCCCAGGTTGGCTTGTTGCTGGCGCTGGTCCCTTTTGTTGCTTTTCTGGCTCAACCACTCTGGGGTATGGCCAGCGACGTCTACCACCGCCACCGCTCGGCGCTGGTTTTTGCCTGTTTCGGGGTCGCCGCCACCATGCTCCTCTACAGCCAGGTAACCCATTTCTGGCTGCTGCTACCGCTGACCATCCTGCACGCCGTCATGATGGCGCCCATCCCCATCCTGTCGACATCGCTGGCGCTGGAGCATCTCAGTCGCCAGCAGAGCGCCACCAGTTTTGGTTCACTGCGGCTGTTTGGTTCGATTGGCTTCATTATCACCACCACCAGTATCGGGACGTTCCTGGTCGACTCAGGTGCAATCTGGTGGATTTTGCCAATTTACGCCGGCTTTAACATCTGTCTGGCGCTGATTGCCTTGACGGTGCCGGACGCGACGATCCACGGCAAGGTCGCCTGGCGCCAGGCGGCGGACCTGATCCGGCGGCGGCGCGATATCCTCTGGCTGCTGGCAGCATTGCTGCTGATCGGGATGACGCTGGGCATCGTCAACAACTATTTCACCATCTACCTGCGGGACATCCAGGCCACCGGCTTTATCATTGGTCTGGCGTTGGCGCTGTCCGCCCTGTTTGAAATCCCGTTGATGGCGCTGGCGCCGAAATTTGTCCGGCGCTGGGGGGTCCGGCCGGTTCTGGTCGTCTGTACCGCTATCCTGCCCCTGCGCTGGCTGCTCTATGTGTGGATAGACAACCCGATCCTCGTCCTGCCGGTTCAGGTGTTGCACAGCATTGCGATGATGGCGCTGCTGGTTGTGGGCATCCTTTACATGGACCGGCTGCTGGATCGCAGCCTGCGCGCCTCCGGCCAATCCCTCTATGCCGCTTCACTGCAGGGGATCGGACCGGGCATCGGTCTCTTTGCGGGCGGCCTTTTATATGATTGGAATGGCATCAACTCTGTCTGGCTGTTCAGCGTAATCGCCGGACTGCTGGGAACGCTATTGCTGACCTACGCCGTTTATGGACACGAATCACCCACTATAATCCAGGGAGTAACTCATGAAAGTTGAATACGTAGCCTTCTCAAATCTCATCATTGACGACATCGTCTTCCCGGATGGGCGTACCTCATGGGATACGCTTGGCGGCGGCGGCCTGCATGCGCTGGTCGGCATGCGCGTCTGGAACGCGTCGCTGGGTTATGCTGCCTCAGTCGGACCAGACCTGGCGGACAAGCACCGCGAGGCCTTGAACGCTTTTGGCGTGGATGTGCGCGGCCTGGCGGTCAGGCCGGGGACCAAAACAGCCCGCGCCTGGCAGCTCTTTGAGTGGGATGACTATCGTACCGAGATTTTCCGAACGGATATGAGTGAGTTCAGGGAACAGAAGATTCAGCTGGCCGATCTGCCGGCCGATTACCTTCAGGCCAAAGGGTATCATATCCAATGGGGTAAAGTGCCGGAGTTGCTGAAGCTGGTCGGCGCATTGCGAGCGGCCAACCCGGACATCAAGCTGGTGCTGGAAGTGTCACCCACCAATTTCGGCGAGCCGGAAGCGCTCTGGCGGGAATTGCTGCCGCAGATCGACCTGATCTCGCCGGATGAGGAAGAGTCGTTGGGGATTACCGGCCGGTCTGACCCGCACGAGATCTGCGCCACCTACATCGACTGGGGCGTGCCGCTCGTCGCCCTGCGCATGGGCGCACGTGGCTCGCTGGTCTACGCCGCCGACGGCCAGCGCTGGGAATTGCCGGCCGTCCCCACCGAAATCGTGGACGTCACTGGCGCCGGCAACAGCTATTGCGGCGGCTTCGCCGTCGGTTTAGGCGAAGGCCTATCACCGTTTGAAGCCTCGCTGCGGGCTGCCGTCAGCGCCAGCTTTGCCCTGGAGCAACTTGGCCTGCCCCACTGGGATGATGACAGTTTGGCCGCCGAAGCAAACCGGCGGGTTGCCTGGGCTCGCAACCATACAACCCGGCTCAGTTGACGCGGGAGCTTTCTGAGCGCGCATCACCCTGGCACAACTTGGGCTGAATTCATTGACAGATAGGCTATACTGCCACTTAGATTGCAGGCCGCTTTCAACTTGCTCCGACCCTGACCGAATGAGTGAAAGAAAATCCGCCAAAACCGAATCACAGCGTAAGAATGTTCAGCCAGTTGCGGCCACCGAGCAGGCACGGGTTCCGGACGTGGGTGACCGGCCGGTCCTCTTTTCCACCTCCATGAGCCAGACACAACAACAGCAATCCCTGCTCCAGCTGCAGCGTCAACGGGGCAACCATTTCGTCCAACGTTTCATCCAGCGTGAAGTCAACTACAACGTCCAGGATGATAATGGCCAACATGCCGATCCCGAAGAAATGGATGGGGTTCTTGAGTTCACAGAGGACGGTTGGGACGGTATCGCCATAGGCCAGCGCGTCAGCCAGATTAATAGCGCCACCCCCCATTTTGATGAATCCCGCTGCGTCGAAGCCTCGTTCCTGGTCGGCCTGATCCAGCGCGGACCAAGTGCCCTACGCGGGATGATCGAGAATTATCTGGCCCGCTACCGTCAGGGCCTGAGAAGCAACGCAACACCCGAAAATGTCAAGCGCTGGTACCGCCACTCCATCCGTCTGCTCTCGCCGATGGTGGGCAGAATCGACGACCAGACATTAACCTACACAGATCTGGCTGTCATTATGCAGGAAATGTATGACGTCTATGGCGAGGGCGACCTGGGGACTCGTTGGGCCGTTGGCGACAACATGGCCGCGCGTGAAGGCTATACAGTCACAGTTGTTGACACTGACATCTTCATCATTGAAGATGCCGCGACGATGGCCCAGGCACTCGAACCGGGCGAAATGCTTTCCTGCCGCGTCGAATCAGAAAGTAGTGGCACGGGCGATTACAATCACGCCATCCATCTTGGTCGCCATCCCGAGACCCTTCAGCTCTATCTTTATGATCCGTGGCCCGTCAGTGGTGACCAAATGATCATTGTGAGCGACGATCTCCATGAGATCGACCATTATTTCAGCAACCGGGAAACGCAAACAAATGACGATGGCACGACTGAAGAATTTGAAGAGATGCGGACATTCAATATCTATTCCCGCTTAACTCCGCCTCAAGACGAAGCCGCACCAGAATAGAAGGTACGCCGTTAGCCATACACCTCTGCATCTGCACCGCCGGGCAGCAACGACATCAATAACCGACATCTACCAACCCGTTGGCACGCAACAGCGCTTCAACCTCGTGCCGGTATGGCACGGCCACACCGGCACCAAATTTGCTAACGGCGACAGCGCCGGTCGCGTTGGCTAACGTCACCATCTGCGCCAGGGAATGGCCGGCGAGGTAAGAGTAGATCACCGAGGCTGCCACGCTGTCACCGGCCGCCGTCATATCTTCCACCTGCACCTTAAAGCCCGGCTGGCGCACCGTCTCTGTGGCTGAATGGGCAATCATCCCCTCCCCACCCAACTTGAGAATGACCAGGTCTGGTCCCAGGGCCAGGATCGCGGCCGCCATCGCCTCTGGCGCCGCCTCATGGCCGAGGATGAGGGTGGCCTCTTCACGCGTCAGCAAGGTAACGGTCGAAGCTGCCAGCTGCTGGTGCATCCAGTCCGGGGGGATGTCCGGAATTTCCGGGCCGGGATCAAAAAAGATGGGAACACCAGCCGCCAGCGCCAGTTCGGCCGCAATCAGATTAGGCGCTGCCCCCAGCGAGAGATAGTTCCAACCGGCCAGCAAGATGGCGTCCGCCTCGTTAATCACTTGCTGCCAGCTCGCCGGAAAAACCGCCGGGCCGCTATTGGGATCACCCCGGTCACCGATAAAAACATGCTCACCATTAGCGACAGACAACACCAGCGCATAGGTGGTTGCCTTTTCCGGGTGCTGTAGCACCAGGTCCACGTTAACCCCCTCGGCCCGCATCAGCCCATACCAGAGGTCGGACAGATCGTCCTGGCCGATGTTGCCCAGCGCGATCGTCTCCAGCCCCAGCCGGGCGCCGCAAATGAGCGAATTAGCCATCCCCCCAGGGGTGAAAAGCCGTTTGCCGGTCATCTGGTGCTCAGCCGGCAACACGGGAAACCAACCAATGCGGATGCAGAGATCAACGACGGCATTGGCGAGGACAACGACAGAATGGGCCATAACAGTTTCTCCACGGCAAGATGCTCTACCCGAAAAAGAGTAAAGCGGGTAGTATGGCGTATTTTAGCCCAAGACCAAACGCAATACCCAAGAGGCCAATGATGACCACACAAAGCCATTTTTCTACCCTGAGCCAAAACTATCCGGACCTCTGGCAACGGTTGGCGGAAATTGTCCGGCCGGAGCGCTATTTCGAGCTGTTCCAGCAATTATCGGATAACTACTCCCCCACCCTGACCGTCTCGCGCGTACAGGGCGACCTGGTGGCCGGACTGCTGGCCCCGGAGAGCGACGCCGGGCAACTTACGGTTGATAAGAGCGTGCGGCGCTCCGGCTCTATTGGCATCCGCCTGGGCACAGCGCCCGCCCCTGTCTGGTTTTCCGCTCACGCTGATATCTGCAGCTACCTGACCGAATCACCTCAGGCCAAGGGCTATCCGCTCATCCCCTTCTGTATGCCGCGCTGCGACGCCGGTTCCCGGCCGGCCGTGGCCCTGGCCGCCCCGAATGGCGCCGGTCCCCTTGAGATCATCGCGGAGGGGATGATGGTGACAGAGCCGGATGGCTCCACCCACTTCGCCACAGACGCCGAACTACCGCTCTGGACCCGGGTGGTCTACCAGAGCACCGCAACCTGGAACCAGGCGACGGACGAAATTCACGGCTACATCGACAATCAGGCCTCATCGGCCGCCCACATCCTGGCGGCGCGGGTGCTAGCCGCCTATGACGTCAATGTCCAGTTTGTGATCAATGATGAGGAAGAGGGACCGGTGGATATGGGCAACCAGGGCTTTTCCCGAGCGATGAGCCGGCTACTGCACCGGACACCAGCCGAAGAGCTACCCGAGATGGTGATTGTCAGTGATGGTCACGGGCAGGAAAGATATCAAGCGGCCGGGGAGCCTGATTATTTTGGCCGGGGAGCCTTGTTCACCGGAGTGAGCAGCAAAGCCCGCGGCGCCGTCACACCGCCCCAACTTGTCGCCTTTAATCGCGAGTTGATTGGTTTTCTGAACAGCCAGGGTATCCCGGCAGCGGAGAGCCCACGCTATGTGGGTCGTAGCGACGATATTTCGGCCATGCAATACACCCCCAATGTCGTCATGATCGGTTCGGCCGGGACCTCATCCCATTTCCACCGCACCCCGACAGCCCGGTGCCAGGATCAGGTTAATCTGACCAAAGCTCTGGTCGTCTACGCGTTGCTGGCCCAGGATGAAGCCTGGCGCAAGCAGTATCTCTAACAACTTCTCCTGACCTTCCCTTATGGGGTTACCTGTAGGGACTAATGCCCCGCAAGAACCTCACGGCAGGGCGCGAATACGCGCCCTGCCATGGCCTATCATCAGCAAGAACCAGGATGGGTAGTACAGCGCCTAATCTTTCGGCTCGACCGGCGTGATTTCGCCGCGAGCGATGCGGATGATGCGCAGATTCATCATCTGGATGACGGCAATCAGGGAGAAGAGGACCAGCAGAACCGGCCCCCCCAGCGCGATGCAAATCGCGGCGATGATGAAAATCCAGGCCAGCAGGAGGAAGCTGTCACGCGGTTGGGCAATGACCTCCCAGAAAGCGGCAACGAAGAGATCGCGGGTAGACAGCTCCGGGCGAGCCAGCAGCAGGGGAAAGAGATAGAGTTGCATGGCCAGTAGCAGTAGCAAAACCAGAAAAATTGGCCCAATCAGATAGTGCAGCAGCTCAACACCGCTGCGCCAATAAAACAGCATGCTGACGACGACGATGAACAGGGCTGCCAGGTCCAGCAAACTGAGCAAGGTGCTGCGCCGCCAATGAAGCCGGAAGCCGGCCCAGAAATCGGCCAGCGACGCCTGGCGCGGATCCAGATCCCGCTCTTCGGTGATGACGGCCTGCACCAGGTGAAACAGGGCGCCGGTCGCAGCCGGCAGCGTAATGAGCGGCAGACTGGTCAGGATCCAGAGGATGTTTGCCAGCAGAAAAATGCCCAGGCGATGATAAAAAAGTTTGACAGCAGTTAAGGCGGTTGTCCAGGCCACAGGCGCTTCTCCAGTCCGGTTGTCTCCCCATTCGCCATTGTTATAATACGGGGCGGTCTCCCTGCCGATGTCCAAAAGTCGGCAGAATGAACCGATGATACCATATGTAGGCTGTCAACCAGCAAAAAACGGCTTCTGAAGCCGCTCGCTCTAATACAATGCTGCGCACGAAAAACCTTAGTAAACATTATGAAAAAACGGTCGCTGTTGAGAATTTGAACCTCAACGTGCGGGCTGGCGAGATTTACGGGTTTCTCGGTCCGAATGGTGCCGGCAAGACAACAACTATTCGCCTACTGCTGGGGCTGCTCCAGCCCACCTCGGGCGACGTTTTTCTCTTTGACACCCCCATTTCCCAGGACGCCATTGCCCTGAAACGGCGCATTGGCGTCGTTGCCGAAGAGCCGCTGGCGACCACCCGGATGACCGCCTGGGAATTTATTCACTTTTACGCTGATCTCAACCAGGTGGCCCGGCCCGAAGGGCGGATGGATGAGTTGTTCAAGGCGCTGGATTTGTGGGATGTGCGCCATGCGCTGGCCGCTGCCTACTCGCGCGGGATGCGCCAGAAGCTGAGTCTGATTCGGGCGCTGGTGCACCGGCCGGATCTCCTCATCCTCGACGAACCGGTCAACGGCCTCGACCCGCACGGCATCCTCCAGGTCCGCGCGGTTATCGACCAGCACCGCGACCAGGGCGGCGCCGTCCTCATCTCCAGCCACATCCTCTCCGAAATTGAACGTTCGGCGGACCGTATTGGCATCATGCACCAGGGGCGCTTGCTGGTGGAGGATGACATCAGCGGCATCCGCTCCCGCCTCGGTGGCAACAACATCGTCGAACTGGTCCTGACGGATATCCCGCCAGGGCTGGCCGGCTCGTTGTCAGCCCTCGAGGGCGTGACCCAGGTGGAAATCAAGGAGCGGGCCGTGGCGGTGCATGTGAATGGGGGCAAGGATATCCGGCCGGAAATCTTCAAGGCTATTGTGGCCCAGAACGGCACCATCATCGAGATGGGGCTGCAGCAGATGAGCCTCGAGGAAGCCTTTGTCACCATTACCCATCAGAATGTCGCTCAACTTGCAGGTGCCGCATGAGCAGTGTTAAAGCCCATCTGCCCCAGCTCGCCTCGCTGCGCCGGAACGCGATCCGTCGCATTGCCCAGCAGCAGGCGCGTGATGCGCTTTTTGGCTGGGGTATCTACATCACCGCCGCTATTTCGGTCGGCATCGCCGCCTTGCTTGTCTTTAATTCCGTACGCTTTGTCGGCGAGAGCAGCCTCAATATCATCGGCGAACCGTTTCTGGGGCCGCTGCTCACCGCCCTCAGCCTGGCCATGCTCCTGGTCGCCGTCGAGGCGACGCTGGCCATTGCCCGGCCGCGGGAACAGGGTTCGCTGCAGATTCTCTTCTTCGCCCCTATCGACGAGCCCATCCTGATTGGCGGCCATTTTGTGGCCGGCCTGCTGATCTACATCCTGTTTGTGGCGCTGACGCTGCCTATCCTGTTGTTGCTGGCCTGGCGCACAAATTTTGTCATTCCGCTCAACCTGGTGCTGGCGCTTATCCCAACCTTGTTTGCGGCCGGTGTGAGCATCGCCTTCAGTTTGTTTGTCTCCGCCGCCGCGCCATCGGCCCGGAGCGCCGTGCTGATTCTGGTAGCCGGTATCCTCATCCTGCTGGGGTTGCAGTCAGCGTATACGGCCCTGCTGAGTATTCCGCCAACCAGTCGCTTTTACGACGCCTTCCTGTTCATCCGCACCATTCTGGCCAATGTCCAGCTGCTGCTGGCCTGGCTCTCGCCTTTCCGCATGCTGGATGTCATGCTCAGGTCCGCCCTGAATAAGGATTGGCTGGCCCTGGTTCAGCAGGTCGGCATTGCCCTGGTGGCCACGGCCGTCTGGCTGTTTGCCGCCGTGCGCATGTTAAAGCGTCGAGGGGTGTTGCCATGAGATTGCTGACCTTGTTCAAGCAGCGCCGGCGCTGGAGTCTGCTCCTGTTATTGCTGCTGCTGCTGGCGCCAACCCTGGTTTTGGCCCAGGCCACAGATCGCCAGGACGCCTTTGTTTACGGCGTCAACGCCGGCATTCCCGACGCTGTCGTCGGCACCTTTGCCCCGCCGGCGGTCGACACCATTTACCTGATGTCGACCGAGACCAGCATTCTCTCCCCACGCATCACCAACATCTACTACTGGCCCATCACCAACGATTATCGCGCCTCCTGGAACGTGCGTAATGACGTGGTTGAAGGCGACCTGGAGATCGTGCGCGGCCTGCAGACCATCGCCACAATTGAGCAGACGACCTACACCATCCAATTTCATCAGGGCCGGGCCAGCGGCAACAAGCCCTCGCTTTACATTGGCGCGGCAGCAGAGACGGCGCACGCTCAATTTGAAGCGGATCAGGCGGCCTACCAGCAAAACTCGCGGGATTATCAGGCCGCCCGCCAGGCCTGGCTCGCAGCGGCTCAGGAAGCGCAGCGCAACGGCGTATCGCCCGAAGATTTCCCCCCAGCGCCGGCGGAACCACCGCCATTTAATACCTTCAGCACTGGCCTGAATATGGGTTTCCCGGTCAAGTTGGAGCCAGGTGATTACCGCATTCGGACCCGGGCGGCCGATGGCACCATTGTGCCGGGCAGCGAGTTCCGCCTGGTGGTCTTTGAACCCCGCCGCACCGCCGTGGGCTACGAAGTGGTCCCCGAACAGCGCTGGACGTTCCCGGAAGAAGCCAACGATTTGGAAGGCGCCATCCTGGGCGAGGAAAACACGGTGATTTACCTTAAGCCGTTTGTTTCCCGCGAATACCCGGCCCTGGATTATGCCCGCTTGCAGGATCCGCAAGACGCCTCAATAGCCGGCAGTGGCGAATGGAGCTGGGTGGCCGGTGAGCCCATCGAAAACGCCACCCTGGAACTGGTCGATGGGGGCCGGGTGGTCGAACAGCTCCCCTTGCAAGCCTTTTTCGTCAAACAGACACCGGGCGGCGAATATGGCTACGAAATCCTGGAATACAACAGCTTCACGCCAGAAATCACCCCGCGTATTGATTTTGTCGGCTACCGTGTCCCGCTCACAAGCGCAAACCGCAACTTCACCATTCGGCTGCGCGCTGCGGATGGCTCCATCCTGCAGGATAGCGACCGGGCCGTACGCATACCAGGTAACAACTCACCGCTTATCCTGGGTCTGATCAGCCTGCTCCCGCTAATGATCGGCGCCAGCATCGTCTGGTGGCGGCAGCAGAAAACAAGCGTCGAGGCAATAGCCAAGCAAGCGGAACCCTAAAACAGACAAGTAAGCCAGTTCACGGCAGCACGCAGAGAAGCAGATTATTTCTGGTTTAGCGAACCCCACATTTAGTTCGAGAGAAGGCCGCCAGCAGGCCCCGTACCGCTGGCTTATCGTCTTGCTCTGTGCGCTGACGGCGAACGTGGTCATCGCCATCCCTTCGATGGCCCTCACCGTCCTTTTTGAAGAAATCGCCAATGACATCCAACTCAGCCTGGTCCAGGTTGGTCTCGTCTGGGGCGTCAGTTCCCTGACCGGACTCCTGTTTGGCTTGCTGGGTGGGGTCCTGGGCGACCGGATCGGACCGCGGCGCCTGCTTGTGCTTTCCTGCGTCATGATTGGGGTGATGGGGGGTAGTCGCGGCCTGGCTACCGATTTCTACACCTTTATGGCCACTTCCTTTTTGCTGGGTCTCTTCCTGCCTGGCGCTGGCGTCTCCCTGCACAAGATCGCCAGCGAATGGTTCACCTCGGCCCAACTGGGCCTGGCCAATGGCATCATTTCCACCGGTTTTGCTTCGGGTTATCTGCTGGGCGCCGCCGCCGCCGCCAGCTTGCTTTCGCCGTGGTTAGGGGGGTGGCGCAATGTCTTTTTCTTTTTGGGCGGGCTGACTTTGTTCATTGCTGCCCTCTGGTTCTGGGCCTACCCCGGCATCAACCATCAGACGGATGGCAGTGCTTCCCTGCTGGCGCAATTACCCAGGGTGATGAAGAACCGGAATGTCTGGCTGATTGCCCTGGGCAAACTCGGCTTCTGGGGCTGCATACGCGGCTTTTCCGGCTATTTGCCCTTGTTTCTGCGGGCCCAGGGCTGGGCGCCCAACCTGGCCGACCAGACGTTGGCGCTGTTTTTCACGCTCAGCCTCTTCGGCGCCATCCCCATTCCGGCCTTATCTGACCGGATCGGCCGGCGCAAACCTTTCCTGCTCGTCGCCAATCTGATGATTGGACTCTCAGTCTGGCTGATGGCCAGCGGATCAACCGTTTGGGTTTTTGTAGCTGTGGCGACCAGCGGCATCTGGTTTGACGCCGTCATGGGCATCTCGATCACCACGGTGGCGGATACCAAAGGGATTGGTCCGGCGCTGGCGGGCACGGCGGTTGGGTTCCTGTTTGCTGTGCAGGAGGTTGGCGGCATCCTGTCGCCACCGATCGGCAACCGGTTGGCGCTGATAAACCCGGCTTATGCCTTTTTCTTTTGGGGCGCCCTGGCGCTGATCGGGATGATCTTCTTCGCTCTTTACCGCCAGGAATAGGGCAATCCTAATAAAAGGTAGTCCTGACAACCGGCTGGAAAAGCTCCTTCCGTTTGGCACAGATGGGATCCAGCGAGCAGAGTTCGCACTGGGGTTCACTCATTTCCGGACAGCGTAACCGGGCGCCAAAGAAGTAAAAATCGACCGCGCCCATCGACTTGCCCGAGAGACGCACAATTTCATCAATGGCATCATACGCGGCCTGGCGAATCGGTTCCTCATCACTGAAGGTGATGACCTGCCGGGCCGCCACCCGGCGCCGCAAATCTTCATCCACGATCTCAATCAGGCCGGTCCGCAAACAGGAACGCATCAGATGATAGTCGATAATGGGCGGCGCCGCTTCGCCAGGCCCAAAGCGGAGAAACTGCTCGGGACGCTGGTTGAGGGTGATGGCCAGGAGTGTCGATTTCTTGCGTAGCGGGTCCTCTTTGTAGCCGCCGATCTGATCAAGGATCTGCAAAAAGGTTGCCAGCGGCGTCGCCGAGGCGTTGGACCTGGCCAGAATCGATTCAGGTGTCTCCCCAAGCGCCAGCATGTCACGCCCGTAAGCGTTGGCCAGTTCATGATGCAGGTGAAAAGCCGGCATCACATCCTCGCCCTCATCCGAACGCAGCACAACTTTTAGATCGTCCTCACTACAGTTAGCTTGCCCCGCAACGGTAAGAAACTGGGGGTTGTTATGGAGGGCCCGGAAATAGGCCTGAGCGATATAGGATGAGCCTTTCAAAACCTGGCCCTCGATCGGGGCGATGAGCGGCAGGTGATAATGACCATCTTTCGTCGACCAGAAGCTGAACTGTTGCAGGGTGAGGGCAAAGAAATGATCAAGCACATGGGGATGATTCAGGGGCGGCTGATCAGGGCCGGCAAAATCATGGGGCCTGACCTCATCCAGGCCGGCAATTTGCTGGGCCACCCGGGCAATTTGCGGCTTATCCAGGCGGACGCGGGGTGAGGGCGGCGGCAATGGCGCTGGTGTGTCGGCAATGAGCGCTGTCGGCCCCTTGTGCTGCACCATTTCGGCGGCCAGGGGCATGGCGAAACGGGCGGCGCGGGCCGGCTGCTCACCGCGCGCCAGGTAAGCCAGGGTACCGCCACAGAAGGTGTCGCCGGCACCAGTCGGGTCGAGAGCGGCAACAGGGTTGCCGCTGACGTGGGTCTGCCATTCGCCCTGGACTACCAGGACCCCTTGTTCACCCAGGGTTACAAAAACAAGTTTGCCAGGGGCCGTTTTGACGTTATCCAGAGAGCCAAAGAAAATGTTGGCCTCGCGTTCATTGAGAAACAGGGCGTCGGTTTCCTGGAAAACGGCGGTGGGGGCTTCCGGCCGGTCCGCAAAATCCCTCACATAGCAACCCGCCGAAATAAAGCGGGCGCCGCGCTCCCGGCAGGCGCGCACAAAACTGAGCTGCGTATGCGCATTGCCGAGCGGGATGACGTGGACGGCGGCATAGGGGCTGAGATCGGCCGGTAAGTGCGCCGGATCCATGGTCGGCTCAGCGCCGAAAAAGGCGTTGTGCACAAAGGTCCCCTGCTCGTTGTGTTCATATTCAAAGCGAGGGATCTGATCTGGCGGTACGATGGGGCCATCCCAGCGAATGCGCTCAGCGACAGGTTGCAGCGGTGCCGGCATCGGCTCAGGCTTCAGGGCATAAATGCCGACATCAAGCCAGCCCAACCCATTGCGCCGGGCGGCCAGCGCCGTATACATGCCGGCGCCACCCGGTGAGGCATCAGTCTGCCCGCTAAAATGCAAAATATCCAGTGATGCGCCACCGACAATGAGGATCTTTTTCACAATGTTCACCTTTAGATGGTTTCCCCCAGCTTAATTGACTCAAAGATGCGCCGGCGCAACAGGCGCCAGGAAAGCGCCAGCAGGGCCGCCACAAAGAGCAATCCAAACAGCATATAAATTTGCCCGACGGCGTCCCAGGCAATGGCCACCAGGTAAGGAGGAGCCAGATCAATTGCTTCGTTCCCTACTTGCAGGAAGGGGATAAATTGCTGGCTGACCAGCAGACCCAACCCCGTTCCCAACAGTAGACCAAAAACGATCAGCAAGATTAATTCCCAGGCAACCAGCCGAATCACCCGCATTTTCGAGAGACCTACAGCCCGCAAAATGCCCAGCTCCACCGTCCGCCGCTGGAGCGAAAAAAGCGAGTACAGGAAAAAGCCCAATACTGTCAGCAAAGCCGAGGTGGCAAAACCGACCGACAACAAGCCGAACAACCCCTGCCGCTGGGGCTGGCTCTGTGCAGCCGTCACCAGTGGCCGCGCTTCATCCCAATAGGTGCCATACAGTTGCTGGGCCAGTAATTCCTGACGAAACGACTCCGTCTCAATCGGGCCAGAACTGTCCGCCCAGACATGATAGGGAAACTCACCGCCGGCCACTTCAAAGACGTTGGTCAGATTGCCGACAAACAGTAAATTCCCGTCTGAGGGGTACCAGGTCGGGAAATAGTCAAAACTGCCGACCACAACACCCTCGAATTCAGCGCTGCCGCTACCGAGGCTCAGTTCATAGCGAATGGGGTCACCCATACTCAGGGTGCTATTGCGCAGCAGCGAGTCAGGCACAAGTACGCCATCAGCGTGGTACCCCAGGGCGTTCATGAGCGTGCCCAGACGGTAGCGGGAAAAGTCCCAGCGCCAGTAAGCAACCTGGTGGAATTCGGCCGGATCCACCCCGATGAATTGCCCATCCACCTGCCGGCCATCAACCTGGCTTTGCAGCTCATAGGTGCCCACCCGGGCGGCATGTTCGACAGCGGGCAGGCGCTCGTAGGCCGTTACGGGCAGAAAAGTAAACAACAGCTCATCGGCATTCACCTGCGGACCAAACCCGATAGGCGAAGGCGGGACCGTCACCAGGTTAATGTCCGCCCCAATCTGGTAGAAACTCTGGTCATAGAGCTGCAAATCCACGGTGCGGGCAAAAGACGCGGTGAAAACGGCCAGGCCAACAGTCAGAACCAGCAGGCCCAGTGGTGTCGTGTAATAGCGCGGTGTACGCGCCAGGTAGCGGACGGCTTGCAGCAGACTGATGCTATTCCCCTGGGCAATCAGCCAGCCGAGGAGTTGCATGAGCCAGGGGATAAGGCGCAGGAAGAGAAGGGTGAGGGCAAAAATGGTCAGCGCCGGCAAAAGCAAAAGCAGCGGATTCTGGAATGGGTCCGCGGTTGTGCTGGTTTCACTCAGGGTCAGACCGCCCTGCTGTTGCAATACGTAGAAACCGTAACCGGCAATGGCCACCAGGATTAAATCAATCCAGGCTCTCTGCCACCAGGGCGGCGCGGTAGACCGGGCCTGTTCCTGTTTATAGGTGATGATGTTATGCTGCGAGGCGACAATTGCCGGGATAATACGGGCCACTAGGGCCAGGCAGATCGCCAGAATCCCGGCGTAGACCGCCTGCCGGGTCAGGTTCATACGCACGGTGGCTGACCCGGAGAAATCCAGAAAGCTGCGCGCCTGCCCCAGCAACTGCGTCAGCCAGAGCGCCAGGATGGTGCCCAGCACGAAGGCCATCAAACCCAACAAAATGCCTTCCACAACGGCCATGCCGATCACCTGCGCACGCGTACCGCCGCGGCTGCGAACAATGGCGATTTCGTTACGTTGCTGGCTCACCGCCAGACCAGCGACCAGGCCAATAAAGGCCAGGGTCATCCAGATGGTCGGCACATTGAATGAAAAGAGCAGGAGGGAAAGTTCCGCCACCGCCTGGCGGTAAAAATGGAGATTGTTGGTTGGCGCGATAAAGGAGGACGCCTCCGGCAACAGCACATCCACGGTGCGCTCAATGCGGGCAGCGCCGCTAACCAGCCGATCGATTTGTTCCGTACCAACATTACTGCCGTCCATCACCAGGTACCAGAGAACAAAATTCACCTCATCACCCAAAACAGGCGAGATGACGTTGGCAAAGGTCTCCTCTGGCACAAGGAACAGGTCGTCAAAGGCGTTGGGGCCGTAGAACCAGAAAGGTTCGGCGGCATCGCGCGGCTCCCAGATACCGGCAACCTGGGCGATGAAGTTGGGCCCGTCGACTGTTCGGCCGAGATTGAGCATCAGGTATTGCTCACCAACCTGCCAGCCCGATTCCGCCGCAAAAGTCGCCGATATCAGGACCTCGATCGGCCCATTGGCGCTATTGGGAACGATGGGCAGAGCGCCTTCCACCAGTTGAATATGCTCTTCAATGTCTGTGGTTGTGGCCAGGCTGGCGTAGCCCAGGTCATCGTTGCCGCTGTAGCTGGTCTGATCGGTGGGAAATAGCCGAAACGTGGCTGTTTCCACATGCTGGACCATAAAATCAAGCGGCAAACCCAGATCACGGCCCGCCTGGTCATGTAGATATTCCCGGGCAGGCTGGATGGTTTCCCACTCAACGTCGCCATGCCAGTTGCCGATGTAAGTGTAAATATAGGACCAGGGCGGGCGGCGGTTTTCATCAAGCGTCGCCAGTTGTTCTTCCAGGATGCGGAAGTTGATGGCATCCGCATAAAGCGGCACGATCTCCATCAAAACCACGGCGACGGTGAGGCCGGCGATGGAGGCCAGGGTTATACCCGGCTGGGTTCGCAAACGCTTGAGTGTGACGCGTATGACAGCGGCGATTTGCAATAGGAGTCGCATTATCAGGGACCAACCACCACTTGTCCTTCAGACACGCCCGAGGTGATTTCCACCTGATTCTCGTTTTGCAACCCGATCTTGACATCAACGCGGCGCTGGGATTGTCCATCCTGAATGACGACAAACAGACGCCCGTTGAACTCACGAATGGCCGCGGGCGGCAGCCAGAGCACATCCTCATGCTGCTCCAGGAGAATGGCAATCTCCAGGCGATCACCGATGTTCACATCCGTCATCTGGGCCGGGTTATCAAACGAGATACGCACTGTCGTATCCGCTTCCGTACCCTGAGCGCCGGTCCCATAGGGGTAAGGTAATTGGCGAACGGTCATCGCAAAGCTGGCGTCAGGTCGCGAGGGAATGGTACCCAGGGCGGCCATGCCTTCGGAGAGGGTTTGCAGCTCGCGATCCAGGAGCGTGACCTGGACCTCCAGCTCATTCAAATCAGCGATAACCAGGACTGTTTCGCCAGCAGCAACCGCATCACCCACGGCCGCGTTCACGACCATCACCGTCCCGGCAATCGGTGTTACCAGAGACGATTCTTCGATCTGCGTCTGGAGATTTTCCACATCCACCTGGGCCTGCGCCACCTGGCTCATCAGGGTCGGATCGGGAGCGCCGTCAAATTCAGCCAGATTCAGCTGGGCCAGCTCAACTTGAAGCTGGAGCGTGGCGATGGCCAGGGATTGTTCAGAAGTCGGCGTGTCACCGGCGGCGTCCACGGCATAGTCCAGCTGAAGCTGAACCAGCTCCAGGGCAATTTCGGCGCGACGCTGGTCAGCCGCCTGATTTTCGGCGGCGACAGCCAGTTGATCCTGGGCCAGGCTCAGGGCCGCTTCCGCCTCTGCCAATGCCTGCTCCAGGGCAGCAGTCGACAGGGTTGCCACGACGTCCCCGGCGGACACGACGGTACCGCTGCCAACCAGCAGCGCCTCGATTTGCCCGTTTATCATAAAACTTAACTGACTTTGTGTAACAGGCGCGACCCGCCCTGATTTGAAAAGTTGGGACGAAACTGGCCCGTGGGCCACAACGTAAGTCGGTTTTTCGATGGCAATCGCGGTGGGCACAATGGTGGGTTCGGTATCAGGATCCGGACGGCGCGGTTCGGTAATCGGTTGCAGGGCGCAGCCGGCGATTAGCATAGCGAGGAGTAGGAGTGGAAAGATACGGCGCATCGGCTGATTTTATCACAGTCAGATAGTTGTGCCTTGCGAGTGGAACCGGCCGGTCTCACACCCAGCGCACTTTTTTCGGCCCCAAAACAGACAATGCCAGCAGAAATCTACACAAAAATATGCACATCTCACCAAAATCCTCACAGAGAGGACCGTTACGTATGCTTGATTGACAGATTGGCCTGTTCTGATAACATTGATCGTTGATTACCCCCATGTGGGGCCATGTACATTTAGTTGACTTTTTCGTGATACAACTGATAACCAGAGGGTTAGGCAAAGTAGCCATATGCACGAAGCAATATCTGTCGAAAGTAGTAAGGGTGATAGCCTCACACTCATCACAGACCAGGTCCAGCAAGTGATTGCTGCCAGTGGTCTGGAGAGTGGTGTCTGTTTCCTGGTCGTCCCTCACACGACGGCTGCGATCACGATCAATAGTTATCTTGATCCGGCCACCGGCAATGACATCCTCCGCGATGTCCGCCGTCTTGTCCCCACGCGCACCGATTTTGAACATGTTTTTGATACCCCAGCCGACGCCGCCGGGCATATCAAAGCAACCCTAATTGGCAATAGCGAAACTGTATTTTTCGAAGACGGAAAACTTCTTCTGGGTCACTCCCAGGGAATTTTCTTGTACGACTTCGACGGTCCACGCCAACGGCGTGTACTGGTCAAGTTGATAGCGGGTTAGCACCTGGCTCGCTGTAATTGTTTACCCACAATTAAATAGATGGACGCCGACCGAACGTGAACCCTCTATTTATGACAAGATCCCTAACATTGCTGAGTCTATCGGACAATATGCACCGTTTGATCTAAGGAGGTTTTCTATTTCGAGTTACACAGTTTTACCGAAACTTCCCAATTATTCCTGTGATATTGCCGTACATTCGGAGGAGAGAATTTAGAATGAAACTGCAGAAATATCGTTGGTTAATCATGGTATTGCTTTCTTTGATTCTGGCCACTGCCATCGTCGCCTGTGGCGGCGGTGATGAAGGCGAAGAAGGTGCTGATGAAGGCGATACCTCGGGTGACACCTCTGGCGATGAGGGCGACACCTCTGGCGATGAAGGTGACACCGCTGGTGACACGGGTGATGAAGCGATGGAGCTCACGCTGAAGTTCGTCATCTGCTGCGCCCCAGAAGATGCTGTTACCTACAATGAGATCTTTGACGCCTGGCGGGAAGCTGAACCGCAATATGCGAATGTCCAGGTCGACCTGGATGTAACGCCTTTTGCTGAGCTGTTCCCCAAGATCGAAACCTCCGTCGCCTCCGGCGCGGACTTCGACCTGTTCCAGGCAGACGGCCCGGACATCAAGCATTACTCCTATAACGAAGTCATCATCTCCCTGGATGAATATTTCACCCAGGAAGAAAAAGATGCCTTCTTGCCGCAGACCATCGAGGAAGGTTCCTACCTCGGTACCTTTATGTCCCCGGCCATCATGCAGAGCTGCTCCCTCATGTTCTACAACTCAGACATGACGGATGCCGCTGGTGTGCAGCCGCCGCAAGAACTGCGTGGCTGGACGATTCAGGAAGCCTGGGACGCCTGGGAAGCCACACAAACCGACGAAGATGGTGATGGTACACCAGAGGTTTGGGGTGTGCGTTGGGGTCAGGGCACCTGGACCGGCGACTACGAGCAGGGCATCATCCGCCGCAGTGCGGGCGAAGTTGGTTCCCCGACCTATGAAGGTGTAGGCCCCGACGGCATCACCTTTACTGGTTACCTGGATACCCCCGAAGCCATTTCCGGCTACCAGGCGTATCGTGACATGCACTTCGGCGACCGTGCCGTGACTCCGATTGAGTCCATCCCGGACATCTTCTTCACCAAGCAAAGCGCTTTCGTGATTCACCCGGACAATGCCATCGGTACGATCAACCGTCTCTATCCGGACGGGGACTTCAACTACGGCGTGACCGGTATCCCGTACATGGAAGGCGGTGCTGAGCTCTGTCACACTGGTTCCTGGCACTACGGTGTTTCCCCGAACTCCGAGCATCAAGATGTGGCTGCTGCTTTGGTGAAATTCATCACCGGCCCAATCGGCGCCAAAATCTGGTACGACAACGTTCGCCAGCTGCCGGCCCGCTTCGACCTGTTGAATGAACTGCCAGAATACAACGAGTATCCGCAGGAACTGTTTGCCCAGGGTCTGCAGGAAATCGGCGTACCGCGCATTCAGACCCCGTGCTACACGGAGTATCAGCAGATCGCTGCTGTGCTGCTGCAGGACTTGCAGTCAGCTGAAGATCTTGATGTGGCCGCTCGCGTAGAGCAGGCTGCTCAGGATATGGATAATGCCTGCGCCAAGTACTCAGGCTGGAACGAGTAATCACGTTCTAAAATTATCAGGCAAGGTTGAGGGGCAACTCTCAACCTTGCCTTTCTCTTTTCTCACTGTCCCCTTTTCATAAGCACTTCTGCGAAAGCAGGTTTTCCCTGTTGAGGCCTATCTTCGCAGGAGTGTTTAGCAAGTTATCAAGAGTATAAGATTATGACGACAACGGCACCCATTCAAACGCAAGGCTCTTCTTTTAGTCGCTTTTTTACCTGGCGCCGCCGCAATTACATCATCGCATTCCTGTTTGTATTGCCTGCTCTGATTAACTTCACGCTCTTCCGCTACTATCCCATTGGGTCAGCGGCCTACTCCAGTCTGCATAATTACAGTCTGTTGGGCGGTTATCGGGGTTTCGTCGGCCTGGATCATTACATTCGTATGTTCGGTGATGATTCCTTCTGGAACTCGTTGAAAGTCACCTTCATCTTTGTTTTGCTCAAAATACCGCTTCAGGTTGCGCTGGCCCTGCTTTTGGCTATCTTCCTGTCCAAACAATCCATTGGATCTTCAATTGTGCGTTCAGCCATCATGGCGCCGATGGTGACCTCGATTATCGTAGTCTCCATCATCTGGGCCTTGATGCTGCATTCGGAACAGGGGTTGTTCCAGAGTATCCTGGTCTCAGTGGGGTTACCCAAAGTGCGCTTCATTTCCAGTGAGACGCGAGCTTTGCCGACGTTGAGCGCGATGATGATCTGGAAGGACGTTGGCTTCAGTATGATCATCTTAATGGCAGGCCTTAAAGGCATTCCAGGTGTTTACTACGAGGCAGCCACCGTTGATGGCGCCAGTACCTGGCAGCGGTTCTGGAATGTCACCATGCCCTTGCTGCGGCCGGTCCTGATGTTTGTGCTGGTCACACAGGTTGCCTTCTCTTTCCAGCTGTTCGCCCCCGTCTTCCAAATGACCAAAGGCGGTCCGCTGGAATCCACCAATGTCATCGTCTATTACATTTATCAGCAGGGGTTCCTGTTCCAGGACATGGGCTATGCCAGCGCTTTGTCGATGGTAACCCTGATCATCTTGCTGATAATCAGTTTTGGACAGATGAAGCTTTTGAATACGGACTATTAGGAGTCGGATATGGCTACAACACAAAGCACCCGCGAAAGCCAATATGAAGCGGCACCACCTGTCACACTGACAGCTGCATTTGCCAAGAAATTCTTCTCAATCCGGCTTTGGGATATCATCCGCTGGCTAGGTTATCTGTTCCTCGTCATCGTTTTCCTGACTCCGTTCATCTGGACCGTATTGGCCAGCTTTCGGCAAGAAAGTGAAATTCTGGCCAATCTCTTCCCACTGACTATTAACACCTTTCTGCCCAGATCCGGTGAATGGACCCTGGAACATTATCAGACCGTCATGGGCCTGAACGAAGTTGGCGCCCGCGAAGGTTTGCAGTTCCAGAGAAGTTTGTGGAACTCTTTTGTCGTTTCGGCTGCGGTAGTGGTAGCCAGCCTGATCTTCAATACGCTGGCGGCTTTCTTCTTCTCGCGCCTGCCGTTCCCGAAGAAAAACGTCATCCTCCTGTATGTGATTGCGACGCTGTTTGTACCAATCCAGGTCACGCTGGTGCCGCTTTTCATTGTGGTGAAACAACTGGGCTTTGGTAACACGTACTGGGCGATGATCTTGCCCTGGTTTGCCAGCCCGTTTGTCATCTTTGCCTTGATTCAGTTTTTCCGGGAAATCCCAATCGATTTGGATGAGGCGGCCATTGTTGACGGCGCAAACTACGTTCAGATTCTACGCCACGTCATTATGCCGCTGTCCATTCCCGGCCTGATTACGATGTCGCTCCTGGAGTTCCAGTTCATCTGGAATCTCTTCCTCTGGCCCTTGATCGCCGTTAGCGACAAAAACATCCAGGTTATCCAGGTCACACTAGCGTTGACACAGACGCAGCGAACGACCTATTGGGGGCGCCGGTTTGCCGGGGCAGCCATGGCCTCGGTGCCCGTTATCATCCTCTTCGTAATGCTGCAAAAATATTACACTGAGGGTGTTGCTCAAACCGGCGTTAAAGGCTAAACGGTCCCCGTTCTGTTATTTTCAATATAAACCGTTCTTGCCGATCCTTGAATCAGCAAGAACGGTTTGAGTTTTATAGCCAAGGTACACTTCATGTCTTCATCTTCTCCTGTCCCGCAGCGCATCATCATCGACACCGATCCTGGTGTTGATGATTCGATGGCGATTCTGTTTGCTTTCTGTTCGCCCGAAGTTGAAATCGTCGGTCTGACAACTATTTTTGGCAATGGTGGTAGTGAAATCACAACCGCTAACGCCCTGCGGCTGGTAGAGCTGGCCGGACGGCCGGATGTCCCCGTCGCTCGCGGCGCCGAAACCCCCCTGCTCCGCCCCTTCAAGGGCATGGGCTGGATGGTGCATGGGCGCAATGGGCTGGGCAATGTTGACTTCCCGGCCCCCAAGGGAACCACAGATCCCCGGCGCGCCGCCCAGTTTATTGTCGATACGGTCATGGCTTCACCCGGTGAAATCACCCTGGTCCCGCTGGGCCCGTTAACGAACATTGCTCTGGCCGTCATGCTGGAACCAAAGATCGCCGAAAACGTCAAAGAAGTTGTGCTGATGGGCGGCGCCGCCAATGCACAAGGCAACGCCTCAGCCACCGCCGAAGCCAATATCCGCAATGATCCCGAAGCGGCCAAAATTGTCTTTGAAGCGCCCTGGAAAGTGACGATGGTCGGGCTGGATGTGACCCGGATGTCGATCATGACGCCGGCCTACGTGGAACATCTGAAATCGGCCGGCAACAAGTACACCGACTTTATCGGCCAGATCCTGCCGCACTACATGGGCTTCTACAAGCAGTCCACCGGGCTGGATGGCCTTTATGTCCATGACTCATCCGCCCTGGCCTATGTGATCGACCCGAGCCTGTTCACCACGCGCCATCTTTATGTCCATGTGGAGACGGCCAGTCCGGTGAATTTTGGCCACACGACGGCCGATTGGCGGCTGAACCCGGCCGAAGAGCCCAACGTCCATGTCTGCGTCGACGTCGACCACGAACGTTTCCTGAACCTTTACCAACAACGCTTAATGGAGGCCTAAATGGGCATTCCCGCGATTATCGATTGTGACCCTGGCCATGACGATGTCATGGCAATACTTCTGGGCGCCCGCACCCTGGATCTGAAAGGCATTACGACCGTCCACGGTAATGTCAGCCTACCGCTGACCACCAAAAATGCCCGCTTTACCGTTGAACTCGCCGAGATCACCGATATCCCGATTGCCGCCGGAATGGACCGGCCGATCCTGCGCAACGCCGAACACGCCCCCGAAATTCATGGCAAAACCGGGCTGGATGGCCCCGAACTGCACGAACCGACAGTGCCGATCCGGCCGGAACATGCCGTCGACTTCATCTATGACGTCGCCAAACAGCATGACAACTTCCATCTGCTGCCCATTGGCCCCTTCTCCAACGTCGGCGCCGCCTTGCGCCGTTATCCGGACCTGGTGGACCACATCAGTGGCATTAGCCTGATGGGCGGCTCCACGACCGTAGGCAATGTCACGGCAACAGCCGAATTTAATATCTGGGCTGATGCCGAAGCGGCCCACCTGGTCTACGAAAGCGGCATCCCCATCAAGATGCTGGGGCTGAATGTGACCCGCCAGGTCGCCGCTACGCCCGACATCCGCGACAAGATCCGCGGCATGGGCGGCCGCACCGCGACCGCCGTGGCCCAGATGCTCGACTTCTACAGCGAACGGCTCAAAAAGCTCTATGGGCTGTCAGGCGGTTCCATGCATGACCCGCTGGCTGTGGCCGTGCTGATCGACAAGGACATCGTCGAGTTTGAAGAGATGCATGTCGCTGTCGAACTCAAGGGTGAGCACACCTACGGCATGACCGTCTGCGACTATCGGCGGCGCACAACCGACAGCGGTGAACGGTATGGCAGCAAGCCCAATGCCGAAGTCGCCGTGGCCGTGAATGCAGATCGCTTCTGGGAACTTTTCCTGGACACGCTGGCGACCTACCCTTAACCCATCATAGCCTTCAACAGAGCAGGAGGGATCCTTTGTCTGACGATACCGCGATGATGCCGATTTCGGCAACGCGCCAAGAAGTTTCGGCCCAACCTCAGGTCATGGCCCGCGTCCTGGCTGAGCTGGGTCCACAGATCAATGAACTGGCCGCCGCCATGGCCGCGCGCCAGATTAGCCAGGTACTGGCCAGCGGCTCCGGCGACTCCTGGTTTGCGGCCCAGGCAGTACAGCTGGCCTGGGAGCAGTACGCCGGCGTCGTTTTTGTGCCGCTGCAGGCGTACGAATATGCTGCCTACGGCCGGCCCGGCGTGGACGCCCGGACTGCCCACTTCGTCATCAGCTCCAGCGGCCGGCCGACCACAACCTGGGACACGCTGGACCGGGCGCTGGCCAGCGAGGCGATGGTAATCGGCGTGACCGACAATCCGGCCGAAACCAATCCATTTGTTGCCAAACCACCCATTGCCCTCATCCCCCATGGCGCCAAGGTTGGCTGGCCCTGCCAGACCACCACGGCAACCATCACCACGCTGCTGGCCCTGGCCATCGCCTTTGGCGAAGCGCGGGGGCATTTGGATGGGGCCAGAGCCGCCGAGCTTAAGGCGACCCTGGCGAGCATCCCTGAGCAGATGACGGCTGTGCTGGCGCAGGGCCAACAGTGGGCGGAGGCGGTCGTGCCGTCTCTGGCGGGCAAGGCGTTTACCTTTGTCGGCGGCGGTCCCAGCTGGGCAGTGGCTCAGAATGGCTCAGCGCTGCTGGCGGAAGGGCCGCAGGATGCCGGCATGCCGCTCACGGTTGAGGAGTTCAACCACGCGCTGCGCATCGGCGTGTTGGCGGCTGGCGACCCGGTGGTGCTGATTGCCCCCGCGACGGCAACCGAGAGTCGCTGCCGCGACACCGCCCGCGTTGTCCGCGCCTGGGGCTCCCGGCTGCTACCCATCACCAGCGGGCCGCTGGCCGACCTGGTGGATGGCCCGGATGGGCTGGTCCTGCCGGAAGTGGCGGAGCCATTCAGCCCGCTGCTCACTTTATTGCCTTTACAGGAACTCAGCATCGCCCTGGCGGCGCAGAAAGTGGCCGCCGGTTACGAGCGACCCAGATCTGTGCCAGGATGACTCTTTTTGCCAGCTGGGGCATCATCCTCGATGATGTCATTTTTCCGGATGGACGCAGCGCCATGGGCCGGCCGGGTGGCGGCGGGCTTTATGCCGTCAGCGGCATGCGGCTGTGGCAGGAAAATGTGGTCATTTATGCGGCGGTCGGTCCTGATTTTGACGCCAGTTCGCTGCGCGAAATCGGGCTGGACGGGCGTGGCCTCATCGTCAATGAGCGCCCCACACCGCGGGCCTGGCAGCTCTTTGAAAAGGACGGCACGCGCACCCAGATCCCCCGTGTCACCCGTGGCGATTGGAACGCCCAGCTGGTCGATGTTGTTCAGGCTGAGCCGGTTGATCCCGACATTCGTTGGGCTCATTTTCTGGGCCGGGGCAGCGAGAGCGAATTGGCCCGCGTCCGGCAGTTGCACGAAGCGGGCATCCTGCTCAGCGCCGAGCCGATTGTCGGCGAGGACATCACGGCGGCCGAACTGGGCATCATTCAGCAATGTCTGGCCTACTTCACGATTTTCTCGCCGGGCGAGTCAGAGTTGCGCCATCTGGTGGGGGACCGGCCGATCCAGGATCAGCTCCGTGAGCTGGCCCACTTTGGCCCCCGCTTCATCAACCTGCGCCAGGGCGCCAAAGGCAGCCTTGTTTATGACGGCGAGGCGGACCAGTTCTGGCAGGTCCCGGCTGCCCCAGCCCAGGTGGTCGATGTCACCGGCGCCGGCAACGCCTACTGTGGCGGCTTTCTGACAGGTTGGGTCAGCAGCGGCAGCCTCGTCCAGGCGGCGGCCCAGGCCAGTGTGAGTGCGGCGATGACCATCGAACAGATTGGACCGCGCCCGCTACAGCCAGAGACCCTGGCTGAGGCGCAGGCCCGCACTCAAGCCATCCAACCCTTAATCCAACCCCTCGTCTGAGGTGCTTTGCCATGAACAATTTTGCGCCCGCCCATACCGCCAATCGTCCTTACGACATCATCGCCCTGGATGGCGTCGACATGGATCTGGTCATGAAAGTGCCGCGGTTGCCCGGTCATGGTGAGAAAGAGGTGGCGGAGTTTGTTGGCCGGCTGCCAGGCGGCCCCTGCGCCAACTTCGCCTGCGCCGTCGCCCGGCTGGGGATGCGGGTGGCCTCACTGGCCACCGTTGGTGAGGATGTTTCGGGGCAGGAGATCGTAGCTGACTTTGCCGCTTACGGCGTGGCCACGGAGTTTATCCTGACCAAGCCGGGCGGCGTCTCCCCGTTTACGGTCATTCTCATCGAGCCCTCTGGTGAGCGCTCCATCATCGTCGTCCCTTCCTTCAGCTCTGAGTACGATGACGCCTATCTGCAGCAGGTCCTGGCGCAGACGCGAGCGGTGCACACGATGCCAAGCCCGGGCGCGCGCTTCAACCGGATGGCGCAAATTGCCCGGGCCAATGATGTGAAGGTGATGATTGACGTCGAGTCGTCGGTGGGGGCGAACCGGCCGGTGCTCGAAGAGATGCTCGGCCACGTTGACATCGCCTCCTTCAACGAACGTGGCCTGGTCGCCAGCAGCGGCGAGGCGGCCACGATCGAGGGCGCCCGCAAGCTGCTGGCCTACGGGCCGGAAATGGTGCTGGTCACCCTCGGCCCGCGCGGCAGCATCGCCGTCACCGCCGACGAAGCGCATCAGGTCGGCGGCTGGCAGGTGGACGTGCAGGACACGACCGGCGCCGGCGACACCTTTAACGCCGCCTTTTTGTCCCGCCTGTTAAGCGGGGATTCCCTGGCAGAATGCCTCACCTTCGCCAACGCCGCCGCGGCCATCGCCGTCACCGGCCTGGGGCCGAGGGGCAACCTGCCAACCATTACAGATGTAAACCAATTCTTAGCCGAAAGGCAACAGGAGTAATTATGAGTGAAAACAATGGCATGCTTGCCCAGGTATACAGTTTGCCCGGGATGATTCGGGACACGTTCAGGGGTCTGGATAAACAGGTCCGGACGTTTACCAGTCACGAGGACATCATCAACATCAAGCAGGTGGTCATCACCGGCTGCGGCGACTCCCACATGGCGGGCGTCGCGGCCGAGCTCGCCTTTGAGCAGCTCGCCGGCATCCCGACCGACCCGATTCGGGCGATGAAGGCGCGTTATGTCGCCCCTTACAGGCAATCCTATTTCCCCCACAATCCGCTGGTGATTGGTATCTCCGTCTCCGGCACCGTGGCCCGGACCCGGGAAGCGGTCGGCCTCTTCGCCCAGCAGGGCGTGCCGACCCTGGCCATCACGGCCAACCCGGAAGGGCCGCTGGCCCAGATGTGCCAGCACACGCTCGACTGCACCATCCCCGAGTTTGGCTTTGCCCCTGGCGTCCGCTCTTACCGGATGTCGTTGATGGCGCTGTATCTGCTGGCTATCCGCATCGGTGAGGTGCAGGACCGCTACTCGCAGGACGAGGCAGCCAAGCTGCGCCAGGAGTTGCTGCAAACCGCGGATGCGATCGAAGCGACAATTGCCGCCGTGGATGGCAAAACCCGTCAGCTGGCTGAGGCTGTGGCCAATGAGAAAAGCTTTGTCTTTGTCGGCGACGGCCCGAACTTTGCTACGGCGATGTTTGGGGCAGCCAAGCTAATTGAAGCGGCCGGTGTCAATGGGATGGGGCAGGAGTCTGAGGAATATGCCCATCTGCAATTCTTCAGCTCGGCTGAACCGCAGATTCCCACCTTCCTGATCTCGCCCGGCTATCGCGGCCATGCCCGCGTCGGCGATCTGATTCCGCCGCTCAAGAAATTGGGCCGCCAGCTGATCGCCATCGCCCCGGAAGGGGATACGGTGGTCGGGGCCAATGCGGATTGGGCCTTGCCGGTTGTCGGCCAGGTCAAGGAAGCGTTCTCGCCGATGGTCTACGCCGTCGCGACGGAGCTGTTCTCGGCCCACTTTGCCGATGTTATTGGTGAACCGTTCTTCCGCCAGGACAACGACACCTATAAGGGCAACCGCGACATCCGCAACACCGAAATCATCACCAGCGTGGAGTAGTTTTTTAGCCACGGATTAGCAAAGATGCGACACGGATTTCTTTTGTTTAGAAGAATCCGTGCAAAATCTGTGTTAATCCGTGGCTTTTCTTTGAGAGGAAAGTCGTTTGATGTCTGATGAAAAGGCATTGTTTTTGTATGTGACCGGAGCGGGTAGTGCTGTGCGGGTGCCGGATTTGATGCGGGGCATCGTGGCGCTGGGTTATACCCTGTACACTGTGCCTACCCCCAATCTCAGCCTGGTGACACCGCCGGCGCCGTTGATGGCGGTTGAGGGTAACCGTTGGGTGCATGAGTACCGGCAGGACCCGCTGGATCGATTCCCGTTTGGCGTCCATCTCGTCGCGCCCTGCACCTTCAACACCTTCAACAAGATCGCCCTGGGGCTGGGGGATAACCTGGCCACCGCCATGATCGCGGATGCGTTGGGAGCCGGCTGCCGCATTATTATTGCGCCCTCGTTCAACAAGGGATTATGGGCCCATCCGCAGACGAAACTGTCATTGGCTCGCTTTGAGGAGTGGGGCGTGGAGATCGTGCCGCCCACTATCACCGAACAGCGGGTGGTGATGGCGCCACAAGAAGAGATCCTGGCCCGGTTGTAGCCAAACCATTACCAAAAGAGGCCGGCGTGCGGGCACGCTGGTCCCTTTTGGTTAATTTATCACTCCCGGCCGATGATTGGTCCTGGCAGATAGGGCTCCTGCTGCTGGATCTGGGCGGGCGTCAGGGAGAGTTGGATGGCCCGCTCTTCCCAGCTACATTGGGAAACAAAGTCAAGGGAAACCGGCCGGTCCCCCACCCCTTCTTCCGCCACCAGCAAATAACGCAGCTGCCAGTTACGCGTGCTGAGGACCATGTCAGCCAGCGGCAGCGTCGCGCTCGGCTGGGCCCGCAGCTCGTAGCTGAGGAGTTCATTCAGGCTGCGCAGCACCGGCTCGCCGCCATCACTCGGAGTTAGCGGCTTTTCACCAGTCGTCGTCACCGGCAAGGTGGGGGCGTGGCCGCTGCCCAGCAGCGTCGCCGGCAGCCAGTAACGCGCCCAACCATAATGGTCGGCGAGCTGTTCTTCATATTGACGGGAAATGGGTAAATGACGCTCGCGCGGGGGGCTATCCAGCAGCTGCTGTTCGGTGAGCTTAATGTGGAGCCGCCCGGACGTCGTCTCGGCTTCAGCGATGATATCTGGCAGAAGCAGGACCTCGTGTTGATTGAGCCAGGTGCCGCTGGACACAACCAGGTAACGGACAAACCAGAAGCCATCCTCTACATAAAGATCGCTGATCCGGCCGGTTGCCCCATCCGTCGTCTCAACTTCGTATTCTTTTAGTTCCGCAATTGTCAGTAACAAAAATCTCTCCTTGATAAGCGCTGATACGAGTCCATGCTGGCCATTTAGGCGCATCGACCTTTTTACTTTACCGCAGGCTGGTCGGGACGTGGATACGGTATTAGCCGTGGCAAAATGGGGGAATTCCCTGATGCCCCCAGGTAATTCCTGATGTCAGACAAGGGAAACACCTGGTTCAACATTCCCCCGCTGCCTGATAAGATAAAGGCAGATTATTCAATTTCATTCAGCTCTTGAATGAACCAAGTAAGGAGAAACACCCTATATGCTTTATGGCAAAGATCTTTCTGGCAACCCTATCGTATCGGTCAGCAACGGCGAAATTATCGGCCATGTAAAGGACCTTTATACCGATAAGGAAATGAATGCCATCACAGGTCTTTACCTGGGCGTCAAAGGCTTGCTTGACCGCACTCCCCTGACCATCGACCAGGCTGATATCGTGACAGTGGGCCCGGACGCCGTGCTGGTAAATCGCCCGACGGCGCTTCGTGAAGGTCAACAGTTCATCGCCAAAGATTGGGTCCGGCGGGATGAGATACAGGGGCGCAACATCACCACCACGGGTTCGACACCCGTTGGCATCATCGATGACCTGATGTTTGATCAGCAGGGGCGAATCAAGGGCTTTAGCTTAAGCTACGTTTATGTTGAAGGACCTGTCCGTGAGAAACGCGCCATCGATCGCGAAGCGGTGGCTGACCTGGGACATGAAAGTGGCACCATGACCTGCTACCTGGCAGCTGTAGAACACCAGGAACTTGCCGCAGTCTAAAATACGGCAACTTTAGCCAGGGCCTGCATACAGGCCCTGGCTTTTTAATCTACCAACCCTTCCCGAACGGCCATAACAGCCGCCTCCACCCGGGAAGCAACCCCTAATTTCTGATAAATCGATTCCAGATGCTTTTCGACAGTTTTGTCGCTGATCCCCAGCTCGATGCCGATTTCCTGATTGGTGTTGGCGCTCACCATGGATTTTAACACCTGCATCTCGCGCGGCGTCAGCCCGTACTCTTCCTGATCGCCATCGCGTGTCATCATGGTCAGCCGTGCGGCCACCCGGCGGCTCAGCCAGCCTTCCTGGCCACGCCAGATGCCCTGAATTGCTTCAATAATGAAATCCGGGGCCTCGTCCTTTGTCAGGTAACCGGCGGCGCCATTGCTCAGCAGGCTGCGGATATAACCAGAATCATCATACGCACTCAACGCCAGAATACGCACTGCAGAGCGCTGCTGATGAAGCTGCCGCGCCACTTCCACACCGGACATGTCCGGCATTTCCATGTCCAATAGCATGATATCCGGGGCCAGTTCAGCAACCGCGGCCAATGCCTGCCGCCCGCTCCCGACCTCGCCAACTACGGTGATGTTGGGATCGGCTTCAATCATGGTGCGAATACCATCCCGCACCACGGGGTGATCATCAACCAACAAAACACGTATCTCACTCATATTGTGCTTCCTTCACTAGCTTGATCGGCACAGCGACGATCATGGTCGTCCCTTCCCCAGGCGCAGATTTTACATCCAGGGCGCCATCCAGATCAGTAACCCGTTCGACAACACCGATAATACCCAGGCTACCGGCACGCGCCAGTTCTATTAACCGATCCGGCGGTTCAAAACCAATGCCATCATCCCGAACTGTCAGAAAAGCCCTGTCATCCACGATGGTCAATTTTACCCAGATATTGTTCGCCTGAGCATGTTTGGCCACATTGTTCATGAGCTCCTGAGTCACCCGGAACATACCAAGGCGGGTATCATCTGGCAACTGTTGACCATCATCAACCAGATCCAACCGCACACGGATGGCAGGGTAGATAGCCTGGAAGCGCTCGGCGTGGGAGCGGATGGCGGCGGCCAGACCAAATGGCGCCAGGGCAGGCGGGCGCAATTCGCCCATGATGGCACGCAAGGCATCGATAGAGTGTTGAAACAGATCCTGGGTCTTTTCCAACAGGGTACGGGCCATGTCCGAGTGGACATGATGGCGCAACGCCTGGAGCTGAAAACGGGCTGCGTGCAAATCCTGAACGGGCCCATCGTGTAGTTCCTGAGCCAGAAAGAGTTGGGCCCTATCCCGGCTCCGAGCCAGCCGGTTGCGCACCGATGCCAGCTCAGCTGCCAATGCCTGTCGTTCGCTGATATCCTCAACGATCGCGATGATCCGATGGGGGGTATCCGCTTCATTGCGTACCACAGTCAGGGTAATCTCGGCCCAGAACAAGCCCCCTCGCCCATCCTGGCAGCGCAATTCGGCCACGCGGGGTATACCGGCCGGATCCGCCAACAAACGCGACAAGACCATTGAAAAGCCCGGCTCATCTTCGTCCAGCAACAAGCTCTGAATTCGCTGCCCCACCAGGTTCGTCGCGCTTTGGCCGACCATCCTGACAAAGGCACGATTACTCTGCAAAATCATCCCTTTGACACCCAACAAAAGGATGCCATGGCTGCTTCCCTCAAAAATAGCTCGCAGCCGCTCTTCGCTTCGTTGCAGAGCCTGCAACATGCCCACGCGCTGGCTCACATCCTGCGCCGCCCCGGCGATCGCCACAACCTCGTTGTCAGAGCCAAGCTGAGGCCGGCCAATGATTTCCAGGTGGCAAACCGATTCATCCCCACGGCGAACCAACCCCTGGAATGCGATCTCGGTCCCGCGGGTAACGGCCCCTTCCCATTGCTGGATAAATGCCTCAGCCTGCTCCGGCCGCGCGAAGCGAAAAAACTCGCCCAACCGGCGCGGATGGGCTCCCTCAATACCAATCAACGCAGCCATGTTGGCATCAAAATAGAGCTGGTTGTTACTGGCCTGCCAATGCCAGCTACCTAACCTGGCCAGGGAAAGTGCCATCTCCAGATGCGCTGGATTATTTAATAGTTCGACGTAGACTTCCCTGTTCATGTCCGGCTTCCTAACATAACAAACGCCAGAGTCCTGACCATGAGATCATGACCAGAACTCTGACTTATAAAGCGGCCAGATTGGCCAAAAATTTCGATTGGGTACTTTACCTCTAAGAGGCGAGCGTGGCCAAATCATTCATCTTGGCCTGGGCCTGACTGATTTCACTGTACTGCTCCTGCACGATTTCATGGATATCCTCAGGCAGTTCAGCTTCCAGCGCTTCATGATACTTGGCGACCGCGTAGCTATCTCCGCGGGCACACTCTGCCAGAATGGCATAGTCGCCGCCCGAAAGCGCCGCCCGCAGGCCCAGCCAGGCCTGATGCAATTCACCGGCGATATGTTCGTTCCTGGCCGGCTTGCCACCATGCTGGCTAACGAAGGCACTCAGTTGTTCGGCAAAAACACGCCGTTGGCCGGCGTAGGCCTGAAACATCACCCGGCTGCGTTCGCGGTCGGCCGCTTCAGCAGCCATTTCATAACCCGCGACACCGTCCAGGCAGATGGTGATTAGCTCATTCAAAGTCTCGACAATGTCACTGTCCGAGAGTTTGTCGTTGTACCGACTTTCTAGTTCTTTATACATGACACTCCTTGAACCTCACTGTAAATCAGCCCCGCACTTCAAGCCTTTTATCGGGTTGGCGCAGAGCCTAACAACATTTGCTAACATCCTACAAAATTGCTTATCTATACGGCAGGTGGAGTTCCCGCACCTGACCTAGGGATATCCCGTATATGTTTTTGGGAATCCCTGCTTCCTCTCCTGCAATCCGGTTACTCAGAAGCCCCCAGCCCCGGCATCATGCCGGGGAGGCTCTGGCTTTTCTACGCTGTCGCTGGTGCCCGACGACCGCCGCCTCCGCTTGCCCCCGCCATGATTTGCCCCCATCGTTGTCTCATGGCAAACTCAGCGCAGCAATCCCAAGCGCGAGGACGAACAAGCTGATGAGCCAGCCCCTACCCTTTACCGGCGCCGAATACCTTCAGAGCCTGCAAGATGATCGTGAAGTCTGGATTTATGGCCGGCGCGTGGCCGATGTCAGCCAGCACCCGGCGTTCCGCAACAGCGCTCGCATGGTGGCCCGCCTGTATGATGCCAGCCACGATCCGGCCAACACGGCGCTGCGGGCTGAATCCGAGTTTGCGGCGCCGTTCACCCATCCCTTTTTCCGCCTCAGCCGCTCCCGCGAAGAGATGGTCGCCGCGCGCGACGCCATCGCCGGCTGGCAGCGCCTCAGCTACGGCTGGATGGGGCGCAGCCCGGATTACAAAGCGTCGTTTATCGGCACGCTGGGCGCCAATGCGGAGTTTTTTGCTCCCTTTGCCGACAATGCGCGCCGCTGGTATCAGCAGGGGCAGGAACGACTTTATTACGTCAACCACGCGATTGTCAATCCGCCGATTGACCGGGACCGGCCGGAAACCGAGCTGCGCGATATCCTCGTTCGCGTCGAAAAGGAGACCGACAGCGGCCTGATCCTTTCCGGCGCCAAGGTGGTGGCCACCGCCTCCGCCCTCACCCACTACAACTTCATCGCCCATTACGGCCTGCCCATCAAAGAGCGGGAATTTGCCGTCGCCTGCTTCATCCCGATGAATGCCCCCGGCGTCAAGCTGATCTGCCGCCATTCCTACGAGTTCAGCGCCGCCGCGGCCGGCTCCCCCTTCGACTTCCCCCTCTCCAGCCGGCTGGACGAAAACGACGCCATCTTCGTCCTCGACAAAGTCTTTGTCCCCTGGGAAGATGTCCTCATCTACGGCGATGTAGCCAAGTTTAACCGCTTCGCCGCCCACACCGGCTTTTTTAACCGGCTGACGCTGCATGGCTGCACCCGGCTGGCTGTCAAGCTGGATTTCCTCTGTGGTTTGCTGCTGAAGGCGACCCGGGCCACGGGCAGCGCCGGCTTCCGCGGCGTCCAGGTCCAGCTCGGCGAGGCGTTGAATTGGCGTCATCTCTTCTGGTCGTTGAGCGACGCCATGTGCCACAACCCGGATCCCTGGCTGGATGGCGCCGTCCTGCCCAATCTCCAGGCCGGCCTCAGCTACCGGATGTTGATGTCGATCGCCTACCCCAAGATCCGCGAGATCGCCCAGAATGTCGTCGCCAGCGGCCTCATCTACCTGCCTTCCTCCAACCGGGATTTTGCCAGCGACATCGCCCCCTACCTGCAACAGTACGTGCGTGGCAGTGGCGGCATGGGCGCTGAGGAGCGGGTCAAAATCCTCAAGCTGCTCTGGGATGCCGTCGGCACCGAATTTGCCGGCCGCCACGAACTGTATGAGCGCAACTACGCCGGCAACCACGAAGCGATCCGCCTCGAACCCTATCTCGGCGCCCGCGGCAGCGGCCTCGCCGACGAACTGGAGGCGTTTGTGGACAGCTGCCTGGGCGAATACGACCTGAATGGCTGGCAGGTCCCCGACCTTTTCAACCCCGACGACATCACCGCCCTGGATGATTTGTAATTCTTCATCCGCGACCCGTACGCTGCGTCGGGGGCGGGCGCAACCAGCTAGCCTCGAGGGTAACCGAGGGGGTAGCTATTCTCCCGTTGGGTTGTCGCCCACCCCCGGCGCGCGCCAGCGCGCCCTCATCATAGCCAACTCAGTTAACGGGCTGACGCAGGGCGCGCCCTGCGGGCGCGGCGCCGGGGCGGCAACCTGTCGGGAGAAGCACCCAACAGGTTGCGCCCCAGCGCATCCTTAGAACGGTTGCCACGCCAGCCGCGAATTGTTTATAATTTCACATATGTCGAGATTGATCGTCGCCCTGCTGGCTATTGCTATCCTGTTCAGCTCATCGCAGCTGGTAACGATGGCGATCTGCGAGGGCCAGGAAGAGTTGCTGGCCAACTACGACAGCTGCGAAGAAGCGGCGGCTGCCCAGGCCCGCCTGGTGTTGCCGGACAAAGTGGTCCAGTATAATTTCTCTTCTGTTCCCCCTATCTGGGGCGGGCTTTTGTCGCTGACGCTGATCTGGTTGGCCCTGGGCAACGAACGCCGGCAAGCGCAGACATACTCCCTTCTCGTCGCCCCACCCCCACCCCGACTCAGCTAATCCTGCCTGCTGGCATACCCATTTCTTTGGTGTGATCCGCAATTTTGCGGCAGCCCAATCAGCCACACCTGGCTTCAAGACCACGGCGATTCCCGTCATTACTCCAGGCCAGGTGAATGGTATAAAGCTGCTGTGAGCCATCGGATCGCCCGCTGTTAAGCTGACCGGCCGGTCGCCGGCCAGCCCCAGGCGCCTCTAACGCCCTGCGTGCCAGGCGCCATCATCAGGATTAGCAAATGAGCAAAAGAAGAAAACCCGAAACCAGGGCCACCAATTGGAAGATTATCCTCGGCATTAGCGGCGTCGGCCTGTTTGGCCTGTTGGCCCTCCTGGCCCTGGCGCTCAAGCCCAGCGAACGGCTGACGCTCATCGAGCACTGCGACCAGAATCCAGACGCCTGCGTCAGCGTCGGCGACGCTGCTGCCCCGGTCACCGTGTTGGAAGTGATGGATTTTGGCTGTTCCCATTGCCGGGATTTCCACGTGGACACCCTGCCACAGTTAAAAGCCGATTACGTAAACACAGGCGACGTCCGCATTCTCTACCTGCCCTATGCTTTAGGGCAAGCGACGTTGCCGGCCACTCACGCGGCCCTCTGCGCCAATGAGCAGGCGGCCTTTGTGCCTTACGCCGACGCCCTGTTCGGCCAGTTCGGCCAGGCAGATACTCTCAGCCAGTCAGGCTTGCAGCAAACTGCTGCCGCCATCGGGCTGGACACAGACCAGTTTGACCAATGCCTGAGCAGCGGTCGCTATCTGCAAACTATCCAGGATAACATCGCCCTGGCGTCGGAATGGCAGGTTAACAGCACACCGACCTTCTTCATCAACAACCAGCGTGTTAACGGCAACCAGGCTTATGCCAGCTTTGTAAATCAGATTGAGTCGCTGCGGGGAGGTTAAGATGAACCAGAATGGCTGGCAGATGAGGTTGATCCAGCTCCTGGCGGTGCCAGGATTGCTGCTCGCCTACTACCTGTTGCTTTTCCATAATGGTGACCTGGTTGCCGGCTGCAGTAGTTCCGGCTGGGATGATTGTGGCCTGGTCAGCGGTCCCGATGGCCGGTTCTCCGCCATCGGCCCTGTCCCGGTTGCCTTAATCGGTCTGCTGGGCTACGCGTTCATCTTCCTGCTAACCTGGCTGCGTGACTGGCTGCCAGCCCTGGAGAATGTTCTGCCTGAAGTGATGGTCGGCGTCATCGGTCTGGCCTTTCTCTTCTCACTCGGGCTGACCGGGCTGGAGTTGTTCGTCTTACATGCCATCTGCCGTTACTGTGTGGTATCGGCCGTCATCATCACAATTATGTTTGGCCTGGCCATCAGTTTTCTGCGCCAGGCCAATCAGGGGGCCGCTTAAACCGGCCCTGACCCAACCATTGGAGATTGATTAAATGCTGAGAAAATGGATTCCCTTGTTTTTGCTTGTCTTATTGGTCGCCTGTGGCGGCAACGATCACGCCATGGAAGAAACAGCCGCTGAGCTAACCGTAAGCCATGTGCGCGCCAACATGACCCTGCCCAGTGAGACCGGCTCCGTCTGGCTCACCATCCACAACGGCACCGACACGGACGACGCCCTGGTAGGCGCGGAGCTGCCTGGCTGCGGTAGTGTCGAGTTGCACAACATGTTTATGGAAGAGGGCGTGATGGTGATGCGCGAGGTTGAGGGGGGTGAGATCCCGATACCGGCCGGTGAAACCGTCGAACTGGCCCGCGGTGGCCTGCACATCATGTGCCTGCAAAAAGAAGCCCCGCTGGATGCCGGCGCCACCGTCGCCGTCACCCTCCACTTCCAGAATGCCGGTGACATGACCATCGACGCCGAAGTCGTCACCCCGGATGACGAAGGAATGGACATGGACAGCATGGACATGGACCACGAGGACATGGAGGGGATGGACGACAACTAAACAACCATCGCAAGCTGCCGTTCAATTACACGCCACCAGCACCAACCGGTCCCGGTTGGTGCTGGTGGACAACCAGGCGCTCTTGGGCGACCTGCCAGCCTCCACTCGACTAATCAACTCCGAGCATACACGATACATCCCCCCTTGAGCGGTGCCGGCTCAACTCAACCACACGTGCCGTGCGTGAAGCTCATGCTGGCATAATGCACTTCAAAACCAGTCATAGGCCCCACGACCGGGCAAAACTGGCTGATCGTCAGCTGAAATTCGGCGCCAGAGACATATCGCTTGGTCACCGAAGCCCCGGTAACGCCACCACCACTATTAAATGTATAGGTCGCGAGCATTTCAAAATCCTCTCCGGAGGCCCGGCTCACTTGGGCCTCATAGGCGATCTGCCGGCCGGTTGCGTCGAAGATATTGGTGACCGCCACATTCGTCGCATTAAGGCAAGTAGGCGTATAGCTACTACGAATAATGTCGAAAGGTGGGTTCGGGTTCCGCCACCAATTCAGTCCATAGATACAGGCTATCTCGTCAGGGGAAATCACAGGTGTTGGCGAAATGGTTGGCGAGGGTGTGGGCGTCATTGTCGGGCTCGGTGTCGCAGCCGGGTTGCTTACGATAGCCAGATATTGTCTGGGCACAAGGGTACCCTCAGTCACCAGATCTATTGAGGCAGCCAGGACCAGCATAGCGGATGTCTGATTGCCGTCGGGTTTGGCTTCCGCAGTAACAATGTTGTTCGTCTGCCAGCTAAAGATCAATATCAGTGCAACAATGAGCAGCAGCCAGGTGACGCCAAACTTTTTATTCATGGTAAGATTCCTCCAGAGTAAGACCAACAGGTGATAAACAGGCATCCTTACCATACGGGAATAGAGTTCTATCTCACTATGCTGAAACTCTTGGAGTAATTAGCCACGTGTACGGTAACAATGATGGCCAATTCAAAACTGACTTGAAACAAGCGCTGCGAAAGTTTTCTCAAGACAGCCTCGCCGATTGCCAGTTAGCCCACTCGCTAGGGCTGGTACAAAAAGAGCTTGCTGCTCATGGGCTTGCGCCAAATGCCTTGCAGCGCGCTGAAGCGTTGCGGCGAATACTACGAGCTGGTCTGCAAACCTTGCATGAATCGGGTCACGCCCAGGCAGCATCTATCCTGCATCAACATTATGTTCAAGGGGAACTGCCTGGTGACATTGCTGAGGCGATGCATTTAGCCGACTCCACATTTTATAATTATCAGGCCAAAGCAATCGAGAAACTGGCCAGTCTGCTCTGGGAGCGAGAGCGTCAGGCATCTCATGAGCCGGCCGAACTCCGGCAGCAGTTGCGGCATCTGCCACTGGCCAGTTATTCCCGCCTGTTTGGCATCGAATCAGCCAGCAAGCGGTTGCTTGCCTCCCTCATGGACGCTGACGGGCGCGGTGTGGTGATACTATCCGGAATGGGCGGTGTGGGTAAAACCTCCCTGGCTCATACCACAATTAAGCAGCTTTTGCCTTTTGGGCTCTTCAAGGATCTCCTCTGGCTCACCGCCCGGCCTGAAGGCGCGTTCCCCGGAGACTCGGGCGCTGGTGCCAACCGTTTTAGCCATGACACAATGGTTGATGAACTGATCAATCAAATACCCCTGCCGGATATCCGTCATCAACCCATTGCGGAAAAGAGTGCCGCCCTCAAAGCACTGTTGCGCAAAACACCCCATATTATCGTGATTGACAATCTTGATGAAGAAGCTGGCCTCCATCACATCCTTGAGACCTTGTCCGCCTATACCATGCCCAGCAAGTTTCTCATCACCAGTCGCATCGCCACCTCAGATATCCGGTTTGTGCAGACCTTCCCCGTACGCTCATTGCCGCCTGATGTAGCCGCTTCCTTCATGCGTTATCATGCACATGAGCGAGCGGTCACATCCCTGGACGCCATTTCAGCCGAAACGATGAATGCTCTCGTTTCCTTGACCGGAGGTAACCCCCTGGCCATAGAGCTGCTCATTGGCTTGCTTGCCTATCTGCCACTTGAACGCATCATCGATGACCAGACACTCATGCAAAATCAAACAATCAAGTATGAGTATGACCAACTGTTCCGTCGTTCCTGGAGCTTATTGACGGAGTCCGCCCAACAACTGCTACTATCAATGCTTTTTATGCCTGCGCAAGGCGCTGGCTGGAAAGATTTGAGTGCGATATCCGGTTTGTCTGACGATTTATTGGACCAGTCGATCCAAAAATTGATTCGTCTTTCTCTGCTCATGCGTAGCGGAACAGACCATTCAATCTACCGCATTCACGAAATGACCCGTCAATACCTGATGTCCTCTCAGGACCAGCCTGGCCAGCCCTGACAGCAACGCTCACTGTACACGACCTGATTCATGCAGACACTCGCCACTCTCAGCCAACGCCGGGGACAGTTCCTGATCAACTCGATCGTCGCGGGCTCTGCAAACGACAGTATCCTGGCAGCACAGCGGGACCATGTCCTCCAATTTTTGGAAATGAGCTTCAATTTGCCCCAGGTCGCTGGGCTGGTGGTCGACTGTACCCTCAACTTCCATCACTTTATGGAACGAACCGGCCAACTCCGACTATGGCAGCCCTATCTCAAACGGGCGCTGACCATGGCAGAAAGCAATGGCAACCAGGCGATTGGTCAGCTGCGCCGGCGGCTGGGGCACACTCAACTACATCTGGGCCAGATCGATTCAGTTGCCGCGACTTTGCAGGCGGCACTGGCCGAACTGGATGAGGACGTTGAGCGGGCCATGGCTTGGCAGGACCTTGGGCAGTACCATCTCCTGCGTTCAGATCCAGACAATGCGCTGCACGCATTTGAAGAAGCACGGCAACTTGCTCAGGTGGCCAACGATCAGGCTCAGTTAATCAATATTTGGCTGGATATCGCAGAAGTTTATCGGGCTCAGCGTAACTGGGCTGAAACATGGCGCTGCTACCGCAACGTCGCTGAGTCAATCTCGCTTGAGGGCACAGCTCTTCAGTCTGGCCGGCTCAATCACGGGGAAGGTAATATCCATTTACATCAAGGATCGTTGACATTGGCAGCCGCCAGCTACAACAAAGCCCTGGTATTTTATCGGCAAACCAATGACAAGAGGCGTCAGGCCATTGTGCAGATGAACCTGGGCATTACATTTGCCCAGCTCAATGAGATGAGGAGCGCCCTGGACCACATGGAACTTGCTGAACGTCTCTTCGCCGAAGCCGGGGATATTCGCGGTCAAATGCTGCTGCTAAATAATCTGAGCAACCTCCTACGCCGTCTGGGTAACCTGGCGGCGGCCCGTCACTGCGGCGAACGCTCGATTGCTTTGTGTGAGTTGGTCGGCAATGAAAAAGGCATTGCCGATAGTCTGGTTAATATCGGCATCATTCAGCGTTGGCAAGGCGAACTGGAGCAGGCCCAGCGCAGCTACGCCAAAGCTGAGCACATTTATCAAAAATTCGCTGATGATCGCAACGTCGCGGTTGTCCGCGAATATATGGCACTTATCCTACGGGATCAGGGACAACATTATGGTGCTCTCCGGCATCACATCCAGGCCTTTCGGCTGTTCTGTCAGGTGAATGAATACAATCGCGCTGCAGAATCATTAAACTACATTGGTGCATTATGCCGAGATCGCGGCAAATACAGTTGGTCTCTGAATTGCCACAAGCAGGCCAACGAAATGTACCAGCGTATGCAAAACCAACTGGGCATGGCTGAAAGCCAGGGCGATATCGGGTTGACCTATGCGTTTTGGCGCAATTGGGCAGCTGCTATCCAATCCCTATCGGCCGCTGAAGCTACCCTGGTAACCACGGACAACAAATACCCTCTGGCAATCGTACGGTGGGGACTGGCACGCGCCTATGCCGGGCAGGGAGAACTAGACCGAGGCAAAGCGCTGGCGCTTCAGGCCAATCAGGCATTTCTCGAGCTAAACGCTCAGGAAGCCGAGCAGACAGAACGGTTTCTGCAGGCTATTACTAACGGCACGCAATTTGACATAAACGAGTTTTTGGTACCACTCCATCTAGCCAAGTAATACAATCTCCGCGCAAATCTCGTCCGGCTGCTTCCCGCTCGTATAGACAATTTGTTTGGCCAGCCGCCCATTGGCCGGTTGCCGCAACAGATAATCGTTCAGGCTAAACAGCTCGTCGCTATAGGACTGACCGGCCGCCGTCAGCATCTGAATAAGCCGCTCTTTGAGGATAGCGCCGGACGCGTTGGGGTCCGCTGAAGGTAGCAGCAGAATCACATAGGGTACCGGTGCCAGCGCCGCCTCGGCCCGGCACAGCAGCGCCTCATCCTCATAAACCGAGTTGCTGGCCCCCAGGTCGATGATGCCTGAATGGTCCACCAGCAGCTGCTCAAGCATGGCGACATCAAACGGCTCACAGTAGCGCAACATGGCGATCAACCCCTGCTCAGCCGCAATCTGATCCGCCAGCGCCCGGTCGTAGCCCAGTTGCTCGTAGTAACCCCAGCGCACCTCGTCGACATGGCAAATGGGCAGATCGAGCGCCGCCGCCAGCAGCCGGCCGACCGTGCTTTTCCCGGCCCCGATTGGACCCATAAGAATGATCGGTTGACGCATAAACTTGCTCCACCTCGCCAGGATGACCTCGGTCACCCAGCCGGATGACCCTGGCCACTGCAGAGATGATGTGGCAGAGGCGATACTGCCAGCTATGGTCCAATCGGCCAGCCCAAGGAGACAGTCATGGCCTCACGCATCATCTTGTTAACCCCAGCCCGCCGCTTCATCGCCAACCGCTTCGGCCTTGGCTATCAAATACCACTGGGGCTGGTCCTATTAGGCGGGCCGCTTCTGGACGCCGGTCACACCGTCAGGTTAATCGACAATGATCTGTACGGTTGGTCATTGCCGCGCCTGACAGCAGAAATCAGCGCGTTTTGCCCGGATTATATCCTCATCGGCCATACCGGTTCGACGGCGGCTCACGACACCTGCGTGGCAACAGCCAGGGCACTGCGGGAAGCGTTGCCAGCGGTCAAAATTGTCTACGGCGGTGTTTACCCGACCTATGCCGCCAACGAGATCCTGCAGCAATGCCCCGCCATTGATGTGATCGTACGCGGTGAGGGCGAGCAGACGGTGCTTGAGTTGCTCAGCGCCTTTGAGTCCGGCGCCTCGTTGGCGCCAGTCGCGGGCCTCAGTTGGCGGGATGGTGTTCAGATTCATACCAATCGACAGCGGCCCCCCATTCAGGATTTGGATGCGTATCGGCCGGGTTGGGAGCTGGTTGACTGGGCTGGCTATGAGCTATTTGGCCAGGGGCGGGCCGCCGGCATCCAGTTCAGCCGGGGCTGCCCGCTGACCTGCACCTATTGCGGCCAATGGCTGTTCTGGAAAAAATG
>JACKBM010000050.1 GCA_020634575.1 Ardenticatenales bacterium | reverse complement strand
GGCGCGTAGAGACCGGCCGGTCAGCCGGCAGTTGCAGCCCCTCACTCACATAACTGCCCGAACCATGGCGCTGCTCGATGAAGCCTTCCAGCGCCAGCTGCTCATACGCCTGCACGACGGTGATGCGAGCGATCTGGTAATGGTTGGCCAGGGCTCGGCTGGAGGGGAGTTGGGTTCCGGCCGGTAAAGTGCCCGCCAGAATTTGGGCGCGTAACCCGGCGTAGATTTGCCGGTAGAGGGGGTCGGTCCCGTCGTGGCGGAGGTTGAGGGTGAGCATGAGGGTATTGTAGCGTAATGGTGGTTATCCGCGGACATCGGGTCGCCCGCGCAGGTTTGACATAACCAGCCCCCTGTCTTATCCTATCTGTATTACCAGTGGGAAGATCAATATGCCTTACCGTAGCTCGGAGAAAACCCGCCAGAAAAAAGATGCCAAACGGACCGCCATCATGCAGGCGGCCGTCAATGTTTTTGCCGAAAAAGGGTACCACGCCGCCACCGTGCGGGATGTGGTCAAGGCGGCGGATGTCGCCATCGGCACCTTCTACTTTTACTTTCCCGATAAGGAGACGCTTTTTGTCTACCTGTATGAAGAGACCGCCGATTTTCTTCTGCAAGCGATCGGCCAGGCGGTGGCGGGCCGCACGGAGTTTCGGCAGCAGTTAGCGGCCGGGTTGCAGGCGTATCTCAACATTGCTACTTACCAGCCATCCATCGTGCAGCTGCTGCTGGTTGGCGGGGTGGGGGCGGTGCCGGCGCTGAATGACCGGCGCCAGGCGTTCCGCGAGCGGATGACGACGATCTGGCAGGCGCCGCTGGAAAAAGCCCGGGCTGCCGGCCGCATTCCCGACCAGAACACGCGCCGCACGGCTGAAGCCTTTGCCGGCGCTTTTGATGAAGTGATCCTCAACCTGCTGGATCAGCCGAATCCGGAGTTGGAAGCAACGGCTGTCCTCAATGATCTGGCTGCTTTTGCTTTGCGCGCGGTCGGCTTTATCGCCAATCCGCCGGCACCGGCCTAGCCCCTGCTGTTTGCCTTTCTCCCCTCTGAAATCTACAATCAGCCGCTATGGGATTTCGTGAATTTTTGCATTGGGCGGCGGAAAATGGCGAGTTGGCGACGATCGACCGGCCGGTTTCTGCCCGCTTTGAACTGGCCAATGTGGCCAACGCCCTGGGTGACCAGGTCACCCTCTTCAACCACGTCGAAGGTTTCCCCGGCTGGCGGGTCTCTTCCGGCTGCTGTGCCCAGCGCCGCTACTTTGCCCATGAGCTGAATGTCCCCATCGGCGAGCTATTGCACCGGCTCGCGGCCGCGTTGGACACGCCGCAACCGCCCCCCATCGTAACCGAGGCGCCCTGCCAGGAAGTGGTCGAGGAAACTGTCGACCTGAATAAGCTGCCGATCCTGCTGCATTTACCGGCCGATGCTGGCCATTACGTTGCCAGCAATGTGGTCATTACCGAGGACCCGGAGTTGGGGCGCAACATGTGTTACCACCGGCTGCTGCGGCTGGATGAGAAACGGTTTGCCGCCCGCATCATCGAGCGGCGCGGCACCTATAACGCGATGCAGAAGGTGGAAGGTGATTTGCCTGTGGCCATCTGCATCGGTGTTTCGCTGGCGACCCATCTGGCGGCGTCGATGTCGCCGCCGCCGGGTGTGGATGAGTTAAGCATCGCCCAGGCTATGGCGCCGACGCCGTTGGTGAAATGCCTCAGCAACGATTTGTACGTCCCGGCTGATGCCGAAATTGTCCTCGAAGGGCGTATCACCAAACAATGGGCCGCCGAAGGGCCTTTTATGGACCTGACGGAGACGATGGACATCACCCGGCAAAGCCCCGTCATCGAAATTGATCTCATCACCCACCGGCGCGACCCGATTTTCCATGCGCTCCTGCCCGGCGGCCTGGAGCACAAGGTGTTGATGGGAATGCCGCGCGAGCCAACCATCTTCGCGGAGGTCAACAAGGTAACCCGTTGTACCGGGGCGCTCATCACCCCGGGCGGCGCCTCCTGGTTACATGCCGTGGTCCAGATCGACAAACAGAGCGAGGAGGATGGCCGGCTGGCGATTGAGGCGGCCTTCCGCGGCCATGGCTCGCTTAAACATGTCTGGGTGGTGGACACCGACATCGACATTTATAACCCGCTGGATGTGGAATGGGCCGTCGCCACCCGCTTTCAGGCAGACAAGGACCTGGTGGTGATGCCCAATATGCCGGGCAGCTCGCTGGATCCTTCAGGGATTCACCGGCCGGGCGAGAAAAGCCTGACCGCCAAAATGGGTCTGGACTGCACCATGCCGCTCAATGCCGACCCATTAAAATACAAGCGCGGGCAATATGGCCAGGTCGATCTGAGCAACTACTTGCCCGAAAATGCGTAGATTGACCCTGGACGGCATGCATCCAACTTCTTGGCGGAGTAGAAAATGAGCCACCCAATTTTGGGCGACGTCATGTTGCAGAGCGAGTTCGTTCTGACAGAAATAACTTATGTCATCTTGCTGGCTGTAGCGGCGGTTGTAGCGATTGCCACGCGGCATGGCGGCATCCTCACGCGGGTGCCCTACACCGTGGCCCTGGTCACGGTGGGGCTGGCCGCAACGTTGCTGGCGCCCCGCTTTTCCAGCCCGTTTAGCAGCGATCTGATTCTCTTTCTGCTTGTCCCCCCTCTTCTGTTTGAGTCCACGTTGAGCCTGCAATGGCGCAATATTCGGCGGGATTTACTGCCGATATTGCTGTTTGCCCTGGCTGGCACGCTGATCAGTACTTTCCTGGTCGCTTATGCGATTGATTATTTTCCGGGGTTGAATGTCTCCTTTCCCGCAGCCATTGCTTTTGGCGCCCTGATTTCGGCGACGGACCCGGTAGCGGTGATTGCCTTCTTCCGCAGCCTTGGCGTGAGCAAGCGGCTCACCATGCTGGTGGAAGGGGAGAGCCTGTTTAATGATGGTGTCGCCATCGTCATTTTCACCCTGGCGCTGGCGGCGGGCGAAGCGATTGAATTGGGCGAAGCCGTCGAGTTCAGTGCCTGGTCGGCCATTTCCGACTTTGTGATGATCGCCGGTGGCGGCATCATCGTCGGCGTGGTGATGGGTGGCTTTGTCAGTTACGTGATCCTCAAAAATGTCGACGATCACCTGATTGAGACGGCGACGACGCTGGCCCTGGCTTTTGGCTCCTTCCTGGTAGCTGAAGAATTTGGCCTGATCATTGGCAACGACCATTTGCACCTCAGCGGCATCCTGGCGGTTGTGGCGGCGGGGTTGTTTGTGGGCAACATCGGCCGGCAGAACACATCGCCGACAACGTCTGTGGCCCTGGATAATTTCTGGGAATTTCTAGCTTACATTGTCAACTCCCTGGTTTTCCTGGTCATCGGGCTGACGATTGATCTGAGCCAGTTTGGCACCCAACTGCTCATGATTATCTTTGCGGTGATCCTGGTCCTGGTGGTGCGCTTTGTTGTCATTTACGGGGTGACCGGGCTTAATAACCTGGTCTCGCCGGAACGGGCCATTCCCGGTGTCTACCGGCAGGTGATGGTCTGGGGCGGCCTGCGTGGCGCCATCAGTCTGGCTCTGGCCCTGACGCTGAGTGAAGGTCCGTTTGCCGAATATGCCAATGAGTTACAGCTGATGGCTTTTGGCGTTGTGCTTTTTACGCTGCTGGTGCAGGGGATGACCATTGAACGGTTGATCATTCGCCTGGGCTTGAGTGGCAAGGCCGACCACGTGCTGGAACAGCAGCGGCAACAGGCCTTGCTCTATGCCAACCTGGCCGGCCGTACTGAACTGGATCGCCTGTCCCAAGAAGGCATCCTGACCCCGGAAGTACATAACGCGCTCAAGGAAGCATATGATCGCGAGATCCTGGCCCGGCGTGAAGTATTCCGCCGTCACATGCAGCATTATCCAGAGCTGGAAGAAGAGATGGTGATGCAGGCCCGGGCAGACATCTTGCGGGCCGAGCGCAATGCAATTGGTGATGCTTACCGGCGCGGCCTGATTGAGGAGTCGACTTTTGAGCGGCTTGTCAGGGAGATTAACGAGCGTAATGCTGCCCTGGAGGCGATCCGCAGCGTGCAGCGGCAGGACGCGGAGGACGAAGCCTGATGAGTGGGATCGTTTGTGCATTGCGGGGTGGCCAGGGTAGCCTGGCGGTGCGACAGCGTGCTATCCAGCGCGCTCGCGAGCGTGACTTGCCGTTAACTTTTCTTTCGATTATTGACCTGAAGCCATTTGCCCAGGTGGATGAGATGATGCTGCCCGCCCTGGCCTCCGAACTGGCCTGGATGACTGAAGTTCTGGCGCGGCTGGCGATGCAGCAAGCCCAACAGCAAGGTGTGGAGGCACACATCATGATTCGCAAGGGGGATGTGGCGACCGAAATCAATCGTTTCTTACGGGAATCAGAGGCCAATTTGTTACTGTTGGGCGCGCCCCGCGGGACGACGGCTAATGTGTTTGGCGATGACGCGGTAGAACAATTTGCTGTGTCCATTCAAAACGAAACAGGTGTGCCGGTTGAGATTGCCCGGCCAGAACAGATCTAGATAAATAGACGGAGGGATCAGCGCACAAATGGATGCTGGATGGAGCCGAAATACACGTACATTGGCCCTGGCTGCCGTGTTCATTTTTGTTATTTGGGCGACCTATCTGGCTCGCTCGATGATTGGTCCCCTGGTGGTCGCGGCTTTGTTGGCGTATGTCCTCAATCCCATTATCACCTTCATCAACATGCGGACCCATCTGCCCCGCAGTCTGGTAGTTACCCTCTTTTACCTTCTTTCGTTGGCTGTGCTGGTGGCGCTGGGCATCATCTTCACGCCGGTCATTGCGCGCCAGGCCCAGGAATTGACGGACGAGTTAGAAGCGATCTCGATGCAGATCCAGACCGAGATGGCGCCGACAACATCCGTGTTTGGCATTGAAATCCCGCTACGAGACATCTTCGCCGATTTTGTGACGGCGCCGGAAGCGTTTGTCCAGTCGGACCGGATTATTCAGGTGGTCAATACAGCCACTACCAATATCGTCTGGATCGCCATCATCCTGATCGTGACCTTTTATTTGTTGTTGGATTGGGACAAATTACGTGAATGGATGATTCGGTTGGCGCCGCCTATGTATCAACCGGATGTGCGGCGGCTTTATGGCCGCATCAAGGACATCTGGCAGGCCTATTTGCGCGGGCAGCTGGTGCTCATGGTTGTAATTGGCGTGCTCACGGGGATCAGCCTGGCCATTGTTGGGATGCCCGGCGCGGCGGCCCTGGGCTTGCTCACGGGCATACTGGACGCGATTTTATCCATTGGTCCGGTCATCGCCATGCTTATTGCCGCGCTGGTGGCCTGGTTCCAGGGTTCCCATTACCTGCCGATAGATAATGTCTGGTTTGTTGTCATTGTGCTGGGTATTTACGGTCTGATTCAGGCGTTGGAAAATGTCTGGTTCCGGCCGCGGGTGATGGGGCGCCAGCTCAACATGCACCCCGCTGTCGTATTCCTGGGCATCATTGCCGCCCTGACATTGGTGGGGGCGGTTGGCGCTCTGATTGTCTTGCCCGTCATGGGAACGATTGGCGTAATTGGCAGCTATTTACGTTGTCGCATCCTGGGTTTACATCCATTTCCTGAAGACACACCCTGAAGGTGATCTATGATTGAATTGAATGAAGAGCAGCGGGCCATGCTGGCCGGTGAGATGGGCCAGGCCAAGCAGATGGGGATGCGTTTGGTGCTGGACCTGGCGGCTGCTGCCGGGGCAACCGAGCTGGTGCCCATAACTCATGCCCATTTGTCCGGGGTGTCGCCGTTGACGGGCGGACTGGGATTGCGCCTCTTCCTGGCCAGGCTGGGTGAGGAAGCAGGGGCGCGGGTGGCGGTGCCGACGACGCTGAATTCGGCCGGCTGTGACAATGACCAGTTTGCGGCCATGCGCATTGTGGCGCCAGATTTTCTGGAGCACAATCAGGAGATCGTGGCCCGTTACGCGGCCCTGGGCGTGGAACCAACTCAATCCTGCATCCCCTACGAATGGGAAGGGGTGGAGACCAATGGGGTAGCCGCCTGGGCCGAATCCAACGCCATCTGTTTTGGCAATAGCTACACTGATCTGTTGACGAATCGGGAATCAGGCCTGTCGGCGCTGGCCGCAGCGCTGACCGGTTACACGCCGAAATATGGTCTGCTGACTGCCGGCGCTTTGAAGCCAAATCTCGAGGTACGCGTCACGGCAACCCTCGAAGATCCGACCGATTTCTCGATTCTGGGGGATTGGATTGGCAGTCAGCGCCAGCCGACCTGGAAAACGCCCTGGGGGCCGATGCCGATCATTCGTGGGCTCCCGGTCGATCTGAGCCACGAGCAGAAAAAGGCGCTCACTGCCGCCGCCGCCAACTATGGCTGCCCCCAGCTGTTCATCGAAGGCCATACCGAGATCCCGGCTGAACAGGATATTCAGGATACCCTGGAGTTTTCGGCCGAAGTGCTGGCTGCGCGCTATGCGGCGCTGGCGCCGCAGGGCCGGGTTTCGCTGATTACCATTGGCTGCCCGCAGGCGTCGGTTGGTGAGTTGCGGGCGGTGGCGGAGCTGCTTAAGGGGAAACAGGTGCGCTCAGCACCGGCCGGTTCCCCCGACGACACGCCCCCCCTCTGGGTCTTCACTTCGGCCCGTAACCGGGAGATCGCCGAACGCACCGGCATTGCCCAGATCATCACCGCCAGCGGCGCCTTGCTGCTGGCCGATACCTGCCCTGAAGTTGTGCCTTATGACCCGAGCTGGGTCAAACAGGTGCTGACCAACTCGATGAAGGCGGAGCATTACATCAAGTCCGGCCTGAACGGCATTCCGACGGCGGTGATGCGGCTGGCGGATTGTATTGCGATAGCCACGGGTGAGCGGCGCTTGAGCGGCGACCCGGTTGCGCTGGCGCGGGGTAAGGCCAAAGGGGGGAAGGTTGGCGGCGACCGGCCGGTCCGCCCACCTGCCACTGGCCCCTTCAGCGCCACTGGTCACGGCCTGCCCTCCCAAGCTGATTTTGTGGTGCGCGGCACCGCTTTTGTGACGGATACGCCCATCACGCTGCTTGGCTTCGTGAACCGCGAGACCGGCGAGATTGAGGAGCCCGGCCATCCGGCCCATGGCCAGAGCATGGCCGGCAAGATCGCCATCTTCCCCAAGGGCAGCGGCTCGACGGTAGCGCCATATGTCCTGCTAGAGCTGATCTATCGCGGAAAAGCACCCCTGGCTATCGTTAATACCGATATCGACCAGCAGAGCGCGCCGGCCTGCTCGCTGGAAGCAGTGCCCTATGCGTACGATTTTGATGCTGACATCATCGCCGGAATCAATGATGGTGATGAGGTTGAATTAAGCCGTACGGGCCCGGTTGTGACCGTGCGGGTTGTGCAGCGGGCGTCGTCAGAAACAGGCTAACAGGCGGCACATTTTGAGGTATACTAAGCGGGGCGTTTGGGTAAACAACCAGCAGGACCGTGTGGGAGCCAGATCGTCCTGAAGCAAAACATCTCAAAATCGACATCAGGAATGCGTGGCAGCTGATTGGAAATGGATACGTTAATCGGCCAGGTTATTAATAATTTCGAGATCAAAGAGATCATTGGTAAGGGTGGTATGGGCATTGTTTACCGGGCCCATCATCCTGAGCTGGAAACCGACGTGGCCGTGAAAGTTCTGCGGGCGGAATTGGCCCGTCAACCTGGCTTTTACGAACGCTTTTTACAGGAAGCGCGCACCGCGGCTCGCCTGGATCACCCCAACATCGCCAAGGTCACCAATTTTGGCCAATTTGACGACCAGTATTACCTGATGATGGAGTTCATCGACGGGATCAGCCTGCGTGACCTGCTACGTGATAACAAGCAGGGGATCCCGATCAGTGACATCATTCAGATTTTCCTGCAAATTGCCGATGTCCTCGCGTTTGCCCATCAATCCGGTGTCCTGCACCGCGACCTGAAACCCGACAACATTCTGCTGACCGACAGCATTCGGGCCCATTTGCCCTATCGGGCCGTCATCACGGACTTCGGCCTGGTTAAGCTGGCCGAGAACAGCCTGCTGGAGACCCAGCGCGGCATCAGCGTCGGCACGCCCGCCTATATGCCGCCCGAGCAATGCCGGGGCGAAGAGGTCGATGGCCGGGCGGATATTTATTCGCTAGGCGTCATGTTGTATGAGGCGGTTACGGGCAAGCGGCCCTACCCGATTCGCAACCTGTTTGATGCGGCCAAGTATCACAAATCGGGCGAGCTTATCCCCCTTAAAGCATTGAAACACGATGTGCCCATCCGGCTGGATAACCTGGTGCAGCGGATGTTAAGTCCGGACAAAAAGCACCGGCCGGCTGATGCTGATGAGGTTATTCACATCCTGGAAAAGATCGCCGGCGAGGTTGGTGAAGAGGTGGAGGATGTGCAGCAGTCTGCTGTACATCAGGCGCTGACTTCGAACTTCCGCACCAGCCCCGAGATCAATGCGCTGCGCGAGAGTGATTCCAAGCCCAGTGGGGCGACCACAGAAGAGGGCGAATCCCGCTTCGCCGTGCGCGTACTGCGTGATGATCACAATGAGGACCGGACACTCCCGCTGCGGCCCGGCGGGCGGCTGACGGTAGGCCGGCGCCCGGGTCTTGACATTGTGTTGATCCATCCGACGGAACGGTATGTTTCCAAGGAACATTGCGAGATTTTGCTGCAGGACGGGCGGGTGCTGGTCCGGGACCTGGGTTCAACCAATGGCAGCTATTTGAATGGCTTGCGTCTGGACAAGGACCGTTTTTATGAGTGGCCCTCGGACCAGCAGGTTCAGCTGGGGCCGTACACGCTGTTTGTGGTGGAAAAGAAGGTCGATATGGCCCGGCCGGCGACGCCGCCGGCGGAAGAGCGGCCACCGACGCCGGCCAATCTGCCGGTGCCGGAAATCAATTGTCCGGAAGGTTCGCCGGCCAGCCTGATGCTGGTTAATAATGCGCCGGTGGTGTTGGGGCGGCTGGATAGCTGCGACATGACCCTGAACAACCCGCGTGTTTCCAAGAATCATTGTCGCATCATGCGCCGGGGTGAGCGGGTGGAAGTGACCGACCTCAACAGCACCAACGGCACCTTTTTGGATACGCAGCGCTTACCGGCCGGTTCGCCCGTTGTCTGGCAGCCGGGTGTCCCCCTCCGCCTGGGCGTGTACACTGTTACTCTGAACCTGAAGGAATAAGCCCTGGGCGCCAACGAGTATTGTTATGCCATCTGTTGACATTAATTCCCTCAAACAAAATCAGGACAGTCACGATGCACGGCGCCGTGATTTGCTGGAGCATGCTATCCCGTTCCGTAAGGGCGTTCTGGAAGGGGTGGCCCGCTTCACCATTGCCGCCAGTGAATTGGGTTTGCGGGGCATCCGCAAGGTTGAGCTCAAGACCAATAGTGAAGCGCTGCTGATGGCGACTTTTGGTCTGAATGGTTTTGACCTGGTTTTCGTCTCCACCACGGAAGCGGCCCGGATGAATGAACGGGAAGATATCCTGGCAGTACGTATGTTCATCTTTGAAGAGGGCGAGGAAGAAAAACTGCCTTTGCTGGACATCAATGTGCAGGAAGCAGATCGGGGCGAGCCTTTTTACGAAGTGCGCTACTTTGATGGTGAACGACCCGGGTTTCTGTCCATGGGTGAGACGCTGACCCAGGAATCCGGCCGTAACGATGCGGCCGCCGCCATGATTAACTACTTCTACGATTTCAAATATCAATGGCGGCCGGCGCCCTCCCTGGGGGCAATTCTCAACCAGCGCGGTCACAAGAGCACCGTCGGCTTCTACGTCTCCAATCGCTAAAGTGAGCCGGCCCGCCTGGAGTGCAGGCGCGGCCTGACTGAATCTCCTTATCCGGAATTGAAATTGCCGCATGCTGGTAGCCAGGCCGGCCGCAATCATTGAGCCACCAAAAATGAAAGCCTGAAAGTGGGGGGGCAACAGTTGTGGGCGGCTGCTTTCCCCTAAATGCCAGCTTTGCGCTAAAATAGAATTCGTCTTTTGGCCAAGGAGAAGCAGCTATGAAATTCGCAGACAGATGGGCAACCGACGAAGCTGGTAATCGCTTCCTCTTTACCGTAGAAATGCAAAGGCAATTAAGCGAGGCCGGCTTGCCGGTTGAACCGGAGGCCCTGGCCGAGCTTGAGGAGACACCCCCGGTCCGGACCGTAACGGCGACTGCTGCCGCTGAGGCACCGGCCGGTGACGCTTTTGTCTTCGCGGACGACGAAGAAGATTACGACGATGAATCTGAGGACGACGATGAGTCTGACGATTGGCAGCCTGTCACGATCCAGATTGATCCGGAAACAGGCAAATATATCGGTCGGTTGAAATGGTACAACCCGAGCCGGGGGTATGGCTTTATTGCCCGCGGCGCCGGCGAGGATATTTTCTTCCACCGTTCTGACTTTATTGGTGATCCCGAGACGCTGGCGGAAGGCTCCTGGTTGCTTTACGATGTGGAAGAAACCCAGAAAGGGTTGGAGGCCAGCGAGATAGAGCCTTATCAAGGTGACCCGTCACAGCTTTTTTAAGCGGGCCCTATTCGGCAAGGAGAAATGAATGACCGTTGCAGAACGTCCTGGTGGTGTAACAGTGCGCGACAATCCCCTGACGCTTTTGGGGATGCCGCTGCAGGTGGGTGACACGGCGCCGGCTTTTACGCTGGTAGCCAATGATTTGAGTACAGTTTCGCTGGCAGATTCGGCCGGTAAGATTCGGTTGATTTCGGTGGTTCCCTCGCTGGATACCGGCATTTGCGACCAGCAGACCCGGCGCTTTAACGAAGAGGCCGCCAATTTTGGTGATGACGTCGTGATCTTGACGGTCAGCGCTGAGCATCCGTTCAATCAGCGCCGCTGGTGTGGCGCCGCCGGTATTGACCGTATCCAGGTCATCTCCGATCATCAGGATATGTCTTTTGGTCTGGCCTACGGCACCTATATCAAGGAATGGCGGCTGGAGCAGCGGGCCATCTTTGTCATCGATCGTGATGACAAGATCACCTATATCGAATATTGTCCCCAGATTGGGATGTTCCCTGATTTTGAGGCGGCGCTGGCTGCCGTTAGAGATCTGTTGGCGTAGGCTGAATATTCAGTGAAAACCTTCCGGTTCGTTTGAACGTGGGCTATAATTAGCGGCTCTGATCCCCATTCTGATCGGTCCTCTGCCCGGGGGCAGCGTGGCCTCAACCAGGAAGCAGCCGCATGAGCGTCACCGAAGAGATCAAGGCTAGACTCGATATTGTCGACATTGTCGGCGAGACGGTTCAGCTGCGTAAATCCGGCCGGTCGCTGCAAGGTTTCTGCCCCTTCCACCAGAATACGCGGACCCCGTCCTTCCACGTCTTTCCCCATACCCAGACCTGGCATTGTTTTGGCGCCTGTGCTGAAGGCGGCGATGTCTTCAGCTACGTGATGAAGCGGGATAATATCGAGTTCCGCGAAGCGCTGGAGATTCTGGCCCGCCGCGCCGGCGTTGAACTGGAACCCTATCACAAAAAAGATGAGCAGCAGGAAGCCGCTGAAGCGCGCCAGGCCGGCCTGTTGGAAGCTGTGGCAGATTATTTCCACCAGCTGCTGCTCTATGCCCCCCAGGCTGACTATGCCCGCCGCTATGTGGCCGGGCGCGATCTGAATGAAACCACGCTCTCATTTTTCAAACTGGGTTATGCCCTGAACTCCTGGGACGCCTGTCGGGACCATTTTCTGGCCCAGGGCTACACCCAGGAAGAACTCCTCCAGGTCGGCCTTTTGAGCCGAAACGACGAGCGCGGGACGGTTTATGATCGCTTTCGTGATCGACTCATCTTCCCAATTCGTGATTTGGATGGCAAGGTGGTCGGTTTTGGGGCGCGCACGTTGGCCAAGGACGGCATTCCCAAATACCTCAACTCGCCGCAGACGGACATGTTTGATAAAGGGCGTCTGCTTTATGGGCTGGATTTTGCCAAGCAAGATATCCGCGAAGCCAAGCAAGTGGTGATCGTCGAAGGGTATATGGACGTGATCCGTGCCTGGCAGGCGGGTTTTCGCAACGTAGTGGCCCAGATGGGCACGGCGCTGACGCCCGATCAGCTGCGGCTGCTCAAGCGATATACCACTCGCTTTGTGATGGCCCTGGACGCGGATGCGGCCGGCGCCAGCGCGACCATGCGCAGTTTGCAGGTCGCCCGCGAAACGTTGGATCGCGAGACAGAGATCGTCTTTGATGCCCGCGGGCTGGTGCGCCAGGAAGGGCGGCTGCAGGCGGATATTCGCGTCGTGACGATGCCTGAGGGTGAAGATCCGGACTCCCTGATCCGGGCCAATCCGGCGGCCTGGCCGCAGCTACTGGCCAAGGCGCGGCCCATCGTGGCCTATGTCATCGAGCTATCCGCTGCGGACCTGGATATGCAGGACCCCAAGGCAAAGGCTGATGTGGCGCGCCAGGTCTTGCCGCTGATTGCCGATATTCAGAATGCGGTGGAAAGGGATCATTACCGGCAACTACTGGCCACTACCTTGCGTATAGACGAGCGTTCCTTGCGGCAGATGTGGGCAGAGCAGAACCGCAGCCGCAAACGGCCGGGGCCGCCGCCAACCTGGGGCGATGGGCCGGACGCTTCGGCCGGCAATACCGCAGACCGGCGTCTGGTCACTGCCAAACAGGGAAATGGTACGGCCCGCAGGGTTGTGGGTAGTCGCCTACCCGGGCAACAGCCGGTCCAGGGTGGGGCGATCAATACGCACATGCGGGAAACCTACGTGTTGCGTCGTTTATTAGAAGAACCTGCTTTGCTGACCCAGGTGGACAGCCGCCTGTTAGAGGTTGAGCAAAAAGCGGTTCATGATCAGGATTTCAGCCGGACCGAGGATCAGGTGGTCTGGCGTGAACTGCACGGGCTACTGCGGGCGGATGGCTACGAAACGCTGGAGAGTTTTGTCGGCCGGCTAGACAATTCGCTGCAGGACCATGTGCGGTCTATTTTGCAGGCACCGGCCGGTAATCTGTCGGAAAACCAGCGTCAGCCGGAGACTCTGGCGTTGGCTATCCTGGATTGCCGGCTTGAACGGGCCAAGATGTTATTGCGTGAGGTGAATCAGCAATTTCATTCCACAGACAATGAGGACAACCAGACGCTGCTGGAAACACATCAGCAGCTGCTCAGAGAATTGCCTCTGCTGGTAAACCGAATCAATCGCGCCAAACATACGATGTCCGCCATGAGCCGGCGTGGTGGTTAACCGCGTATGAGCATTCGGTAATTTCGCATCGGTCTCTGACCGTATAGTACTATTCCCAATGTTGCACGACACTCTGGTGCGTGGGACAATTACGTTTGCCGTATTAGGGCCAGCGGGCGATGCAAGTGAATCCTTAAATGTGGGTCACCTCAATCACGATCAGAAGAAAAGCAACTTATGAGTAACAGTCAGAAAGAAGACAAGATCACTGTCGATGATCTGCTTGAGCAGGCACAAAATGGCGACGAACTGGATGATGATGATATCCAGAAGGTTCTCGCCTCTGTGGATGAGGAACAGGCCGATAAGCTGTATGCCCAGCTGCAAAAGATGGGCGTACAACTCGATGGAGACAAAGAGTCCGCCGACGATGACGATGAAGGCGATGACGACGAGCCAACGCCGAGCGCCATCATCACGCTTGACGCAGAAGAGGACGCCATCGATACGACGCCGCAGGGCGATCAATTTTATGATGCTGACCAGGACGATCCGGTGCAGACCTATCTGCGCGAAATCGGCCGGGTCTCCCTGCTGACGGCTGAACAGGAAGTCTGGCTGGCAACCCAGCTGGCCGCTGCTTCCACCCTGGAAGAGCTCTCCTCCTCCTTTTTCGATGAAGGCAGCCCGATGGAGAACCATCGCGTCCTGACAATGCTGTCTAATTATGAGCAGCTGGAATCCAGCTGGCTGGAAGCTGTGGCTGCCAGTCAGGCGATGAACGTTGACCTGCCGGATGTGGCTATGCTCATCCTGGAAGCGCAGCAGCTGCGGCAGAGCTGGCAGCACAATTCGCCTTCCTACCTGCGCCATTACCTAAATGATGGCGACTGGGGGCAGGCGGAGCGCTGGTCTGCCCTGGCGGCCAGCATATTCGCGATGTTTACGGCCCTCTACCTGATGCCTAATGAGCTTTCGGATGAGGTCTGTCGCTACTACAATGAAAATGGTGTGTTGCCATCGACCGACGATTCCCGCTCCTGGATCCCGCTAGACGAAGATCTTCTTGAGCTGAATGAGATGCGGATCTATGAGCTGGCTGAGCAAGCCAAGGCCAGCCTGACCCGGGCCAACCTGCGCCTCGTCGTCAGCGTCGCCAAGCGGTATATGGGCCGGGGCATCGCCTTTCTGGACCTGGTTCAGGAAGGAAATGTGGGCCTTCTGCGTGCGGTTGAGAAGTTTGACCACGCCAAGGGGTTCAAGTTCAGCACTTACGCGACCTGGTGGATTCGCCAGGCGGTCAGCCGCGCCATTGCCGACCAGGCCCGGACAATCCGGATCCCGGTCCACATGGTCGAAACCATCAACAAAATTGTGCGTAAACAGCGTGAGATGGTCCAGGAACTGGGCCGTGAGCCAACCGACGAAGAGTTGGCCCTGGAGCTGGATTTCCTCACTGAGGATGAGTCTGCCCTGATCAAGGAAGCGCAGCGCGCCGGCGAGCGGATTGATCCGCTGCTGTTCCGCAAATGGCGCCAGGCGGCAGGCAAAATCCGCAATATCAAGCGGATCTCCCAGGAGCCTATGTCCCTGGAGCTGCCCGTTGGTCAGGAAGATAACACCCAGTTTGGGGACTTTATCCCGGATGACAAAGGTGTTGAGCCGGTGGATGCCGCTTCGCGCGAGCTGCTGCGTGAGCAGGTTCGTAATGTGCTTGGTTTCCTGACCGAGCGGGAGCGCTCCGTTATTGAGATGCGCTTTGGCTTGAATGACGGCAAAGATCATACCCTCGAAGAGGTTGGCCGCGAATTTGGCGTAACCCGCGAGCGTATCCGTCAGATCGAGGCGAAGGCGTTGCGCAAGCTGCGCCATCCCAGCCGAAGCAAGGCACTGCGTGATTACCTGAGTTAATCAGGACCCAGCGAAATTGAAAAGAGCCAGCCTGGTTTGCAGGCTGGCTCTTTTTTGTTGTCTGATTGGGTGATTAATCTAGTCGAAGTTGAACCGCCAGGGCAAATTGTCCATTTCCAGGTCGGCCAGGCGTGGCTGGCGCAGCTGGCCGAAGCGAGTCTGCATCTCGGCCACGCTGTCGCCGCCCAGCTTCTCCAGCAAGCTGTTGGCCAGCGCATAAGCCACCATCGCCTCGCCGACGACGGCGGCCCGGGGCACCGCGCAGAAATCAGAGCGCTCGTAGACGGTGGTGGATTCGCTGCCATCCGCCAGGTCGACGGAGCGGCGCGGATTGAGGACGGTGGAAATCGGCTTCATGGCGGCGCGCACGACGATGGGTTCGCCCGTGGTGATGCCGCCTTCAAAGCCGCCGGCCCGGTTGCTGTAGCGGCGCAGAGTCTGTCCATCCGCATCCAGGTAGATCTCGTCGTGGACTTCAGAACCGGGTAGGTGGGCATTGGCGAAGGCGGTGCCGATTTCAACCCCTTTGATCGCCTGGATGGAGCCGACGGCGGCCATCAGCTGGGCATCGAGCTTGCGGTCCCAATGGACGTGGCTGCCAAGACCGGCCGGTGCCCCCAGCACCACCACCTCAAACACGCCGCCCACCGTATCCTTGGCCTGCATGATCTCGCGAATCAGTTCCCGAATCGGCTCCACAGCCTCTGGCAAGGGCGAGCGCACATCATTGTCTTCGGCCGTCGCAAAGCGTTCCGCGTAGCTCAGATCGGCCGGGATTTCGATGGTGATGCTGCCGATTGAAGTCACATAGCTGCCAATCTCGATGCCAAACTGGGCCAGCAGCTGGCGGCACAAGCCGCCAACCGCCACCCGCATCGCCGTCTCCCGGGCGGAAGCCCGCTCCAGCGCCAGACGCAACTCACGGTAGCCGTATTTGATCGCGCCCGTCAGGTCCGCATGGCCCGGCCGGGGGACCGTCATCGGTTCGATATCCCGCTCGCGCCATTTGGCGTAATCCTTGTTGGGCAGGTGGAGGGTGATAGGGCCACCTGTCGTCAGCCCATTCATCACGCCGCTGCTGATCTGGGCCTGATCCTGTTCGATCTTCATCCGGCCGCCGGAGCCGTAGCCCTTTTGCCGGCGACTCATCTGGAGGTCAAGATCAGCCTGGTCAACAGCCAGACCGGCCGGAAATCCTTCCAGGATCGTTGTTAGCTGTGGACCATGGGATTCACCAGCCGTCAAAAAGCGCAGCATTACTTACTCCTCTACTTCCCAGCCCAGCGCCCGGGCTTGTTCCAGGTTACTCTCATCAATGCGGACCCGAAAATGTTCGCTGGTCGGGCAATCACACGCTTCACAGGCGGGCCGAAAAACCACGTCGCCAAGATAAACCTGAATGCCAGCTTCATCCAGAGCCGTAATGGCCTCTTCAACGTTGGCGTACTCAAATTCAGCGTCCGATTGACATTGCTGGCCCAGCGGCCGAATTACCCATATTGTGCCTGTGGCTGGGTAGGCGGGCAAATTGCTGTCGCTGTCACTGCTGGGTCCGGCCGGATAGGCGTCGACTGCCGCGGTTGGCTGCAGGGCTTCATAGGCTTCCGGTGTGGCGGTGGCGGCGGGCAATTCCGGGGCTGGCTCGGTGACAATGTCGATAGATTCAAGCGGCGGATTGCTGCTGTCGGGCTGGGCAGTGGGTTCCTCCGAATCGGCGCCGCTGCAAGCGGTGAAGAGTATGAGGGTGAGTAGGGTTAACAGTAAGATCGTTCGTTTCATCGATCTCTCCTTGTGCTGATAGAGGGCCGTCAGTCAGTTCTATGACCAATTTCGTTGTTTCTGACCGGACCGTTTCCTGGGCAAAATACCCGCGCTGACTCTGACAGTAGGGTCGGACATCGCGTTGGCTTGCCAAAAACAGTCAACATTGTACCCATATCTGAGATTGCGGGTATAAATTCTTAGCGAACCTTAGGGTGGACATAATAACGTGGTAGAATCTGGCGGGCGAGCAAACCCTGAATGTCCCCAGGTTGGTTTGCCGCTAATAACTACTTATGGTCAGACGACATATTTATCTGCATGGCCTCCTGGCATTGCTTTTTCTGCTGACGCTAGCGTGCGGTTCAATCGGTCTTCCTGAACTGTTAGGTGGGCCGACAGCCACCCCGCCGCCGCCGACGGCTACGCCTGAGGGCAACGTCCTGGAATATAACGTAGCGCCCTATGAGGTGACGCTGGCGGCCGGCGAAAATGTGCCTGGCACCCAGATTTACTTCAATGGCGAAAGCAATGGCGCTTTCCAGTTGTCGCTGGATGGTTTGCCGGTCGAGAAATTTGCGGTGGATTCGCTGACCTGGGCCGGTATTATCGCGCCGGGCGTGACCGGTGACTATCGTATGCGCCTGGTGCCGGCGCTCAACAGCCGGTTAACGGTCGCCGGCCTGGTTGACGTTACCATTTTGGACCCTGCGCCCGTTGAAGTTGGCAACAGTGTCAATTTGAGCGGCCCCATAAGATTTAACAACATTCCGCAGACTTATAGCATAGAACTCAACCAGACGTTGCCCGGCACGACGGTTTTCTACGCCGGCAAGACGACTGATGGCGCCCTGCTGGGCGGCACGATCCAAACATCGCCCTACCGGAAGGAAGGGGATGCCCTGGTATGGACCGGCCAGCTGCGGGCGAACGTGATGGTGCGCTATGATCTGCGGGTGGTCAATTTCACCGACAATCGTCTCAATCTCGTCGGTACGGCTGATCTGGCTATTACGCCGGCCCAATAACACGATGCCCGGTCCTGGGTAGCCATTTTGTAAGGATGCGCCTGGCATATGTCATCCCCTACGCCCAATCCATCATCTGATCCGTTGCTGGATCGTAATCATTTCCGCGAGCGTACTTTTTATCCGCAGCAGATCAGGCCCTTTACGGAGGCGCTGGCCCTGCTGCCGGTCCCCATTTTGCCGGAACATGATGATTGGCTGGAGATGTATTGGCGTGCCTGGGAAATCGGCTGGCAGCAGCTACGCCGGCCCAGTGCTCTGGCGGGCTTTATCAGTAGCTACAGCGGCCCGGTGGCCGATGAAAATCTCTCGATGTGGGAGACGGCTTTTAGTTTACAGTACGGCCTTTATGGCCGCCGTGCCTTTCACTTTGCCGGCAGCCTCGACAATTTTTACGCTAAACAGCATGATGATGGCTACATCTGCCGTGAGATCAATGAACAGGATGGGCATGATTTCTTCGAGAAGTTTGCCCCTGGCTCTACCGGGCCAAATCTGTTGCCCTGGGCTGAGTGGCGTTATTACCGCCAGACAGGCGATGAGACGCGCCTGCATGAAGTCTTCTGGCCCATGCTGGCTTATCATCGCTGGCTGCGGCGCCATCGGACCTGGCGGAATGGCGGTTATTGGGGAACCGGCCGGTCCGCCGGCAGCGGCGGCCACGTTCCCAACGCCGGCGCTGACTACCATGGCCACCACATCTGGTTGGAGCCGACCCTGCACGCCTGTCTCAACTGTTTTTATTTGACTCAGATCGGTGAATCGGTCGGGGCTGGTGATATCCTGGCCGAACTGCATCGTGAGCGAGAACAGTTGCTACGCCTGATAACCGACCAGCTCTGGGATCGCGACGACCAATTTCTGCATGATCTGGGGCCTGACGGTCAGTTTGCGCCGGCCAAATCGATTGGCGCGTACTGGGCGCTGTTTGACCCCAGTTTGTTGCCGGGGAAACTGCAGGAAGGATTTTTGGCACACCTTAAAGATGAGACCGCCTTCGGCCGCCAGCACCCGCTGCCCAGCCTCAGTGCGAACAGCCCCGGTTACAGCGGCAAACGGTGGGATGGCGGGGTCTGGTCGCCCACGAATTACCTGGTTCTCAAGGGTTTGCGGGCGCTGGGCTGGCATAAGCTGGCTCACAAGCTGGCTAGCGAGCATCTAAAGCAGGTGGCCGATGTCTACGTCCGTACCGATACCCTCTGGGAATATTACGCCCCGGATGATACTGCGCCCGGCGAAGGCGCCCGGCCGAACTATGTTGGGTGGACGGGCTTGACACCCATCGCCATGCTTATTGAGGAGATCATCGGCATCCAGATCGATTGGCCGCTACGGCGGATCTATTGGGATCGGCGTCTGAATCTCGATGAGCCCTACGGGGTGGAAAATCTGCCATTGGGTACGGACGGGGTGGTTTCGCTGCTGGCGGATGCGGAGCGGGTGACAGTGGAGACGACGGTGCCATTTACCCTTACGGTCCAGGATAGAGCTGGCAAGGTTCAGTTACCAGTCTCGCCCGGTAAGACGGAGTTTGAGCTTTAGGCGCATGGTCACGATCAAGGTGGGGACGCTGAATTTGCGCGGTTGGTTGGATCGCTGGCTGCGCCGACGCCACCTGGTTGTTGCCGAAATATTGGATGAGCGACCGGACTTGTTGAGTCTGCAGGAAATCTATCTGCCCCTGCGTCAGGGCTATTGGCTGCGCCACGAGTTAAATTCGCGGCTGGGCCGGCGCGAATATGAGCTGGTGCAGCAACGCAAGGCTCACCCCTGGCACGGCTTTTTTGAAGGCATCGGCATCCTCAGTCGCTTGCCGGTGATTGCCACCGATTCGGTCAATCTTGGTTATGGTGGGCGGGTGGCGCTGCGGGCCAATCTGGAGCTGCCCACGGGCCAATCGATGGATTTTGTGGCCGTGCATCTACATCATCCCACCGAGGCGCGGACCGCCAGACTGGAGCAGTCGATGCAGCTCCTGGGCTGGCTCGATCAGACGGTGACGGCGCCGCTGCACATTGTCGCTGGCGATTTGAATGAGCGGCCAACCGGGCCCGCGTTAAAACAGCTGAAGCAACGGTTGAACTCTGCCTTTGAACTCAATCGAGGGATGGAACCGGCCGGTACCTATCCCACCGCCCTGGTTGCCGATCCGCCGGCTGAGGCGTCCTGCTTCGATTACATCTTGCTCTCGCCGGACCTGGCCCATGTGTCGGCGACCAGCGTGTTTTGTAACCGGCCGGACCCGGAAGATGAGACCCTCTATCCATCGGATCACATTGGGCTCCTGGCGACGCTGGAAATTCCCGCAGCCTGGCATTGAGGAAACGGTATAGAAACGGTGTAAAGGAAGTATGGACAAGGTCACGATCTCGATAATTGCCCCCGTTTATAACGAAGAACAGGTGTTGCCTGAGCTGTACCGGCGCATCCATGCCGTCATGGAGGGGACCGGTGAATCCTGGGAAATGGTGCTGGTGAATGATGGCAGTCGGGATGGCTCGGCCCGCGTCATCGCCGAATTGCACGAGCAGGATCCGCGCGTCAAGGGCTTGAGCTTCTCACGCAATTTTGGTTTTCAGGAAGCGGTGACGGCTGGCCTCGATCACGTCAGTGGCGACGCCGTTGTTCTGACGGACGCTGACTTACAGGACCCGCCTGAGGTCATTCCCGAGATGATCGCCAAATGGCGCGAAGGGTTTGATGTGGTTTACGGCGTTCGTTCCGAGCGGGCGGGGGAGACCTGGATCAAGAAGGCCACTGCGGCTGGTTTTTACCGGCTGATCCGGCGTATCACCAATGTCGATATTCCGATTGATACCGGCGACTTCCGTTTAATGGACCGTAAGGTGGTTGAAGTGATTACCGGCATGCGCGAGCAAAATCGTTTTCTGCGCGGCATGATCCCCTGGGTCGGTTTCCGGCAAACGGGTGTTCATTATGAGCGTCATGCCCGTTACGCCGGCGAATCCAACTTCCGCAGCCTGCGCAAGATGTTCAATTTTGCCCTGGATGGCATCATCAGCTTCTCCTATCTGCCGCTGCGCCTGGCAACCTACCTGGGGTTTATCATCGCGGTGTTGAGCACGTTGTCGATTTTTCTGGTGGTCATCGTGCGCCTGTTTGCGCCCCATTCCCCGCTGGTTGGCCAGGGTACAACATTGGTTGTTGTGCTCTTTTTGGGCAGCATTCAGCTGATTTCACTGGGTATTCTGGGCGAATATCTCCGCCGCATTTACGACCAGGTTAAGGGACGGCCACTCTACGTCGTGCAGCAGACCTGGGGCATCGATATGCCAGAACCCTACCGGCGCTAGCCGCCGAGCCGGTACATTTCGGCCCCTTTGGCCGGTAACTGGGTGAAGCTGGTGCGCAGCTCGGAGTATTGGTCCACGCGATGGCGCCAGACGCCGGCGATCATCTCGCGAATTTCGTCGTCCGTGGCGCCGCTGCGCAGCGGCGCGCGCAGGTCAGCCCCTTCCACGCCAAAAAGGCAAGTGTAATATTCGCCAGCGCTGGAGAGCCGGGCCCGGGTGCAGTTGCCACAGAACGGTTTCGTCACCGAGGCAATCACGCCGATTTCGCCGCTGCCGTCCGCATAGCGGAAGCGATTGGCCACTTCGCCAGGGTAATTCGGCGGGACGGCCTCCAGGGGAAACTCAGCGTCAATCAGGGCCAGAATCTCATCCTGGGTGACGACGTCGTCCAGACGCCAGCCGTTCAAATTGCCCACATCCATATATTCGATATAGCGCACGATGTGGCCGCTGCCCTTGAAATGGCGGGCCAGATCGACGATGGTGTGGTCATTGACGCCACGCTTGACGACACAGTTGATTTTTAACTGCTCAAAGCCGGCCTCGATGGCGGCGGCCATGCCATCCAGGACTTCGGCCACGCCAGAGCGGAAGCCGTTAAGTTGGCGAAAGACCTCATCATCCAGGGAATCCAGGCTGATGGTGAGCCGGCTGAGGCCGGCGGACTTAAGCGCCTGGGCATGTTTGCGCAGATAGAAGGCGTTTGTTGTCAGGGCGACATCGTCAACCCCTTCCAGGGCGGTCAGGCGGCTGATTAGTTCGGGCAATTGGGGGCGTAGCAATGGCTCGCCACCGGTGATACGTAACTTGGTGACGCCCAGGTCCACGAAGAGGCGGGCGAGGCGGAATAGCTCGTCATTGCTCAGGAGCTCTGGCTTGCTGAGGAAGTTGTAGTCCGCGCCAAAAATTTCGGCGGGCATACAGTAGGGGCAGCGAAAATTGCATTTGTCGATGACGGAAATGCGCAGGTCACGCACCGGCCGGCCGAATTTGTCGCGTAGTTGCAAGGCCATAATGTCAACGAGCTCCTTTCTTTCGTCTCTCCATGTGCTATGGATGCGGTAATCTACCTTTATTTTACGCCTCTGTCAAAATGGGTTGTTGTGTTGACCCAGGCCGGTACCATAGCAGCGCCGTATTACATTCACGTAAACTTTGGAACGTGAGAATAAGGGAAAGAAGTTGTTAAAGCGTCGGGAAAACGCTTAGTTTGCGTGACTTTATGTCGTTATAATGTGCACGTTGGGAGGGGGCCAGATAGCCTGGCCTGATGCGAATATGAAAAATCGTCGCCCGGAGCATTCAGTGACAAAGCCGAAAACCCGTTCTAAAGCTCGTACCGTTCTGCCCATCTGGCTTTCCGCCATGCTGGCTTCCACTTTTGTGGTCTCAGGAATTACGGTTGTGCTGTTGGCCTTCCTGACCTTACAGGAAGCATTTGCCCATCCGCTAAACCCATTGGAAGGCAATGCCGTGGCTCAGGCCGCCGAAGATGTTGCCGAGGTTAGCCTGCCACCTCTGGACCAGGAGTCAGACATTGAACCGCCGACACTAGAGCCGGGCTTGCCTACGCCGACGCCCATCCCCACGACCATTCCCATACCGGATTCGGACCGGATTACCGTCCTCCTGGTGGGAGTGGATCGGCGTCCAGGTGATCCTTTTATCTCCCGGACAGATACGATGATGCTCTTCACGGTTGACCCGGATACCAACTCGGCGGCCATCCTGTCCATTCCCCGCGATCTGTACGTCGTTATTCCTGGCCGTGGTCGGGACCGCATAAACACCGCTTATGTCTATGGGGCGGCGGGTAACAATCCGGCCGGTGGCGCTGCCCTGGCCATGCAGACCGTCGAATACAATTTGGGTATTCATGTGAACTATTACCTGGCGGTGGATTTTAGTGCCGTGGAGAATGGGGTTGATGCCCTGGGCGGCATTGATGTGAATGTCCCGGTAACGATTAACGACCCGCTTTACCCGGATCACAATTATGGCTATGACCCGCTGTACATAGAGGCCGGTCCTAACCACTTTGACGGCGAACTGGCCCTGAAATATGCCCGCACCCGCCATCAGGATAGCGATTTTCACCGGGCATCACGGCAGCAGCAGGTTGTCCTGGCCGTGCGCGACAAGATCCTCGCTCTTGGCTTTGGCGAGATGCTGACCCGGGCGCCGCTGCTCTGGGCCCAGTTCAGTGATGGTGTGCGCACCGACATGTCGCTGGAACAGATGACCAACCTGGCTATCCTGGCCAATGAAGTCCCGGCAGAGAATCTGCACACGGCCGTTTTGGGTCCTGGCTATGTCTCCAACTACACGACTGAGCAGGGCGCCCAGGTTCTGATTCTGGATAACTATGCCGCGGCTGATCTGATCCAGGAGCTCTTCTACGGCACGGGTCAATAATTCCCCATTTCCCAGGAAACTGGTAAAACTGTAGGGATGGATAGAACTGAGTTTAGTGAACGCTTAAAGCGCGCGCCTCTGTTATGCGACGGAGCCTTTGGCACCGTTCTCCATGACCGGGGCGTTGCTTTTGAACAGTGCTTTGATGCCCTGAACTTGCAGAATCCGGCCCTGGTGGCCAGCCTGCATGGGGATTACATTGATGCCGGTGCCGATATCATCGAAACCAATACCTTTGGCGCCAACCGTTTCCGTTTGAGTCCGTTTGCACTCCAGGACAAAGTTGGCGAAATTAATGCGGCGGCGGTTGATGTCGCCCGGCGGGCCATTGCCGGGCGCTTTCGCAATGTGCTCCTGGCCGGGTCGGTTGGCCCGCTGGGGGTAAGGCTCAGCCCATTGGGCCGGGTCTCTGCGGCCGCTGCCGAAGCAGCCTTTCGTGAACAGATCGCCGCCCTGCTGGACCCGTCGCCCTATGGCTACGATGTCCCCGGAGTGGATCTGATCATCCTCGAGACCTTCTCCGATTTGTATGAATTGAAAGCGGCCATCGCTGCAGCTCGCTCATTGAGCACCACCATCCCGGTAACGGCCCAAATGACGTTTGCGCCCGATGATCGCACCTTGCTGGGGTCGTCGGCGGCGGACATGGCCCGGACAGTAGCGGAGCTGGATGTGGACGCAATTGGCGTCAATTGCAGTGGTGGTCCGGCTCAGGTGCTCCGGCTGATGCGTCGCATCAGCCAGGTGGCAGCGGACAAGGTGCTCATCGCCTCGCCGAATGCCGGTTGGCCGGAGCAGTCCGCTGATGGGCGTATGCACTACACGGCGACAGAAGCCTATTTTGCCGACTATGCGCGGGCGTTCCGTGAGGCGGGCATTGCCTTGATCGGCGGCTGCTGCGGCACAACGCCCAGCCATATCGCCGCCATGCGCGTGGCCCTGGACCAGCCCGGTGAAAGCTCAGTCATGCTGCCGGAGGTGGGGCCGACGGGTACCGCCCAGCCTAACCTGGAAACAGTTGACCCACCGACCGAGTTGGCCCAATCCCTGGCCGCGGGCCGTTTCGTCGTGACGGTGGAGATGCGCCCGCCCAAAGGGATTGGTATCCAGCGCATGTTGGCCGGCGCCACCATGTTGAAGGCCGCTGGCGCCACCATGCTAAACATTGCCGATAACCCCCTGGCCCGGATGCGAATGAGCGCCTGGGCGGCGGCCTACCTGATGCAACAGCAAATTGGCCTGGAAGCGGTCCTCCATTTCCCCACGCGGGGACGTAATCTGCTGCGCCTGCAGGGCGATCTGCTGGCGGCTCATGCCCTGGGCGTGCGCAACCTCTTCGTTGTGATGGGTGACCCCACCAAAATAGGGGATTATCCGGATGCGATGGATAGTTATGACCTCGTCCCCAGCGGCCTGATCCAGCTCATCAAGCAGCGGCTGAATCAGGGTGTGGACCAGGCTGGCCGGCCATTGGACCAGCCGACCAACTTCACCGTGGGTTGTGCGCTGTCGCTGGAAGCCAGCAATCCGGATGAACAGATCAAGCAGCTGGCTCGCAAAATCAAGGCTGGCGCCGACTTTGCCCTGACGCAGCCCGTGTTCAACCCGGAAATTGCGCTGCCGTTTATTGCGCGTTGCCGCCAGGAATTTGGGGCGGCGATGCCGCCGGTCATCATCGGGGTGCAGCCCCTTTTCAACAGTAAAAATGCCGAGTTCCTGCACAACGAGGTCCCGGGCATTCAGATCAGCGAGGCTCGCCGGCAACGGTTGCGTCAGGCGGCGGAGCCGCAGGCGGAAGGGGTGCTGATCGCCCGTGAGTTGGTGTTGGCCATGCGGGAGCAGGTGCAGGGCATCTATTTTGTGCCCGCATTTGGCCGCTATGACCTTGTGGCCAACGTGATGGATGTATTGGCGCCGGAGGCAGTGAGCTGACCGGCCGGTTCTTCTACCAGAAAAAAAGGGCGTCCACCGGACGCCCTTTTTTTGTCTAAATCAGCGCCGTCTCCACCGCATAAATTGGCGGCAGGGTGCCGGAGAGCAACTCCCAACTGTCGCCGTTGTCCCGGCTGGCGTAAAGCTGGCCCGAGCTGGTACCGAAATAGACACCGCCGTTTTCGTAGCCATCAGTCGCCATCGCTTCCCGGTAGATGTTCTGATAGGCGTTTTCCTGGGGCAAACCATTTGTTAGCGCCGTCCAGCTTTCACCGCCGTCCTTGGAGCGGTAGACGCGTAATTTGCCATCGACCGTGTAGCGGAATTCATCGCTCTGCTGCGGGATGACAAAAATGGTCTGCGGCTGGCTCTGGTTGATGCCGATGGGGAAGCCGAAGATGGCCGGCAGCCCCTCGCCGATATCTTCCCAGCTGTCACCACCATTGCTGCTGCGGAATACGCCGCAATGGTTCTGCTGAAAAAGCAGCCCGGGATCCGTCGGGCTCATGACCAGGTGGTGGCAACATTGGCCAACCTCAGGGTAATTGTCCGGCAGGAAGGTTGCCAGGACCCCCCTGTTCTTGGGCTGCCAGGTCTCGCCACCATCATCGCTGCGGAAAACCCCGGCGGCGGAGATGGCCACGTACAGCCTGTCTGCCTCGGTTGGGTCCTGGACGATGGTATGGACCATCATCCCGCCAGCGCCGGCCATCCAGTTCTCCCGGGTTGGGTGCTCGAAGATGCCGTCCACGATTTGCCAGCTGGCGCCCTTGTCAGCGGAGCGGAAGAGGATGCCGGGGTCACCACCCAGCCAGACGGTATCCGGCCGGTCCGGATGACCCGGCAGCACATGCCACAGCCGCGGCACCGCCTTGCCATCCGGTAGCTGCAACCCTTCGCTAATTTGCCAGCTTTCCCCCATGTCGTCGGAGTAGTGTAGATTGGCGCCGTAAACCATATGATCCAGCACGGCAAAGAGCCGGCCATTGCGCCCATCATATTGCAAATGATGGGCCGACCAGCCCGGAAAATGGGGGCCGCTGACCGCCCATTCCGTTCGAGCTTCATCGGAACGATAAATAAAAGCGCCCTTGCGGGTGCCCACCATTACCAGGACTGTCTTTTTTGTGCTCACAGGGATTCCTCCAGACTGCTTCAGGCAGTAGCCGCGTCCTCACTCAGGCTGCCCAGGTTAACCTCAATGGGAACAAGTATACAAGAACGCATGTTCTAATACAATGACGGCGGCTTAAAAAATCGGTTACAGGCTGCGGCGGCCGATTTTTTAAGCTGAGGGTGGCCAGTCGCTGGCATTAACCGCGCCCGCCGGCCAATTTGGCGGCCGCGGGCGATTTCTGGAGTTGCCACATGGCGAAGCTGCCAAAGAGCGGGCCAATGACCAGGGCGGTGAAGGCCCATTGCCAGCCAACCCACTCAACCAAAAGCGGGATTAGCCGGATCGAGACCATGGTTAACAGGAAACCGAGGCTGGTCTGGATGGTCAGGGCCGTGCCCATGTACTCGCGTTGCGACAGCTCGCTGACCGCCGTGGAGAATTGGGCTGAGTCGGCCACGATGGTGAAGCCCCAGATGAGCGCTACCAGGGTCACCAACCAGGGGGCTGCTCCGAAGAAAAACCCAACCAGCAGGGCACAACTGCCGCTGATGCTCATACTCAGGATGGTGGTGCGGGTGCGGCCCCAACGGTCCGCCAGTCGGCCAAACAGCAGGCTGCCCAGGCCGCCCGCGCCAATGACAAAAAAGGCGACAATGGCCGCCCGCCTTTCAAAATCGGTCGCACCGCTCTGCTGAAACGACTCCAGTAGAAACAGCGGGATCCAGGTCCAGACCGCGTACAGCTCCCACATGTGGCCCAGGTAGCCAAAGTTTGCCAGGCGCACGCCCCGATCGCGTAAGGCATCCAGGCTATAACGCCAGTTGAATGGCGGTGTTTGCGCCTGAAATGGGCCCAAATGACCGCTGAGGTAGCCGAGCAGCGCGCTGAATACAGAGAGCAAGGAAGCGACGTAGAGAACAGCGTGCCAACTGCTGATACCGCCCAGGGCGCGGATCAGGTGCGGCGAGGCCGAGCCCAGCGTCAAAGCGCCGATGAGCAGACCAAGCCCGAGGCCGCGGTCCTCCTTCATCCAGGTGGCCAGGATTTTCATGCCAACCGGATAAACGGCAGCCAGCGCGATGCCGGTGATGAAGCGCAGCAAAAGGGCCGGCCCGAGCGAATCAGCCAGCAGCGGGATCAACCCATTGGCCAACGCGCCCAGCAGGGCGCCGCCGGCAAAAACGTAGCGGGGCGGGTAGATGTCAGCCAGGTTGAGAAAGGCGCTGGTCAGGGCGCCCACGACGAAGCCGATCTGGACAGACATGGTCAGCCAGGCCGTCTGGCCATCATTCAGCTGCCAGGCCGCGCGCAGGGCTGGGGTCACTGCAGAGGCGGAAAACCAGAGGGCCATGCCCAGAAATTCGGCCAGAGCCAGGGTCAGGACGGTGCGCCATTTGGGGCTCATGGGGATACCTCTTACGGCCGGGGTGGATCAGCGGGAACCGGCCGGTGTCTCATAGACGTCACGCGAATGGACAAATGTACTAAATTCCCAGGATTAGTCCTGTGATAGACTATTTTAAGCATATATTTATTAGCTGATAACCAACATCCATTGTATTGGCAATCAGGAATATTCTAGGGAACTTCCCGCCCAGGAAACAATGTGTCCCAATCTGAGAGAACATTTACCGGCCGGCTAAAAACGATGTGGCACGGTATGCGTCCCGCTGCTGACGCTGGAGAGCTGACCCGGGAGGAACTCCTGCGTCGCTATGAACAGGAGCAGATCCTGGGCCGAGTCATTGCTCTTTCTACCTCCAAGCAAGATCTCGTCACAGTGCTGGATGAAATCTGCTACCTCATGACCGAATATTATGACGTGCCCAGTTCTGGCTTTGCCATGCTGGATGAGGCGCAGATGATTGGGACGGTTATCGCCTCCTATGCTCGCCCCGGCTTTCCCAATTCCAAAGGCGAAACCCTTGTTGTAGAAGGCAATCTGGCCACAGAACATATTCTCAGACACAAACGAGTACTGGCTATCACCGACGCCCAAACCGATCCCTTGATGGCCCCTTTACATGGCACCATGCGCCGATTGGGTATTGTTTCTATCCTGATCATCCCGATCGTTATTGATGACCGGGTTGTGGCTACGCTGGGCTTTAATGCCGCGGAACCCTGTGAGTTTGACATGGTCGCCTGCGAGTTTGGCGAACGAGTTGCCATCGTCATTGGCAGCGTCTTGCAGCGTGTTCAGGCGGATGAAGAACTGGAAAGGGAGCGCAAATTTGCCCAGCGGATCATGAGCACCATGGGCCAGGGCCTTGTCGTTGTCGATGAACATTGGCGGATTGAGTATGGCAATGAGACGTTTGCCCGCCTTGTCGACCTGCCTCTGGCAACCACACGGGGCAAGCCCCTGCTCGACTTCATGCCGCCGGCTGATCGGGCCGACCTCGAGATGATCTACATGATGAACGAGGGCGACCTGACCCAGAATTTTGACACCGGCTTCATCTGCTCCCATGGTCAGAAGCATTATGTGATGCTGAGCCTGGTGCCGCGCCAGCCTGGCCCGCAAAAATCGGGCCACATTGTTGTGGTCACCGATGTTTCCGAGCGCAAGGCGATGGAGGCTGCTCAGCAGGAAGCCCGCGATCAGGCCATTGAGGCATCTCGGCTTAAGTCGGAGTTTCTGGCCAACATGAGCCATGAAATCCGAACCCCGCTAAACGGGGTTATTGGTATGACGAGTTTGTTGCTTAACACCCCCCTGAATGGTGAACAGCAAGACTATTGCGAGACGATTAAGACGAGTGGCGAACTGTTGCTGGCGCTCATTAACGATATTCTCGATTTCTCCAAAATTGAGGCGGGCAAGCTGGAACTGGAGATGCAACCATTCGACGTGCGCAGCTGCGTTGAGGACGCTCTGGACGTCATTGCCGCGCCCGCTTCTGCCAAAGGGCTGGAGCTGGCCTACTGGTTGCATGAATCCGTGCCGCCGGCAATGGTTGGCGATGTGACGCGCCTGCGCCAGATCATGGTGAATCTGCTCAGCAATGCCGTCAAATTTACCAACGAAGGCGAGGTGCTGGTTAACGTTAAGCGTGTGCCCGCTAAGTCGGGACCCAATGAGCAGATGTTGATCGCTTTTGAAGTTGTGGACACAGGCATTGGCATTCCGCCGGAACGGATGGACCGGCTTTTCCAATCATTCAGCCAGGTGGATGCCTCGACAACGCGGCGCTTTGGCGGCACCGGTCTTGGCCTGGCCATCAGCAAGCGCCTGATTGAGCTGATGGGTGGTGAGATTTCCGTGAGCAGTGCGGTGGGGAAGGGGACAACTTTCCGCTTTACCATGCGCGGCAGGCCGGCGCCGGGCCAGAAGAAAGTGTTTCGCCACGGGGATTTGCCCGTGTTGCAGGACCGTCAGGTGTTGGTGGTGGATGACAATGCCACCAATCGGCAAATCATCAGTCGCCAGCTGATGCAGTGGGGGATGGCGGTGGTTGAGGCGGAATCAGGCGCTCAGGCGCTGGCGAAGTTGCCGGCGATGCCGGAATGTGACCTGATCCTGCTGGACATGCATATGCCGGAAATGGATGGCCTGGAGTTGGCCCAGCGCCTGGTAGCAAACGACGGTACGGTGCCGCCAATGGTCATGCTGAGCTCTGTTGGTGACAGCTTGCCGGCGACTGCTCATGACCAGTTAGCCGCCTACCTGACCAAACCCATTAAACCAAAACTGCTGCATAGCACCATTCTAAGCGTTCTGGCCAACAAACAGCGTCAGCGCGAGAGCCGCAACAGCGGGAAACCTGAACCTCATGACGCTGCCCTGCGGACGGCGCGAATTCTGTTGGCTGAGGACAACGTCGTCAACCAGAAGGTGGCCAGTCGTCTCCTGGCCAAGTTGGGCTATGAGGCCGATCTTGTCATCAACGGTCACGAAGCGCTCGACGCTGTCCGGCGGCGTGATTATGATGTCATTTTGATGGATGTTCAGATGCCGGAAATGGACGGGGTCGAAGCCACGCGAATCATCCGCGCGGAAATACCTGGCACAACCCGTCCCTACATCATCGCCCTGACCGCCAATGCGATGGTTGGGGATAGGGAACGATACCTGAAGGCGGGCATGGACGATTACGTCAGCAAGCCGGTGCGCCTGGATACCCTATCCGCTGCCCTGCAGAAAGCCTTTGCCGCTGCTGGCGAATAGCTCCTGGGCCGACTCAGCGCCAGAAGCGCCCCAGCAGCCGCGCTAGCCGACCGGCCGGTCGCTCGCGCCGATAATACCTGTCCAGCCTGTAAGTACGCTGCCAATCCGCCCACCGGTCCCGCCGCACCGTTTCCTGCCGGGCCACTGCCAACCCTGCACCCATCTGCATCAACGCCACCTCAAACAGATTGGCCTCAATTGGCCGTTGCTGCAGCGTGACCGAATACAGCGTTTGCTGAGCGGGCTGGCAGGTGACAACCCATTCTGTTTGCAGCAGATGAGCGGGTTTGGTGACGTGAACATCCAGCGTCAAATCCAGCTCTTGTAGATGCGGCGCCAACCGCTTCAGCACTGTCGGGGCCAACTCAAAGAAGCTGTCATAGATGGCAATGCTTGCGGCCATCTCCAGCAGAACGAACTCGTTTTTGTGCTGTTGCAACGGCACCTGAAAAAACGGGGTTGCCCGGCTGAAATGGGTACCGGCATCGCCGAAGTTGGTGCAAAACGAATGGCGGGGAAAGACGAAGTACCGGCCGGTCGTTGCCAGATACTTCGTATAGGCAGGGAACCATTCGTCTTCAGCAAAGGTCTGGAAGACAGGATGGATCGGATCCTGCGGTTGAATGGTGCCGTGGCCGGCCGCCAGCCAGGCGCGGAACGGCTGCCAGGCCTCCGGCCAGAGCACCTGCCCCTGATACCAGGGCACCTGGAGAAAAAACGTATCGCCGGCATCCAACAACGGTGTGAAACGGTAATGGGTATAGCCATTGAACCAGAGTGCGTTCAGGGAAATGCCGGCGATGGTGGGATCTACCTGATAACGCGCCAGCGCCTGGCGGGCAAACTGCTGGAAGGGGCGGGCCACCACCAGATCGTCTTCCAGGAGGACGATGGCGCCATACGTTGCCGTCAGATCGCCGCAGGCCAGGTAATGCTCGACCAGCCCGAGGTGCCTTGCCCAGGCCTGGATATGCTTCGGGCCATGCGGCCAGGCAAACGCTTCGACCAGCCGCCGTACCTCTGGCTGAGTTGGGCTGTTGTCCAGCGAGATGATTAGCGGCGTATCCGGGGCGATGGTGGCGGTCGCCAGCGAATGGAGTAACCGGGCCACGGCGGCTGGCCGGTTATAAGCCATGACGACGATGGCCGGATTAGTCACGCCAGAGCTCCAGCGTTGCCTGGGCAGCCGCCGCCAGCCGGTCCAGCACGGGCGCCCAGGGGAACGCGAGTTGCCACCCATCTTCGCGTAGCGAGTCAGCCACGACCAATAGCCCGGCCACCGGAATCTGCCGGAATTGGCCGACGGCAAACAAGGCCGCCAGTTCCATTTCCACGGCGGCGCAGCCGGCCTGGGCGTATTCGTCTGCTTCCAGCCGGGTTTCGCGGTAAGGGGCGTCGGTGGTCCAGCTGGCGGTTTGCTGGAAGGGGAGCTGCTGTTGTTGCAGGCTGGCGGCTAACCGGCCGGTGAGATCCGGGTCGGCTACGGCGAAGCGGGCCGGCGGCAGATAGTGGCGTGAAGTGCCTTCATCGCGCAAGGCCCGGTCAATCAACAGCAGGTCGCCCGGCGCCTGACCCGGCAACAGCCCCCCGGCGATGCCAATGGCCACAACTGCGCCCACGCCAAAAGCGATGGCATCCTCCAGCACGGCGGCCGCAGCCGGCGCCCCCACGCCAAAGTTGCCCATAGCCATCACCTGGCCACCAGTCCGCCGCAGCCGGTAGGCCTCGCCGAAAAAGCCGGGCAACGCCTTACCCCGCTGTTTCCGCACCAACTGTTTGAGCAGATCCGGTTGGAAAGCGAGCAACAGACCGGCCGGTGCCGGCCCCAGCGGCCCCTGACCGAGCCGCTGCCGGTGGGCCAGCAGCGCCGCCGGTTCCAGCAACGCTTTCTCGGCATATTTTGCCGGTGTTTGGGGGAGAGGAACGGGTTCAGACATCATCCATCAGGCTCCTGGCATAACATACCCCATATTATACCGTTCCCCCCAACCCGACGGGTCCCAACCGACAGGTCCCCCACCGGTCCACCCCCAACAGGTCCGCCACCCGACGGGTCCGCCACCCGACGGGTCACCACCACCCCGACAGGTCCGCCAGCCCCTGACAGGTCCACCACCCGACGGGTCCGCCACCCGACGGGTCCACCACCCGACAGGTCCACCGCCGACCGCAGGTCCCCCCCAACCCGACGGGTCCCCCCAACCCGACGGGTCCCCACTAACCCGACGGGTCCACCACCCGACGGGTCCACCACCCGACGGGTCCACCACCCGACGGGTCGGGTACCCCTCAGCGGGGGCGGGTGAGGAGGAGCAGGGCGACCTGGGCCCATTCGGCCAGGGTGGTGGCCCAGGCGGCGCCGGTGACGCCGTGGGTCGCTGTGAGCGGCAGGAAGAGGAGGAGCGCCAGGAACAGGCTGGCCGCCATCGCCAGGAGGGCACGGCGTTCCTGGTTGGCCGTTACCAGGGTGAAGGAGAGGCGCAGGGTCAGGAGGAAGGCGGGGAGACTGAGGGCAAGGATTTGTAACGCTGGACCGGCCGGTTCATACCCCATCCCAAACAGAAGCTCAAGCAGCGCCGGCCCCAGCCAGATCAAGCCTACCATCAACGCTATCATGCCCGCGAACAGAAACCGGAACAGGCGTCGCCAGGCCGGTGGCCAGACGCCGCCGCTCTGGCTCAGCCGGGGAAAGAGGGCGCCGAAGAGGGCGTAGGGCAGCAGTTTGGCCCCTTCCAGCAGCCGGCCAGCCGCAGCGAATTGGCCAACGGCGGCATCATCCCGGTACCAGCTCAGGGTCAGGATGCCCAGCCGCTGGTAGAGCAGAGCCAGAACCGCCAGCGCTGCCAGGGGCCACGCCTGCCGTAGCAGGGTTGACAGGCCGGTCGCCTGCGGCCAACCGCGCAGGCTAAACCCTGGCTGGGTCTGCCGGCAGAGCTGGTAAGCTGCAACTGCGGCCAACGTCTGGGTCAGCGTCAGGAGCAGCATGAGTAGTGGCAGGCTGGGTGGCAGGATGAGCAGCAGGCCGCCGGCCAGAAGCTGGCCGAGCTGCCCGACCATCGTGTACAGCAGGTGGAACTCCATCCGTTCCCAGCCGCGCAGCAGGGCGCTGCCAACGGTGCCCAGCGCCAGGGGGAGCAGTGCCGGCAGATAGAGCCAGAGCGCGGCTGCCGGCGCGGCCGTCCGGCTCAGCAGGAGGGGCTGGCCGAGCGCGATGAGGCCGGCAAAGAGCAGGACGAGCAGCATCTGCAGCTTGAGCGTCTGGCGGGCCAGAGGTGTCACGTCTGCGCCCCCCTGAGCCGCAGCGCGGATGAGCAGCGTGTCCAACCCGAAGGTCGTGGCGACGTTGCCGGCAAAAAGGATGGTGCTCAGGTAGCTGTACTGGCCCAGGCCGGCTGCGCCCAGCCGGCGGGCCAGCAAGAGCGTGAAGAGGAAACCGAGCGCCTGGGTGGTTAACCGGCCGGTCAGTAACGCCGCCGAATTCCCCCAAAAACGGCGCCAGCCGTTTCCCGCCTTCAACATGGTTGCATGATGACCAGCGGAAATTGGGCCGTTTCCCGCCCATGCCGCAGCCGCCCGCGCCAATATTGGGCCAGCCGTCGCCAGCGTCCCTGCGACCAATGCAGCTGGTAGGCCCAGCCGCCGGCCGCAGCCAGCGCCATCAGCCGCGCCTCAGTCAAAAAATCCTCGAGTGGCAGGCTGTCGGAGGCGCGGCCATAGGTTTGGGCAAAATGAGCGTGGCGGGCCGCCGCCATCTGCTGGCCAGCACGCGGGTCGCGATAAAAGGGGGTGTCCAGGATGATGAGCTGGCCCGACGGCCGCAGTAGCGGCTTGAGCGCGCTCAGCGTCTCGCTATAGCTGGTACTGTAGTGAAAGGCGGCATTGGCGATGATGATATCCAAACTGGCATCTGGCAAGGGCAGATGGTCAAATTCAGCCTGAATAGACAAAAAGGGTTGTTCATAATGGTGATGAGCGCCCAACCCATCCAACTGGCTCAGGCTGAGGTCAACGGCGGTGAGATGGTGGCCGCGGCGCGTAAGCTGATTGCTGAGCCAGCCGTTACCGGCGCCGAGGTCGAGGATTTGACGGGGTGACCCCGGGAGATGGCGTAACAAAAGCTGAAAGCTCTGGTTGCGCTGGGCCCACATGGCGCTGTGCCGGCCGGTCAGGTCAACGGCCGGTAGCTGGCGATAATAGTCGGCCGACTCGGCGCCGCGCCCTTCGGCGGCCCGGATGGCCTCGTAGTCGGCGATGAAGGGGGCGAACTGGTTGGCCCGCGCCGGCGGCAAAAAGCGCCAGATGCCATCGAGCCGGGCAAAGCTCAGTTGATCAACCGGGCAGTAGCGGGTCTCCGGAGTGGCTGCTTGCAGGGGACCGCGGCATTGGGGGCAGACAAAATCGTTGCTCATCCGCGGAAGCGCATGGAGAGGGCGTAGAAGTCGCCCCAGCCGTTAAATGGGCGGCGCCGGCTGAGCCAATCATCCAGCCGGACCAGTTGCTGATAAAGGCCGGGCCGGTGTTGGGCGAAGGTTTTGTTGTCGGCGGTGGGGGTTACCACAGAAATGCCTTCCAATTCGACCAGTTCAAAGCGAGTGCCAAACGCGCGTATTACCCGACCGGCCGGATGATACCAGGTCTGAAAATGAACCCCTTCCACATGGGCCCTGACGCCACCGGGGCGTAGCCGCCTCGTGGCCACGCGGGGATCTTTGGCCAGCAGCGCCAGCTCCCAGGGACAGATCCGCGGCATGATAACCCAGGTTACAATGGCGCCCGGCTTGAGCAGGCGCGGCAACTGGGCGATGATGGGCGCCAGGTCGGCAGTGCAGTTGAGGCCGCCGGAGTTGGAGTAGAGACCATCGAAGGGGCCGGTGCGGAGCGTCGCCAACTGATTAAAATCGCACTGTTCTGCTGTGAGTTGGTCATGTAGTCCCGATTGCTCGATCTTGGCCTGGATGGCTGCCACCATTTGCGGCGCCAGGTCGGTGGCGTGGATGCGGTAGCCGCGGGCGCTGAGCCGGGTGGCGTCCAGGCCGGTGCCGGCGTTGAGTTCCAGCAGGTGGCTACCGGCCGGATGCCAGCGACTGATGTGGTCGTAGACCTTGCCGCGAATGCGGTCGAGATTGGGATGGTCGACCCCAAATTCGTCGTAAACGGCTGCCTTGCGGTTAAAGGCGGCGGCGACTTGCTGGCGTTGGCTTTCGCTCATGCCCACTAGTGTACTGACTTTCTGTTTCCAGTTCTAATCAAGCCCCGAGACAATAACGATACAGTCGGTGCGGGCGAAAAATCAGGGGATCCTGTGAAAGGGGTGCCGGGAGTTGTTGAAAGCGGGTGCTCTGTTATAATGCGCCGCTGCTGAGAGCAAAGGCGCATGAGTGATTCTGACGCGGCCCCGGAGGCCGCTGCCGGTACCGGCCGGTGTCCCGTCTGTGATTATAAAGTTCAGCCAGGCGAACGTATCTGCCTGATGTGTGGGTCGCCCCTGCCGGCTGATATTTTTGTTGCGCCCGAGGCTGAACCAGCAGAAGAGCCGGCCATTGACGAGACGCCAGCGCCAGATGCCGCGCCGGCGGAAACTGAGCCTACCATTGCTGACGCAGCGCTCGGCGATGTGCCGGTCGAAGCGGTGCCGGACATTGTTCCCGATATCCCCGCGGCGCCTGAGGCCCTGGAAGCTGATGATCCGGAGCCGGCGGAAGAGCCCGAGTTATCTCAAGAAACTGCCATCTCGATAAATGAAACTCCAGAAACGACGGCCCCGGTGGATGAAAGTGGCCTGGACGATGCGCCGTCAGTTGAGCTGGAGCCGGCACCAGTGCCTGCCGCTGAACCGGCGGTGCTGCCGGTTGCTCCGCCGGAGCCGATATTGGCCGAAGCGGACTACGAGCCATTGGGTGAGGTCGTGGAGATGGAGATGCGGGAGCGGCAGGCGCCCATCACGGCGATCCTGGTGGCCATCTTCGCTATTGTGACAATTGGTATCGGGGCGCTGATTTTGCCGGCGGCGATGGCCTCGCCCGTCTCGCTCGCCTTTTTCCCAACGGTGACGCCGCTACCGCCAACGATAACCTTCACGCCCACCATCACCCCCATCCCCACGGAGACATCCGCCCCGACGCAGACGCCCACGCTAACCGTGACGCCGTCGCCGGTGCCGACGCTGCAGCCGCCGCGTGACCACGCCGTGGCCGCCGGCGAAACCCTGTTTTCGCTAAGTGTGGTCTACGATGTCTCTATCGACAGCATTACGGCGCTGAATAACCTTGGTAACAACCCGTTGCTGTTTGAAGGGCAGAGCCTGCTGATTCCCTACCCGACGGCGACGCCGCCGCTGGAGCCGATCATCGTCGAAGTGGATGGTCAGCGGCTGGTTGCTGACCCGACCGATTGCCAGCGCTATGAGATTCAGGAAAACGATTCCATTGTCTCGATTGGCGCCCGTTTTAATGTCGATTACCGGATGATCCTGGCGGTGAACCGGCTGGATTCCAACTCGTTTATCCGGCCGGGGCAGACGTTATGTATCCCGACGGTCGCCTTCTTTGACGGTGAGCTGCCGCCTACGCCCGGTCCCTCGCCAACGCCGCTGCCGACGTTGCCACCGGCCGGTGCCCAGCTCATGTTCCCGCCCGATGAAGCCACTTTTGCCGCCAACGACGCCATCCTGCTGCAATGGGCCGCCGTCCAGGACCTGAACGCCGATGAATGGTACCTGGTTGAACTGGTCGACCTCGACGATTTTGCCGCGTACCCGCAGCGCGCCTACACCCGCGACAACTCCTTCCGCGTGCCGTCAAACTGGCGCACAGATACGACGGCAGCCCATCGCTACCAGTGGCGGGTGACGATTGTTCTGGTGGTTGGTGAACGTCAGGATGGCGAATTTATCCGCACCTTTGAAGGACTGCCCAGCGAACCCCGCGTTTTCGACTGGGCTGGCGGCCCCGCGCCGGTGACGCCGACGCCGACGCCAGCGCCAGGGTAGATGTGACCTGTGTCAGACCGGAGGCTCGCATGTCTCTTCCAGCCAACAAAATCCTGATTGTTTTCGATGAGCCAATGATAGCGCAGCTTTATGATTTAATTTTACGGAACCAGGGTTTTGAAACCGTAGTTGCTGATCTCGCAGCCGAGCCGGACATTGAGTGGTGGCTGAACGATATTGATCTGGTGGTATTTGAAAAGAACATGTATTTCCCCAAACATGCGTTAACCAGCGATCATCTGTTTAGTCGAGCAAAAGGCTCTATTTCGTCAATTGTACTTGTCAATAAAGCAGATGATCCTACCCCTTTCGACAGTGGCCTCCAACATCGAGGGCTTCGTAAGCCGGTTGCTCCCGATCGATTGAAGGCTGTGGTCCAGGACATTTTTGCGAACGCTTAAATTGGCTCTATTCAGCTGGGCCGCCGATGCCAGCTCCCTAGACTTTCTCCCTCGCCGGTTCACGTCAATTCTCGTTCGGGCGTTCTGGATGCCGTCTCCTCATTTACGTCTACTATTGGTAATTACTCTTACCCGCCAGAAGCGACATTTCCTGAGCTTCCTCCATGGGGTATTGCGACCCTCAAGAGCAGGCGAAGGACCCCGACTCCTCACTCTACCCTGAATGGGCAATGCTGGGTAGCGACTGCTGCCCGCCTGGTCAATCGTTTCCACAACCACCTAAACCTACCAGCAACCAGCCGGGTCAAATTGGCGGCATAGAGAGGGATCCTTCGCCTGTTCATAATTATCTCGATACCCCATATAAGAGGCTCAGGAAAAGTCGGCAAAATGGGTTAGCCCACCGCTTCCTTCTGGTGAACCGGCGTGACCCAGTGGCGGTATTTGGCTTCCTGGCCGCGCAGGATGCGGATCTGGAGGTCGCCGAGTTGCTGGGTGATGGGGCCGCGCTGGCCGTTGCCGACCGGCCGGTGGTCAATCGACCCGATGAAGGCCATCTGCACGCCCGTGCCACAGAAGAATGCTTCGTCGGCCAGATAAAGCTCGGAGCGGTCGATCTGGCGCTCCTGCACTTCGATCCCCAATTCTTCGCGCGCCAGCTCGATGAGGCTGCGGCGGGTGATCCCTTCCAGCAGATTGGAGCTGATCGGCGGCGTGACCAGGACGCCGCCGCGGACCATCATGAAGTTGGCGGCAGTCGCCTCGGAGACGTGGCCATCCTGATTCAGGACGATCGCTTCGTCGTAACCACTGAGAACGGCATCGCTTTTGGCCATGGCGCTGTTGACGTAGGCGCCATTGATCTTGCCGCGGGCCGGGATGGCGGTGTCGTCGACCCGGCGCCAGCTGCTAACGCAGACGGAGAGGCCGCTCTGGGTATCCAGGTAGTCGCCGATGGCCTGGCTGAAAATGGCGATCTCATCCGGCATCCCGTGCAACTGCACTTTGTAGATGCCATCGTCCTTGTAGGCAATGGGGCGGATGTAGACATTTTGCTGCCAGCCTTCACGAGCCAACAAATCGACGGTGATGTCGGCCAGGTCCTGGGCGGTCTGCTCAAACTGGCAGCGCAGCAAGCGGGCGCTGGCCAGGAAGCGCTCATAATGGTCGATGACGCGGAAGATGTAGAGCTGCTCGTGCTCGTCATTCCAGTAGGCACGGATACCGGCAAAGCAGCCGGTGCCGTAATGGAGCGTGTTGTTGTTGATGCTGATCGTCGCCTGCTCAATCGGCACGATCTCACCCTTAAAATAGGCTAACGTGGTCATATTTCTTCTCCAAAAATGATGATGGGGGAATCAGGTCGCGCCTTTCCCCAGATTTACCTTATCCATGTATTGCGCCAGCGCCAGACTGTCCAGGCGGCTGGAGTGCGACAGCGCCTCGTACACACCTGTTTGATCGCCGCTGCCCCGATGTTGGCCCAATTTCTGCTTGCCTTCCAGCCGCGTCAGTTCAAGCTTAAAGCCTACCACTGCGGGCAGCAATTTGTCGCGCACGGCTTCAGTGACGATGTCGCGCTGTGTTAGCAGGCTCGGCTCGTACGTAGCCACCGACTCCTCGACCACCGCCAGCGTCCCGGCATCGTCCAGCAGGGAGACGGCCCCGTAGGCATGGACGGCGGCGTAGTTCCAGGTTGGCACTGCCGGTACGGCCTCGTACCAGGAAGGCGAAATGTAAGCGTGCGGTCCGCTGAAGATGACGACTGCTTCCTGGCCGGCAATCTCCTTCCAGTGGGAATTGGCCCGGGCAAAATGGCTATAAAGTGTGCCCATTTCGCCTTCTTCCCGGTGCAGCAGAAAGGGAAGATGACTGCCGGTCAGGGAGGCGGTCACGAGGATGCCGAAGCTGAATTCAGTGATGAAATCTTGGGCCGCCTGAATGTCGGCCATTTTCATGCTGGCGGGAATGTACATGGAGCACCTGAGCAGTTTAGGCAAAAGAGACGGCGACCGTCCCCAGTGGGCCGAAGTCGACGGTCACCGCGTCACCGGCCTGGGCACGATAGGTTTTGGTGGTGACACCGGTGATGACGATGTCGCCGGCGTGGAGCGCCTGGCCACGGCGTTGCAAGTCGTTGGCCAGCCAGGCCATCACATTGAGCGGGCTGCCCAGAACATTGACGCCGCTGCCCGTGTCGTACAAGCTGCCATTGACGCTCAGCTGTACCGGATGCGTCACCAAATCCAGGTTTTGCCAGTCGGCGATGGGCGCACCCAGGACACAGGCGCCGTGAATGGCGTTGTCAGCGATGAGCGGATATTCGCCGACGACGGTGAAATCGTCATAGCGATGATCCACCACCTCGATGGCGGGCCGGAACTCGCCGAGATATGGCAGGATGCTGGCCGCGTCGTAGGGCGTGTTTGATGCTGGGACATCCGCGGCCAGGACAAAGGCGAATTCCGGTTCGATGACGCGCAAGTTGAAGGCGCTGGCGGGCAGGCTGGCCGGGCTATCATGGGTGGTGGCGGCGAGTAACCGGCCGGTAAACGGCCCCGACACACTCAGCAACCGCTGAGCGTGCTCGCTGGTGCAGGCCACCTTGTGACCGATCAGGTCGCCCCCTTTTTCACGTAGCAAGTCGGCGATGAGGCGATCCTGGGCGGCATAGGCTTCCGGTTGGCTGACCGGCCGGATCTCGGCCGGGATGTTGGCCATCGTTGCCTGACTATGGCGCCGTTCCAGCAGCAGCTGGGCCGTTTGCTCCACGATGTTCATCGGTCTACTCCCAATTCTCCAGCAAGTTCGTCACCTCGGCGACGGCCACAGCCCAGATGGCCAGCATGTCGGCATCCGGTTTCTGGTAAGCGCCGCCAAAGTTGCCATCGCCCAGTAATTCGCGCGCTGTGGCCGGGTCGGCCACCTGGCGGAAACGGGCCATGTCCAGCATCGGCTTGATCTCGTCCGGCTGGACGACGCCGGCCAGCCGGGTCCAGGGGAAGTTTTCCGACCAGGAGGCATGGGAGGCGCGGGTGTCAATTTCCTCAACTTTCTGCCAGACGGGCGGGCTGTTCCACCAGTTGTGGAATTGGATCTGGACGCCGGTCTGGGCCGCAGCCCATTCTGCCAGATGGGGCCGCACCGGGCTGTTGCCGCCGTGACCATTGACCAGCAGGATGCGGCGGAAGCCGTGCTGCACCAGACTGGCCAGCACCTCTTTGACGAGGGCGGCGTAGGTGGCCTCGCTCAGGGTGACGGTGCCGGGGTAGGCCATGAAGTAGGGCGTCAGCCCGTAGGGAATAACCGGGAAGACCGGTACGCCCAGCGGCGCCGCACCTTCCGCGGCCAGCCTGCTGGAGAGGATGGAGTCCACACTCAGGCTGAGATAGGCATGCTGTTCTGTGCTGCCCAGGGGAAGCACGGCCCGGTCATCCTGTTGCAGGTACGCCTCGACCTGCGGCCAATTCATCTCGCTAATCAGCGCCATCGTTACCTCTTGCTGGCGGCATATTCACGCAGATAGTCGGGAATCTCGATGCCTTCCTTGAGCTGATCGTCAGCCTGAAGGTCGCCGAAGACGGTGTGCATGGGCAGCACCCCGGCCCAGACATCCAGCGCGTAATCCTCTTCGTCATCCCCGGGCGGGCCGGTGCGGACTTTGGCCGAGGCCAGGTCGATCGGCACGGAAACGATGTGGGTCGCTTTGGTCTCCGTCTCATTCGGCATCCGGGCATCAGCCCAGCGACCGGGAATCAACTTCTCGGTGAAAATCTCCAGCGCCGCCATCTTTTCTGCTGGATCAGTCAGAAGTGTACCTTTACCATACAGTACTGCCGAACGGTAATTCATGGAATGATGGAAAACCGAGCGGGCCAGGACCAGCCCATCCAGGTGGGTGATGGTGATACAGAGCGGCTTGCCGGCGCCGATGTAGTTGAGCATCCGGCTGGTGGTGGCGCCGTGGATCAGGATGTTGTCCCCCTGGCGGGCGTGGATGGTGGGGATGACGACGGGCTGGCCTTCATCGGTGACCATGCCCACATGGCAAATCAGGGCGGCGTCGACGACGGCATAGACCCCTTCCTTGTCATAATCAGCCCGCTTGGGCACCCGCTTAATCCGATTCAAACCCGTAACCGAAAACTGTTCACTCATATAACGCTCCTCGCGAACCCAAGCCATCTGCGCGATGACTGTTGAGATGTTTGGCCACGGATTAGCACGGATTTCTTTCATGAAAGAAAAATCCGTGTCGAATCCGTGCTAATCCGTGGCAATTCTTCCAGATCTTACCTGGGATTGGTATCTTCACAAATGCCATTTTGTGGTAATATCGCCAAACCAATATGGCCAAGACAGCATCCTTCCTTTCCGTGGCCGGGCTGAATCTGGACCGGCAAGATGAAACTCCGTTGCACCGGCAGCTGTATGAGCAGTTGCGGGAATTAATTTGGACCGGCCGGTTACCCCCCGGCAGCCGGCTGCCACCCACGCGTGATCTGGCCCAGGAGCTGGGGTTGTCGCGCAGTACAGTGGTCGAGGCGATTCAGCAGTTGGCCTCGGAAGGCTTTGTGGTGGGGCGGCAGGGCGCCGGGACGTTTGTCAACAGCGAGCTACCCGAGGCTGCCTTTGCCCCTGGGCGGGCCACCGTGGCCCCGACCACGCCGCAACCGGTTGCGCCGCGCCTTTCGCAGCGGGGGCAGCGCAGCCTGCTCGGGCACGCCTCCCGAACTGGCGCTGGCCTGCCTTTTCAGCCCGGCTTGCCGGAGACGGCGACCTTTCCCTTCAAAATCTGGCGCAAATTGTTGAACCGCCGCTGGCAGGCGCCGGATTACCGGGCGCTAGCGTATGGGGATCCGGCCGGTTACCTGCCCTTGCGTGAGCAAATTGCCCAGCATGTGGCGACATCACGAGGCGTCCATTGCACACCGGCCCAGGTCATCATCACCAGCGGCACCCAGCAGGCAATCGGCCTGGCTTTGCAGTTACTGACTGACCCCGGCGACACGGTCTGGCTGGAAAACCCCGGTTACAGCGGGGCGCGCCATGCCATGCAGGGAGCCGGTCTTGACATTGTGCCGGTGCCGGTGGATGAGCAGGGGCTGGTGGTGGACGCCGGCCTGGAGCGGGCGCCAGCGGCCCGCCTGGCCTATGTATCGCCCTCGCACCAATATCCGGCCGGTGGGATCATGAGCCTGGCCCGGCGCCGGCAGTTGTTAGGCTGGGCCGCCGAGCAGAATGCCTGGATTCTGGAAGATGATTATGACAGCGAATACCGCTATGCGGGCCATCCGCTGGCGTCGCTGCAAGGGCTGGATCAGACTGGCAACGTGCTGTACAGCGGCACGTTCAGCAAGGTGTTGTTTCCGGGGCTGCGGCTGGGTTATCTGATCGTACCGGCCGGTCTGGAGAGCGCCTTTGCCACGGCGCGGGGCCACGCCGACCGGGGCTCCTGCCAGGTGACGCAGCAGGTACTTCATGATTTTATGGCCGCCGGCCACCTGGCCCGTCACATCCGCCGTATGCGCACGTTGTACATGGAGCGGCAGGCGGTTCTGGTGGAGGCGCTGGCTGAACATTGTGGCCAATGGATCATGACACGGCCGGCGCCGGCGGGGCTGCACCTGGTCGGCTGGTTACCGGCCGGTTGGGATGACGCCGCCGTCTCCGCCCGCCTGGCCGAAGCCGGCATCATCGCGCCGGCGCTCAGCGGCTATAGCCTGACGCCATTGGATCGTGGCGGCCTGGTGCTCGGCTACGCCGCCGTCGATGAAGGGACGATCCGGGCAACCGTGCGGCGGATGGGCCTTTTGCTGCGCTCAGGCTGACAGGTGGAAAGCCTGTCGCGGCGGCTGCGGCATTGGAAATGCTGTGCTGATGGTGAGGAAGCCTGCTTAATCGGGCTTGTCTAGAGCCAGAAGCCTTGTTTTTTGAGTGTTTCCAGCAGCATGGCGCTGATTTCGTAGTGTAGTTCCTTGGAATATTTGAATTTGGACGTGTAGAAATCGGTGACTTTGGTTATGCCGTTGTCGGCCAGCCGCTGGGCCAGTTCGGCGTTGGCGGTGTAGCGGTTCCAGGCGTTGACTTCGCGCTCGGCGTGGCGGGCCCTGATCTCCTCATCACTGAGGCGGACGTATTTTTCTTGCTGGACGATGAGATCCAACGGCAGTCGGTCGCGCAGCGCCGGTGTTTCGGCCGGGTAGCCGACGACCAGGCTGGTGACTGGGAAGACATACTTCGGCAGCTCCAACAGCTCAATCAGCTCATTGGCGGCCCACCAGGTGGTGCCCATGTAGCAGATGCCCAGGCCGGCCGCTTCCGCCGCCAGGGTGATGTTCTGAGCGCTGATAATCGCATCCACCGCCCCGGTCAGGAAACCGAGCAGATCGTCAAAGCTCTGCTTTGAGTTGTTGACCCGGATCCATTCACGCATCCGAAAAACATCGGCGCAAAATGTCAGGACAACGGGCGCCTGGCGCACCATCTCCTGTTCACGATGGGCAACAAAAAGCTTTTCCTTCATCTCCGGATCGCGCGTGACGATCACCGACCAGGTCTGCATGTTGCCCGAGCTACTGCCCCGCAGCCCCGCGTACAACATCTCATTCAATAATTCATCCGGTATAGGCGTGTCCTTAAATTGCCGTATCGACCGGTGACTCGTTAACAGTTCCTGCATGTGTGAATCCTCCGTATGTTTCCTTGTTGGCGAGGGGGTTTTTGCCATACTTCGCTGCGCTCAGCACAAGCTGACACGGATTAAACACGGATTTCCTTTTTTTGTGACGATTGATACGCGCCTGGCGCAATTTCAACAAAGAAAAATCCGTGCCAAATCCGTGCTAATCTGTGGCAAAAATATTCTTCTAGCCGTTTGCAGCGCCCAGGTTAGGCACAACCTCAGCCGCCAGCCGTTCCATCTGTTCGGTTTCGTCGAAGAGCGGGTTGAGCAGCAGATGTTTGGCGCCGGCGTTGATGAGCCGGTTGAGTTCGGCGCTGAGGAGCGCCGGGCTGCCGACCAGGGTGATGCGGTCGGCCAGGGCGCCGTTGCCGTAGTGGGCCTGGAACCAGGCGCGAGCGCGTTCCCAATCTGCCTGGGGGCTATCGCTCACGGTGAGATAGACCCGTTTGGAGATGCGGAAACCGGCCGGATCCACCCCCGCTGCCGCCAATTCCTCATACAGCCAGCCCAATTGCGCCATAAAATCTTCGCTGGAAGCCATCCCGGCGCCCACAAAGCCGTCGCCATGCTGCACCGCCCGCCGCACAACGGCCCGAACCCGGCCGCCCAGCCAGATGGGTGGGTGCGGCCTCTGCACTGGCTTGGGCTGCATCGGCAGATCGGTGAGCTGCCAGCGCTCACCCTGATGGTTGGCCCGCTCCTCGGTCCAGAACGCCTTCATCACGTCCAACATTTCCAGGAAACGGCCAACGCGCTTATCGGCCGGGTAACCAAACTGGGCCTCTTTGCCCTGGCCGATGCCCAACCCCAAATCCAGGCGACCGTCGCTCAGGTAATCCAGGCTGGCAACGCTTTTGGCCAGCTGGATCGGGTTGTGTAGCGTCAGCAGCATGACGGCAACACCCAGGCGGACCTTGCTCGTGCAGGCGGCCAGGTAAGAGAGAATGGCGATGGGGTCCAGATTGGGCGTCGCATTGGTGACCGACTCCGTCACCCATAGGCTATCAAACCCCAGCGCTTCAGCCCGCGCCGCAAAGTCGCGCACACGGCCCATCTGGCCCGGCTCACTGAGCCAATCTTGAGGCACATTAATCCCGACGGGAAAACTCATTACAAGCTCCTTTTTTTGCCACGGATTTGCACGGATTAAACACGGATTTCTTTTTTTGTGAAGTTGGCCACGGGCCTGGCGCAAGTTCAACCAAGAAAAATCCGTGTCAAATCCGTGCTAATCCGTGGCCTTCTTCCCTAAACAATGTCCTGGAGGAAGGGGTTGGTGCGGCGTTCTTCGCCGATGGTGGTGACGGGGCCGTGGCCGGAGAGGACCTGGGTTTCGTCAGGCAGGCTGAGCAGCTCCCGCTGGATCGAGGCCAGCAGCGTGGCATGGTCGCCGCCGGGCAAGTCCGTGCGGCCGATGCTGCCCTGGAAGAGGGCATCGCCGGCAAAGACAACCCGATATTCCGGCAGGTAGAAGGCGACATGGCCCTCGGCATGGCCCGGTGTGTAGCGCACCTCCAGCTTGAGCTGGCCGACATGGAGAATCTGCCCATGGGCCAGCGCTTCATCGGGCGGCGGCGGGCTGGGCATGCGGATGCCGAAGAAGGCGGCAGACATGGTGGCCTGTTGCAGACCGGGCACGGCGTCCGGGTGAGCATAGATCGGCGCTTTGGTGATCTCCTTCACCTGGTCCAGCCCGCCGACATGGTCGAAGTGGGCATGGGTGAGCAGGATGTGGGTGATTTTGGCGCCGGCATCGTCAGCCGTGGCCACGATGCTGTTGCCATTCCAGCTTGGATCGATGACGGCGGCAGAATCGGTGGCCTCACAGACGAGGAGGTAGGCGTTGGTTTGCAAGGGCCCCAGGGGCATTTGGCGGATTTGAATCATCGTTTAAGTATCCACTGTCAGCAGGAAATTGTCGATCAGGCGCACCGGCCCGACAAAGACGGCCAGGGAAATCAACACCTCACCGCTGATAAACGCCATCTCAGCCAGATTGGTGGCGTCGGCGATGCTCACGTAGTCGACATGGGCCAGCGGCTCGGCGGCGATGACCGAAAGCATGGCGCTGCGCACGGTCTCGGCGGCGCGCACGCCGTGTTCGATGAGGTCCTGGGCGGCGGTCAGGGCATGGAAAAGGACGGTGGCGGCTGCCCGTTCGGCCGTGTTCAGGCGCAGGTTGCGGGAGCTGCGCGCCAGCCCATCCGCCTCGCGCAGGGTGGGGCAGATGACGACGTCGAGGTTAAGATTCAGATCATGGGCCATACGGCGCACGACCAGCGTCTGTTGGGCATCTTTCTGGCCAAAATAAACCCGATCCGGCTGGATGATGTTGCACAGTTTGCAGACAACCGTCGCGACGCCGGCAAAATGGCCGGGGCGGGCAGCGCCTTCGAGGGGTTTGGCCAGCTCGCCGACCGAGACCGTGGTCTGGAAACCGGCCGGATACATCTCCGCCACCGCCGGCGCAAAGACCAGATCAACGCCCAGTTCGGCCAGGAAAGCGAGATCGGCTTCCAGATTGCGAGGATAATGGGCCAGATCGGCCGGGTCGCCGAACTGGGTCGGGTTGACAAAGATGGAAACCGCCACCCGTTCATTGTCGGCCCGGGCGCGGCGCACCAGCGAGGCGTGCCCCTCATGAAGCGCCCCCATCGTTGGCACCAGCCCCCAGCTGTGGGCCGGATCCGCCCAGCGTTCAGCGCGGCATTCAGCGACCGTCTGCGTGACGTTCATCCGCTTTGGCCAGCTCCTCCAGGAAGGCGGACACCGCCGCCTCGCTGATTGGGTAGGTGTGCTCGGGAGCCGGGTAGGCTTCGTCCAGGACTTCCTGGCGGAATGTTGCCAGCGCCGCCACTATCGTCTCATGCAGGCGAGCGTACTGCTTGACAAAGCGGGGCGTGCGCCCATCAATCAGCCCCAGCATGTCATGCAGCACCAACACCTGGCCGGAGCAGCCCTTACCGGCGCCGATGCCGATGGTAGGAATGCTTAGCCGTTCGGTGATGGCAGCGGCGATAGGCTCGGGAATCGCCTCCAGGACGATAGCAAAGCAGCCGGCCGCCTGTAGGGCGAGGGCGTCCTCCAGTAGCCGCAAGGCGCCGCCCGCATCCTTGCCCTGTACCCGAAAGCCGCCTAGCTTGGCTGCCGACTGTGGCGTCAGGCCGATGTGGCCCATCACGGCGATACCGGCGGCGTCAATGGCGGCCACGGCCGCGGCGACCTCCTGGCCACCCTCCAGCTTGATCGCGTCCATGCCGCCCTCTTTCATGATCCGGCCGGCGTTGCGCACCGCCTCTTCCCGAGAGACCTGGTAACTCATAAAAGGCATGTCGCCGACCAGAAATGTGTTGCCGGCGCCGCGGGCGACCGAGCGGCAATGATGCAACATCTCTTCCATGGTGACCGGCACCGTCGACTCCAGCCCCATCATCACCATGCCGAGTGAATCACCGACGAGAATCATCTCGATCCCGGCCGCATCCACGAGGCGGGCCAGGGCATAGTCGTAAGCGGTCACCATGCTGAAGGGTTGACCTTCCCGATACATCTTCTGGATATCCAGAATGGACGTCTTGCGTTCTCGCAGCGGTCTGGCGCTCATTTTTCCTCCGGATGGGTCTCGATTGCTTTGTGAGGATATCCCTTTTTTGGTTTACAATCTAGCAACTGCCAAGGAGCCATAGACATCATTATGACCGAGCTTACAGGAAATTCGCAACCAGCGCCGGAAGGCCCAGCAACCCCACCGGCTGAGTCCGCGTCACCAGCTATTGGCTGCGGCAGCTATGTTGTCATTTACACGTTGATTGCCTACCTGGGCCTTTTTTCGCTCCTGTTTGCCGGCATCACCTGGCTGGTGCGTGGGGTCATCGTTGAATTTGGCAATGCGTGGCCCTGGTGGCTGACCCCTGTCTTGACGTTGGGCCATTGGCTGGCTCTGGCGGTGCCCATTTTGCCGCTGCTCTATTTCTGGCGGGCGCCGGGCAAGTTGCGTGGGGTCGCCTGGCTCTGGGCGGCGGGGCTGGCTTATCTTTTGCTGCAGATGCCGCTGCGCCTGATTCCGCCGGGCTCCCGGTATGGCTGGCCCCTGGCTCAGATTGTTTTGCATGTGATATTGTTGGCTGTCGTCCTGGGCTGGCTGGGCCGGCGGCGGTTGCCGAGACCGGCCGGTCCCTACGCCCCAGCCTTGCTTCTGGCGGCGCTGTTGGGTCTGCCCTGGCTCAGCCTGGGCGCCATAGGCGGCCTGCTGGAGACAGCTTTGCAGCTCCTGGCCGGCCTCTTGCTGGGCTGCCTGGCCGCCGCGCTCATCGTCATTCTGCTACCCCCCGATCCGGACAGCCGCAGATGGGATTTTGGCACAGGGGCGCATGTGGCCGGCGCATTTCTGCTCATGCTGGGCTTTGGTTTTGGCGCCTCCGTGTTCCAGATGTTCATGTTGCTGGTGCTGGCCCTGGCTGGTTGGCTTGTGCCGGCGCTGTTGCACTGGGGGCGGGCCAAACCGGCCGCCGGCTGGCTGGCAGCGGCCCTGTTCCTGGGTTTGATGGCCGCGTTGCCCTACCAAACCTTTGATGTACCTGAGCTGGAAATCAGCCTCGGTTTTGGTCTCTTTTCCCTCTGGGAATGGCTGCTGATCGCGACCGCGATCTTTCTGGTTCTGGTCCTGCTGGCCACGATTCTGACATTTATGCTGCGCGACAGGCTATCAGGGGCGCCCCGGTTACGTTGGGCGGCCGGCGGGGCCTGGTTGCTGGCATTGGGTTTCTGGGTTTTTATCGGCCAACCGGGCCTGCATGGCGAGCGGCTGTTTGTCATCCTGGCTGACCAGGCGGATGTTTCCGCGGCCTACGAGCTCCCTGACGTGGCCAGCCGCCGCGCCTTTGTTTACGAGACGTTGGTGGCTCATGCGGATGGGACCCAGGCTGATTTGCGGGATGTGTTGGACCTGCTACAGGTTGATTACACGCCCTACTACCTCGTCAATGCGCTGGAGGTAGAGGGCGGGCCGCTGTTGCGGCTGTGGTTGGCGAACCGGCCGGAAGTGGACCGGGTCCTCGAAAGCCCGCGTCTGCGCCCGCTGCCGGCTGAACCATCAGTCTCCGCCGGCGGGGCCAGCGCTCCGGAAGGCCCGCCCTGGAACCTGACCCTGATCGGTGCGGACCGGGTCTGGGAAGAATTTGGCGTCCGCGGTGAAGGGATTGTGATCGGCCAGTCAGATTCTGGCGTGCAGTGGGATCATCCCGAATTGCAGCGCACCTACCGTGGCAGCGCCGGCAATCACGATTACAACTGGTTCGACCCCTGGTTTGGCACCACGGTACCCGAAGATTGGGCCGGGCACGGCACTCACACTCTGGGAACAGTTCTGGGCGAGACGGTTGGTGTTGCGCCGGAGGCGACCTGGTTTGCCTGCGTCAACCTGGGCCGTAACCTGGGCAACGCCGCTCTCTATACTGACTGTATGCAATTTATGCTGGCGCCATTTCCGCTGGCTGGCGACCCGTTGCGAGACGGTGACCCCGCCTTAGGTGCCCATGTGCTGAATAATTCCTGGGGCTGCCCGCCAGTAGAAGGCTGTGACGCCAACGCATTGCTGCCCGCTGTCCAGGCGTTGCGCGCGGCTGGTATTTTTGTGGTGGCCTCGGCGGGCAATTCGGGGCCGGGTTGTGAGACAGTCGATTCGCCGCTGCCGGTTTATGAGGATGTCTTTGCGGTCGGGGCGATTGACCGTTACGGTGTTATCACCAGCTTTAGTAGCCGCGGGCCAGTTGCCGTGGATGGCAGCGGCCGTCTCAAGCCCGATATCCTGGCGCCGGGTGCAGAGGTATTGTCCGCCATGCCCGGCGGCACGTACGCCGAAAACCAGGGTACGTCGATGGCGGGTCCGCACGTGGCCGGTGTGGTCGCCCTCATCTGGTCAGCCAATCCGGCTCTG
>JACKBM010000005.1 GCA_020634575.1 Ardenticatenales bacterium | reverse complement strand
CCTTTACCGAGAGCCACGTTGGGGCTGATGTCCTCATCAGTCGGCAGGTCGTAAGCCGGGGTGCATTCGAGGATGAGGGCGAGATCCGGCCGGATATCATACCCAGCCACCTGGGCCCCTTTCAGCCCCACTTCCTCCTGCACGGTAAACGCCGCCACCAGGTCAAAGGGGTACGGCTCGCCGCGCAACAGCTCAATCAGGGCCGCGCAGCCAGCCCGGTTGTCAAACGCCTTGCCGATGGCGACCTCACCCAGTTCCCGATACTCGGTGGCAAATGCGGCCATATCGCCCACATTCACCTTGCTGGTCGCATTCTCTTTTTTGCTGGCGCCAATATCGATACGCATATCGCTTATGGGCACCATGGTGCTGCGCTGGGCCGCGCTGCTCAGGTGAATCGGCCGGGTGCCAATGACGCCAGTTAGCTTCTTGGGGCCGACAACCACCATTTTGCCCAGCAGAGCACGCGGGTCAAAGCCACCCACCGGGTCAAACTTGAGGGTACCGTCGCTGTCCACATCAGTCACCATCAGGCCAACTTCATCCATGTGGGCATCAACCAGGACAGTCATATCCAGCTCGCCTGTCCCCTTCTTGAAACCAAAAAGGTTGCCCAGGGCATCGACGCGCCATTCCGCCACATGTGGCTCGATGAGCTCTTTAATCAGCAGGCGGATCTCCTTTTCCTGACTGGAGACGCCGGTTGCTTCGGTTAATTTTTGCAGCAATTCGTTCATTCTGTCTCCATCAGAGCGGCGGCCATCTGGTCCGTGAAATCCAGCGTCAACCCGCAGATAAACTCACCGAGCAGCGTCCCCACCCGCTTGATATCCTTGATGGCCACCGTCTCCACCATGGTATGCATGTAGCGTAGGGGGATGCCCACAACAGCGGTGGGCACACCGGCGCGCGCTAGCTGTAGGCCGGCGGCATCGGTCCCGCTATTGCGCGTGTGCGTTTCCAGCGACACGGACATTTCCAGCTCACTGGCGGCCGCTTTGAGCCCTTTATGCAGGCCTGGATGCACATTCGGGCCAATGGCCAGCGTAGGGCCACTACCCAATTCAAACGTCTGGTGGTCCTTGGCGCCCGGGCCTTTGCCGAAGGTCACATCGATGGCGATGGCGGCATCCGGCCGGGTCACAAAGCTGGATGTGAAGGCGCCCAACAGCCGCGTCTCCTCCTGGGTGGTTGCCGCCGCGATCACATCCCAGGCGTGGTCGCGACTTTGCAGATACTCCAGGCAAACGGTTATGGCGGCGACGGCGGCCCGGTTGTCGATCGCCTTGCCCGTCAGCCAGCCATTCAACAATTTGCGGGCCGGCTGGTAGAAGGTAATAAAATCGCCAATGTGGACCTGTTCGTTGAGCGCCTCGTACGAGAGACCGGTATCTACACAGAGATCGCCAAACTCATAAGGTTTGCTGGCCCGTTCCTCAGGGAGCATCCGGCCGGGCAGGGCGCCGATGATGCCAGGCAGCTCTTGCTTGCCGTGGACGACGACTTGCTGGGCATAAATATGGCGCCGGTCCACGCCACCGAGCGGCGCGACACGCAGAAAACCTTGCCCCGCCTTATCCGGGTGGGCAACAATCTCGCTGACCATCAGGCCAATCTCATCCATATGACCGGCCAGAAGGATGCGCGGCCGGCGACCAGCACCGGCCGGTTCGCCGCTACCGTATTTCACACCAAGCAGCGTCCCACTCCGATCATAGGTGATCCCATCGGTTAGCGGCTGCCAGCGCGCTTCAATCAGCGCGGCGATGCGCTCTTCGGCCCCAGACGGGCCGGGCGTTTCCATCAATTCGGTTAATAAAGCTGAAATATCCATACACGTTCCAGGAACTTAGCGGGAGACTGATAAATGAGTAACTAGCCACTATCGGTTGGTGTTGGGGTGAAGGTAGGCGACGTGAGCGGCGCTGCGGTTGGGGTTGCGGTCGGCGTAAACGTTGGTGTGCCACCGGGTGCCTGCGTGGCGGTCGGCGTGAAGGTGGCTGTTGCCCCGGTTGTGGCAGTAAGCGTCGCGGTGGGCGCGTTGCCGGTCGCCGTGGCCGTTGCCGTTGGCGTCAAGGTCGCGGTCCCGGTCGTCGTTGGTGTGACAGTCAGGGTGTTGGTCATCGTGGCTGTCGCCGTGGCGGTCTCGGTGGCTGTGGCGGTTTCGGTCGGCGTGGCGGTGTCCGTGACCGGCAGCGGCGTGGGCGTCTGGAACTGCTGTGGCGTAGCCGGCAAGGTGGCGGTCGGCGGTCCGGAAGTGCGGGTCGGCACGGCAGTCAGGGTGGCGCCCGGCTGGGTTGTGGGCGGATTGGGCACCGGCGTAAATGTGGCCGGCAAGGGTGTCGCGGTATTGGTTGGCGTAAAGGAGACAACCACCGGCAGCGTGGGCATCGCATCACCCGGCGCCCGCTGGTAAGCATAATACCCACCACAGTAGCAAGGGAGGGTGAGAAGGATAATACCAATGAGCAACCAAAAGGTGCGGCGCCGAGCGTCCATGCGGATCTGTTACTTCCTTTCCCGGGTCCACGGGTCCGCTGATCATAGGCCACTGTCGGAGAAGTGGCAAATCGCCAACCCAAGGGGTACCCGCCAACCCGACGGGTTGGCGGGTACCCCTCAATTTCCCCTTGTTATCCCGGCAAAATCCGGCATAATCAGCCCCCGTTATGAGCCATTGGGAATCTGAACGCCACGCTATTCGCCACCTGCTTGACGAACGCCATCCGGCCCATGCCATGGCGGCCTATTACGCCCTCAATCACCCCGGCGACCGTACCACTCTGATTCCCTGGCCCAGCCCCCCTTCCCGAGCCACCGCCTACCTCTGCCTCTCAATGACCGGCCTGGATCTGTTCCGACCGCTCCTGACCAGCCACCTCCCCATCACCAGTGAAGCCACGGCGGCGCTCTTTCACGATGTCTTGCCGCCCGGCGCCGCCCTGCTGATCAGTGCGCCAGTCCAGGAGCGCCCCATCCTGGCCGCCCTGTTTGACCTGGAAGGGGAATCCACCTTACGGCTCTACGATTACCGGCAGCTGCGCACGGAGCCGGAACTCAATGTGCTGATGAGCCAGGAAGCCACACCACAGGGCTGGTCCCGCTTCATCATCCAGCAGCCGGATTCTCAAACTGGCCAGAACAAGGCTGTGGCCTCAGCCCAGGTCAACTGGCAGGGCCGCTACTACGCTGAAATCAGTGTGCAGACCGCGCCTGGCTATCAGCGGCGCGGTTTCGCCCGCTCGGTCGTGCAAGCCCTGGTGGCTGATATTCAGGCATCCGGCCGGACGCCCCTCTATCGGGTTGAAACGGGCAATGAAGCATCGCTGGCGTTGGCCGAAGCGGTTGGCTTTCGGCCGACCGGATTTGAGTCGGTTATGCTGGAAGCGACGTTGCGGGAAAAACCGGCCGGTCTACGCTAATCCTCTCCAGTCAACAACTTCATTTACGCCTCATTTATCGTCGTGAAGATAACGTTGAAAGAAATTGACACCCCCATTTCCTCATGTTAGATTGTGACTATCAAACAAGCACAGGCGGTTGCCAGCCGTAAAGTTGCTCAGTATCGGTAGACCGTATTGGTAAGTGCTTTTTTTGTCGTATTGGTAGTAAACAAATCATTTTTCCCATATCCGCGGCAAAGATGATTTGCCCGTAACAGCCAACTATCGGGGGAGCTGTTACAGATGTATTGGTAACACGTTTTTCTTGTGGAGGTACTTTCTCATGACCGATGAATCTGGTGTAGTTAAGTGGTTCAATCGCATTAAAGGCTATGGTTTTATCCAGCCGGACCATGGTGGTCCAGATGTTTTTGTCCATTATTCCGCGATCGACGGAGATGGGTACAAGAACCTCTACGAAGGCGACAAAGTTAACTACGATGAAGTAGATTTCGGCAAGGGTCCGCAGGCCCGCGAAGTCCGCTCAAAACGCATCTGGTAACGTATTGGCACAATCTCAGTAAAGGAATATATCATGTGGGCTTACTCGTATCGGGGTGACTGGGTCGACTACGATGAAATCGACGTCGATTAGGTAAAAATCCTCAAGATACGCGTGATAGGAAGAAGGGTCGCCTGAATACGAACTAGCCTACGAAAGCCTGCTCAATTGAGTGGGCTTTTTTGTTTTTGACATGGTCCTTTTCGGCTATATCATGCCCCAATACCCTAATCTATAATGTTGCCTATGGATGGGAGCCACAAATCAATTCTTGTAGTGGATGATGAAGTAACGATGGTGCACTTGTGCAAGCTGGTCTTTCGCGAGGCAGGCTATGAGGTGCGCGGAGCCACCAGTGGGCGCCAGGCGTTGCGGATGGTCCTGGAAGAGATGCCCGATGTCATATTGCTGGATGTGATGATGCCCGGCATGGATGGCATCGAAGTCTGCCGCCGCATCCGCGAGCAGACGGAGCGGATACCGAAGATCATCATGTACACAGCTGATGATCGGGATAGCACCCGCACCAACAGCCTGGCAGCCGGCGCCAACCATTTCCTGACGAAGCGAATCCCGATTTTTGAATTGCCTGACAAAATTCGTGGTTTTCTGGCCGCCGGCACCGGCCCCCTGGCCTATGCGGCCCCGGCCATCAATCTTTAGCCGGAACATGCTTCTGGCCGAAATAGAAATTGAGGAGAATGCCTAAATGGCATTCTCTTTTTTTATCTGCGTCAGCAATCCCCGACAACCCATCTCTACCAGCTGATAAACATAGGGAAAGTTATCGTGATAATAGGGATCCGGGACATTTTCCTCGCCGCTGTTCGGGGCAAAATCCAGCAACCGGTACACCCGGGGATGATCGCCAAAACGGCGATAGAGTCGGTCCAGGTTACTCTGATCCATGGCAATGATATAGCTGTCATCATCCCAGAAATCTTCGTCTTCAACCTGGCGGGAACGGCCATCGTAAGGGATGCCGTTCTCACGCAAAATCGCCAGCGTGCCCCGATGGGCCGGCTCGCCAACGTGATAGGCGCTGGTCCCGGCCGAATCGATGGTAAACTGATCGCTTAAACCTTCCGCATCAACCAGGTGCTGGAAAACGGCTTCCGCCATCGGCGAGCGACAGATATTCCCCAGACAGACAAACAAAACTTTCGGCACAAGTCACCTCATAAATAAAGGCCGTGAGCGAAACGGCTTTTGCCCGTCTCACCCACGGCTGATGCAAACCAAGCCAGCCTGTAAGCCGCATTCTGTTGTCACCGGCCGGAGCCGGTGACCGGCGATCATCTATCTGGGATGCCTGTTACCAGACACCTCATGCAGTCTACCCGGATGTGTTGGCGGAACGAGCAGCCCCGCAGCCCGAAGGCTTCCACCCTGCTTGACCTTGCTCCCGGTGGGGTTTGCCTGGCCGGCGACATTGCTGCCGCCGCCGGTGGACTCTTACTCCACCGTTTCACCCTCACCCTTCACCTGTACGGGTTCGGGGCAATCTCCTCTCTGTTGCACTTGCCATCAGGTCGCCCTGCCCGGCCGTTAGCCGGCACCGTGCTCTGGGGAGTGCGGACTTTCCTCAGCCCCGCTACGCGAAGCCGCGACCGCCCGGCCAGCTTGGAGGGAGATCGTAGCAAGGAGGGAGGGGGATGTCAACAGTGGTCAGTACGCTGCGCTTTCAGCGGTCAGTACGGGCCTGCGGCCCTATCAGCGATCAGTTACTGATAGCGTAGCGTACTGACGGCTGAAAGTGCGCGCAGCGAACGTACTGACCGCCCCAGCGCCCCAACCCTCTTGCCTTCCCCACCCCCTTCTCCGTATACTACCCACGTTATGCAAGCCGTTCTGGACCGTTTACCAACTGAATCGCGCCGGCGTTGGCTGGGACTGGTCGTCGTGCTGGGGGTCTTGCTTGTGCTGGGCTTCTATACGGCCAGCGATCCGGAGCAACTGCATGACCACCTCCCCCTCACCATCGGGGATTACGCTGGCGCTCTGGTTTGCCATCGCATCACGGAACGCTCGTTCACGATTGCCGGCCGGCAGATGCCCCTCTGTGCCCGCTGCACCGGCATGTACCTGGGCATTGCCCTGGTCTTTATCACGATGTTCCTGGCCGGCCGCACCCGCTGGTCAGAACTGCCTTCTGTCAAAATCCTGCTGGTGCTGCTGGGCTTCATCGGCCTTATGGGGATCGATGGCGTGAATTCGTTCAGTCACTTCTTCCCCAATCTGCCCCATCTCTACACGCCCCAGAACTGGCTGCGCCTGGTCACCGGCATGGGGACCGGGCTGGCGCTCGGCATCATCATCTTCCCGGCTCTGGCCCAGACGCTCTGGCACGAACAGATCATCGCCCCCTCCATCCGCAATGGCCAGGAGCTGTTGGGCATGGTTGGGTTGGCCGGCCTGGTTGTTTTGCTGGTTCTGAGCAACCAACCCACCATCCTTTACGTATTGGGCGTTGTCAGTGCGGCGGGCATTATCATGATCCTGACCAGCCTGAACAGCATGCTCCTGCTCATCTTCACCCGGCGGGATGCGCGGGCAGTTAATTGGCGGCACACCATCGTGCCGCTGACCCTGGGACTGGCCCTGACGGCGGCCCAGATTTACCTGGTTGTCTATTTACGCCTGACCTACATCGGGACGCTCGCCGGTTTTCCCGGCTTGTAAGGGATGGTGTGACGGAACGGCGACTTCTGTGTCCATTTTGGTAGGCCCATCACATTCAGGGCCCCATTCTTACCCGGCCCGGCCGCTTGTGGCGGCCAGATTGGTCGAAGAAGGTATTAACGTATGGAACTTATGAGTGCTCTTGGTGGAATTGGCGCCGCTTTTGGTCTTTCAACCAGCGCCGGCCTCAATGCCTACATCCCCCTCCTGGTTGTCGCCCTGGCAGCCAAATTCTCCGACTCCTTCCATTTGTCAGCCCCGTATGATGCGCTCACCAGCTGGTGGGTCATCGGTATCCTGGCGGTGTTGCTGCTGGTGGAGATGTTTGTGGACAAGATCCCGGCTGTCGACAGCATTAATGACATCATTCAGACCTTTATCCGGCCGGTCGCCGGCGCTGTCCTGTTCGCCGCCAACGCCAACGTCGTCACCGATGTGAGCCCGATTATCGCCCTCGTGGCCGGCCTTCTCGTCGCTGGTGGCGTCCATGCCACCAAAGGCGCTTTCCGCCCCGCGGTGACCGCCACAACGGCCGGTACCGGCAACTGGCTGGTCAGTATTCTGGAAGACATCGTCGCCTTCGTGATGTCGCTGCTGGCCCTGATTCTGCCAATCCTGATTGGTATTGGCGCCCTGCTCTTCATTGCTCTGCTGGTGGTCTACTTTATCCGCCGGCGGCGCAAGCAGGAAAAACTGGCCTTCAACTAATTCGACAATGAGATAACTGCTTGTTATAACGGGATGGTAAGGCTCACGGGCCTCCATCCCGTTTTTGTTCTGGAGAAAAGGATTGGACCAATGAATCAGATAGATTTCAAAAGCGTGCTCAAAGCTGCCATTATCGGTAGCGTCATCAACGGTATTATCGCTATTGTCAGCGGCGCCAACGCCCTCCTGCCGGCCAACCTGGCGTTCCTGGTCTGGGTCAGCCTCTGCTGCGGTGCCATCCTTGTGCCGGTGGGCACGGGCCTGCTCTACGGCCGTTTTGCCGAAGGTAAGGAGACGATGGGCCAGGCAGCGCTGGGCGGTGGTCTGGCGGGTGTCGCCACCGGCATTATTTTTGGCTTTATCAACTCACTGGTGATTTTTGCGGTTGGTCTTTACAACGAGGCCAGCTTCGAGACCATCATGAGCAGCAGCACCAGCGCCATCCTGACGGCCTGCTGCAGCGCCTTCATTTTCGGCGCGCTCCTGGGCGCTCTGGGCGGTGTCGGCTGGTCGCTCATTCAGGGCGAATCGTAAAATCAGAGAGGCCAGCGGGATGCCGCTGGCCTCTTTTTTTCAGGGCTGTTGCTCAGGCACTGGCCAGAGTTTCTCTAGCGCTGTCTAGCGAGGTAGCTGAGCGGTCTGTGCCAGCTGCAGGATCTCCGCCAGGGCAGTTTCTGCCTGCTGATGCTCAGTATCCGAAAGCTGCAGAGCGGCAAACTCATCCTCATCCAGGACCAGTGGCGAGCCGGCACCGGCCGGTACCCAGACATCCAGCTCCAAATCTTCACACCAGAGCCCCCGCTCATCCCACCAGGCCGGCCGGCAAACATTGCAATACCATCCCTTCAAATCCGCATCATCCCGGTCATAAACGGCAAAGATGTTGTACCAGCGATCGCTGTAGAAATACTCGATGAACCGATCGTCCCGCTTGAAAATGGTGTAGCCAAGATCATAATCATCCCGATTAAAATAGGCCTCCAGGCGCACAAAATCTGCATCCTGAGCCAGCTTCACAGCCGGATATTGCCAGACCTGTTTACCCTGCGCGTTCAGCTTATAAACGACAAACTCGCTCATCGATCCAGCCGCCGTGCCAGCCAGGCAATTTCCATTTCATCAGGTGACAGGCTGCCGTGCGTGCCCAGGAAGGCGCGCTCCACATCTCCGGCCAGCTTGTAGGTGTAATCAGCGCGCATCACTGCCACCACATCGCCGATACGCTGGCGTAATTCAGGCAGATGGGGCATGGGGCCAAACAACCCCGTCGCGATGGCTTCTTCAGCATGCAGCGCCCACATTTCAGCCGCATATTGCTCACCGAGGTAATCCAACAAATCCACCACTGCCCCCTGACGGGCAAAAAAGTAGGGGACACGGGGCTCACCGGCCGGTCGCATCAATAACATCTCGTTGATCGTTTTGTCTTTCTCGTAATGGATCGTCTTATCCAGCGGCGTATGAACCTGACCATGGTCGCCCGTAATGATCAGTGCCGTCCCGGCCCGCGCCGCAGGTGATAACTGCTCAATCAGTTCACGCTGGATCATCTCCAGAATCGCACCCAGGTCGCTCTGGATGGCCGGATGGTGCGGCCCGTATTTGTGGCTCAAGGTATCAACCGTATGCCAGTAGCCCACCGCCAGCATTTTCTTGCCCGGCTTGCTCTCGAGCAACTCACGCAGCTCAAAGACGATATCACTCATGTTAATGCAGGGAAATGTCTTCTTGACGCCTCGCCCATGCATCAGCGACAGAGCCGATCTATCAAACTGGTATGATTTCAGCGCATAGACTGGCACGCTGGCCCGGGCAAACTGCTGCCCGACGCCCGGCGTGCGCAGGAAATGCTTGGGGTTCTGCCCGGCCTGGACGAGAGCTTCCGGCCGAAACTGAAAAGCCGGCGTCCAATGAATTGTCTGGCCGATGGTGCCAAACTCGGGAAAGAGGATATTGAGGCCGACCAGGCCATGGTGGGCCGGCGCGCTGCCCGTCCAGACGGCGGACATAGCGTTCACCGTCGTCGAGGGGAAGACCGAGGTCACCTGGTCGATGATCTCCGTTCCGGCGGTAAAGGCGGCCGTCTGGGGGTTATCTGGCCGTAGCAAATTCTTGCCGAAGCCATCGATTAGGAAAAGGACCACGCGCTGAATGTCATCGCCAAGCGGTTGCCAAAGCTCGGACCTGAGCACGGGCATCCCCTGAAACGGTACACCGAGCATCTGGGCGATGGTGGGGGCGATATTGGCGATGGAGCCGTCTGAGTAATTAGGTAAGGTGAGACCGGCCGGTGGGGTCAGTTCTGCGGGGGCATTTGTTTGCTGTTCGTTCATACGCTGATTATCTCCAGGGGAATTGTAGCCCCGTCTCTGATTAGCGTAAAACCTATCCACTTGCCTCCCAAAGGCATTTCACCGATAAATGAGCAACCTTTGTACTCAGAACGACGTATCGCATGTGGCTGTTCCAGCCGATTAATCTGAGGAGATCGCGATGAACTATGAAATAAAAGGGAGCACCCTGCAAACCCTGGACATTGTCCTGAATCAGGGCGAGAGCGTCTTTACCGAGTCCGGCGGTATGGCCTGGATGATTGGCGATATCGACATGGACACCAATACCAGGGGCGGTCTGATGCAAGGCCTGGCCCGCTCTCTGGCTGGCGAAAGTCTCTTCATGACCACCTACACCTGCAATGGCAAGCAGGCTATGATCACTTTCACGCCAGAAGCGCCGGGCTCCATCATCCCGGTTGAGCTTGGCCCCGGTGAGAGCCGCATCTGCCAGAAAGACGCCTTTATGGTGGCCCAATCCACTGTCACCCTCGAAGCACACTTCCGCCGCAAACTGGGCGCCGGTATCTTCGGCGGTGAAGGCTTCATCCTACAAAAAATCACCGGCCCCGGCACCGCCTGGGTGGAAATCTCCGGCGAAGTCCGTTCGTACCAGCTACAAGCCGGTCAGACCATGCGCGTTGATCCTGGCCATATCGCCATGTACGAGCCATCAGTAAACTACGATATTACCCGTGTCAAAGGGGTTAAGAACATCTTCTTTGGTGGTGAAGGTCTTTTCCTGGCCACGCTGACTGGCCCCGGCCGGGTCTGGCTCCAGAGCCTCCCCATCGCCAATCTGGCTGCCAAGATCCGCCAATACATCCCCACCCAATCCTCGTAAACATAGCAAAAAGAAAGGCCTGCCGGGTGGGCAGGCCTTTCTTTTTTTGTCGTTTTTCTGCCCGCTGCGAACAGACAAGCAGTTGTCCCCGAGGGACGGTTCTTCTCCAAACCTTTAGTGAGAGTCGGTGTTCTCTCGTACCGAAGCTTTCTTATTGTGACAGGCCAAAGCCGCGTCCAGGTTAAAAAGCCGAAGTACTAGCTCAAAGATTCGCGCATGGCATTCATCTGCCCTGCGACGCTGTTATCAATCACCTGGTCGCCGGAACGAACCACCAGACCGCCCAGAATGCTGGGGTCAACCCGGAAGGTCGCGTCACTGACACCCATCGCCTTCAGCGCGTTGGCTTTCTCATCATCGGTCAGCGGCAAAGCGCTGGTGATGACGGTAGCGCCAGAGAGGTTCTTGACCCCTTCCGGGACCTTGCTGAAGAAATCGTTGACCAGCGCACGCTGACGCTTCTCATCCAGCCCGTCGCCCACCAGCTTGTTGGCCGCGGCGATGGCGATGGAAGCAACCTGGCTGCGCAGGTCGGCCAAAATACGATCACGCTCAGTCTCAGCGTCAGCGCGAGCCGCTTCACGGATACCGGCCGCTTCTTCATCAGCCGCCTTGCGAATCGACTTGGCAGCGTCTTCCGCCTGCACAGTCGCGTCCGAACGGATGCTGGCCGCTTCAGCGCGCGCCGCATCCAGGATCTTCTTCGCTTCCGCATCCGCGTTGTCGCGGGCAATCGCCGCTTGACGGGCATCTTCCAGCCCTTTGGCGATGCGCGCTTTACGCTCTTCCAGCGTGCGAGTGATCGGCTCAGATAGCCAACCCTTGATCGCCAGATACAGGATGATGATACCCAGGATCTGAATGATCAAATAACCAATGTTAATACCAAGATTTTCTAATGCGCCCATTCTTATTGCTCCTTATAGCAATCCTGTCCGCTAAAGCCGCTTTTCCGGCTTAGGCAGCGAAGAGGATGATAAGCGCGACAACGAGCGCGTAAATGGCGACCGCTTCGGCAAAGGCGATACCGAGAATCATGTTCGCCTGAATCGTACCGCTGGCATCTGGGTTCCGGGCAATACCCTGAACCGCGCCACCAACAACGATACCAATACCCGCGCCGGCGCCGATAGCACCGGTCATGGCCAGGCCCGCACCAACCAGTTTCAAACCTTCTGCCAGAGCTACTGCTGCTGCTTCTTCCATTATTTAATCCTCCAACTCATAAGCTATTAGCTGTTTAGCTAATAGCTATTAGTCTGTTCTTAATGATGCGGTTCCTGGACCGCCTGATTCATAAAGGTTAATGTCAGCATGGCGAACACGGCCGCCTGAATTGCGCCGACGAAGAACTCAAGACCAAATACCGCCAGGTTCGCGGCCCCAAAAAGGAAACCGATAACAAAGAGCAGTACCTGACCAGCGAAAATGTTACCAAACAACCGGAAGGCAAACGAGAGGATCTTGGAGATTTCCGAGATGAACTCCAGCACACCCACCAACGTATCCATCAGACCCAGCGGGTTCTGCGCGATCTTGTCCCCATTAAAGGTGAAGAATTTGCCCAGATAACCAAACCCATTGGCCTTGAAGCCGTAGAACTGGGTCATCACAACCGAGATGATAGCCAGCGCCAGGGTGAAGTTCAGGTCAGTCGCCGCCGCCCGCACAAACGGCACAATGGTCCAGTCTGCGTCCGGGTTGCCGCCATCTTCTTCGGGACCGCTTTCGCCACGAACGAGCAGGATGCCATTCTGCAGGTCGCCCACGTTATCTTCATCGATGTCGTGCTCGATCTCATGCAAACGCTCTTCGATCTGCTCCTCGCTCATCCCTTCAAATTCACCGGCCGCTTCCAGAGCCTTGATCTCTTTCTCTGCCTTAAAATGGGGCAGATTCTCCCAGATGCCGATACTGTCAACGCCCGGGATCAACTCGATCCAGTTAGCGACCAGCACAACCATCACAATGGTCATAAACCAGGGAAAGAAAGTCTTGGTCCATTTGCCGGAAGAGCTCTCGACAAAGCTGTACAGCATCTCCACAACCATTTCGATGAAGTTGTAGAAGCCAGACGGCACTTCGTCAGCAGAGCGGGAACGGGCCCGGGACACCAGGATGATGATGAACACAAACAACCAGGCGAGGATCGTCCCCATAAAGGTGTTGAGAAAGCCCGCCCCGCCCAGGAAATCCTTGGTTCCGGGGTAGACTTCGCCAGGCAAGCTCACAACCGGCAACACTGGGGCCAGGCCACCAATGTTGAACGATATCAGGAGCATGCCTATCAAGAGAATTCCGATAATATATCGCTTCTTCATGACTCGGATTGGTCCTCCGCTTCAATTATGCTCAACTCGTCCTGCGCTTTGGCCACCGTACCCATCGCCACCCGGGTGATGACGTACAGAGCTACCGGCACACTGCCGACAAGGAACATAATTGTAAAAATTCTTCTCTCTAAGTTGAGGAGATTATCTAGTAGTAAACCAGCGCCAAATGCGACCCCAATCAGGATGAGCGTTATACATCCGACCTGGCCCATGACCTTAGCCATGGTGTTGCCCAGGGATGCGGTTTGTCTGGCCTGTTTACTGGTCGACATTATATAGAAGCCTCTGGGCCACTTTGCGCATTATATCACAATTAAAAGAGGCGACAATTGCAATCTGGTGCCATTTGCCGCCAATTTTTGCCGTTTTTAGCCGAGCAGGAAAGCTGAAGCCGCCTGCTGTGCCCAATCAAAGACTGCCTGTGGGGCGATGCCCAGATACAAGATCATGACAAAGGTGACACCCAGCGCCACATAAGCGGCCCGGGAAACCGGAATCGGCTGTGCCGCCTGCTCTTCAGTCGGATGGTACAGGTACATATACTTGATAACGTTGAGGTAGTAATAAAGCGCCACAAACGCCATCAGGATGGCGATCAACGCCAGCCACCAGTACCCGGCTTCAACCGCGGCCCGGAACAGGAAGAACTTGCCAAAGAAGCCGGCCGTCGGCGGAATACCACCCAGGGACAGCAGGGCAAACATCATCACCAGCGCCAGGCCCGGCGAACGGCGACTTAACCCGTACAGGTCGGTCATCTCTTCCGCCTTGGCCACGTTGCTCACCAGGATAATGACGCCAAAGGCAGCAATGTTGGTGAAGATATACATGAACAGGTAGTAAATAGCCGCGCCAGCCCCATCCGTCGTCAGGATAACAAGGCCAATCATGGCGTAGCCAGCCTGGGCAATACTGGAGTAGGCCAGCATCCGCTTGATATTGGACTGGAAGATGGCCATGAAGTTGCCCAGGATCATGGTGACGATACACATCGCCGCCAGCATCGCCCACCATGGGTTGGACGCATCAGCCTGGCCAAAGACACCGGCCGTAAAGACCCGCAGGAAAACCGCAAAACCAGCCGCTTTGCTCGCTGTCGACAGGAAAGCGGTCACAGAAGTCGGCGCCCCTTCGTATACATCCGGGGTCCAGAAGTGGAACGGCACCAGGGAAATCTTGAAACCAAAGCCGGCAATCACCAGGACCGCCGCCAGCAGGAAAACCGTATTGGCTTCGGTTAAACCCTGGCTGGCAATGCTCGTGGCCACAATAGCCATGTCATAGATCTGGGTAACGCCGCCCATCAAGCCGTACAGCCAGCTGAAGCCAAACAGCATCAAGGCCGAGGCAAAGGAGCCATACACGAAGTATTTCATGCCCGCTTCAACGGAGCGGCCACTATCAGTAAAGAAACCAGCCATCACATAAAGCGTGATGCTTGCCGTCTCCAGGGCAACGTACAACATGATGACATCCGCTGACATCGCCATGAAGTTCAGACCAATCGTGACCATCAGCAGCAAGCCGAAGAATTCGCTACGCTGCAACCTGGGCACATCGACCGAGATCAGTGAAGTGACCAACGCCGCCGCCAGGAACATCACCCGGAAGATCAGGGCGATGTAATCATGACGAATCATACCGCCCCAAAGCAGGCCGGAGCGGAAATCATTGTTCACGGCAGCGGCTGGTTCATCAAACAGCAGCCAGATGCCAAAGGTCATGATGATGATGGCCAACAACCCCCAGGCTGTGACCAGACCCGTCCGCCGCCGCTCTGATGGGTCGATAAACCGCTCGTAAGCCAGAACGATAACGACCAGCACGAGCAGGGCGATCTCGGGCGCAATTGCCAGATAACTTTGGGCCATTAGGCGCCGCCTCCCAGCCAGCTAAAGAAGTTTGTCGCAGCGACATGCACAGTATCTAGCAAGGTCGCCGCCTCACGAGCCTGATCCAGCCGGTTCACCACAGGGTCGATACCAGCCCGGACAATGGGCTCGATAATTTCCGGGAACATTCCAATCGCGACCATCACCAGAACGAAGGAGACCAGGACCACCTTGTCGATCGGCAGAATCGGCCGCATATCATGCCATTTGTGCTCATCATATTCCCCGAGGAAAACATTGCCAATCGCCCGGACAAGGTAGGCCGCCGTAATGACGATACCGAGCACAGAAATCAGCGCCACCCAGGGATAGTAACTTGCCGGGTTCAGGCTGAAGCCGGTGGTGAGTCCGCTCAGATCTAGCGTACCTCCCTTCCAGACGCCCAGGAAAATGGGAAATTCGGCGATGAAGCCGGACAGGCCGGGCATACCCATGGAGACCAGACTGGCCATCACGAACGCCACCATCGGCCAGGGCAAAACCTTCATCATACCACCCAGCTCTTCCATATTTCTGGTGTGAGCCCGGTCGTAAATCATACCGACGACAGAGAAGAAGAGGGCCGTCATAACACCATGGCTAACCATCTGAATACCAGCGCCCGTGAAGCCTTCCACATTCATCGCCGCAAACCCCATCGCGACCAGCCCCATATGGGAGACGCTGGAGTAACCAATCATATATTTGAGGTCGGTCTGCCTCATGGCGATGAGCGAACCATAGATGACATTGATTAGCGTTAACAGGATGATGAAAGGCATCCAGTAAACCGCCCCTTCCGGGAACAACTGGATACCCACGCGCATGGCGGCATAAGCGCCTAACTTCATCAACACCCCGGCATGAATCATCGAGACGGCTGTCGGTGCCGCGAGATGGCCAATAGGTGACCAGTTGTGGAAGGGGAATGTACCGCCCAGAACTGCAAAGCCCATAAATATCGGCAGGAACATCCAGATCTGGAAGGTCCGGTCAAAGTTGTAATCAGCCCAGACCCTGAGGTCGAAGGTGCGTATGGCCGCATCCATGTTGAAATAAGCGACCAGGAAAAAGATGATGGAGATGAAGCTACCTATCAGCAGGTAGAGCGTCAGCTTCATCGCTGCATATTCGCGCCGCTCTTTCCAGCCCCAGATGACGATCATGATATACATCGGCAACACGGCCAGCTCGTAGAAGAAGAAGAGCAGGAAGGCATCAACCGCCACAAAAACACCCTGGACGCCGGCGACCAACAGCATGAAAAACGCATAGAATTCCCGTGGCCGATCGTCGACGCTCCAGGAAATAAGCACACCACCCATGCCGACAATCGACGTCAGCAAAACCAACGTCGCGCTCAATCCATCTACGCCAACCAGGTAGGAGATGTTCAAAGCGGGGAGCCAGTTGTACTCCTCGACGAACATCAGCGTGTCCCGCCACAGCGCCGAACTTGGCGGCAGCTGCTGAGCGTAGGTCACGTAAATGAATATGGACAAGATAAGGCTGATCACCATAGCCGCCAATCCCAACATGCGGGCGTTTTCGCCACGCTCCTTGGGTAGCAACATAATCAGCGCAAACGCCACCAGGGGCGTAAAGACGATTACGGTGAGAAAGGGAAATGAGCCCATAGAGACAATCCCAACTAAACGTTATTGACCAAACAGCACGGAAACCGTGTCATTGATAAAGACCAGGACCCATTGGGGCCACAGGCCAACCGACAGCATCAAGGCCATAAGCGGCCAGATGACAGCATGTTCCCGGAAGGTCATATCAGTCAGACCAGCCCATTCGGCTTTCACCGGGCCGTGCAATGTCTGGCCAATTCCTTTCAGGATATAAGCACCGGTCATCAGCAGACCGAGCATCGAGAGAATCACGTAGAAGCTAAACGGCCCCCAGGAGCCGCGGACGATCATGAATTCGCCCACAAAGCCATTGAGGCCCGGCAGACCCAGCGAGGCCATACTCACGAAGATGAGGATGGCGCCAAACGCGGGCAGAATCGACCAGATGCCGCCAAAGCGCTTCAGGTCACGGGTGTGGGCCCGGTCGTAGATGACACCGACCATAAAGAACATGCCCGCCGCGGAGAGACCATGGTTGAACATCTGCATAACCGCGCCGCTGGTGGCGATAATGGCGTCACCAACATAACCGGTCTGGGCATTGATGGCGCCGGCCCCGCCAGCATCATAGATTTTGCCGTAGGTGAACGCCATGACGGCGAGACCCAGGACCACAAAACCCATGTGGTTAATGGATGAGTAAGCAACCAGCCGCTTGAAATCCCATTGGCCAAAAGCCGCGAAACCACCCAGCACAATGCTCAGCATCCCCAACAGCGCCAGGGCCCAGGCCGCATTGCCAGCCTGCTCCGGGAAGAGCGGGATAACGAGGCGGATGAAGCCATAAGCGCCCAGCTTCAGCAACACGCCGGCCAGAATCATCGAGCCGGCTGTAGGCGCCTGGGTGTGGGCATCCGGCAACCAGGTGTGGAAGGGGAACATCGGCACTTTGATGGCGAAGGCGATAAAGAAGGCCACAAAGGCCAGCCCCTTAACCGTCGCCACCGACAGGCCAACCACCGGCAAAGTCCCGGCCGGCATGTTTACCCAGACATCCATAAGTTTGACGATGTCAAACGTACCGGTTGCCAGACCCATAATCTGAATCGACAGCAACAGCCCAAGGCTACCCGCCATCGTATAAATCATAAACTTGAAGGAGGCATAAACCCGGTCTGCCCCACCCCAGATGCGGATGAGGAAATACATCGGCACCAGACCAATCTCCCAAAAGATAAAGAAGATGATCAGGTCCAGGGAGAGGAACAAGCCCAACATCGCCGATTCCAGGCCCAGAAACAGCATCATGAACCATTTGAGACGGTCCTTGATATCCCAGGAGGCGAGAATGGCCAGCGGCGTCAAGATCGTCGTCAGCAGCACCATCGGCAGACTGATACCATCGACGGCCACGTGATAGGTGGAGCCAATGGACTCAAACCAGCGGGCCTGTTGGGCAAACTGGAAGCCGGGCGTGGACCGGTCATAAGAGAACCAGAGCACCAGCGACATGACCAGCGGCACCAGGCTCAGCACAAAGGCCAGGCGCTTGATGACGCGCCGCTCGTCATCCGGCACAAAGAGCAGGATGACAGCAGCGGCCAACGGCGAAAAAATGAGCAGGGTTAGGAAGCTTTGCGGCAGATCCATAGATGCTTTCCTAATTCAGAATGATGCCCAACAACCCCGAAAGCGAGTCGTTGACAATCAAGATGATCAGCACAGTCAGTGTGCAAACAATGAGTAGCGAGAGCAGGGCATATTCCTGCACCTTGCCAGCCTGAATGGAGCGGATTTCCCGCGCCAGGTAAAGGACACCATCCTTGACAGCGTCGACATAGTCGTCGAACACTTTGTGCTCGAAACGACGCAGCGCCTGGCCGATGGCGAAGAAGGTCCGGGCAATCAGATGCAACGTGCCATCGATCAGACCCCGGTCGATCCATTCGTAAACAATCACTTCAGAGAAGAAGACGGCCGGGCGAATAAAGATCGCCTGGTACAGTTCGTCCCAATACCATTTGTTGCGCAGGAAGTTGTGCAGCGGCCCCAATGGACGGACCAACGGGTCCGGCTGGTTAGCCTTGAGCGGCTGCCGGCCATAAACGAGGTAGCCAAGCAAGATACCACCCAACGCTACCACCAGCGAAGCAATGAGCGGGATCCAGTTCCAGGGTAGAGTATGAATCTCAAAGGCGACCAACTTCATTTCGTAAAGCTCAAGGAGCGTCTCATGGACGGTCGCGCCTACAAAATGGTGGAAGAAATTTATCTCGCCCAAATCAAGACCCAGGAAATGATCCGGGATACCGAGCCAACCAGCGCCAACGGCAAAGATGGAGAGCAGCACCAGCGGCAGCGTCATGAACGTGTTGCTTTCATGGGCATGCTCAGCCAGCGGCGTGCGCGGCTTGCCCAGGAAGGTGAGGCAGATTTGCCGGGTGGTGTAGAACGCCGTCATCAGGGCGGCCAGCGCCAGCAGGATGAAAACAATCATTCCCATTGGGTTGCCATGCGTGCCTTGATACCAGGCGTCGGCGAAGATTTCGTCTTTGGACCAGAAACCGGCCGTTACAAACGGGAAGCCAGACAGCGCCATACCACCAATCACGAAGGTCCAGAAAGTGATGGGCATCTTGTCTTTGAGGCCGCCCATGTTCATCATGTCCTGGGGGTCAGTGTGATGGTCGTGGACATGTTCCGCGCCATGCTCCATCCCATGAATGATGGAACCGGAGCCGAGGAAGAGCAGCGCCTTGAAGAAGGCGTGGGTAATCAGATGGAACGCCGCCGCGATGTAGGCGCCAATGCCCAGGGCGGCAATCATGAAGCCGAGCTGGGAAATCGTTGAGTAAGCCAGGACACCCTTGACGTCATCCTGGGCCACGGCGATAGTCGCCGCCATAAAGGCGGTGAAGGCGCCGATGCCGGCGATGATGTACATCACCCCCGGGTTGCCCTCAACACCGGCCGCAATCAGCGGGAAGATGCGGATGACCATGTAAACACCGGCCGAAACCATCGCCGCCGCATGAATGACGGCGCTGACCGGCGTCGGCCCTTCCATGGCGTTGGGCAGCCAGACGTGGAGCGGGAACTGGGCTGATTTGCCAACCGTACCCGAGAACAGCAGCAGGGCGATTATGCCCAGCGCCCCCAGACCGGCCGTTTCCGCCGCATGTTCAATCCCGTGCGCCGACAGCGCTTCGGAGAAGCTCAGCGTCCCAAAAACCCGGTAAAAGTAGACGATACCCATCAACATGATGACATCGGCCACGCGGGTGGTCATAAACGCTTTGATGCTGGCCAGACGCGGCGGCAGCTTCTGGGCATTCTTGGGGTCCGGCTCATATTCGCGGGCGTACCAGAAGCCGATGAGCAGGTATGAACAGAGGCCCATCACCTCCCAGCCAACAAAGAGCAGCAGCAAATTATCCGCCACTACCAGGGTCAGCATGGCGCCGCCGAACAGCGACATGAAGGCGAAGAAGCGGCTGAAGAGCGGCTCCTGCTTGCCGTGATTCGGGACACCCAGGACAGTGCCATTGGGCTTGCCAAAATTGTGGTAACCGACGCTGTACATGAAAATCATGAAGACAGCGAACGGCACCATTAGCAGCATCATGGCTGTAAGCGGGTCAACGGCGACGCCCATCTCCAGCCATTGACTGGCCGGCCGGTAGAATGGCAACCATTCGATCACGCTATGAATGACCGTCGGGTGATGATCCAGCTCATGGATGTCCATGAAGAACATGTTGAAGGCGATGATCCAGCCCAGCACCAGGGAGGTGATGACACCGGCCCAGGCCAGCATCCAGCTCAGGGTCTTGTTCTTGTTGAAGAACAGGACGATGAGGAAGAAGGCCAGGAGCGGACCGGCCGGTACGAGCCAGGTTAAAGCAGTCAGGGTATCAATCGACATTAAACCAACCTCGTCCTAGTATTTGAGCATATCCAGCTCTTCGGCGATGACGGAATCCCGATTACGGTAAACCGAAATCACCAAAGCCAGACCAACAGCCGCCTCTGCCGCTGCCACAGCAAACACGAAAAGGGCCCAGGCGATGCCAACCGGTTGGTCAGGCGCCTGGTACCGCCAGAAAGCGACCAGGTTTATATTGACAGCATTTAGCATCAGCTCGACCGACATCAGCAGCGCCACTGCATTGCGCCGGGCCAACATCCCGTACATACCAATGCAGAACAGCAAAGCTGAAACGACGAGATACCACGATAGTGGGACCATTACTCATCCTCCGGTCGGGCAATGACGATGGAACCAACCAGCGCTGCCAGCAATAAGAGGGAAATAATTTCAAAAGGCAGAACAAAACCGTCCGGGCTGACAATCAACTTGCCCAGGTCGACAACCATGTTGTTGATGGTGTCCGCCGAGACTGCCGGCGCGACATCCACCGCCGCGACCCCACCCCAGAAGCTGATAATCACCACGGTGAGCAGCACAAAAACAAAGATAGAAGCGACCAGGCTCCAGAGCGCCTGGCTGTTAAAGCGGGCTTCGGCCGTGGACATCAGCCGGCGGGTCATCATGATGGCAAAGATCATCAGGATAGAGATGGCGCCGATGTAAATCAGCAGCTGGGAAACGGCGATGAAGCCTGCCTCCAGCAGCACATAGAGGCCAGCCACCCCGAGAAAGGACAACATCATCGCCAGCGCTGCGTAAAACAGGTTGCGATTTGTCACCACGATGATGGCCGAGCCAATCGTTATGAGCGACACGATGATGAAAATTACTTGCATGCTCTACTCCTCATCTGCCTCTAGTGAGCGGCGGCGTGTCCCATCTCATGGTGATCGTGGTGATCATGGTGTTCAGCGGCCTCAGCCGGCCCATCCTGGCGTGACCCTTCTTCGGCCTCGCGCCGGCGACGGCCAACGCGGCGCAGGATCTCGATGGTGATAATCCCCAGGATCAGGTTACCACCCAGCTGGAGCAGGAACTCCGCAAACGGGGGCACGTCGAGGAAAATCCGGTCGATAATGGCCACAACGGCAACCAGCATCGCCGACAACGGCACCAGGAACTTCCAGTTGAAATCCATCATCTGGTCGATACGAACCCGGGGGAAAGTACCGCGGGCCCAGATGAAGAGGAAGTAGCCGAAAAAGGTTTTGACAAAGAAGGTGACCATGCCCAGGAGCGGTCCCAGGTTCCAGCCCCCCACCATTAACTCCACGGTGCTGAGCTGACCACCGCTGAGCCACTCCAGCAGGTAGAAACGCCAGCCGCCCCAGTAGATGGTGATGAACAGCGAAGCCATAAACAGGGTGCTGACAAATTCAGCCAGGAAGAACATGGCGAATTTCATGCCGCTGTATTCGACGTGGAAACCGGCGACGATTTCGGATTCGGCTTCAAGAAGGTCAAAGGGAGACCGGCCGGTCTCCGCCAGCGCCGAAATGAAGAAAATCAGCGCCGACAACGGCACGACCAGTACATACGGGATATCCTGCTCCGTGATCAGCGACTGCATCGACATCGTCCGCGCCAGCAACATGGGCACCAGCAGCGACAAAATCATCGGTACTTCGTAACTCACCAGCTGCGCCACCGAGCGGAAAGCGCCCAGCAGGGCGTATTTATTGTTGGAGCCCCAGCCGGCCAGCAGCAGGCTGACGACTGAGATGGAGCTGATTGACAGGACGTAAAATAGACCCAGGTTCAGGTCAACGCCGATCGCGTTGGAGGAGAAGGGCATCACCGCCCACATCAGCAGCGCCGTCATGACGATGAGCAGCGGGGCGATGTTGTAGGTCAGGCTGTCGGCGCCGAACGGGATGATGTCTTCTTTCGTCAGCAGCTTCAAAACGTCCGCCACCGTCTGGCCCAGACCGTATTTGCCGCCGACCCGGTTGGGTCCAACCCGATCTTGCATACGGGCGATGACTTTGCGCTCCAGCCAGATGAGCAGGATGACGATGAGCAAACAGAACGTGGAGACCGTCATCACCTTGAGAATGTCCGTGATGACATCCACCAGAGCCGGGTCCATCGACCCGGATTCCAGCATCAGCCCACCCAGATATTCAAAGATGCGCAGCTCAATTGTTGCTTGTAATGCATCGATGGGATTCATAACTCAGATGCTCCTAAACCCAGCTGAGGATGCCTTTACCCCAGGCATAAATGAGGCCATCCAACAGCAGCAGGATGAAGACGATGCCGGCAACAAACGAGAAGATCCCCAGTTTGTCATAGGCCAGCACCCAGGGCAGGATGAAAATGATTTCCACATCGAAGATGAGGAAGATGAGGCCATAGACGTAATACTGGACCTTGAACTGAATCCAGCTATCCCCTACAGTCTCGATACCACATTCATAAGTCTGATTTTTGATGGCGTTTGGCCGCCTTGGACCCAGAAAATGCTGCAAGATCACAGGCATAGCCGGAAAAATCGGCGACAGGGCAACAAACAGTCCAATGAATTGCCAGTCAGTTAGCATGGGCTAACTCCTCACTGTTCGGTTGGGAGCCAGTTCTGACTCCTGCTTTTCAAGACAACCGCCACGACTTTGGTGGCGATTTTGTCGAGATTTCATCACGTTGTCAGGTTCCGTCAGCATCGCAAAAGGGGCGATTGTGAAATCTGCCACATTTATAACACATGCGCCAACCGACGACAAAGAATAAGAGGTTGCTGAGAACCACCAACGTAAGCGCCCTGATTCTAACAAAATCCAGGGCAAGGGCAATTTTTGCGGGGCTAGTGAGGGGTTAGGGGGGACCCGTCGGGTCGACGACCTGCGGGTCCCCCGTTGGCATATAGAGATGCATCGCCGTTCGGTAGGTAGTGTTACAAGCGGGCTTAGGGCGCCAACCGCTCTTTCAGCCAGCCGCCGGGGTTGCCCCGGCGGTAGCGGATGCGGTCGTGGAGGCGGGAGGGGCGGCCTTGCCAGAACTCGATCTGGGTGGGGACGAGGCGGTAGCCACCCCAGAACTCGGGTCGGGGGACCGGCCGGTCCCGAAATCGCTCCGTCGCCGCCGCCAGCCGCTCGACCAGTTCACCCCGGTCGGAAATCACCTGGCTCTGCGGCGAGCTCCAGGCGCCGAGCTGGCTGCCGCGCGGCCGGCTGTTGAAATACTCATCAGACTCGCTCTCGGGGGCAAACTCGATGCGCCCTTCCACCCGAACCTGGCGCTCCAGCTCCGGCCACCAGAAAGCAAGCGAAGCTGCCGGGTTCTCGGCCAGCTCCTGCCCCTTGCGGCTGCCATAGTTGGTAAAGAAAACAAAGCCAGTCGCATCCACGCCGCGCAGCAGCACAAAGCGGACGCTGGGTTCACCGGCGGCATTGGCCGTGGCCAGCGCCATACAATTGGGCTCGCGCAGGCCACGCTCCGCCGCCAGGGCTAACCATTCGCGAAACTCCGCCAGCGGATCGTCAGCCATATCCTCCCGTTGCAGATCGCCAACGGTATAATCAACTCGTTCGTGTAGAGCCATCAAATCTCCATCAACTGCCAGAGCCCCAAAATGGCGCCATCAGGCAGCAGGTAACAATGCTTTCTTGAATGCCGGCCATAACCAGATCGTGACGGTCGTGCCCATGGCCAGCTCTGATTGTATCTCGATTTTGCCGTCGTGGAGATTGATGATTTCCTGGGCGATGGCGAGACCCAGGCCGGTGCCAGGTATATTGGACTGTTCCGTACTCTGCCCCCGATAGAAGCGATCCATCACATGGGGAAGATCGGCTGGACCGATGCCCCGGCCGGTGTCGCTGATGCGCAAGCCAATCAGATCTTCCCGTGACGGCCAGAAGGTCGCTACGGTGATCTGACCTTGATCAGTGTAGTTCAGGGCATTACTCAGAATATTTTTGATGACGATGCTTAGCTGCTGGTCGTCGCCCCAGACCATCGGCACATCCGCATCCGTAGCCAACGCAACGCTGAGCCCTTTGCGGGCCAGTTCGTCAGCCAGGGCAGCCAGCTCGCTTTGCAGCAGACCGTTGAGATCGACGGAATCCATCGTCATATTGACCTGACCGGACTCCAGGCGTGACAGATTGAACACATCGTCAACCAGTTGGGTGAGCCGATCAATCTGAAAGCCCAGGCGTTCCCGGTACATGGGGCGCTTGTCCTCACGCCCCTGCTCCAGCAGCTCCAGATAAAGGGTCAGATTGGTGATCGGGGTGCGCAGCTCGTGGGATACATCGGCAATGAACTTGGATTTGAGCTGGTCAAGGGCGCGCAATTGCTCGTTGGCCTCACTCAGCGCCTGGGTGCGCTCCTGCACACGCTCTTCCAGCTGCTGGGCATAATCTCGGGTGGCTTCATGCCGGGCAGAACGGGTCAGCGCCGCCGCGCTGATACGGGCCAGATTGGCGACGTTGCGCTCGTCTGCCGCTGAGAAGCGATTCTGCCGCCCCAGCCACAAAGCGCCGACTGGCTCATTGTCCAGCAGCAGTGGCGCCATGATTTGGGCGGCAAAATCACCCTGACAGGGGGATTCAAGGAGCGCCGCCTCGTTCCGCAAAATCGTTTTATTGGTAAAGACCCGTCCCAATGAGGATTCCATCAGGCTGGCGGCCGGGTCAGTCAACCTGACCGCGCCATGTAATCGCTCGAGCTGCAGTGTCTGATCAACCTGGAGCTGAAACAGACAGGCAGCCTCCGCGGGGACGAGCGTACAGAGGTTTTCCAGGATGATGGGCGGCAGCGCCTGCCGGCTTTCGCCCCGCCGTAAAGCCTGGCTGAATAGCTGGGCCAGCTCAGTCTCCCGCTGGCGCGCCTTGCGTTCGCTGATGTCGCGAAAGGCGGCCAAAGCCACATCAGCGCCATCGAGCCGGTATTGGCGGCCCACCAGTTCGAGATCAACCTGGGTGCCATCGGGCTGGCATCCGATGAGTTCTACCGGCCGGTGCAGATGCCCCCCCTCCAGCAAAACTGTTCGCGATGCCTCCAATAAAAATGTCAGGAAATCCTTACCAGCCAGCTCCGCCGGCGTGTACCCCAGGATCGCTGCCCCACCCTGGCTAATCTCGCGGATACGCCAGCTCTCATGGATTAAAACGCCGTCAAAGGCAACATCCAGCAAGAGTTGCTCCTGGAGTTCCTTCTGGGTCAACTTACGCTGACGTCGTGTCTCCAATGTATCGCGAAAGCGCGCATACAAAGTGATAAAGACACCGTTCATCAGGAGGAGACGCGCCGGACCATTGATGACATCGACAAAACTGACAGATGGCAAAACGACCGGGTAGCTGAGATAAAGCACCAGGCAAACAACGGTGATCAGGACAACTTCACCTGCCGAAAAGAAGAGGCTGCTGAGATAAAGGGGAATGACCAGGTAATACATGGTCAGCGTCCCGGTAAGCGGCGCTTCCCACAAAGTCCCCAGGTACAGGCAGAATACCGAGGACAGGATAATGAGCCAGGAAGCAAAACGGACGTGGCCGCGCCGGTTCATGGCGACGCCGATGATAACCGCCGGAAAGACGGGCGCCAGGATGATCCAGGTCGCAGACTGGGAAAAAGTCACCCAATTACCCAAAAATACCGGTATGAGACCCAGGGGAACGCCGACCACAAAAGCGGCCACTGCCAGCACCAGCAGCAACTCCGAATTTAATCTTTGCCGCTCATCAGCGACGGGGATCGAGGGTGTAATCAGCCTCTCCCACCAACGGGAAAGTCGTTTTGTCACCACATCACTATCATTTGGGGGATTCATCCAACTATCTTGTCCCTGGGTGGGCTCCGTTGGGCTTAGTATAAAGGAAAGCGAACGGCTTTGGAAAGAGGGACTATGGTTCGCGTGGAAGTTGGTAAATACCGCGATTGGCCGGGGGCAACAGCGCGGCGATCTGTTCCATCATCGTCTGAGTGACTGTCTCAAGAAACGCGCGCCGTTCCGGGCCGCGCAGACCGGCCGGTACCACAAATGGCCCAAATAGCGGGCCAATGTTCATCTCCACCCGCGTCCGCCGGCGCCGCCGAAAGTTGGGAACCACCTTCTCTGTGTGCAGAAAACCGATGGGCAGAATAGGCGCCTCAGTCCAGGTCGCCAGGTATGCAGCGCCATCGCGAGCCTCAATGAGTTGGGCGCTACTGCGGCTGGTGCGCTGGTCAAATGGCACTGCCAGCCCTTCTTCTACCGGCATATCCCGCACCACCTCGTCGATGCCTCCTTCCGGGAAGATGACCAGCATCCCCCCCTCCTCCAGCACTCGCCGGGCCGCCCGCAGCGCCCCTCGGTCGATTTCGCGGCGATGCACCTGAATCGGCCGAAAGACCTTGAGGATCAGCCGGGTGACGGGATGCGCCATCAGGTCGGCGCTGGCAAAAAACGTTGGCTCCAACCCCAATTTCAACCCAACCAGGATCGGCTCGATGAGGCTGAAATGGTTGCCGATGATCAGAAACGGTCCATGCGTGGGAATGTTTGACCGGCCGGTCACCCGCACATCCATCGCCAACCAGGCAATAAAGCGGACGATGGCGGTGACTAGACGGCGGGCGAGGGTGTTCATGGGGAATGGCTATCAGCGGTCAGTACGGGCCGGTGGCCCTTTCAGCAGTCAGTACACTGAAAGCGGCGCAGCCGCGTACCAACCGCTGAAAGCGAGCCTGCGAGCGTGCTGACAGCTAACAGCTCCTATCCTCTCAACTTCGCACCCAGCTGCTCCTCAGCCTGGCTGATGATCCGGGTGCGCTGGCGCAGCATCTCTTTGTCCGTGAGCGTCTTGTTGGGCGCCTGGAAGGTGAGGTGGTAGGCCAGACTCTTCTTGTCGGCGGGAATGCCGGGGCCGGTGTAGACGTCAAACAGGGCCAGATCCTTGAGCAGGAAGCCGCCGGCCTTGCGCAGCACCTCTTCGACGGTGCTGGCGGGCATGGCGCGATCCACGATCAGGGCCAGGTCTTCACGCACCGGCGGGTAGGGCGAAATCGGATCCACCTTGAAGGCGTCCTTGATCTTGGGCAGCAGGACCTCAAGGTCCAGCTCTGCCGCAATCACCGGGTTCTCCCCACGGATGTCAAACGCTTCCACCACCAGCGGATGCAGCTCGCCGATGACGCCCAACTGCTTCTCGAACAGCGTCAGCCGGGCTGTCCGGCCAGGCCGGAAGGTCGGGTGCTGGGCCGGTTCAATGCCCAGCCCCTGCACGTGCAGGACAGACAGCATGTCTTCGATGATGCCTTTCAGGTCAAAGAAGTCGTAACCGGCCGGTGTCTCAGCACCTGCCCACGACGGGACTTCCCGGTCACCGGTCAGCACCAGCGACAGGCGGCGCAGCTCATCCGGCAGCTCCCCATCTTCGTTGGCCAGGTAAATCTGACCGATCTCGAACAGGGCCAGCCGCTCCTGGAAGCGACTATTCTGAGCAGCGACACCCAGGGCGGAGGCCAGCAAGCTATGGCGCAACGCCACCCGCTCCACTGTGATTGGGTTAGCCAGCGTCACGTAGGGGCGATCATCCGGCAGTGCCGGCGTACTCACCAGCAGCTTGGCCTCATCCTCCGGCGTGGTCAGCCGGTAGGTGATGATCTCCTGCAAACCCAGGTCAACCAGCGTGTCGCGAATGCGCTCTTCCTTATCCAGGGAGACATTGCTCCGCTGCGGCGGCAGCACGTCCTGCATGATGGTCGCCGGCAGCCGGTCATAGCCGTACATCCGGCACACCTCTTCAACCAGGTCATGCGACCCTTCGATGTCGATACGGTGGTCAGGCGCGGTCACCTCAAGATGGGTGCCTTTATCGACCACGGTGAACTCCAGACGTTCCAGCAGCGCACCGATCTCCGCCAGCGACAATTCCAGGCCGCTCAGCCGTTTTACCTCGGCCGCGGTCAAATCGATAACCGGCTCCGGCGTAGGCAGCGGATAATAATCGAGGATGCCCTGGCGGATGGTGCCGCCGGCGAGCGTCCGCATTAGCTCAGCCGCCCGCTTGGCACCCAGCAAAGATTGGCTGGGGTGCACCCCGCGGCTGAAGCGGAAGCCGGCCTCAGAGTTGATCTTGAGGGCATGGCCGCTGCGGCGCACATTAATGTAGTTCCAGGCCGCCGCTTCCAGCAGGACGTTGGTCGTGTCATCCTGAATTTCGCTGTCGAAGCCGCCCATGATGCCGCCGATGCCGAGGTTGCCCAGGGGGTCGGTGACGAGGATGGTGTAGGGCGGCAGCTGGTGGACCTTGCCATCCAGCGTGGTGAGCGTTTCGCCCTCATGGGCGAGGCGGGTGATGAGTTCGACCGGCCGGTCCGCCCCCGCATATTCATTCGCCCGCCGGCGCAGGAAATCGTAATCGTAGGTGTGGTTGGGCTGGCCCATCTCCAGCATCACATAGTTGCTGATGTCGACCACGACGTTGATGGGGCGCTGGCCGGCCAGACGCAGCCGGCGCTGCATCCAGTAAGGGCTCGGTTTCTGCTTCACCCCTTCGATGACGATGGCCGTGAAGCGCGGATTTAACTCCGGATTCTCCGTCTTCAGCACCACCTCAGCCCCGATCGGGGCGCCATCCATCTGGACGTCGTAGCTGGGCAGGCGCAGCGGCTGGCCGGTCAGGGCCGCCACCTCGCGCGCCACCCCCACGATGGAAGCGCAGCGAGCAATGTTGGGGATGATGTCGATATGCAGCACAACATCGCCGAGGACATCCTGTAACGGTGTACCCGGCTTGTCGTCGCCAGTGAACAGGATAATCCCTTCATGCTCGTCGCTGATGCCCAGCTCTTTCTCCGAGCAGACCATGCAGCGATTGTAAATCCCGCGCAGTTTACGCCCTTTCAGGGTCATCTTGTTGAGCCCTTCTTTGTGGCCATCGTAGACGACGGCCCCTTCCAGGGCGAAGGGTGTAAGCAGCTTCAGATCGGTCAAGTCACCTTTGTCGAGATAAGGAAATAGGTTCGGCGCCCCGGTCACACAGACCTCAACTTCGTCCCCGCCATATTCCACGGTGGCCAGGACCAGCCGGTCGGCATCCGGGTGTTGTTCTACCTTCAGGATCTGCCCAAGCAACAACATCTCACGGTCCCAAACGAGACGCTCCTTGTCATTGCCGCCCGCCACACCGATATATTCGACCTTCTCGACTTCTAACCCGGCGATGGTCAGCTTCTCCGCCAAATCCTCAACCGGCAGCTTGATGTCAACGTAATCCTTAAGCCAGGAAACAGGTATCTGCATTGGTTTACTCCTGCAGTGAGTTTTCTCTTCTTGAACTGGTCCATTCAGGCTGACCAGGGAATATCATCTAAACAGCAATTACCATTAAACCAGAGGTCTAGAACTGGCTCAGGAAGCGCAGATCATTGGACCAGAAATGGCGAATATCATCGATGCCATATTTCAGCATGGTCACCCGCTCCGGCCCCATGCCAAAGGCAAAGCCGGAATAGACGGCCGGGTCATAGCCGCCATTGCGCAGGACGTTGGGGTGGACGAGACCACAGCCCAGGATCTCCAGCCAACCACTGTATTTACAAACCTGGCAGCCGTCGCCATTACAGAGCATGCACTCCACGTCCATCTCAGCGCTCGGTTCAGTGAAAGGGAAATAGTTGGCCCGGAAGCGTACCTTCCGGTTCTGGCCAAACATCCGGCGGGCAAACGCCGTCAGCGTGCCCTTGAGGTCGGCGAAGGTGATGTTTTTGCCGACCGCCAACCCCTCCACCTGGTGGAACTGGATTTCGCTGCGGGCGGTGATCTGCTCATAGCGATAACACATACCCGGCAGAATGACGCGAATCGGCTCGGGGGCGTATTCCCGCATGGCGTGGATCTGGCCCGGGCTGGTATGGGTGCGCAGGATGACGCCGGGGGTCATTGTATGGAAGGTATCCCACATGTCCCGGGCCGGATGGTGTTGGGGAATATTCAGCAGCTCAAAGTTGAACTCATCTGTCTCTACATCCCGGCTGCGATAGACCTGGAAGCCCATATCACCCCAGATACGATAGATTTCGCGCAGCGTCTGCGTCGCCGGGTGCAATCGGCCCCGGAACTGGGAGCGGCCGGGCAGGGTCACATCCAGCGCGTCAGCGGACATGGCGGCTTCCATTTCCGCTTGCTTGACGGCGGCGGCCCGCTCATCATAGGCGGCCTGCAACGCATTTTTGACTTCATTGATGCGCTGGCCGGCCAGGGGGCGTTCTTCATTTGACAACGAGCCAATCTGGCGCGTCAGCAAATAGACCTGCCCTTTGCGCCCCAGCAAATCCCGGTACCATTCTTCCAGGTCCGTCGAACTACTGAGCTGGGCCAACCGGCTTTGCGCTTCACTTTTTAATTCATCCAACTGTTCCAACATAAACCAACTTCCCTGATCAATCGATTCGCAAACGTAGGTTTTACCACCCTGGGGGCGGAGACACAAAAAAAGACGCAGCCTGGCGCTGCGTCTTCTGCATGTCCTTGATTCTGCCCGCTTCGCTTACAAGCGCAACAAACCCAACACGCGCGACCAGCGCTCACTATGTTGGCTGCTAAACAAGAAGGGAAACGGGAAATGTGTCCTTACCGGATTCATTGCGGCGAATGATAACAATGGGGAGGATGAGTGTCAAGAAGGTAAGGTGAGTTATAGATAGCGCAAAAACGCCTCAGGGTTATTCAGAAAATCGCGCGTCAGGGTGACGTGTTCGAGGGAGTCGTAGGGAACCGGCCGGATCGGCCGCTCATCACAGCTCAGAATCACCGCCTCCGGATACGCCAGCATAATCGGCGAATGGGTGGCGATGATAAACTGGCCCCCCTGCCCAACCATCTGTTTCAGCAACGACAGAAAACCCAGCTGCCGCACCGGCGACAGCGGCGCTTCCGGCTCATCCAACAGATAAAGACCATCCGGCACAAAGCGGGCCCGGAAAAATTCGATGAAGCTCTCGCCATGCGAATAAGTCGCGATATCCCGGCCAAACTGGTTATTCATGGCATGGAGTTCGCTGGCAAAGGGCATCGTCGCCAGCCCCTGGGCGAGTTTGGAACGCCCCTTGGTCTCTTCCTTCATCTGCGCCAGATCCTGCTCCAGTTCCGCCCGGGTCTGGGCCAGCCGTTTGACGTAGCCAAAGAAATCCTCAGCCCGCAGGAAAAAGCCGCGCCGGGTCCGTTTGTTCCAGACCAGCTTCAGCTGGCGGCTGAACTGGCGCACACTATCCAGGGATTTGTCTGTGGTCGTGTGCTCGCTGCCGGCGGCGATCATGCTGGCGGCAACCGCCAGCCCCTCCAGCAAGGTGGATTTGCCGGAGCCGTTTTCGCCCACCAGGAAGGTGACGGGCGCATTGAACTCAACGGTGTCAAGTCCCTGGAGGGCAGGGATGTTGTAGGGGAACCGGCCGGTCAATTCCGCCGCCGGCGGTCGTAGTTCCAGGGAGCGCAGATGTATCACGACCGGCATTATACAATGGAAAACGCCCCCGCCAGAATGGTATCCAGCGAGGGCGTCTTTACTTTATAGGTAGATAGACAGTTGTTACAGGGCTCAGGCCGCTTCGAACTCCCCTTCGATGATGTCCTCATCTTCGGAGGTTTTGGCTGCCGGTTCAGCGGCGCCAGCCTGGGCGGCCTGGTTCATCTGGGCCACCTGCCCCTGCAGTTCCTCGACAAGCGTCCGGATTCGATTGGTGTCGTCGCCGGTCGCCGCGTCCTTGAGGCTGCTGATGGTGTTGTCCAGTTGGGTGCGGAGACCGGCCGGAACCGCCCCATTCAACTCAGCCAGGTTTTTCTCGGTCTGGTAGACCGCCTGGTCCGCGATGTTGCGCGCTTCAGCCAGCTCACGCCGGGCCTTGTCCGCCTCAGCATGGGATTCCGCTTCCTGAACCATCCGGTGGATATCCTTCTCGTTCAGGTTCGTGCTGGCCTGGATGGTGATGTTCTGGCTCTTGCCAGACGCCTTATCCTGGGCCGTCACGGTCAGAATGCCGTTGGCGTCGATGTCAAAGGTCACCTCAATCTGCGGCATACCGCGCGGCGCCGCCGGGATGCCATCCAACTGGAAGACACCCAGGGTGCTGTTGTCGGAGGCCATCGGCCGCTCACCCTGCAGGACGTGGATATCCACGGCCGGCTGGCCATCCTCCGCCGTCGAGAAGACCTCGGACTTGCGGGTGGGGATGGTGGTGTTGCGCGGGATCAGGGTGGTCATGACACCGCCCATCGTCTCCAGACCCAGGCTCAATGGCGTCACGTCCAGCAACAGCACGTCGTCGACGTCGCCGGCCAACACGCCCGCCTGGATGGCGGCGCCGATGGCAACCACTTCATCCGGGTTCACGCTCTTGTTCGGCTCCTGGCCGGTCAGCTCCTTAATCGCCCGCTGCACCATCGGCATCCGGGTCGAACCACCAACCAGCACCACCGCGTCCAGAGCCGTCGTCTTGATGCCGGCATCCGCCAGCGCCTGGTTGACCGGACCAACGATACGCCCGACCAGACCTTCAGTCAGCTGTTCAAATTTCGCCCGGCTCAGATTCATCTGCAGATGCTTCGGGCCGGAGCTATCCGCCGTGATAAACGGCAGGTTGATTTCGGTCTGCATAACAGACGAAAGCTCAATCTTGGCCTTCTCAGCCGCTTCACGAACACGTTGCAGCGCCTGCCGGTCATGCTTCAGGTCAATGCCCTGATCGGCCAGGTATTCCGCCACAATCCAGTCGACGATGGCGTTGTCCCAGTCGTCACCACCCAGATGGGTGTCACCATTGGTCGCCTGCACCTCGATGACGCCGTCGCTGACTTCCAGCACGGAGACGTCGAAGGTACCGCCACCCAGGTCAAAGACCAGGATCGTCTCGTCTTTTTCTTTGTCCAGTCCGTAGGCCAGGGCCGCTGCGGTTGGCTCGTTGATGATACGCATCACTTCCAGCCCCGCGATCTTGCCGGCGTCTTTGGTCGCCTGCCGCTGGCTGTCGTTGAAGTAGGCAGGCACCGTGATGACTGCCTTGCTGACGGGTTCACCCAGGTAATTCTCGGCATCCTGCTTCAGTTTGCTCAGGATCATGGCCGAGATCTCCTGGGCGGCATACTCACGGCCGGTCGCCGGGATCTTGACCCGCACGTCGCCGGAGCTGCCCTTGACGATCTCGTAGGGCACCCGCTTCATGGTTTCGGCCACTTCCGGGTCATCAAAACGCCGGCCGATCAGCCGCTTAACCGAGAAGACCGTATTTTCCGGGTTGATAGTCGCCTGGCGTTTGGCCGTCTGACCCACCAGTCGCTCTTTATTCTTCGTAAACGCCACCACGGACGGGGCAACCCGACCGCCCTCAGCGGTGGAAATCACAGTGGCCTCGCCACCTTCGTATACAGCGATGACCGAGTTGGTTGTACCCAGGTCAATGCCAACAATTTTGCTCATGTTTCATCTCCCAATACCAGAATATAGACACAGTCCCTATTCTGGTCAGGATGCATAAGAGCGATATAAATGCTGTGTATACGTTATGTTAGCAAGAAATATGCATTGTATTAGCGAGGGGTGGTGGACCCGTCGGGTGGTGGACCCGTCGGGTGGTGGACCCGTCGGGTGGTGGACCCGTCGGGTGGCGGACCCCTCTACCAGGCGATTTCCTGGCGGTCGCGGAAGAATTTGCCGGTGGGGCCGCCGCTGGGCAGGGTCGCCAGCCAGACGGCGGTGTCAGCGCCTTCGTCCGGGGTGCGGGGGGCGCTGGGGCCGCCCATGTCTGTGGCCACCCAGCCGGGTGACACGGTGTTGATGAGGATATCGTGCGCCTGATTTTCCAGGGCCATGACGCGGGTTAGCGCATTCAGCGCCGTTTTGGAGACCCGGTAAGCGGCTGAGTTCGGCCCCATCTCCGCGAGCGACCCCATCGAACTGGACATGTTGACGATGCGGCCGTAACCGTGTCGCTGCATGAGCGGCAGCAAATATTGGCACAACTGCCAGGGGCCGAAAAGATTGACCTCCAGAGTTTGCCGCACCATGCCCATCTCTACCGTGGCTGCCTCAGATCCTCTGTCGATGAAGATGCCGGCATTGTTTACCAGGATATCCACCCGGCCAAACTGGTCGGCGATATGTTTGACGAGCCGGCGCAGCGCCTGCGGGTCGGTAATCTCGGCGGCGAAAAAGGTGACGTCGTGCCCCTGATCGCGCAGGTTGGCTGCGGCGGCGGCGCCGGTCTCGGCGTTCCGGCCGGTCATCAAAACCCGGACCCCCTGCTCGGCCAACTGGCGGCTGATCGCCAGACCAATCCCCCGGTTGCCACCGGTCACCACTGCTACTCTCTCTGACATGGTTTTTCTCCTGAGTGATTGTTTGTAGCGATTATAACGGAGTTTCGGTGGTGAGGGGTTGGGGGTGACCCGACGGGTCCCTGCCAACCCGACGGGTTCCCCTTAATTCCTCACGCCGTAAAACGCGTTTGTGCGAATCAGCACAATGGGTTTAACCTCGGTTAACTTTGTGCTATAATCAGGACCGATCTTGGCGAAACATGGTCGATTTTTTATCGACACGCTAGAATTTAGTCACATCACAATCACACTGCCTATTTTCGTCGTGATTGTGTAAAACAAGGAGACCGAACCCATGACCCATATCGTGACACGGCTTTGCCTCCGGGATACTGCGTGTGTAGATGTCTGTCCGGTCGAGTGTATGGTACTGGGTAAGCCAGAATCCGAATGGCCCTGGCTCTACATTGACCCAGATACCTGCATCGACTGCGGCGCCTGCGTGCCTGAGTGCCCGTACGAAGCAATTTTCCCTGAAGAAGAAGTTCCCTTTGACTACACCGCACCGGCCGGTGGCGTCTGGATTGCCAACACCAAAGAACTTCTCCCCGATGGCGCCCCGTTTGAAGGCGAAATTGGTGGCCACCAGGTGAAATTGCTCAATGCAATCGAGCTTGCCGAAGGCACCGTCCTGGATCTCACTGAGGACATTCCGCCGAATTACGATTTCTTCTCCGAAGGTCCTGGCTACGACGCCATGGAGTAGTCTTCCCGGACGAGGACATTTCGTTCTCCCGCTATTAATGAATTGACAATGCCGATTCCCTGGTGGAATCGGCATTTTCTTTGCTACCCTTCTACATGATGCACAGAGTAACAGCCCTCGTGGCCTTTTGCTGTTTTGCCCTGCTGGTCGCCTGCAGCGGCAACGACCCCATCGTGGTCGAAATGGTCGCTGTCGACAGCTTTACCTTTCAACCAGACACGCTTACGCTGCCTGCCAACACATCGGTAGAAATCTCTCTCGGCAACACAGGGTCTCTGCAACACAACTGGGTACTCCTCACAGCCGATCATGATATCCTGCGCGCCAGCCGGGACGATGCCCTGAACGGCGCCGCCTCGCCCGATCTGGCCGGCGGCGAGTCTGCCACTTTCCAAATCACAACACCGGCCGATCCCGGTGACTACCTTTATGTTTGCACCATTCCCGGCCATGCCGTCGCCGGCATGGTCGGCAACCTGACCATCAGCCCCCCATAACCTGCTTTCCCCTCTTATCTCCGCTATAATGCCTGCGAATTCAGACCGGGAGGGCCTTTGTTCGACTTTAATGATCTGATGGGCCCGCGGCCAACGATGCTGCAACTCACGGCTACACAACTGGCCGCCTTGCTCAGCCATTTGCGGGACGTCTTGCCTGAGGAAGGCTGCGGCCTTTTAGCTGGCCAAAATGGCGTTGTCAGACAGGTAATCCCGGTGGAAAATGAGTTGCACAGCGAGACGCGCTTTGCCATGGCCGGCAGCCCCATGGTATCTGCCCTGGTAGACATCCTGAAGGCTGGCTGGCAGTTGAGCGCCATTTACCATTCCCATCCGGCCGGTCCCGCCCGGTTGTCACCCACCGATCTGGCCCAGTTGAGCTACCCGGACACCCTTCAACTGGTCGTCTCCCTGGCCCAGCCAGACACGCCAGATCTGCGCGCTTACTGGGTGGAAGACGGCGAGATTGAAGCTATTCCCATACAAATCGTGTGACGACTGGCCACCGAGCGGGTTTTAACAAGCAAAAGAGCGAGAAAAGAAACCACTATTTCTTGGACTGAGGAAGCATTATGAGCTCAATTCTATATCTACTGCTGGCGGCTCTTATTGGCTACATCGCCGGTTCCATTCCCAACGGCTTCATCATGGTCAAGCTGATCAAGGGGATCGATATCCGCGAGGTTGGCAGCGGCCGGACGGGTGGGACCAACTCGATGCGGGCCGCCGGCTTCCCCGTTGGCTTCGCCGTCTCCATTATGGACGTCCTCAAGGGTGCGCTCGGCGTCTGGGTAACCCAATTCCTGCTGGTACAGCTTGGCGTTTCCTCGCATGAACCGCTGCTGATCTGGGCTCAGATTTGCGCCGGCATCTTTTCTGTCGTCGGGCACAACTGGTCGATTTTTCTGGGTTTCCGGGGCGGCGCCGGCACCGGCCCCAATGTCGGCTGGGCCACCGCCATCTGGTGGCCGTTTTTCCCCATCTCGCTCGTGGTTATGCCCCTGATGCTGGTGCTGGTTGGGATGGCGTCCCTCGCCTCCATCGTCATGGGTGTGGTGATCCCCGTCTTCTTCACCATCCTCTACTTCACCCGGGTGATCGACAGCCCCATTTACATCCTGGGCGGCCTGATCACGCTGGGCATTGTTCTTTGGGCGCTGCGGCCAAACATCGGCCGGATGCTGCGAGGCGAAGAGCGGCTGGTTGGCCCGCGCGCCAGGCGCAAACAGCAGCAGGGCTCATCATCCTGACGGATCCTGTTTGCCGATGGTGTCATAGCGGAGCAAGCCCATCGTGTCTATCCGCAGGCTGCTCACCGTCGACGCCGTCAGCGCGTAGCTGAACTCCTGGGTCAGGTCGATGGTCGGCAGCGTGGTGGCCCAGAGCGCCTGCATCTGGGCGTAGAGGGCATAGCGGGCTTCCGGCCGGTCCGGCATCGCGTCCGCTGCCTCAGCCTGCACCAGTAATTCCGCCATCTGCTCGCTCTCATAATGTGAGCAAACCCGCTCCGTATTGGTAATAAAATACTCCATCCAATACATCCCATCATTAAAATTGGCCGGCTGCCCAACCGGCGGCCAGCCCAGCAGGAAAGCGCTGTACTCGCAGCTTGAGCTACCCGGCCGGAATGTCTCCCACGGCGCACCCTCAAGCGTCACTTCGATGAGGCCAGTCTCCTCCAACTGCGCTTTGATCAGGGCCGCATATTCCCCTTCCAGCGCCGTGTAGCGCCCATCATTGAGGTAATGCAGAGTAAAACTCAGCGGGTCGCCGGCCGAATAGCCGGCCGCCTGCAAAATCACGCGAGCCTCTTCCAGATTCCGTGTCTGCGTCTGCTCGGCATAACCGGGCACGCCATCCGGGATGGGGCCGTAGAGCGGGATGCGGCTCTCCCCAAAAATCTGGCTGGCCAGCGCTTCCCGGTCCAGCGACATGGCAATGGCCTGCTTCACCCGCGGATCATTCCAGGGCGAGCGTTCAGCCGGCGGGTCTTCCGGATCGTCCTCGACCAGCACCAGGTAACTCTTGAACACCGTCGGCCCATTCCAGCCCAGGAAGGTGCCCGCTTCCAGCTCAGCTCCCTCGGCTCGGGATAGCCCGTTCCAGGCAATATCGATCGCCTCATTTTCCAGCGCCGTCCGTAACGCCTCACTGTTCGGGTAAAAACGAATCTGTATGCGCGGCGTCGCCGGGGCGCGGCCCGGCCAATCCGGGTTCGCTTCGAGGCGCAACGATTCGCCCGGCAGCCATTCCTTGATCAGATAAGGCCCCAACCCGCCGCAGGTGCTGGTTTCGGCCAGCCCTTCGGGAAAACAATCCTTGCTGACGATAAAGTAGGGCGTCGTCGCCAGAACAGATGTGAAGTAGGAGATCGGCTTATCCAGCACAAGGCGCAGGGAGAGTTCGCCCAGAAGTTCGATAGAATCTGTGTCGGCAAAGCCGTCGTCATCGCTGTCTTTCAGGAAACCATTGAGCAGGAAATTGCCCTGCCGGATGGCGCGCAAGAAAGAGAACTGCACATCTTCCGCCGTCAGCGCACTGCCGTCGGGGAAGGTAAGGTCAGGTTTGAGCGAAATGGTGTAGATCAGCCCCTCATCCTGAACGTTGATAAATTCCACCAGGACCGGATCGAGGTTATTGTCAGCATCAAAGCGGAACAAGCCAGTCATGGTGTTGAGCTTGACTTCCCAGCTCAGCAGATTGGGGACGGTCGCCGCCGGGTCCAGGTCGCTGAGCGCCTGTGTGGTGCCAATCACAACTTCGTCACTGGGCGTACCAATCAGGGATTCACCCGGGACGATGGCGACCTGGCGAGCCAGCCAATTCATCTGCAGCTGACTATAGTCTGGCTGGCTCTGGAGCGCTTCGATAGCCCCATTGAGCCGCTCTAACAAATCAACATTCTCCGCCGCCACGGCAATACCGTAGGCGCGGCTGCTCAACCAGGCGTTCCGGCCGGTCTGGTTCCCGGCAATTTTCAACTGCTGGTAATAGGTCTCGGTGTAAAAGGCGGCGTCCATATGATTCAGCACCACGGCAACCACGTCGCCATTGACCAGCGCCTGGGCAGCCGAAGCGGCGGACATATACAGCACCAGATCGGCGTCGGCCACATTGAGCACAGAGCGGGCGGTCGCCTCGCCTGGCGAGTTGGCCACCACGCCAACACGCATCCCCGGCCCAATCCCGGCTGGCCCCTGAATCGCAATCTCATTGGCGCGGACCACCAACATTTGCCCCAGCTCCTGGTAGGGCTCGCTATAAACGATCCCTTCCGGCGGCTGATCCTCGATGATCAGGGCGCCCATCACCATATCAAATTCACCGGCGGCCACGGCCGGAAAAAGGCCATTCAGATTGGTGACGACAAACTCGTATTCAAAGCCAGCTTGATCCGCCAGCAGCGCCATCAACTCTGCGTCATAGCCGACAAGCGTGCCAAATTCGTCGATATCGGTGAAGGTGCCGTCGCGCGAGGGCGCATCGGTGGCGATGAGGTAGAAGTTTTCCGGCCGTTGCTCGACGACGGCCGCAGTCGGCGTGGCCACCGTGGCCGTTGCCGTCTGCGGAGGGGATGTTGGCGGCTGGCCAGGATCATCACCTTCGCAGCCAGTCAGCCACAGAATGATGAACAGAAAGGGGACAAACAGCCACCGGCCGGACAGCGTTTTCATACAACATACTCCTTCAACCACCTCATAGATGGGGCGGAGCGGAGTATAGCAAAAGGCGGCCATTGCAAACAGCCGCCGCCGTCTATCAGGCGGTACAAGCGGCTGAGCCGGCTAAAAAGCTAATTCTGTACCAAGGTTTCGGGCAATCGCCGTGGCCAGGGCAATGCGCGCCGCCACCACATCCTGCACACCGACGCCTACGGATTTGAAGTAGGTTCGCTGCGTGGGGCTGGTCCGGCCAGCCTTGCGCCCCAGGACAATCTCACCCAGCTCGGCGTGGACATGATCCCAGCCAAAAACGCCGGCCTCGATGGGCACTATCAGGTCACCGGCCTCTTCCTGGGCCGCTTCCAGAGAATCCACAACAACGAGCGCGTCAGCCACGGTAGCGACATCCACTTCCTGCATCTGGGGGGTGAAGGAGCCGACACCGTTGATATGGACACCGGGCTTGAGGTCGGCAGCGGCAAAGACAGGGCTTGGGGAAGAAGTGGCCGCGCAAACGATATCGGCCCCGCGCACGGCCGCCCCGGCCGAATCGGTCACGGTAATGATATCGGGGATGGGGCCACGGCCGGCCATCTCGCTGGCGAACGCTTCGGCGTTGGCCAGGTTGGGGCTGTAGACACGGACGGCGCTAACCGGCCGGACCGTACAAACCGCCTCCAACTGCGTCCGCGCCTGCACGCCACTGCCGATGATCGCCACCTCGGTTGCATCCTCACGCGCCAGCAAATCTGTGGCGGCGCCGGCGCCAGCTCCAGTACGGATCGCCGTCAGGCTACCCCCTTCCATCAGCGCCACCGGCTGTCCGGTGCCCGCGTCCAGCACCAGCACCGCCGCGTGGATAGCGGGCAAGCCCTGGGCCGGATTCCCTGGAAACCAGGAAACAACCTTGATGGCCAGGTCGTCGCTACCCTTCATGTAAGCAGGCATAAAAATGGCCACGCCGCCCACTCTAGGCAGTGAGACCCGGCTGCGCAGCGGCATGTCCACCTCCTGGGCAGACAGCTGGGCAAACGCCTCTTTCATCCCTTCAATACAGGCGGCCATCGGCAGCGCCTCGGCGACATCAGCAGCAGACAGAATTCTCAGGGACACAAGACAACTCCAGACTTTCTCAGGCTAAATAACACTTTCCGGGTAGGCACCTGTGTGCATAAAAATAACGCGCTCGGCGATATTGGTCGCCCGATCGCCAATCCGTTCCAGGTTATGTGCCACCCACAGCAGGAATGTACCCTGACGGATAAAATCATCTTCCGCCCGCATCTCCACCACCATCTGCTGGAAAAACTGCACGTATTGCCGATCCAGCTTCTCGTCGCGCTTGACCAGCTTCTCCATCACCGCCATATCCCGATTCAGATAACCGCTCAGGGCTTCGTGGACCATTTTGGTCGCCCGGCGGGTCATCTTGGGCAACTTATGCAGGGAGTCGATATCTGGATCCTCTTCCATGCGCTCAACCAGGGCAGCGATACCGGCGGCGTGGTCACCCATCCGTTCCAGCTCGATGGCGATATGCAGAGTTGCCAGAACAGTGCGCAGGTCGGTGGCTTTGGGCTGCTGCGTCGCCAGGATGCGCAGGCAATCTTCCTCTAATTTATAACGCTGCACATTGATCTGCTCGTCATTACGAATAACCTGCTGGGCGCGGCTGACATTTCGTTCCGCGAGCGCTGCCATCGCTTCCTCAATGGCAGCCTCAACCAGACTACCAAGCGCGGCAAGCTGGTTTTCCAGATCATTCAGTTCGCGATCAAGGACAGATCGGCTGGGCAAATTCATCACAACCTCCTGGGGCCAATTTACATGGGCCAGAGGTATTGTACACTGGGCTGCAAGCCAGACAGAAGCAGGGACCGCACAATATTTAAGATTGCCCAAATCTTAAATATTCTGCCCCTGGCTAGCAGTCTGGTACTACGGCCTTCTGCTGACATTATCCGCTGCCAGAGAAAACATCCAGATGAACAGTACTATGAGCTTATTCCAGTGGGCACTATTTGTACCAAGGTACTCTTACTGCCAGAGGCCTAAACCCCTAGAATGACTTTTGTCTTGCGGGGACAGAGGACCTTGGAAGGAAAGAGAATGGTATTGCAAGAGAATCAGACAGAAATCGAGCTGAGCAATGAGGCAAATCAGCGGGACAGTGTAATGGAATTGCTGCGACTTCTCCAGGAACAGCACCCGGATGCGCGTTGCCAACTCGAATATGACAACCCACTACAATTGATGATTGCTGCGATCCTGACGGCGCAAAGCACTGAGCGCAAGGTCAATCAGATCACCCCGCTTTTGTTCTCCCGCTATGAAACGGCGGCGGAATTTGCGGCAGCATCCCGTCAGGACCTGGAAAAGCTGATCCGGCCGACCGGTTTCTACCGGCAAAAAGCCCGCTACATCCAGGGCGCCTGCGAAATTCTGCTGGAAGAACATGATGGTGAGGTACCGCGTCATATGGATGCGCTGCTGAAGCTACCGGGTATTTCCCGCAAAATTGCCAACATCATCCTGGCGGAAGCGTTTGAGCAGGAAGAGGGCATCGTGGTTGACACCCATGTGATGCGTGTGGCCCAGCGGCTAGGCCTGACCGAGCAACGGCATCCCAAACAGATCGAGCTGGATCTGATGGAAAGCTTTCCCCGGCAAAACTGGTCTGAAGCTGCCTACCTGCTCAGCTTTCACGGCAATCGGGTCTGCTACAATCGGCGGCCCAACTGCACACGTTGCCCGCTCAACGATATCTGCCCGGCCTCACAAGGCTAGCCCCCCAAATTTGGTAGGAAAGCCTGGAAACGGCTCTTCTCACAGACCCCGCCGCCTCTCCCGCTGCGGGGTCTTTTAATTTGCCGACAAGGTTAATCAGCCGGCAACATTTCACCCGTGTAATTGCGTAACCTGGGATAGCGCCAGGCTATAAAAAGCGTCACCAGTACGGTACCAATGCCGCCGGTGATCAGAGCCATCGGCACGCCAAAGGCAGCCGCAACCAGACCAGCTTCCAATTCACCCAGCTGTGGCCCCCCCATAAAGAAGACCATATTGACGCTAACCATCCGGCCACGCAATTCGTCTGGCGTCACCAGCTGTCGCAACGTCCCTCGAATCACGGTTGAGACCGTATCACCAGCACCCACGAGAGCCAGGAAGACGAAGGAGAGAACGGCCACAGTAGAAGTCCCCAGCAGGATGGTCGCCACCCCGTAAACCAATACCCCGCCCAGGAGTGTCAACCCCTGGCGATGGATCTGCGAGCGCCAGGACATCACCACCCCGGCAACCACGGCCCCCAACGGCTGCGCCGTCGCCAGAATGCCATATCCGGTCACGTCCAACCCCAACAGGTCAGTTGAGATGATCGGCAGCATCGTCCGGGCTCCGGAGAAAAGGGTGGCGAAGAAATCGAGCATCATGGTGCTCCAGATCAGCCGCTCCTTGAGGCAAAAGCGGACACCATCCAACAGGGCCGAGACACCCAACCCTTTCGACTCGACCAGGATCTGCCCGCGGAACTGCATCAGCAGCAAGGAGAGAATCACCGCGCCAAACGAGACGCCATTAATCATGTAAACCACACCAACATTTAGCCGGGAAATCAGGAAACCCGCCAGGCCGGGCCCCATGATGCTGGCGATCTGCCAGGTCAGCGTGTTCAGGCTGACGGCATTGGCCAGATGTTTACGGGCCACCAGGTTGGGGACAATCGATTGGCGGGACGGGTTATCAAAAGCCGAAGCGGCCGCAATCGCCGAGGTAATGAAATAAATCATCAGCATTGAATCGGTCCCGGACATCGTGGCAATGCCGAGCCAGATGGCCAGCACAGCCGAGACAACGGCCGAGACGATCATGATGCGCCGGCGGTCCCAGGCATCAGCCAGAAGCCCCCCAAACAGCGCAAAAATGACGATGGGGATGACCCGAGCCAGGCCCAACCCGCCCAGGCCAAGCGCATCCGCCCCCAGGGTGAACTCGCGGCCGAACATTTGCAGGGTAACAGTCTGATCCTGCAATAGTTCAAAAACGTGCCAGCTGACGGCGACGTTCTGCATCTGGGTGCCGATAGTAGAGAGAAGTTGGCCAATCCAAATCAGCCGGTAATCACGGTATTGTAGGGCGACGAATCTTTGTTTGTTGTCAGAACTCATGGAGACCTTTCATCATTGAGGATTAGATGATTATCTCACATCACGCGGAAATGGCGAGAGGCTGTACCCCGTCATTTCGAGCGTTGGCAACGTCACCATCAAGCCCGCCCACGGCGCAGCGAGAAATCTCTACCATTAGCCGCTGGCGCTGCAAACTCCTTTTGGCCTGGTCGCGCTGGGTCCGATGCCGTAACAGGCAGACGTAGAGATGTCTCGCTCCATCACGATGGCTGGGTCGGCCATGCCTACGACGCTCGACATGACGGTGGAGTCGGCAGGCAAAAAAAGAAGGCCTTGCGGCCTTCCTTAGAAAGATTCAGTTAAGATTGCTGGAAATCAAACAGGCTGGCGGGCGGGGAAACGATAACCCACGCCGCGCTCGGAAACCACGTACTGTGGCTTGCTGGGTTCCTGCTCCACCTTGCGGCGCAGCCGGTGGACATGAACATGGAGCCGATCCTCATACGCCTCATCCATCGGCCAGATACGCCGGATGAGGAACTCGGTGGTGACCACCTTACCCGCATTGCGCATCAGCACATAGAGTAGCTTGGTCTCGATCGGCGTCAGATTGGTCGACTCGCCATCGACAATCGCAACCCGGTTGGCAAAGTCCACCTGTAACCGGTTGTCCACCACGGTCACCGGCTCCAGGGTATAGCCAAAGTTGCCCATGCGGCGCAGCACCCGGCGCACCCGGGCAACCAATTCGCTGGGGCTGAACGGCTTCACCATGTAATCTTCAGCAAATTCCTCAATGCTGGAGACAATGGTCTCCTCTTCATGCACGGCGGTCAGCATGATGATGGGCAGATCGCTGAAATCATGGATTGTGCGTGACAGTTCCACGCCATCCATACCAGGCATATTCAGGTCAACCACAGCCAGATGTGGTAACCCGCGCCGGCTGATGACGCTCAGGGCATCCTCGCCTGAAGTTGCCGTCAGCACATCAAAGCCCGCCCGGCTCAAAGAATGTTCGACTATACGCAGCGTATGAGGGTTATCATCCACCGCCAAGATACGCTGCATCTCTGTGTCCATCGTCATGTTTCTCTCCGCGTCATGCTGCGTCGTTGTTTGCTCAAAACCGGCTCTCTGGTCTTTAAGCTGACTCAGCTACTGCTTCCACTATGCCGCCGGCCGGTTGCTGTCACAACCCACAATTTCGGGCACAGTCTGTCATTATAATCTGTTGCCTGGCAGACTTCCATGAAGAAAACGTGATCTTGTCCAGTTTTCTTAAGTAGAGTTTACCGATACACGCCCCCCTTGATCATAGCCATTTTGTACTTAAGACAGTCAAACGGGCAACAGCGAGTAGGATAATCCGGCTACGTTGGCCAAAACGTAAAATCCACGGCGGGAAAACGGGGCCAGCAGCGTTGAGTGTAAGCAGGAGTGTATTATGCCTGTTTTCTACTTTCTGCTGGCCTGGTATGCCGGCCTCTGGCTGGCCAGCCGCTGGGCATTGCCGTTGCCCTGGTTGTGGCTAGGCGCTGGTCTGGGGTTGGCCGGCACGATTTTGGCCTGGCGCCGGCCACGCTGGCGCTGGTTGACGGTTGCCCTGCTTGGTCTCTGCCTGGCCGGCTGGCGTTTTGCCGCCACCCGGCCGGTTCTCGATGCCACCCATCTGGCCAGCTACCACAACGAAGAAAGCGTGCTGGTCACCGGCCGGATCATCGCCCGCCCCCAGACCAGTGAACGGAGCCAACGGCTGCGCGTCGCCGCCAGCGCTGTTACCCTGCCAAACGGCTCCACCTACCAGGTCGATGGCCTGCTGCTGGTCCAGGCTGAACGTTATCCCGCCTATGCGTACGGTCAGGCGGTGACCCTCCAAGGCATTCTCAGCGCACCGGAAAACAGCGCTGAATTCGACTACCGCGCTTACCTGGCGCGGCAGGGCATTCACAGCAGCATGAGCTGGCCCCAGATTACCGTCACAGCTGAGCAACAAGGGAGTTGGCTGGGGCACCGGCTCGATGGCTTACAGACGCGGGCGGCTGATCGTCTGCGGCGGCTGCTGCCTGACCCGCACGGCGCCCTGCTCCGCGGCATCCTGCTCGGCAACGACGATGACCTGTCGCCAGAACTTTCCGCCGCCTTTCAGACCACGGGTATGACCCATATTATCGCCATCTCCGGCTTCAACATCGCTTTGTTGGCCGGTATGATGCTGCAGCTTTTCACGCCGCTACTGGGGCCGCGCCCGGCCGTCCTGGTCGCTGCCCTGGTCATCACGCTTTACACGCTGCTGGTCGGCGCTGACGCCTCGGTCGTGCGGGCGGCGCTGATGGGGGGCATCAGCCTGCTGACCAGCCGCTGGCTGGGCCGGACCAGCGATGGCCCCCTGGTTTTGCTGCTGGTCGGCGGCATCATGACCGCGATCCGGCCGGATTGGCTCTGGGATGTCGGCTTCCAGCTCAGCTTCGCCGCCACCCTCAGCCTGATGCTTTATGCCGACCCGCTCACGGTTTGGGTCCGGCAGCGACTGGAGCGCTGGCTACCGCAGAAGTTAGTGGAGCGCTTGCTGGGTTGGTTGAGCGAGGCGGTTCTGCTCACCCTGGCAGCCCAGCTCCTGACGCTCCCTCTGATGCTGCTCCACTTTGGCCAACTGTCGCTAATCAGTCTACCGGCCAACGCCCTCATTCTGCCCGCGCAGCCGGCGGTGATGAGCTGGGGCGGCCTGGCGACCCTGGCCGGGCTCATTCACCCGTGGCTGGGCCAGCCGTTTGCCTGGGTAAGCTGGCTCTTTCTGGAATACACCATCACCCTGGTTGAGTTAATGGCGACGGTGCCGGGCGCGGCAGTGGCCATCAGCTTGCCACCGGCCGGGGCCATCGCCCTCTATTGCCTTATCGCCTTCCTGACCTGGCAGCGCCGGCACGCCGATTCAAGCGCATGGCGCCGGGCGTTGGGCCACCTGCCCTGGCGCCAGTTCGTGATGGGCGGTGCGATCCTGGGCAGCCTGCTTAACTGGGCCTGGGCGGCCAGTTTGCCGGATGGGCAGCTGCACATTTATTTCCTCGACATCGGCCAGGGGGATGCGACGTTGATCCGGACAGCGACCGGCCGGTTGCTTCTGATCGACGGCGGCCAGTTCCCGGCCAGGCTTCAGGAGCAGCTGAGCGATCATCTGCCGTTCTGGCAGCGCTCGCTCGATATGGTTGTCGCCACTCACCCCGATGCAGATCATGTCGGCGGCCTGCCGGCCGTGCTGGACCGCTACCAGATCAGCTATCTTCTGGTCAATGGCGAACCGCCGGGCCGGGCTGGCCCTTACGCCGCTCTCCTCAGCGCCGCGGCAGCCCAGGGCGTGGAGCCAACCCTGGCTCAGGCCGGCCAGATCATCTGGCTGGAAGATGGCCTGTACCTGGAAGTGCTACACCCGGGAACAACGCGCAGCGAAAATCGCAATGACAACTCCATCGTTCTCAGGCTGGTCTATGGCGATTTCTCATTACTGCTGACAGGCGATATTGAAGCCGAAACAGAAAAAGCCCTGCTGGAAGGGAACGCCCTGCCGCCAACCTATGCGCTAAAAGTTGCCCACCATGGTTCCGAAACCTCGACGACGGCGGCCTTTCTGAGACAACTGGGACCGAGCGTGGCAGTGATTTCAGCCGGGGTGGATAACCAGTTTGGCCACCCGCATGAATTGATCCTCGGCCGTCTGGGCAGCGCCTATATTCCGGTACTGCGCACGGATGAATTACACACCATCGAATTCATCACCGATGGCCACTACCTGACCATGTTAAAGCATCCTTAACATTTACTGTCCGATAGGGCGCAGATTTGTTAGAGTAAGGCAAGATTGGGCATTCACCCATTGTGAAAATCTTGTGTCGTGTTGCTGGTGACCAGGTTTGCCAGACCTGTAGTCCCACCGCCTGATAATTTGTGACCTATGAGCATCAGAACCATCACCTCCCTCATCCTGTTCGCCTGCCTGCTGGTAGCCTGCACCACGGAGACCGTCGATCCAGGCCCAACTGTCCCCATCGAAACAGCCACGATTCACCCCTTGTTCCAGCAACCGGGTACGGTCCTGGCTTCAGAACCGCGGCCGGCCACCACGGCGGCACCAACCCGGGCCGCAGCGCCGACGGCAACCCAGCCGCAGACAGACACGGCCACCCCCGCAACAGGCGACAGCACGACCGAGGCGCCAACTGAAGCGCCGCCAACTGAAGAAATCATCGAGCGACCAATTTGCAGCTCACTGGAAGAGCTGGCCGATATCCAGCCGCCGTACTATGTTTTACCTGGCCCCTGGCCGGCGCCTGAGCCGCTGCCGCTGGAGTTGTTTCAGGTGGCCACGGCCTCCCGTTACATTCACCTGGGCTTTGACGTGGAGCAAGATCCGGCGCCGGTGACTGACCTCCTTGACGTCCTGGCCAGCCACGGCATTTACACCAACTTCTTCATTCTGGGAAGCTGGGCTGAGGAAAATCCGGAGCTGGTGGCGGCCATTGCCGAAGCGGGGCATGAGATCGGCAATCACAGCTACGCGCATGAGCGCATGGGCGAATGGAGTGCTGAGGACATCCTGGCGGATTTGACGCAGGCCGAGGAGATTTTGCAGCAGATGACCGGCCGGTCCACCCAGCCCTGGTTTCGGCCCCCCTTCGGGAACCGCAGTGAGGCCAGTATCCAGGTTGCTTATGACGCCGGTTGGTCGACGGTAACCTGGTCCGGCGGTTCCAACGATTTTGTAGAAGGCACACCGGAAGAGGTCCAGAATTCAATCTGCTCAGACTTTCTTGAAGGGGCTCAGCCCGGCGCCATCCTCATCTCCCATACCTTCAACGAGCAGACGCCGGCAGCTGTAGACCGCTTCATCCGCGAAATGCACGCCGCCGGCTACGTCTTTATGCCCCTTTCTGTCCTGACGGCGCCCTTTCCGGACAGGTACCTCATCAACCAACAGCAATAGCCGCCTGCCCAGCGGACCCGTCGGGTGGTGGACCCCTCACCGCGATGTTACAATGGGAGACGCATCATTCAGGGGCCATGAGACATGTTAAAACCAGCTGACTTTTTTGATTTAAGCGACCCGGCCGTGGCGGCCTTTTTTGCCGATCTGGACTATGTCTGGGAACTGTTGCCGCGGCTGGCGGATTTTGTCGCGGAGCTGACAGGCGGCAAGCAGCAGATTGAAGGTGAGGTAATGGCCGGTGCGTATTTGAGCGACCGGCCGATCTATATCGGCCCCGGCGCCATTGTCGAGCCAGGCGCCTTTATTCAGGGGCCCGCCTATATCGCGGGTGGAGCGACGGTCAAGCATGGCGGCTTTGTGCGCGAAAACGTCATCCTCATGCCGGGCGCCATCGTCGGCCACGCCACCGAGGCCAAGAACAGCCTCTTCCTGCCGAACGCCCACGCCCCTCATTTCAACTACGTCGGCGACAGCATCCTGGGCCAGCGCACCAACCTCGGCGCCGGCACGAAACTCAGCAACCTGGCGCTGACCAATCAGCCGGACAGCAGCGGCAAGCGCCCCACCATCAAACTGCACATCCAGGAACAGGAATACGACATGGGCGTCGCCAAGATGGGCGCGATCCTGGGGGATGGCGCCCAGACGGGCTGTAACTCCGTCCTTAATCCGGGCACGATCATCGGTCCGCGCAGCATGGTGTATGCCAACCTCAGCGTGCGCAAGGGCTATTACCCACCGGACAGCGTCCTGAAGCTGCGCCAGACCACCCGCACTGCCCCGCGCCAATAAAAGCCTATGCGTTTCCGCCTGCTGACGCTGCTTTGCCTGCTGAGCCTGGCCGTCGCCTGCGCGAACCAGCCGCCGCCCAGCCCTATCCCTACGGTCGCTCCCCTGGCGCAGCTACCCACGGTCACCGCAACCACCACCCCGGGCCAGACGGCAACAGCTACGGCCTCGGCCACCGCCTCGCCCACGCCCACCCTGACAAGCACGCAAACCGCGACCGCAACAGCCAGCCCGACGGCAACGTTGACGCCCAGCGCCACGCCCAATCCCTATCTGGATTACACCATCGACGCCCTGGCCGCGCGGCAGTACGGCGGCGGCGAACTGGAAGTCGTTGATCTGTTGCATGAGACGGAAACGTGGAAACGGTATCTCATCCGCTACCCCAGCGACGGCCTGCAAATTTATGGCTTCCTGAGCGTGCCCAATGAAGGCTACAAATTCCCGGTCGCGATTGTTGTCCACGGCTATATCACGCCATCCGATTACAAAGTCGAAGCGTATACCACGCGTTATACGGATGCGCTAGTGGAAGCGGGCTACCTGGTCATCCACCCGAACCTGCGCAACTTCCCCCCCTCGGATGAGGGCGACATCACCTTCCGTGTCGGCTATGCGAATGACATTCTCAACCTGACGGCCATCATCCTGGAACAGAGCCAGATCTCGACAAGCAGCCTGCGCCGGGCGGACGCAAACCAGATCCACATCATGGGTCATAGCCTGGGGGGCGGGGCTGCCCTGCGCGCGATCACCGTTTGGCCCGAACCCTTTCGAGCTGCGGTCCTTTATGGCTCGATGAGCGGGGATGAGCAGCAGAATTATGAGCAAATCCAGCAATGGACGGACGGCGCTCTTGGCGATTTTGAACTGCTGGCCAGCCCGGAAATGCTGGCGGCGATCTCCCCGGCCGATCATCTGGATCGCATCCAGGCGGCGGTCAGCATCCACCATAGCTACGAGGATACGGTGGTTCCGCCACGCTGGTCTGAGCAAACCTGCAACCAGCTACAGAACCTGGGGCACCCCGTCGAATGCTTCTTCTACAATCTACAGCCGCATACTTTTCGCGGCGATGGCGACGCCCTTTTTATGGCGCGTATGATCGCTTTTTTTGATTACTGGTAGCAGGATTTTAAGGCTGGTCACCTTGCCCACCCTCCCCTGCATGTTATAATGCCCTGGTTCACCGTTTTGTGAGCGCTGCTCAGGTTAGCGACAATGCGCGTTAGAGCTAACCGGCAGACCCAGATCATTTATGACGAGCCACACAGAATCATTTGCTCAGCCCGCCTGGGTACGTACGGCTGTAAAGCTGTTGGCCTTTGGCCTAACGCTCGCCTTTTTGGCCTGGTCCGGCCGGTGGCTCTATCAGACCGTATCCAGTCTGGCTGCCCAGTGGGAAGTCACCGAACCCTCCTTCAACGTCACCGCCGAACAAACACAGCTCATCACCACTGATGATCCAGCGGCCCCACCCGTTATCGCAACCGCACAACCAAGCGCCCCCCTCTTTACTGGCAAAGGTCTGCAACCGTGGGAAGGAACCGAGCGGGTCAATATCCTGCTGCTGGGGATTGACGAACGCTGTGACATTGAAGGGCCCACGCGGACAGACAGCATGATCGTGGTCACGATCGACCCGGTGGGCCAGACCGCCGCCGCTCTTTCGCTGCCGCGTGATCTTTGGGTAGACATCCCCGGTTTCCATGTCGACCGCATCAATCAGGCCCATTATTTGGGCGAAGTAAATGAATATCCGGGCGGCGGCCCCGCCCTGGCTATCGATACCGTGGAAGCATTCCTCGGTATCGACATCCAATATTATGGCGCCATCAACTTTGACGCCTTCACTGAATTCATCGACCTCATCGGGGGTATCGAGATTGAAGTTACGGAGAGTATCGACGATCCAAAATACCCTGACAGATGTTTTGGTTATGATCCGTTTTCCATAGAAGTGGGATCATACGTCCTGGACGGCGAAACTGCCTTAAAATATGCTCGCACAAGAGCGACGGCCGGCGGCGATGTCGACCGGGCCAACCGGCAACAACAGGTTGGCCTGGCCATTCGTGATCGGATCCTGGATGCGGGGCAATTGCCCCAACTTATCACCCAGGCTCCGCAGCTTTGGCAATCGTTCCAGAGAAATGTGCGAACAAACATGTCCCCGGACGAGGCGATTCAACTCGCGCTCCTGGCCCAGGATATTCCAGCTGAGAATATCCGTACGGCCGTTGTCGACTACAACTATGTCTATCTGGAAACAACGCCAGAGGGACAACAGGTATTGGTACCTTTGCGCGACAGCATCAGGGAGCTCCGTAACGAGTTATTTCGGCCACCCGCGATCCCAGACCAGGTTATAGACAACTTGTCCGAGCTAATGTTAAGTGAGGGAGCTCGGATCGCTGTCTATAACGGCACGCCGACCTTTGGCCTGGCGGGCGCTACGGAGACCTATCTGTCAGATTTGGATTTCAACATCGTAGGGATCGGCAATGCAGAGTCGTCCGCCGTGCGGGCGACGCGCATCATCGATTATGGTGATCATCCCTACACCACGCTTTACCTCTCCCAATTAATGTCCATACCCCCGCTTAATATCAGCAACGGCACGGATCCTGAAGGGGATTATGACGTGCTGATCATATTGGGCAACGAATGGGAGGTTCCCCAATCGTCGGAGTAAAACCGTCGGTTAATTGAGAAGTGTAGCGAGCCAGAGCTGGCTCCCATGCTACATTTCGGGAGCACCTGTTGCCGGCAGCCAGCCATTCGGGCGATCCGTTGATCGCCGGAAGCTGGTCTGCCTTGCATGTCGTTTGCCCAATGGGAGACAAAGGACATGTATAGATGGCGGTTCAGGGTTTATTTGACCTGGGTGTTGCTGCTTTTTGGGTTGCTGGCTTGCCAGTCCAACCAGATTGAGCCTACCCCAACAGTTACCATGACACGCATGAGCCAGCCGGATCCCACCGAACCGGCCCGCTCACTCCCGACAGCCACGCTGGTGCCTACCCCGGCCGCGCTACAACCAGTGCCCACCGCCACGATGGCGGCTACGGTAGCGGCGCTGCAATTGCCGCCTATTCCGGCACCGGCCGGTTGGAAATTTGCCGGCAACCGGCAAACGGGTATCCAGCTGGCCATGCCTGAAGATTGGGTGGATTTCACCGGTCTGCTCGATGGCGTGGATGCCGGCAGCCGCTTTGGCGCCCTGCAGCTCATTGTCGCCGACAGCAAAACCACCGGCACCCAGCTCATCAACGACAACTTCAACAGCGGCCGCTTCGCCCTGGCCTTCACCCTGCCCGCAACACCCGGGCAACGGCCCGAAACAACGCTGCTGGAGATGCTTGCCGTCGTCGCCCCGCCGCCCAATCCCATCATCAGCGCGGCGATCAACGGCTACGCCCTGGCCTATACCGATGTGACTGGCGACCCGTTACAACTCATCAGCCGGGACGCGAGCCAAATGGCGTTGCGTCTGGTCCTGCTGAATGCGCCGGATGATGCCTACGCGGTGCTGCTGGCCCTGGGCACCCGCCCGGATGAGTTCGCCGCAGCAACACCGCTTTTTGAGGAGCTCCTGACAACCGTGCAACTTGCCGGCATCCCGGCCGTCAACGAGGCAATTGTCCTGCCCGCCCAGGTCGAGGCCCAATTGAGCCATGGCCAGGTCTATGCGGGCACTCTGGCAAACCAGGAAACCCATTACTTCTCGTTTATGGCCAATGGCGGCCAATATGTCACTGTCGTGGCGGAACCGGTCACCAGCCTGGATCTGGAAATTGCGCTCATCGACCCCAATGGGCGCACCGTGGCCTCCGGGGATAACGGCTATGCTTACGATCCGGAGCTGATTGTCGACGCTGTCATGCCGCGTAACGGCACCTATTTCCTGGAAATCACCGACTTCTTCGGCCAGGGCGGGGATTACACGCTAACGCTCCTGATCAGTGACACACCGCAATACACCGGCGGTGAAATCGCCTTTGGCCAGGAGGTCACCAGCCGGCTGCTGGCCAATGAGCAACATGCCTGGGTGTTCGAAGGCACAGCCGGGCAGACGATCAGCATCATCGCCACCCCGCTGAACGAGCAGATGGACATTGTCCTCCGGCTTTACGGACCGGATGGGGAGAAACTGATTGAGCTGGATGAAGGCTTCAGCGGCGATCCGGAGGTAATCGCCGGCTATGTTCTGGATGTCAGCGCCGCCTACACCATCGAGGTCAAGGATTTCAGCGCCCGCAACGGCGACTACACACTTTCATTAGATGAAGGGGGGGACGAGGTCGAGAATTTCTACGACGCCGGTGACCTCCGCTCTGGTGACTTCAAGCAGGAAGTTTTGCAGGAAAACGAAATCCAGGCCTGGTTTTTCTTCGGTTTTGCCGGTGACGAGATCAGCATCATCCTCTCGCCCATCAATAACAATGTGGATCTGATGATCTGGCTACTCTCGCCTGAACTGGAACGGCTGGCCACAGTTGATGCCACCCTGGCGGGCGAGAGCGAACGGTTGGATATTACCCTGGCGGCGGATGGTCAATACATCATCCTGGTCCAGGATTTCTTTGGCGAGCCAGGTTCCTATCAGATCAGCTATACCGTTAACCAGAACCTGCTGCTGGAAGATGCCGGCTTTCTGCCCTACAACCAGGCGGTCAACGCGACGCTGCCGGCCGGCCAAACCATGCTGTGGCGCTTCAGCGTGCTGGAGGATGAGATCATCTCGGTCAAGGCCACACCGTTGACAGCGTCAAGCGACCTGGTACTGGTTTTGCGCGGGCCGGACGGTTATCTGCAATTTACTCTGGACAATACCGGGAGCGGAGGTGAGGAGTTGCTGCTTGAGTTTACGGTACCGGCCGGTGGCAACTGGATTATCCTCGTCAGGGAGTTCCAGGGGCGCGCCACCAGCTACCGGCTTAAAGTTGAACACCGGTAGCTGGTTGACGACCAGTTTCTAGTGAGCGCCAGGGATCAGGCCCGTTCCAGGGTCACTTGCTGGCGGCGAATACGGTAATTGTTCTTGGGCGAGAGGACCTGCTCAACGAGACCGGCCGGTACGTCCAATAACGTCCGCCGCTCGCCAATCGTGATCCGGCCGATGCTGGCGCCCGGGATGCCAGATGTGGCCGCCACGGTGCCGACCACATCGCCAGCCCGCAGCCCATCAGCCTTGCCCTGGCTCAATGCCAGCCGCACCATACCCGTTTCCAACTGGCCCGGTTCACGATAACTGCGCCCGCCTGAACCATTTTCGCGCGGACCCCGCCGTTCACGGCGCTGCCGTTCCCGCGGCTCAGCGCGGCGCAGCTCGTTCACCGGCGCAATCGGCCGCTGCTTTTCCTCGGCCCGGGCCAGCTTCAGGGCGACAGCAGCGACAGACAGCAGATCATGCCCGTCCTCGACCAGTGCCGTCACCATTTCCTTCTCCCGCTGGCAGCGATCCCGGCGCAACCAGACCAGCAGCTGGCGCTCCAGCTCCGCATTGCGATGCTGCTTGATCTCTTTTTCGCTGGGAATGTCCGCCTCGGTCAATTTCTGCTTCATGATCCGCTCAATCAGACGCAAGCGGCGCATCTCCCGCAAGGTCAGCAGCGAGATGGCGATACCGCTCTTGCCGGCCCGGCCGGTCCGGCCAATCCGATGCACATACACTTCAGGGTCATTGGGCAACTCATAATTGATGACGTGAGAGACATCGTCGATGTCCAGACCACGCGCGGCCACATCGGTAGCCACCAGCACGGTAAGCTGATCATTGCGGAAACGGTCCAGGACACGCTCACGGGCATCCTGGCTCAGGTCACCATTGAGCGCTTCGGCCGGGAAGCCGCGCACGGTTAGCTCATTGGCCAGTTCGCCCGTGCCGATCCGCGTGCGAGCAAAAATGATGGCCCGGCTGATCTCCTCGACTTCAAACAGTCGTGTCAGCGCCGCCAACCGATCTTCTTCATTTACCAGGTAATAGCGCTGCTCAATGGCCGCTACGGTCAACTGCTGCCGGGCGACGGTTACCTTATGCGGGTCCTGGAGGTAGCGCTCGGCCAGCTCCTGAATTGGGCCCGGCATGGTAGCAGAAAAAAGGGCCGTCTGCCGCTCAGCGGGCGTCGCTTGCAGGATCTTCTCGACATCTTCGATGAAGCCCATGCTCAGCATTTCGTCCGCCTCGTCCAGTACAACCGTGTTGACGCCGGCCAGATCCAGCGCCTGGCTCTCAATGAGATCGATGAGCCGCCCCGGCGTGCCCACAACGACATCCACGCCACGGCGCAACGCCCGGCGTTGGGGGCCGTACGGCTGGCCGCCGTAGATGGGCAGAACGCGCAAGTTGATGTGCGCTCCGTAACCGGTCATTGCTTCGGCAACCTGCAAAGCCAACTCCCGTGTCGGCGCGACCACCAGGGCCTGCACCGTACCCAGATCCGCTTCAATTCGCTGGATGATGGGTAAGGAGAAGGCGGCTGTTTTGCCCGTGCCTGTCTGCGCCTGGCCGATGACATCCCGGCCGGTCAGCATGACGGGGATCATTTCACATTGAATAGGGGTTGGCTCGCTATAACCGAGCTCGGAGACAGTCTGGACCAGCTCAGGGACCAGACCCAGATCAGAAAATTGGGTCGACATACAGATATTCCTTGCGGTGCCGTTTCGGCCGGCCGCGGCTTGGTGACTTTGACTGAATCCGGCGCTGCCGGCTACCTCGCGGTTTCTGCGACAGCATCTCTGTAGACAGATGGACTCAGCCCCAGACCAAAGCCAGCTCTCGCCGGCGACCGCCTGTATCTGGCGGCCGGAATATCTGAGTCGCACTATCCGATTCTATTGGCGCCCGTGCGCCAACCAACAGCCTGTGGCAGGCTGTCTACCGGGAACATACAAATTCAAACTGCTAAAGGTGGGGATCATCAGGAGGATCGCCGGGTTGAAGTATAACACCCCTGTCAATGGGGGCGAGGAATGACGGCGCGAAGTAGAATAGGTTCTTACCCTTACAAATCATGGAGCCCTGGAGGACACATGGAACGGTTTATCATCGATACAGATCCCGGCGTAGATGACGCCCAGGCCATCCTGCTGGCGGCGGCCCACCCGAATGTCAAGGTGGAGGCGTTACTCGCGGTGGGTGGCAATGTGGGCCTGGAACATACGCTGCGCAACGCCGTCACAATTGCTGAACAGGCCGGCCTGGACATTCCCGTTTACGGCGGCAGCAACCGGCCGCTCATCTATCTGAGCGACGACGCCGCTGCGTTCCATGGCGCCGATGGCCTGGGGGATGCCGGCTTTGTGCCGCAACACAGCCAGCCGGCCCCGGGCCACGCCGCCGTCAAATTGGTGGAAATGGTCAATGCCGCCCCAGGTGAATACACCCTGGTCTGCCTCGGGCCGCTGACCAACATCGCCATCGCCATTTACCTTGACCCAGAACTGCCCAACAAGGTCAAACGGACCGTCGCCATGGCCGGCGCCGTCACCGCCCACGGCAACACGCCCATCTTCACCGCCGAATTCAACATCTACTACGATCCCGAAGCCGCCTATGTCGTGTTTGAAAGCTGGGCCCGGGCCGGCAAACAAATTGAGGTGATCGATTGGGAAGCTACCATGCGGCACAGCGTCAACGAGGCGCAACTGGACCGCTGGATGGCGCTGACATCAGCCAAAGCCGACTTTTTCCAGAAAATTTCGGTTCGCTCAATCGAGTTCCTGGAAAAAATCTTTGGCGAGAAATCGCTGCTGGCGCCAGATCCCCTGGCCATGGCCGTGGCGGTCGACCCGAGCTGCGTCAAACGGCAAGAAAGTCATTACCTTGTAGTGGAAACAACCGGCAAGGTCACGCGCGGGCAGACGGCTGTAGACTGGGCCGACCGCAGCGGCCAGCCCAAAAATGCCGTTGTCGTCCTGGATGTCGATCTGGACCGCTTTTATGAGCTGTTTGAGCAAGGACTCCAATAAACGATGGTTAATTTACCGCGCGACCCCTGGCAAACCGTCAAGACCTATCACGGTCTGAAGGCAGATCTCGTCATCTCCGCGCTGCAGAAGGAGATCCGCAGAGGAAACAGTGACAATGCCGCCCTCCTGGCCTACGAGATGGCGCTCACCAGCCCGGCCCTGGAAGATTACCTCTGGCAACGCCTGATGATTATTTCGGTCGAAGATATCGGCTTCGGCGCGCCGCAAGCGCCGGTGCTGATCAATGCGCTGGTGCAGATGCTGGCCCGTTTTGACCGGGGCGTCGCTGAACGCAAGCTGTTTGCGGTCCATGCGGTTCGGTATCTCTGTAGCTGCCGCAAGGACCGTTCCAGCGACGAGATGATCAACTATTTCATGTACGCAACTGAGCATGAAGGGCTCCGGCCGGTTATCCCCGACTACGCCGTCGATATGCACACCGCGGACGGGCAGGCCATGGGGCGCGGCCGCGCCCACTTCTGGGCCGAAGGCGCCCAGATCAACCCCGCCTGGGAGGAACGCGATAGACAGTACCACGAGCGTTTGTCTGCGCTGCTGGCTGCCGGCGAATGGGATTAAGCGCCTCCGGCGCAACAAACTCTATACAATTTCTAAGCCTGAATTGATGGTTAAATCTCGTATACTTTGGGTCCAAATTGCTAACCCGAGTTTTTCCAGATGAGATTGTCAACATCGCTTGTTCTGCTAATCCTGGGCCTGGCCGCAGGGCTGGGCCTCTTGCTTTTTGCCTGGCCGCTCTGGGCCTCCTTGCTGATCGCCCTGCTGCTCACATCTCTGCTATCGCCCCTGGTTGAGGTCGGCGAACGGCGCTGGCCGGAGCGGCGACGGCTGCTCGCCAGCCTCGTCTATCTCCTGACGCTACTGCTGATCGTCGGTCTTATCCTGCTTCTGGGCGCCCTTATCTGGGACCGCGTGCCACTCTGGAGCCAGGAGTTGGGCGACGCCCTGCATGAAATGCGTCTCTGGCTGGAAAAGCCGTTGAACATCCTCGGCTTCAGCCTCAATCCCCAGGCCCTGCTGGATTATCTGGAGCGGACGGCGGGCAACGCGCTGACGACCATCCCCATCGGCTCAGCCGATTTCATCGGCGGCGTCACCGACAATCTGATCTGGACCATCGTTGTCCTGGTCGCCCTCTTTTATTTCCTGCGCGACGGCCCGGCCTGGCGCCGCGGCCTGCAAAGCCGCATCCCGGACTCATACCGCGATGAAGCAGTCGGATTAATTGAGGAGATCAGTGAAGTCTGGCGCGTTTTCCTGCGCGTGCAGTTGCTCATCTTTCTCATCCTGGGCCTGCTGATTCTGGCCAGTACGACGCTGATTATCTGGCTTTACCGGACCGGCTCCCTCTCGCTTTCGCCATTTGGCCTGATCGTGTTGCTTATCGCCGTGTATGCCGCCATCCAACAGGTTGACAATCTCTGGCTGCGCCCCCGGTATATGGGCCAGACACTGGAGTTACACGCGGGCGTCGTTATCATCTCGCTGCTGGCGGCGCTGGTGCTGACCGGGGTGCTGGGAGCCTTGCTCATCGTCCCCTTGTTGGCGACGGTTAAGGTGCTGGCGCTCCATTTTTATGAGAAGCATTACGGCCTGCCAGACCCGCTGCCACCTCATCCCCTGGCTGAAGAGACAGACAGCCCGGGTCAATCAGAGACATCGTAAAGCCCCTAGGTGCGCCACAGCGTAGCCAATTCAACTGGTCCAGGCAGAGTTGCCTGCGGCGCGTGTCAACAGCTTCATTCGGTCGTATCATAGGGGCGGGCGCCTGATTCCCACGCAAGGTGCAACGATGACCATGAACGATAACCCATTGATCACCCCCTACGGCGGCGAACTCATCGATCTGCGTATTCCCACCGAGCGTGTCCCGGATCGGCGACGTTACGCCAATCGGCTCCCTTCTATCCGCCTGACTGAACGGGCAGTCTGTGACCTGGAACTGTTGGCGGTCGGCGCCTTCTCGCCGCTGGACCGCTTCATGTCCCAGCAGGATTTCCACAGCGTTTTGGAAACGATGCGGCTGGCCAACGGCTACCTGTTCCCCCTGCCAATCACCCTCCCCATCGATGATGACGTCGACATTCGCGTGGGCCAGCAGATTGCCCTGCGCAGCCCGCAGAATGAGCTGCTGGCGATCATGACGGCGGAAGAGATTTACGAATGGGATCTGGCAACGACGGCGCAGCTTGCCCTGGGCACGCAAGATTTACGTCACCCGCTGGTGGCGGAAATGCACCGTTGGGGCAAGCGCAACATTTCCGGCCCTCTCGAAGTGCTGCAGACACCGCCCCGCTACGATTTTAAGGAGCTGCGGCTGACCCCGGCCGAAACCCGGGCCCGGCTGGCCGAATTTGGCCACGCCAACGTCGTCGCTTTTCAAACTCGCAATCCGCTGCACCGGGTCCATGAGGAGCTGACCAAACGAGCCTGCGCCGCGAATGATGGTGTCCTGCTGCTGCACCCGGTCGTGGGGATGACGCGTCCTGGCGACGTGGATCATTACACCCGCGTGCGGACCTATCGAACCCTGGCCGAACGGTATTACGAACCGGACCGCATTTTGCTATCGCTGCTGCCCCTGGCCATGCGGATGGCCGGACCGCGCGAGGCGCTCTGGCACGCGCTGATCCGGCGCAATTACGGTGCCAACCATCTGATTGTCGGCCGGGATCACGCCGGCCCGGGCAAGGATTCCAACGGCCAGCCGTTTTATGGGCCCTATGACGCTCAGGAGCTGGTCATGCAGCACAGTGAAGAGCTCGGCGTAAAGGTCGTCCCGTTCCAGATGCTGGTCTACCTGCCCGAAGAGTCGCGTTACGAAGAGGTGAACAAGGTGCCCAACGGCACAGCGACGGCCGCCATCTCCGGCACCCAGGTTCGCGAAAATTATCTACAACAGGGCCGGAAGTTACCGGACTGGTTCACCCGTCCCGAAGTGGCCGCCATCCTGGCCGAGACCTACCCACCACGCCACCGCCAGGGCTGCTGTGTCTGGTTCACAGGGCTGCATAATGCAGGCAAATCAACAACCGCCTCTGTGCTCACCTCGTTGTTGCTGGAGCATGGCCGCCAGGTTACCCTGCTGGATGGTGATGTGGTCCGGACCCATTTTTCCGAAGGGCTGGGCTTCAGCAAAGCCGACCGGGATGACCACGTGCGCCGCATGGGTTTCGTGGCCGCCGAAATCGTCCGGCACGGCGGCATCGCCATTTGCGCGGCCGTCAGCCCCTACCGGGCCACGCGCAACGACGTGCGCGCCATGATGGGTGACGGTCATTACATTGAGGTTTTTGTAGACACACCACTGGCGATCTGTGAGCAGCGGGATACAAAAGGGTTGTACGCCCGGGCGCGCAGCGGCGAGCTGCGCCATTTCACCGGCCTCGACGACCCTTACGAGCCGCCCCGCCAACCGGAGCTGCGCCTGGAGACGGTGGGACAAAGCGTCGAAGCCAATGCCCGTGAGCTACTGGCCATGCTGGTGGAACGCGGCTTTGTCCGGCCGGATTAACCCATGAAACAATCCCAAACCATGCAAAAAATCATGCGCGAGGCGCAGACAATCGCGGTCGTCGGCCTGTCGTCACAGCGGAGCCGGGCCGGCTACTACGTGCCGGCCTATCTTCAGGAGCAGGGCTACCGCATCATCCCGGTCAACCCGCATCTGCGGGAAAGCCTGGGCGAAAAAGCATATCCAGACCTTGCTTCCGTTCCGGAGCCGATCGACCTGGTGCTGATTTTTCAACGCAGCGAGAAGGTGCCGCCTTTTGTGGAACAGGCGATTGCGGTTGGGGCTAAGGCGGTCTGGCTACAGTTGGGCATTGCCCATGCCGGGGCGGCGGCACAGGCAGAAGCGGCCGGGCTGGACGTGGTGCAGGACGCCTGCATGTTGGTCGAGCACCGGCGCTGGCGGGCAGCTTGATGGCAACCGAAGAGCGACAGGCGCGCTGGGAAGTTCAGCTTGGTTTCCTGACCTTTGGCCGGCTGCTCCTGAACACCATGCTGCGGCTCGGCTACCCGTTTTTGCCGGAGCTGGCCCGGGGGCTGGCGGTGTCGCAGGCGGATATTGCCAGCGTCATTGCCCTTGGCAACCTGTCCGGGCTGGCCAGCCCGCTGTTCGGGCCGCTGTCAGAACGATTTGGCCGGCGGCTGATGATCGTCATCAGCTACCTTATCCTGGGGCTGGGCGCGTTGCTGCTGCTGATCTGGCCCCGTTTCTGGGCCTTGAGCGTTTTCCTGATCCTCCTGGCCTTGATGAAGGTCATTCATGATCCGGCCCTTCAGGCGTATGTGGGTGAGCGGGTGCCGTACAACAGGCGGGGCCGGGCCATCGCCGTCATCGAGATCGCCTGGGGCGGGGCGCTGCTGTTTGGAGCGCCGCTGGTCGGCTGGCTGATTCAGTGGCAGAACTGGGCGGCGCCCTACATTTTATTCAGCTTGCTGGGCATGCTAGTCGGGCTGTTGCTGTACCGGCTGATGCCGCGGGCGTTGCCGGTGGCCGGCCGGTTGGTCGCCAAGCGGGGGGATTGGGCGCGGTTGCTGAACCGGCCGGTTGTCTGGGCCACCGCCAGCTTCCTCATCCTGCTGGTGCTCGCCAACGACATATTCTTTATCGTTTACGGCGATTGGCTGGAGACCCGTTTTAATCTGGAATTGACCCAGGTTGGCTTATCCTCAAGTGTAATCGGAGCCGCTGAACTGGTCGGTATTACCCTGGTTGGTTTCCTGTCCGACCGGCTCGGCAAGCGACGGCTCATTCTGATCATGGGGTTGGTTAACAGTGTGGCCTATGCCCTGATTCCGGCCATCGATTTTGGGTTAGTGCCGGCCTTGTTGGCCCTCTTTTTGCTTTTCTTCTCCTTTGAGGCGACCATCGTAGGCTCGCTGCCGTTGCTGACGGAGCTGGTGCCGGAGGCGCGGGCGGTGTTTATTTCGGTGATGACCGGCGCGATGAGTCTGGGGCGCGGCCTTGGATCGTTTATTGGGCCGCGTTTACCGGCCGGTATCGAGGCCAACAGCTATGTGGCGGCGGCCCTGATGATCGTGGCCCTGCTGATACTGTGGCGTTTTGTGACCGACCCGGGGGATGCGGCCGCGCATTAACGAAAAATGATGAAACGGACCGGCCGGTTGCGGCCGGGCAGCGCCATCGTTAGATAAAAAAGCGCTTCCTTTCTAAAATGGTAGCCAGACAGCCGCATTATCACGGTGGAAAAGCTTATGGAAACCTTCCTGACTAACTTCCCAATCACACCCGGCGAAATGGGCGGCCTGGTCGCTTTGGCCGTCGTCCTGTTTCTTTTTCTGGCGGTCCTGCGCGGCGTCCTGAAGCTGACAGCTAAGATTGTGCAGGGCGGCTGCCTGCTGGTCGCCCTGGTCATGGGCGCCGGCTTTCTCTATGTCCTGTTTAATTGATTGGTGCGGGTGAGGGGTCGCTGCCAACCCGACGGGTTGGGGTGAACCCGACGGGTTCCCGCCAACCCCTCACGCACCTAAGAGCCATCTGAGGGCTTTATTTTGTCTAGAACTACTTCGCTTCTATTGCTTTGTTTGGTATTGATTCTGGCTGCTTGTGGGGAACAGGACGGTGATGGCGAGGCCGTGCCAACGACGGCGGGCACGGTGCCCACGCTGGCCGCCACCGCCAACAGTGCCCAGGCGGAGAATGGCGGCGCCCAGCCGGAAGCGGCCGCACCGACCGCGACCAATACCCCCGCCCCGCCCACCGCCACCCCGGAGCCGCTGGCCGCTCTGGTCAACGGGACACCCGTCCCCCTGGCCGCTTACCAGGCCGAGCTGGTCCGTGAAGAGCTGCTACGCGGCAGCTATGAAGGGTATCAAAGCGCGGTCCTGAACCGGCTCATCGACCAGCAACTCATTGCCCAGGCCGCCACAGGCTTCGGCATCGAGCTGACCGACGAGATGGTCGCCGCCAACCTGGCCGAAGTGCGGAGCCAGCTGGAAGAAACCAACGGCCCCAGCGCCTACACCGACTGGCTGGCCGCCAACCTGTACAGCGAAGAGGAGTTTGCCCAATTCTGGCGTTTTGATATGTTGCAGCGCCTGGTCCTGGCCGAAGTCGTGGCCGATGTGGGGCTGACGGATGAGCATGTGCGGGCGCGCTACCTGCAGGTCAATGATGAAGCGCTGGCGCTCGATATCCTTGTACTTTTGAATGAAGGGAATGATTTTGGCGATCTGGCCCGGCAATATTCACTGGACGAGACGACTGGCGAATTTGGCGGCGAGCTGGATTATTTCACCCATGGCGAGCTGCTGGTGCCGGAGTTAGAAACGGCCGCCTTCGCCCTGGGCGTGGGTGAGCACAGCGAGATTATTCGGGTGACAAACCCGGAGAATGGCACCACAACCTTCTACCTGATCGAGGTTCTGGACCGCGCCGTGCGCGATCTACATACTGACACCTACTACACCCGGCAGCAGGCGCGCTGGAGCAGCTGGCTGGCGGATCAGCGGGCCAATGCGGCCATCGAGATTTACGTACCCCTGAATTGACGCCACCGACCCGTCGGGTAGTGGACCCGTCGGGTGGTGGACCCGTCGGGTGGTGGACCCGTCGGGTGGTGGACCCGTCGGGTGGTGGACCCGTCGGGTGGTGGACCCGTCGGGTGGTGGACCCGTCGGGTGGTGGACCCGTCGGGTGGTGGACCCGTCGGGTGGTGGACCCGTCGGGTGGCGGACCCGTCGGGTGGCGGACCCGTCGGGTGGCGGACCCGTCGGGTAGTGGACCCGTCGGGTAGTGGACCCGTCGGGTGAGGGGTCTCTCGCACTTCATCGTTTTCTTAATCTTGCCAGTTACTCTCTGCCTGTAGGAGAGAACAGATGCGCTTATTGGTTGTTGAAGATGAACCGGCCATCGCCCAGTTTGTCGAGCAGGGGCTACGTGAGGCGGGCCACGCGGTAGACGTGGCCGACGACGGGCACGAGGGGCTGGCCTATGCCCTGGCTGCGGATTACGATGCCTGGATCCTGGACATCATGCTGCCCGGCCAGAGCGGGCTGGTGTTATTGCGCGAGTTGCGCCGGCGGGGCTACAAGACGCCGGCCTTGCTCCTGACAGCGCGGGATTCAGTCGAAGACCGGGTCACCGGCCTGGATGCGGGCGCGGATGATTACCTGGTCAAACCCTTCGCCTTTGCCGAATTGCAGGCCCGGCTACGCGCCTTGCTGCGCCGGCCCCCACTACAAAGCGGCACCATCCTGCAGGCAGCCAACTTGCAAATGAACCTGGCCACGCGCGAGGTCAGCCGGGCCGGCCGGCCGATCGAACTGAGCCTGCGCGAGTATGCCTTGCTTGAGTTCATGCTGCGCCACCCCAACCAGGTCCTCTCCCGCACCCAGATTGGCGAGCATGTCTGGAATTTCGATTTTTACAACGAATCCAATGTGGTCGATGTCTACATCGGCTATCTGCGCCGCAAGCTGAGCCAGGGTGATGAGCTGCCGTTGATCGAGACAATTCGTGGCGTAGGTTACCGGCTGCTGGCGGAGGGGGGTTGATGGGGGTGCGCGGGCTCAGCGGTTGGCCCTTGCGCTGGCGGCTGACCGGCTGGTATCTGCTGACGCTCAGCCTCATCCTGCTGCTGTTTGCCGGCTTCCTTTTCTGGCGCCTGCAAATCAGCTTGCGCCAGCAGCAGGATATCGCCATCCAACTGGCAGCGACGGAGGCAGCCGCGCTGCTGGGACCGGCCGGTAACGAACCCACCCCGGAGATGACAGCCCAGTTGCTGGCCAACGAGCAGTTCGCCGGCTATCGCTTTATGCTGGCCGACGCGACCGGCCGGATCAGCCCCTTCCCCACATCCGCCACGCTCCCGCTCTCCCCCAGTGCCCTCGTAACCGGCTTCACCACCCAGCTGGCCGGCGACGATGAATGGCGCGTCCTGGCCCAACCGCTGGCCGATGGCTGGCTGTTAGTGGCTGCCGACCTCGACCAGATCAATGACACCCTGGACCGGCTGCTGACGTTAATGCTGCTGGCCCTGCCGCCATTGCTATTGCTGGCCGGCGGCGGCGGTTATTTTTTGGCGGCCCGGGCCCTGGCGCCCATCGACCGGATCACGGCGACCGCAGCCACCATCAGCGGCACGGACCTGACCCGGCGCATTGGCTCGACCGGCAGCATGGACGAAGTCGGCCGGCTGGCCCAGACTTTTGATCGGATGCTGGACCGGTTACAGGCTGCCTTTGTCCGGGAGAATCGGTTTATTGACGATGCGGCCCATGAATTGCGCACACCAATCGCAGTCATCAAGGGTCATCTGGAGATCGCCCTGGAGAAGCCACGGACTTCTGAGGAATATGTCACGACGATGTCGTTATTACTCAGAACCGCCAACCAACTGATGGATTTGTCAAATCAGCTCATGTATCTGCGACGCTTCGATCCTGAACGACCTGTCGTCCTTGATGGTGAAAGAATTGCCGCCCCGGAGTTCATTGGGGCCATCCTGGAACAGGTGGAGCCGCTGGCACAGCAAAAGGGCCAACGACTGGTGGATAAGGTTCCCGCTGATCTACATATTCAAGGCAGCCTGGACCAGCTCATTCGCCTTTTCTTGATTCTGCTGGATAACGCCATCAAATACACACCGGCCGGTGGCACCATCACGGTCAGCGCTCGCCGCCAGGGCAGCCAGATTCACCTGACTGTAGCTGACGATGGCCCCGGCATCGCCGCTGAGCATCTGCCGCACCTTTTTGAGCGTTTCTACCGGGTGGACAGCGCCCGGAGCCGCCAGGATGGGGGTGGCAGTGGTCTGGGATTGGCGATCGCCCAGGAGATCGTGGCAGCGCACGGCGGCAGTATCACGGTGTCCAGTGAAGTTGGGCGCGGCACACTGTTTACGGTCAGCTTGCCAGCCAGCGAAGCCTGAGCTGCCCTGGCTATTAATCCCGTTTCATCGTTTTCTTAATGGCGCCGTTTACGCTTTCAGTAGTAAAAACCGGGGCTAAGCCCCATCTGTTCAAGGAAGGTAGACATGCGTAAACGACAGATTCCACTATTGCTGGGCGCCCTGCTGCTGCTGGCGGGGTTATTGACCGGCGCGCTATTCTGGGGCGGCTCCTGGCGGCGCAGGGACCGGCCGGTGAGAACGAGGCCGAAGATGCCGACGACGCCGGCGAGGGGCCAGATGTGCCCATCACCGGCGACGCCCTGCAGCAGGCCAGCGCCGCCGCCCTCGATTACATCGGCGAAGGCCGGGTGACCGCCACGGAAGTTGGCGACGAGGAAGGGTATTACGAGGTCGAGATCACCCGGGACAACGGCAGCCAGGTGGATGTCCATCTGGACGAGGAGTTCAACGTCCTGGGCCATCTGGACGATTAGTGTGGTGGGTGAAGGGGGACCGGCCGGTTCCCCTTCACCCTCGCTCCCCCGACCCGACGGGTACCCGACCCGACGGGTGCCTGACCCGACGGGTGCCCAACCCGACAGGTACCCAACCCGACAGGTACCCAACCCGACGGGTGCCTGACCCGACGGGTACCTAACCCGACGGGTACCTGACGGTACCCTGACCCGACGGGTGCCAAACAGGTGCCTGACCCGACGGGTGCCCGACCCGACGGGTGCCCAACCCGACGGGTACCTGACCCGACGGGTGCCTAACCCGACGGGTGCCTGACCCGACGGGTACCCAGACCCGACGGGTCGCCAACCCCTCGCCGGCGGTGTACCAAAATCAAGGAGGCGTAAATAAACCGAACGGGCTAACCACATTCGCCGTCACCTATGTTATACTACGTGACATAATGCGGAAGTATCAGCAAGGTTAGACCTATGAGAAGAAGACGTGGCCTTAGCTTGTTCAATATCCTGGCGGTGCTCCTGCTGGTCGTCGCCTGCGCCAGCGCCGCCGTTATCGCCCTCGCGGCGACGGCGCCGGAAATATTGCCCGAAGGGCTGACCAATCTGTTGCCGTTGGGTGACAGTGGTGACGGAACGGACTCGGACGCCATGGACGTGCCGACGCTGATCTCTCAGGCGGCCGTACCCACAACAACGCCGACAGCAACCGCCACGGCAACTATCGCCGTGAACCTGGAGCCGACCTGGACACCAGACACGGCCCAGGGTGCCACCGCCGCGCCCACAAACACCCGCCGGCCGACCAGTGAGCCATCGGCCACCCCCATTCTGCCCTCACGCACAGCCACGCCGACTGATACGCCCACACCAACCAACACGCCAACTTTTACGCCCACACCACCGCCGAACCCGACCAACACCCGGTCGCCGCAAGAGTTTACCAAGACGCTTAACAGCCCGCGCTTTGACGAGCAGCGTTTTTACGATGTGAACTGCAACTGGATGGGGTTTGCCGGCCAGGTGCTGGACATCAATGGGAATCCGCTGACCAACCGCAGCTTCCGGGTCCATGTCTGGGAAGATCGCAGCGGTGGTATTGATGCGCGGGCGGTTGTGGGCGACGCGCCGATTTATGGGGCCGCGGCCTGGGAGCAATATGTGCGGGAGGCGCCGCTGGTCTGGACCTATTTTGTCCAGCTGGAAGACGGTAGTGGCAATGCACTATCGCAGGTATATCAGGTAACAACGCGGGCGAGCTGCCGCGAGAATCTCATTTATTTTGATTTTGTGCAGAATCACACGAACTAGGTAAGCAGCGTTGAGTTCATATCGGTCCAGACGGGGCCGGCGCAGGGGCCGCGGGCTGCGGCTTGTCAATATTCTGACGGCGATGATGGTGGTGCTGGGGCTGCTGGGCGTTGGCGGCATGGTGGCCGTCTACCTGAATCCGAATTGTTACCGGCCGGTCTCCTACCCACCGTCCCCCCCGCGCCCACCCTGGCTGGTGAGCTACCAACCCAGGTCGCCGCCGCCCAGGTACCTACAGCCACCCGGCTGCAAACCGCCACACCCACATCAGTGACGGTTGCGGCAACCTGGACAGTGGCCCCCGGCACAACGCCCGGCGCGGTGACAGCGACCAACACGCGCCGGCCCGTCGACACGCCCACCACCATCCCGACCCTGCCATCGCGCACGCCAACCAAAACGCCCACGCCAACTCCCACCGATACCGCCACGCCCACAGAGACGCCCGGCCCGGTCCCGACGTTCACCCGCTCCGCGTTCCCCTACACGCGCAGCGATGACAGCCCATTCACCCTGCGCAGTTTCACCAATAACAACTGCGTCATCCTGGCCGGCGAGGTGATCCTGTTGGATGGCAACCAGGCGCTGCCAGACAGCCTGCGCGTCCACGTCTGGGACGCCGACGGCCGCCCCAACGGCATTGATATACGGGTCGCCATTGGTACAGCCCCGGCCTATGGGCAATCCGGCTGGGAGCTGGTCGTCTCCAGCGCGCCGGAGCAGCGGCTGTTTAACATCCAGCTGGAGTCGGTCAACGGCTCGATCATCTCCTCCCCCTACCAGATCCAGACCCCGGCCGATTGCGGCCAGAATGTGAGTTATTTTATTTTTTTGGAGAATCATTGATAGCTATTAGCGGTTGGCGGTCAGCGGTCAGCGGTCAGCCGTCAGTACGTCGCTGCGCTCCCTTTCAATGGGGTCGCGAATAGCACTGCAGAAGTGCCCTTTAGGGAACTTCGTACCCAACAGCACAGCATTTCAAAGCCTGCCCTGAGGCTACCGAAGGGCTGCCACCGCTACCCTACCGCTAATCAGCCAGCAAATGCAGCTCCAATGTCGCCACATTGAAGAGGAAGCGTTGTGGGCCGAGAACGCCATGGCCAGCGGATTCAAGGGTCAGGATATTGTCGTCGGTTGCGTCAATGATGCGGAAAGGACCAGTTTCTTCTTCCATCCTGACTTCGGCTCTTGTGGTTTGGCCAGCAATCGTTGTATAGATGTACAACAGCCCGTAGTAATAAATCTCCCTTTCGCCAAGCGCCTCATTCGGCCAGGTTTGCCCGGCAAAAACGCGCGTAAAATTCTCGGCAATAAAACCCTGCCAGATCGTCAGGTAGCGTATGCCCTTCATCTCGTGGAACACGTACTCGTAAAGCCAGGAATCAGTTGGCACAATACCCAGCTCTGGCGTCGACGTTGGTTCGGGCGTGTATTGGGCGGCCAGGGTGGCAAAGGCACGCACTTCGGCCCATTCAGCCTCAGTTCGGGTAGGAACATTGAATGTCTGCTCAGCCAGCATCTGCAAGTCATACAGAACTGCTTCAATTTCCTGGCGTTGGGCTGCGGTCAGACTCGGGTCAGCGAGCAGCCTTTCGAGATAGGCGATATCATTCAGGAGTTGTTGCTCGCGGATGGTGGGGCCAACCGCCGGTCCCGGGTAGGCGGGATTGGCCGTCGGCACCGGGTATTCATCGGGCGCAGTTCGTTCCGGCGAGGATGGCGCAATAGTCGGTGAACTCGGTGAACCTGGAATGATGGGTGAAGGCGTCGCCAGAGCTACAGGCTCCGCTTCGTAGCTGACGCAACTGGCCAGGATCAGCAAGAGCAGGGTGATGGCGCCAAGGATGCCAGCAAACGTACGAAGATGGCTGTTGCTCATCTTATGGACCTCCCTAAAGCATATCCTGACCAGCCGGCACGGAAGACCTGGCGCAGAATAACTGCTCATCGTGACACGAAAGCAATATAGCGTTTTACCAGCCCAGCTTCAAGCGCAGCTGAGACGCGGATGAGCAGTGCGCCGGGCGACGTTGGAAACGTCGTACTGATGGGCGGAAGCGCCCTCGAAGGGCGCTGGCACGGCTATCAACTCGATCTGCCATCACATCAGGATTCCCCGGCGGTCAGCCCCCGCGAGATACGCTATACTCCCCACCGATCACTGAAAGCGCAGCGTCCTGTCAGCTGAAAGGGCGCAGCCCGTACCGACCACTAACAGCTAAAAGCTATCAGCTAACAGCCAATCTCATGGGCAAACTATTCATCGTCGGCACCCCAATCGGCAATCTGGAAGACATCACCCTGCGCGCCTTGCGGACGTTGCGGGCGGTGGATCTGGTGGCGGCGGAGGATACGCGAGTGACCGGCCGGTTGCTCAAACATTTTGAGATCGACGTCCCCCTGCTCAGCTTCCATGATTTCAGCTCCGACGAGCGGCTGGCGCAACTGCTGGACCGGCTGGAGACGCAAAACATCGCCCTGGTGACCGATGCCGGCATGCCCGGCGTCTCCGACCCCGGCTACCGGCTGATCGCGGCGGCCACGGCGGCGGGGTTGCCGGTCGAGGTCATCCCTGGCCCAACGGCGGCCATCACGGCCCTCGTTAGCAGCGGGTTACCTTCAGATCGCTTCCAGTTCCTGGGCTTCCTGAGCCGAACCTCAAAGGCGCGGCGGGCGGAGCTGGCGGCGGTGGTGGATTTTCCTGGCACGCTCATCCTGTACGAATCACCGCACCGGTTGCTGGCCTGCCTGGCGGATATGGAGGCGGTGTTGGGGGACCGGCCGGTCGCCGTCGGCCGCGAGCTGACCAAGCTCTACGAGGAGGTCTGGCGCGGCCCCATCAGCGGCGCCCGAGCCGAATTTGGGGCACGCGACCGGATTCGCGGTGAGATCACGCTGGTCGTGGGCGGCCAGACGGCTGGGTCGGATGAATGGGATGAGGACCGCGTCCGCAAGGCGCTGCAAGCCCGGCTCAGCGCCGGCGAACCGCGCAAACAAGCGGCTGCCGCCATCGCCGAGCTATCCGGCTGGCGCAAACGGGATGTTTATGCCCTGTCGCTGGAGAATTGACCAGCCCTAGCGCCCCAGAATTCGCTTCAATTCGGCGTAGGAACGCTCCAGCTCGGCACAGTCGGCCCGGTAGTCGAGGGTCTGGTAGCGGTCGTCGCGGTAGAGCCAGCGGCCGGCGACCATGACGTCGCGGACGTGCTGACCGGTGACGCTGTAGACAAGGGCGGTGTAAGGGTCCTGGGCACCGGCCGGTGCCCAACCAATCTCCTCCAGGTCCAGCGCAATCCAATCTGCCGATTTACCAACCTCCAGCGACCCAATCTCATCAGCCAACCCCAGCGCCGCTGCCCCACCGAGGGTAGCCATGTGCAGGATGTCCCGGGTCGGCAGCGCGTTGGGGGTCCGGTGGTGCAGCGCCATCAGCTTGCCCAGGATCTGCATCTCCTTGAACATGTCGTAGCTGTTGTTGTTGGTCACGTTGTCCGTGCCCAGAGCCAGGCTGATGCCGGCGGCCTGCATACCCAGCACATCGGCGACGCCGGCGGCGTTGCGCATGGCGGACGAGGGGTTGATGGCGGCAGTGAACGGCGCGGCGGCCAGCCGTGGGTAATCCTGAGTTGGCACCGTCAGGCAGTGGGCCGCGAGCAGCGGGAAGTCGAGGATCCCCATCGTCGCCATCTGCTCGACGGCGGATTTGCCATATTTATCCTGGCAGAAGCGGTCTTCCTCGCCGCTGGTGCTGAGGTGGATGTGCAGGCCGGTGTCAAATTGGTCGGCCAGGGCCAGCTCGGCGTAAATCGCCTCTTCGCTGTTATCGACGAAGAAGGCGTGCGGGCCGACCCAGCCACGCAGCAGCGGATCATCGCGCAGCGCATTGAGGAACGCAGCGGCTGCGGCCACTTCCCGTTCCCGGGCGGCTTCTTCACCCAGTTCGACGACGCCATAGCCCAGCGCCGCTCGCAGCCCGCTCTGGCGCACAGCCGGGACGATCTGATCCATCCAGAAATATTGGTCAGCAAAACAAACCGTGCCGGTCCGGATCATCTCCGCGCAGGAGACGCGCACGGCAGCCGGGACCATGGCCGGGTCAGTGACCTCCTCGACCACACGAACCGTGTCATACCAGCCATCAAAGTCAAAAAGGGTACGCCCCTCGACCAGGCCACGGTAGAGGGTCATGGGGGTATGGGTGTGGGCGTTGACGAGGCCAGGCATGATTAGCCGAGGGCCGAGATCGATGAATTCGTCGACCGGCCGGTCCGGCCGCCCCGGCCCAATCTCCACCAGCCGGCCAGCCTCAATCAGCAAATAGCCCGGCTCATAAATCGTATCCGCCTCATCCAGGCAAAGAACCTTCTGCGCGCAAATCAGTGTTGTCATCATCCTTCACTTTGCCTCGCTGCGCTCGGAATGACACACATGCTCCTGTCATACCGAGCAACGCGAGGTACTGTCATGCCGAGCAACGCGTGCTCACTTGTCATGCCGAGCAACGCGAGGCACTACTGACTCAGCAAAGCCAGAAGTTCATCACGATAAGGCATGGAGGTACTGGCGCCGGCGCGGGTGGTGGCCAGGGCGCCGGCGGCGGCCCCCCAGCGAACGGCCTCAGCCAGCGGTTGGCCATCGTCCAGGGCCGCGGCTACACCACCATTAAAGGCGTCGCCGGCGGCTACTGTATCGATGGCATTGACCTTAAATGGCTGAACGAAGCCGCGCTCGGTCGCCGATTGGAAATAGACCCCGGTCGCCCCAAGCTTAATCACGGCGACATCCACGCCCCGATCCAGCAAAATGCTGGCGGCTTCGGCGGCCTGGGTTTGGTTTTCCGGCCGGATCCCGGTCAGGATCTCCGTCTCCCCTTCGTTCGGCGTCATCAGATAGCAGAGTTCGTAGACTTCTTTGTCCAGGGGAACGGCCGGAGCCGGGTCCAGCATGACCTTAACGCCCATCTCCTTGGCGATGCGGGCGGCGGCAAAAGAGGTCTTTTGCGGCGTCTCCAGCTGCAGCATCAGGACAGAGGCATTGGCCATGGCCGCCTCCGCCCGGGCCACATCCCGCTCATCATGTTTCATGTTTGTGCCCGAGATGACGATGATGGAGTTTTCAGCCGCCTCGTCGACACTGATCACCGCCAAACCCGAGGCATTCTCGGGGTCAGTGATCAGATTGGTTATGTCCAGCGATTCCTTCGCCAGGAATTCACGGACACCCGCCCCGAAGGCGTCGTCACCAAGTCGGCCAACAAACTTCGTATCCGCGCCCAGCCGGGAGGCGGCCAGCGCCTGGTTAAACCCCTTACCGCCCGGCACGGTGATGAAGTGGCTGCCAAACAGCGTCTCGCCAGGGGCCGGCAAGCGGGGGACATAGGTGGTCAGATCCATACTGATGCTGCCAAGGACAACGATGCTCATGGGGTGTTTCCTCCTTCGCGCCACGCCTCAGTGAAATTATGACGTGGCTGATTGCGTACATTCAAACCGCTCTTCTGCGGATCTTCATAATGGTTAAAGTGGGCAGTGATCGCCTGCGACAACTCTGTGACGATAGTCTGACAGGTAGGATCAGCAAACAGATTTTGCCTTTCTCGCGGGTCATTCGTCAAGTCAAACAGCTCATGGGGACCAGCAGGCTCGCGCCGGACCAGTTTGTGGCGATCGGTGCGGACCATACGCACGTTGCCATATTCGCCAAACTGCCGTTGCCGCCAGGGCTGTCGTTCACCCGTCTCCTGGAGCAGTGGCCAGAGCGAACGGCCGGCATAGCGGCGCTCCGGCGGCGAGACGCCGGCCATGGCCAGAATTGTCTGGAACGTGTCGAGATGGTCCACCATCTCCCCCCTAACCTGGCCGGCAAAGAGATGGTCGGGTCCGTAAAAAATGAGCGGTACCCGGATCGACTCCTCGACCATATTCAGCGGCAGGGTGCCATTGCCTTTGCCCCAGATGCCATGATGGCCACAGTTCAGGCCATGGTCCGAAGTGTAGATGATGATGGTGTTATTCAGCCGTCCAGTCGCTTCCAGGTCATCCAACAACCGGCCCACCGCCGTATCGATTTCGCTGACAGCGGCGTAATATTGGGCCAGCGCTTCACGGGGGTTGAAGCGGGTTTCATTGCGTGATTCCAGGTTTTGCCGGCCAAATGGATAGGTTTCGTCAGCAGGAATATCGGCAAAGGTAGCCCGACGGTAGCTATCAACCAGCCATTCGGCGTGCCCGGCCCAGGGACTATGAGTCGCATAATAACCGACCTGTAGAAAGAACGGGCGCGCTGCATCCATCTGGCGCAGGAAGGCGAGTGCCTGATCGGTGATGACGTCGCTGATCCGGCCGGTCCGCAGCTGATGTTCGCCGTCGACGCCATATTCCACTGGCCCTTCATGGGGCACCGGATATTTACGACCCAGAGTAAACCAATAATCATAACCAGGCTGCGGGAATTCATCCTGGCCCAGGTGCCATTTGCCGCTGAGGGCGGTTTGGTAGCCGGCTGCTTGCAGAAGCTGCGCCAGCGTAATCTCGTCGGCCATACGCTGGATGCTGTTAATTTCGGGATTGCCAGATCCGAGGTAATCGTGGATGCCGTGTTGCGAGGCGTACCGACCGGACAGCAGACAGGCCCGCGCCGGCGAGCAAACTGGCGTCGGCGTGAACGCATTACCCATGCGCACGCCACGAGAGGCCAGATAATCCAGCGCCGGCGTCCGGATCTCCCGATTGCCATAGCAGCCGAGGGCCCATTGAGCATGATCATCGGTCAGGAAGAGTAGGATATTGGGTTTGGCCGCTGCCACCATCAAAAACTCCACAGTCCGTGACAATTCTTATTCTAACGATACCAAATCCCCTCAATCCGTCGACAGGTTCCCGGAGACCCGTCGGGTTGGGGTGGACCCGTCGGGTTGATGGGACCCGTCGGGTGGGGGACCCGTCGGGTGGGGGACCCGTCGGGTGGGGGACCGTCGGTGGGGGACCCGTCGGGTGGGGACCCGTCGGGTGGGGACCCGTCGGGTGGGACCCGTCGGGTGGGGGACCCGTCGGGGCGCGCGCCCCTCGTTTTTTGGCGCCGCTGTCTACCAACCCTATAATCCCAGGTAATTGGTCCGCCAACCGCGCGACTACCAGCTGGCGCGACCCCGCCCACAGGAGAACCCTCTATGAATTGGTGGCAGGAATTAGACCCTGAGCTGCTAAAACCCCTGGCTGAGATCTGGATACCGGTTGGGTCGCCCGGCTATGCCGGCGCCAACAAGGCCGCCTGGACGGAAACGTTGACCAGTCGTTTCGGCGCTGACGGCTGGCGGATCAGCCATTATGTGCGCGGGCAGATCGTGCCCAAAGCGGTCGCTATTCAGGAGTATGAAGAGGCGTACCGTCGCTATATCCGCGCCAACCCCGCCCTCGTCCGCTTCCTGACAACCACCTGCGGCAATGTCTACGATGACAACGTCACCAATGTCTACGATGATAATTACGAGCAGCCGCACACGGCCATGAACCATTACCAGGATATCGCCACCCGCCGGGTCATCGCCGAACTGGTTCAGGATCCGGACTGGCCAGATGTAGTCGCCACCTCAACCGAAGAGGTGACGCTAATCGACCTTGGCGATGGCCAGCGTCATCGGCTCCCGCGCGCAGCCGGCTTCCGGGGCGACTACCTGCTGCAAATCCGGGAACCCCATTCGTCCGGCTTTATGCTGAACCCGGCCGTCATCCCCATCCACGACCCGGCGCTGATTACCACCATCCCCAACCAGCTGGGCTGGTACCATCATGAAGGCTGTGGCCATCTGTCCGTGGAGGCATTCTGGCAGATGAGTAAAGTGGTGGAAGTGCGCTACGATCGCTTTATTACCCTGGGGGAGGCCCGCGCTCACCCGTTAAGCGGCATTGAGACCGGCCGGACCTGAGGAAACCATGATTATCTTTGACACTGATTTGAGCCTGGGCACACCGCGGGCCGAAATTGACGATGGCGCCGCCCTCATCCTGCTGCTGCGCCGGCTGGGCAACCAGGTGGCGGCTGTGACCACCACCCACGGCAATCACGATCTGGAGCCGGTGCTGCAAAATACAGCCCGAATGCTGGCATATCTGGACCGGCCGGATATCCCGCTCGGCCGCGGCGCCGCCCTCCCCCTGCTGGAAGACAAAGCCTGGTTTGCCGACTGGCAGGCCGGCTATGGCGAGACACCCCCCTGGCCGCTCCCCGAACTGCCGCGCGCCGTCGATCTCATCATCGATACCGTCAAACAGAATCCCAATGAGGTGACGCTTGTCGCCGTGGGGCCACTGACGAACCTGGCCCTGGCGGCTCGGCTGGCGCCGGAAATCGTGCCCCTGGTGCGCATGGTTGTAACGATGGGCGGCTCCTTCAATGAGAATGACACGGAGCCCGAGTTTAACGCCCATTGTGACCCGGAAGCAGCCCAAATTGCGCTGAACGCCGGCTGGCCGGTGCGCACCATCGGGCTGGAAATCACGAACCAGGTGATGTTTGGCCGGGCGGCATTTGCCGCGTTGCCTCAGGGCCACCCTGCCGTCGACCTGCTCCGGGAGCTGGCGCCCGGCTGGATTGAGCGGGTCGAGGCGCAGGGCTGGTCGGCGGGGGGCAGCGCCTTGCACGATGCTCTGGCTGTGGCGGCAGTCATGGATGCGTCGCTGTTTAGCTGGCAGGGGGCCGAGGTCTCGGTCGAGCTGGCGAACAAGGAACAGCGGGGGCTGACGCGCTACCGGCCGGTTCCCCCGGAGCAGGCCACCATCCAGGTCGCCACCGCGGTGGCTGCGACGACGATATACGATCTGATCTGGGAAGCTCTGTCAGAATAACGGCCAGTCTGCCGGCCTGATTTAGCCAATCCCTAATCGTGGACGCAGCGGAAGCCGTGGCGGGGGTTGCCCCAATTCTTGGGCTGGCTGCCGATGGCCCCCTGGTAGCTGACGTAATAGGCGTCCTCGGAATTAGCTTCGTCCAGGGCCCACATGTAGACGGGCTCCTGATTTGGCGCCCAAAGCGGCGTCTCTTTGTCGGGCCGCAGCAGGCATTCGGCCCAGCGATCAGTGCCATCCCAGGTACAACCTGCGTTCTCGCCATGCAACGCCAGGGTGCGCACGATCTCATCGACCGTGGGAAAGCGCCAGATGTAGGCCGGCTCCGGCAGCAGGGTCACGCCATCTTCGGCCAGATAGCTACAAAGGCCAGTGACGGCCATATCTTCTACCGTGGCAAAGCCATCCAGCTCATTCTTGCCCATACCAATTGGTTCAACGCCATAAAAGGCGATGCTATTCCAGGAAGGGTAGCCGCCAAAATCCTGTTTCCAGTTCCAGCCGGGACCGGCCGGTGCCCAGACCAGGCTCACACCATTCCCCTCGATTAATCGCGCCGAGCGATCACCGTCGTCCTGACGCGTGAGGATGGTCGGCAACCAGTAGAGAACAACACCCAGGACGACGATCGTAGGCAGGCCCGCGACTACCAGGCTCTGCCAATGGCGCCGGACCCAGCTAGCCGGTGGTCTCCAGCCTGCCGCCTGCCGCGACCGCCGGTAACGCCCCTCCAGGATGAAGAGGATGCCGGTCAGGGCTAGCAAGATCGTCACCGGGAACCAGCTCAACAGAAACTGCCAGCTGAAGGCCGCCCCCCGTCCCATCTGTAAGTTGAAAACCCAGACGGTGAAAACCGTACCCGCCACGATGATCAGCCAGCCGCCAAAACGGGGCCAGCGTAAGGCCACCAATGCCAGCAGCAAGCTCAGGGCAAAGGGTATCAGGTAGGCGAAGGTGGTCAGGCCGGTGCCCCAGCCTTCAAAAAACATCTCGGCCGCTCCCCAGAATGCCCAGAGTGCAACCGGAATCGTGACCAGAAAGACGACCAGCAGACCCGGTAGCTGGGCTTTATCTGGCCGAGTCAGGCGCAACATATTTGCCTCCAAATGCGCAACCGTCGTCCGGCGACGCTACCTCATCATGGTGGCAAAATCAGGCGTGGAGGATAAGTATCATAAGGCAGGCTGGCCTGGGACAGTTGTCATGATTCGGTTGGCCGGAGTTCCGGCGCAAAGGTCAGGGTGCTGAGCAGGAGCCGATTGAGATCGCTGCGGGGGTTGAAGATCAACCGGCCGGTATACCCCATCAAGTCAAAGTAATGAATCAAGCGCTCTTTGTCCGGGAACGTCGCCTGGCACAGTTCGGCGGGCAGGCCGGCCACAGTGCCCGGCTCGATGGGGCCAAACTTGACGGCGCCATTCTGCCCATTGGCGTCCTGAAAACCGGCCCAGGCAGTCGCCAGCGGTCCCGGCGGGTAGAAAGAGAGCTCAAAGTAGATTTCCTGGCTGCCGCGCGAGATAAGGTGAAACTGGCTGGCGCCGCCCCGCTCCCGACAGGTGAGATCAACGGGGTGACCGGCCGGTGTCCGCCCCGGATATTGCAGGCGCACGGCCCCATCCAACAGGTTCAGCCACAGCCAATCCCGGGCAATTTCATCGGCAGAGGGGCGTAAGGATTTGACCAGGACAAATACCAGATCGTCGTCAACCGGCACCGTCTCCCCAGGCTGAACCAGCCGGTCCTGATAGCTCACGCTGATGCCAACCGGCACATAGCCCCGGCGCACGTACATCCGCTGCGCTGGCCCATAATCGCCGTACAGGGCAAAGCCAATCCCGATCTGGTCACCGCGCTCAGCCGCCAGCGCCTCCAGGTTTTCCACCAGCAGCGAAGCGACGCCCTGGCGCCGGTACGTGCTCAGCGCGACGAGATCCTGGATCTCCGGTATCGCATGTGTCTGGAAGTAGGGATGGCCGGGCGACCAGACCAATTTGCCATGACCGGCATAGTCACCCGCCGCTGTTGTCACAATGAGAAAGCGGATTTCGCCACGCTCAGCCTGGGCAAACACAGTGCCAAAATGGCCCTCGGGCCGCTGCCAGCCCATCGATTTAATGGCGGCATCGATCAGCGGCACATCTGCGGCCCGCACATCACGCACCGTAAAGTTGCTCATTCTTCGGATCCCCCTTCAATTCCGCCAGGCGTTCGGCGGCGGCGGCCTGGCGGACTCCTTACCTGGTCGATATGGGCCAGGTCGCGCAGCCGCTCCAAGACCACGCCATCGTTTCGCCCCCATCTCCGCTGATTGCGCCGGATGCCCCACAGCCGTTCGTGGCGGTAGGCGCTGCAACAGATCGAGCAGCCGCTCCTGGTGGCAATTTGCTCGGCCAGCCGGTGGCGGCCCGAGCCTGGGCGGCACGCTGCTCTTCCGCTTTCAGTGCGTCAAAGGCGAGCTGTACATGGAGGCCTGCTACCAGCTCCAGCGGTGAATAGGTCCAAAACAGGCGGTCAGAAATGTGGATTGGCTTTTGCACCAGGTTGTGTAGCAGAGACCGGCCGGTGTGGCAAACGTGACCTCAAATGTCAGATTGGCCGGATCCAGGTCGAAATAATGCTCTTTCAACCGGATATCGATGCCGCCAGCCGCAGCCACCGCCTTCTGAATCTGGTCAGCCGCTCGGCCGGCGGCGGGCCGGTTGAACATGATCTAATCCCGCGACCGGCGCAGTCTAGCGCGCCAGCGCAGCGCTTCAATCCAGTTGGAAAGGGTCACGACCAGCCAGATGCCGGCCCAATAAAACAACATGATCAGCGTAAAACTCACGACAAGTGCCAGAAACTTCAAATGCTTTACCCCCGGCCGATAAATGGCATCTGGGTGGCCATCACAGTAATAAATTGCACATTGGCCTCTAACGGCAGCTGGGCCATGTAGAGGACCGCCTGGGCCACATCGTCCACGTTCATAGTCGGCTCAACGGCGATCTCCCCATTGGCCTGGGGCACCCCTTTTTGCATCCGCGCCGTCATCTCTGTTGCCGCATTGCCGATGTCGATCTGGCCACAGGCAATATTATAACGACGGCCGTCAAGGGCGGTGGACTTGGTCAGGCCGGTCATGGCGTGTTTGCTGGCCGTGTAAGGCGCCGAGTTGGGCCGCGGCGCCGTGGCCGAAATGGAGCCGTTGTTGATGATGCGGCCGCCCAGCGGTTCCTGCCGTTTCATGAGGCGGAAAGCGGCCTGGGTACAGAGGAAGGCGCCGGTCAGGTTCACAGCCAGCACCTTTTGCCACAGCTCCAGGGGCAGCTCTTCCAGCGGCATCCCGGGAGCGCCGCGGCCGGCATTGTTGAACAGCACATCCAGCCGGCCAAAGCTCTCTTCGGTCTGGCTGAAAAGGGCGTGGACGCTATCGGGGTCCGTCACATCGGCCGGCACGACCAGGGCATGGGCACCAGCAACGCCGGCCGCTTCTTTGGTAGCGGCCAGCGTCTCTTCATGCCGGCCGGCCAGGACGACACGAAAGCCGGCCGCCAGCAAAGCCAGAGCTGAAGCACGGCCAATACCACTGCCCGCGCCGGTGATGATGGCAACTTTACCTGCAGAACTCATGGTTTCTCCTCTGCTGAGCCGTCCGGAAACAGCTCTTCGTACAGCTCAATCCGATTGCCGTCCAGATCGCGAATCCAGCCGTGTTTGCCCTGTTCCCAGATGATCACGTTGTCATCTACGGCAACACCTTTTGTCCGCATGTCGGCCATAAAAGCCTCAAAATCATCCACGCGCAGGTTGAGGGTAAAGCCCCGCGAACCGGTCGCCAGGTCACCTTCGGCCTGGTTAATGGCGAACACAGGGTTCCCCCGCAGAATGCCGCTGGCCGCATCCCGCGTCGGAAAAACGCGGTAGAAGCTACTGCCATCCGGATGTCCCTCCATCTGAATGCCCAGCACCTCCTCATACCAGCGAGCCAGGGCGACTGCGTCCTGGCTGTCGATAAAGACACCGCCAATACCTTGCACCTCTGCCATTGTTCACTTCCTGCTGCCGGGACAGGCAGCTTATGGGGCCGGCTTTTTGGGGCTTACCGGCCGGTCACGACACTACGATTGAACGTCAAATTGCGGGTCCACCGGCACTTTCATCGCTGTGGACAAGGCGTTAGTCTGATGGGCCATACCAACCACCGCCAGCAGCTCATGGTATTGCGCCGGGGTCATTCCCTTGGCAAACGCTGAGGCGGTGTGAGAATGAACGCAGTAGTCACAATTATTGGTGATGGAGACGGCGATGTAAATCATCTCTTTCACCAGCGGATCCAGCTCCCCCGGCCCCATCAGCTGGCGCAGATTTTCCCAGATACGGCGCAACGTGACGGGATCGTGGGCCAGCGCCTTCCAGAAATTATTTACGTCGGCCACGCCGCGGGCAGCCTTGATCTCATCAAAAACCGCCTGCGCCTCCGGCGACGCCTCGTCATAGTTCAGCAATGTTACAGTAGCCATAATTCTCCTTTTCGTCAGGCCTGCCGTGCCGGCGTCACCCTGGTTGCCATTACGCTATGCGAAGCGGCGGGCTGGCGGCTGGCGTGACTGGCGCTTAGCCCAAGGCCAGGGCGCTGAGCAAAGCCGGCGATTCCGCCAGCCAGCCAAACAGATGGTTCTCAGCCTGGATAATTTGCAGGGTCGCCTCATGGATGGCGGGATCTTCAGCGGCGCAGCAATCGGTCAGCGTCAGGCAGAAATAACCGCGCTCAACCGCGTCCCGCAAGGTGGAATGGACACAGCATTGGCTGGTCACCCCTTGCAGGATGAGATGGGTAATGCCCCCAGCTTGCAGTCGTTCGTGCAAATCAGTCTGATAAAAACCACTAAAGCCCGCTTTATCGATGACCGCCTCGCCCGGCAGCGGCGCAAAACCAGCCAGAAAATCATGCCCCTGGCTGCCGCGCACCAGGAATGGCCCGCTCGGCCCGGGCCGGCCGACGTAGCCAAGATGCCGTTTGTAGGGATTTACATCATGACCATCAGCGGCGTAGCCCTCGCGGGTGTGGATGAGGGTCAGACCAGCCCGGCGTGCGGCTGCCAGCACCGCCGCCACGCGCGGGATAATCGGCCGGAGTGCAGCGCCATCCGGCCCGAAAAAATCCCGCTGCATATCAATGACCAGAAGGGCAGTTTGGGGAACAGTGAAGCTAAATTGGCGGTCAGCCAGACAAGCGACAATGGGCATGCCCCGATTATACCGCATCGCCCACCCGTCGGGTGGTGGACCCGTCGGGTGGTGGACCCGTCGGGTGGTGGACCCGTCGGGTGGTGGACCCGTCGGGTGGTGGACCCGTCGGGTGAGGGACCCGTCGGGTGAGGGACCCGTCGGGTGAGGGACCCGTCGGGTGAGGGACCCGTCGGGTGAGGGACCCGTCGGGTGAGGGACCCGTCGGGTGAGGGACCCGTCGGGTGAGGGACCCGTCGGGTGAGGGACCCCTCGCCGGCTAGCCGGCCAGCGCTTTCATAAACTCGGGCACCCAGAAGTTGCCGATTTCCAGCAGGTTCAGCACAGTGGCGCCCAGCAAGACCAGGACGCTGAAGATGATGACGATGTAGTCCAACGGCCGCATCTCCAGCTGTTCCAGCCAGCTCCGCTTCTGCGTGCCAAAACCGCGCAGGTCCATGGCGTCGATGATGTCCTCGCTGCGTACAACCGAACCGATAATCAGAGGGATCATCAGCGGCGCCATGTTGCGGATCTGCCCAACCAGCCCGGCGCCAATCCGCTCCAGCTCGTAGCCCCGCGCCTTCTGCGCATCCAGGGTAAGCTGAAAGTCGTTGGCCAGCGAGGGTACGAAGCGAAAAGCCAGGTCAGTGGCGAAGGCGAATTTATCCGGCAAACCCATACGGCGAAAGGCGATGCCGTAACGGGCCGGGTGAATCGTGAACGGGATCGGCACCGCCAGCGCCGCAAAGGCGAAGAAGCGCACGATCTGAGACATCATAAACGTCACGCGTTCCACGCTCAGCCGCAGCGTAACCGGATCACCAAACAGATTGAAGGTGCCGGACCAGAGCGGGACGGGGTAATCCTCGGTGTAAATGCTGACGCCACCCCGGCCGGTTATCGCCGTAAAAAACGACAGCACCGTGATGATAATGGTGATCACAAACCAGAAACGGCGCGTCTCCTCCCAGGTCAGCCGGGCCAGCACCATCTGCAGCAGCGCCAGCGCCAGGAAGAAGAGGATAAAGCGCAGATCCCAAAACTGCACCAGGGCAAACATCATGCAGAGCATGAAGATGAGCCGTGTGCGCGGATCAAGCCGCTGGATAATCGTGTCGCGCTCTTTGTAGCGCCAGGTAACTAACATTTAAGGTGTCCAGAAAATCGGGAGACGCCGCTCGCAGCCATCGGGAGGCCAGCGGGCTGCCGGGCCATCGGGAGGCTGCGAACGCTGTTCAAGCGAACGCATCTCGAAGCCTCCCGATGGCTGCGAGCGGCGTTGGCCGATGGTTGCGAGCGGCGCTAATCTACCGCCCCGATTGTGACTGCGCCTGACGCCAGGCACCGTACAGCAGCGGCGTCAGCAGGATGGCGAACAGAATATTCGGCCCTGCCGCCGGCACAAACTCGCCGACAAAGGCCACCCAGAAGGTGTAGCCATTGATAAAGATGTCAGCAAAAGCGGCAAAACCGATACCGACAATCACACCGAGCGTGCCCCAGACAATGATCGTTTTAGTGTCGTCGTCCGATAAGGCCGCCGCAATCGCCTCCTGGCGTTGGTACAGGTAATAGGCCATAACGCCAGCCAGGACGGCCCAGATTAACAGAATCGCGACCCCACCGGTGAATCCTTCCTCAATCAAGGTGCTGATGGCCGAATAAAGCACACCAACCGTGAGCAACCCCATCAGAATAGGCCAGAGCCGGGGCACGTAGTAGGTGACCAGCAGCAGGACAAGGCCCAGAGCCGGTACCCACCACCATTCCGTGAAAGTCTCAGCCCCTTCACCAAATACCGGTTCTGAGTTGAGGATGGGTAGTAACGTGGCAACCAGCAGCAAAGCGGCGGTCACCCAGACCAGCACATTCACAGACCGTTTCTTATCCTTGAACAACCAGATCAGGCCCGGGATCAGACCCATCAAACCGTTGGCAAAATCCCAGACAACAAACACACCCCAACCAGTCAGAGCATCGCCCAAGACATTACCCATGAAGCCGGTAAAGAAACCCACGACCGGCCCAAAAGCAAATCCGAAGAAGATGGGGATGACAACCGTTGGCCGCAGGGTGACGTTGCTGACAGCGGGCACGGGGACGGTGTTGAATACCCAGGAAAGCACACCGTAGAGGGCAGCGCCCAGGGCCATGTAAACCACCTCGCGGGTGCCGACTTTCCAGATATCCCCATCAGCAGCCCAGACGTAGATGCCGTACACCACAACAGCCCCCAGCAGCAGCCAGGTCAGCCAGCCGCCACTGCCGAACATATCCTGGGCAGCCAGGCCAAAGGCATCAGCGCTACGGGCGCCGGCGATCGCACTGCCGATATAAAGCAGTATCGTCGCCACAACCAGGCCAATGACAATCGGGGGTAAGGGACGTAGATAGCGATTCTCGATTCCGAACATGACAAAACCTCCTCGTCGTTCAGACAGCTATCCGGGTCACCGCCCTGTCTCGGCCCATGCAGCCGAGCGAGGCGGCAACCTGTTGCTCCGTTTGTTGACTCCGTCTTCCCGTTTGGCCGGCTCTCAAGCACCGTTGACATAGGGGGCCAGCGCTTCGGCGCGCAGGAACCGGCCGGTCTCCGCTAAATGTTGACGATTCAGCGCCAGCAGCGAGCTGGGAGTCAGACGGCTGCGCTGGAGCAAATCGTAATCCACCAAGACCTCATGCGGCGGCCCATCCGCCGCAATCCGCCCATCACTCACGATGATCACCCGGTTGGCGTAAGTCACCGCCAGGTCAATATCATGCGTGATAAATAACACCGCCTTGAAAGTCTCATGCCAGGGGCTATCCGGCGCCGGGTTCAGGATGCCATCCATAAACTCCATGTAATGGCGGTAATCCTGCCCGGCCGTCGGCTCATCCATCATCAGGATGCTGGATTGCATGGCGACCACGGCGGCAATCGTCACCCGCTTCTGCTGGCCAAAACTCAGGGCCAGCGGCGGCTCATCAACTTTTTCTTCCAGGTCGACCATCTTCAGCGCCGCCGCCACATTTTCCTTGATCTGCGCCTCGGGGATGCCCAGGTTGCGCGGCCCAAAGGCCAGTTCCTCGCGCACCGTCGGCGCAAACAGCATATGGCTGGGACTCTGAAAAACGTAACCCAACGTCTTGGCCACGCTGGCCACGCTGATCCGGTTTGTATCCTTGCCCTGCACCAGCACCTGGCCCGATTTAGGCCGCAGCAGACCAATCGTATGCTTCACCAGCGTCGTCTTGCCCGCCCCATTTGGCCCGAGGATGGCGATGACATCACCGCTGTTGATAGCCAGCGAGACATCATGCAGAACCGGCTTATCTCGCTCATACCAGAAAGAGACATTCGCAAATTGAACCAGGGGCGCCTCATCATCTTCCGGGACACCATGCAGACGGATGGACATCGGCTCGGCCGGGACAAAGGCCGGGTCCGCCTTGAGACGAGCCAGCATCAGCTCAGCCGGCAACTTGACCTCGTGCGGGTCCGCCAGCCGGGCAAAGCCGGCCACATCACCAAAATATTCCTGCCGCCCATCTTTGAGAAATAGCACCTTGTCCGGGTTGATCTTCAGCACATCCTCAACCCGATGCTCGACGATGAGGATGGTCTTGCCCGCTTCCGCCAGCTCCTTGATGAGGGCCAGCGCCTCTTTGAGGCTGAATGGGTCCAGGTTAGCCAGCGGCTCATCCAGGAGCAGGATCGATGGCTCCATAATCAGGACGCCACCAACCGCGACCTTTTGCTTCTCACCGCCGGAAAGTGAGTGGGTCTCCCGATCCCGCAAGTGGGACAAGCCCAGTTCAGCCAAAATCTCATCGATGCGTCGATTCATCTCCGGCCGCGGCACGCCGGCATTCTCCAGGCCAAAGGCAATCTCATTGGCCACATAGCTGGCGACGATCTGCTTTTCCGGGTTCTGCAACACAGTACCGACGTGGTGTGAGGTTTTGACGAGCGGCTGCTGCGCCGGGTCCTGGTTATAAATCCAGATACGGCCACGCCGTTCGCCGCCCTTGTAACTATGGGGGATGAGGCCATTGATGCAGCGCATCAGGGTGGTCTTACCGGAGCCGCTGCTGCCGGCGATAAGGATAATCTGGCCCGGCTCCGCAATGAAATTGACGTCGCGCAGCGCCTCATGCTCCTGATCGCGATAGCGAAAAGAGAGATCCTCAACAATTAAAGGTAAAGCGGTGGGATCAGGCAAAATCCTTTTTCTCCAAACTGGTCTGCTAAAGCAGCTTTCCCATGGCTGCTACCACTACCTAAAACCCCGCGCCGGCCGATCTGTTGCGCCGGCCCCGGCCACTACGTCACAATCTCGACGATGTCGCCCACCTGACCACCAAGCTGGGCCGCCGCATTCCCATTCACCACCGCAATGCACAGATCATGCTCTGTGCCGATGTGGGCAATGAGAGAGCCAATCGGGCGCGAACCAAAGGTCTTGACGATCCCCTCAATGCGCGCGCCCCGTAACGTGACGGTGGTCTGAGGCAGGGCGGCCAGATCGGTTTCGAGGATATTGGTGTGCAGGTTGCCAAAATCATCGATGAAGATGATTTCGCCGCGCAGGCCACTGGGCGTTGGTTCCGGCCGGTTCAGGCTAAACCGTACCGGATCATCGATGGCCGTGCCCAGCGCTTCAAGCGGCACGCCCGCTGCCAGATGGGCACCGACAGGCGAGAAAATATCCCGCCCGTGAAAAACAGTGCTCACCTCTGGCAGCCAATATTCCGGTTTGTCTGTGTGCACAAATTGGATGGTGCCGCCCGCCTTTTCCACCAGTTCCAGAACCAATGAGACCACGCCATTGTCGGGGCCGACAAAATATTGGTCGCCCAAACGAGCGGCAAGCGGCCGTCGCTGGGTGCCAACACCCGGGTCAACAACGACAATATGGACAGTTCCGGCGGGGAAATAAGGGAAGCCAAAACGGAGCACGATAGCCGCTTCCTGCAGGTTTTGCGCCCCAATCGTGTGGCTCAGGTCCGCGATTTTGGCATCCGGCGCAATCCGCCAGATAACCCCTTTCATCAGGTTAGCGGCGCCATCGCGAATCCCAAAATCGGTCAGCAGCGTGACAAAGCTCATGGCGAACTCCAGACAGCAGGCGAATTGGCAAGGTGGCGTCATTATACGCCGACCCGACGGGTTGCCCAACCCGTCGGGTCGGCGAACCCGTCGGGTTGGGCAACCCCTCCCCACCTAAAAACAATACGGGCGAGCCTTTCGGCTCGCCCGCTTTCTCTCCTCTTGTAAGCCTGCCACCGCTACAGTGGCAGTTTGAGGGTGAACGTACTTCCCACGTTCACCTCGCTCTCAACCGTGATCTCGCCCTCATGGGCCTCGACCAGGCTCTTGACGATGGCCAGCCCCAGCCCGGTGCCAACCGCCCGTCCTTTGTGCCCCTCAACCCGCCGGTAGCGGTTAAAGATGTAGGGCAGTTCGTTGGCCGGAATACCGTAACCAGTGTCCCGAACCACAACATAGGCGTACTGGCCGTTGCGCTGGACAGCAACATCGACCTGGCCCTCGTCCGGCGTGTATTTGATGGCGTTGGAGATCACGTTTTGCAGGACCCGCTTGATTTTTTGCGGGTCAAGCTGGATGAAGATCGGATCATCCGGCCGGTTAAAGCTCAAAACAATCTCTTTCTCCAGCGCCTGCCCCTCGCTGACCTCGGCAATCTCACCCACAACCTGGGTCAAATCGACATTTTCCCGGTCCAGCACAATGGGGGCGCCGGATTGCAGTTTCTCGATATCCAGGATGTTGTTGACGATCTCCAGCAGCGTGCGCTCGCTGCGCAGGATGATGTCAGCCATGTAAACTCGTTTGTCCGGGGGGAGTTCCGGCCGGTCCCGCAGCATCCGGGCAAAACCGTGGATGCTCGTCAACGGGCTGCGCATGTCATGCGTCAGAACCGCCAGAAAGGCGTCTTTCTCCGCATTCAGATCTTTCAGGGAGTCGTTGGCCGCCGCCAATTCGCCGGTCCGGACCGCAATCAGGTCCTCCAGCTTGTCCATCTGCTCTTTGGTCCGGTCTACAAAGAGCCGGAACGCATAGGCGGACAAAATGATCGGCATGAAGAAAATGGCGACGCCCAGAAATTGGAACTGATCGATGGCGATGGCCAGCATCGCCCCGCCGACACCGGTAACGAGCAGATTGATGGGAATCGCCCAGCGATGCTCACGCCAGCTTTCGGCCGGCGCCACCCCATTGGCCAGGTAGAGAATGCCCATCAGCATCAGCATGTTGGCCTGGTCGCCGACAAAAGCGGCCGGCAGCCAGGGCACATATTCAGCCCAGACCGTGTCCGCGCCGACAGCAAACTGCAGGAAAACAAACACCCAGCCTGAGAGGAAGGCGGCAATCGCGTTCATCCCCATGTTGAAACCCAGCCGTTCAAAAGCGCGCCGCCATTCAGACGGGTTTTTGCGCATGGAGATGATCCACGGCGTGATCTCCGCCACAGCCGCTACCAACACGGCTGCCAGCGGCCCGTACATCGGCACCGTCGCCAGACTGATCGCCGACGCAACCGAGAGGTACGCGCCGCGCACCGTAAACGTGATGGTGCTCTGGGCGGCGATCGCCAGGATGCACAGCAGCACCAGAAAGGTTATCGGTTCGTCGTAGCTGGGGATGGTCCAGAGGCTCCAGACAAGCAAAAAAAGACCGAGCAGGCTTATTGTCGTCAGGTATATGTTGCGGTAGTTAACTCGCTTTTCGGTCGTAGAAACGGCCGGGGCGCCGCTCTCTTCCATACTTGCGTCGGTCATCTTTTTCCTGGTTACCAATACCAATTCACATTCGCCATCAATAGGATGTGGCGTACGCTTACCTTAATGCAAATGAGCGGACCCACAGAATAGGATATCCGGGGGATTCCTACTCCTGAACTTAGTACCGGGGTCGCCAGCCAAAAGAAAAAGCTGACCCCAGTTGGCGCCAGCTTTTTCAAACCCGTGAGTCACTAATTTCTATTCGTTCACATGGGCAGCCCAGCCGTAACCGCCTGCCCAGCCGTAGCCACCAGCCCAGCCGTAGCCGCCTGCCCAGCCGTAACCACCGGCCCAACCATAGCCACCAGCCCAGCCGTAACCACCGGCCCAGCCGTAGCCACCGTCAACCAGGATGTCTTCACCATTGGCATCCACGAAGTGGAAATCGCCATCACGGTAGACAACTGGTCCGACGTAGGGCTCGCCAGGAACCATCCCATTGTTGGCGCTTGGCACAGAGGCGGCAGCCACACCATCAACAGCGGCGATGGCGGATGGGGCCCAGACGCGGCCGGCGCCTTGCTGGAAGATCGACCAGGCCAGGGTTTCGTCAGCGTAGACAGCCGGGGCCGCTTCAGCCATCAGGATGTATTTGACCTGGTCCGGCGTCAGATCCGGGTTCGCGTCCAGGATCAGGGCCGCCACACCGGTCACAACCGCAGTTGCCGCCGAGGTACCGGCCGATTGCCACCAATGGCCCTTGATGTGCTCAGCTGAACCACTCTTGGCCCAGGGGCTGTTGTTCTGCATCTCAGCAATCATGTGGGCGCCCGGAGCAACCACATCCGGCTTGACAAAGCCCATTTCCGTGGGCCCGGCGCCGCTGAAGGGGGTGATGTAATCATCACTCGTATCAGCCGGCGTAAAATTGTCAGTGAAAGCACCGACCGTAATCACAAAGGGATCATTGCCCGGCACAGAAATGGTCATCGGCGTATTGCCATCAGAAATATCGGTCACCCCACCATTGCCGGCCGCGGCGATCACCAGCACACCTTCGCTCCAGAGCCGCTCAACAGCCTGGTTGATGATGTTGGCAAAATAGGGGCGATCAACCACGCCCACCAGCGACATGTTGACAATGCGAATGTTCAGCGTTTCGTGATTGGCCAGGATCCAGTCCAACCCCTCGACGATATCAGCATAGGTGCCGCTGCCGGTTTCATCCAGCACGCGCACGTCCACAAACTGGACGCCCGGCGCCACACTGGTCCAGCCATTTTGGTCGGTCTCGCGCGAGCCAATGATGCTGGTCAGGTAGGTGCCATGCCCATAGGCATCTTCTTTAGACGGGCCGTCGTCCAGGGCATCATAGCGGGCGATGGTGTTCTCCCGCGCCCATTTGTAGTTCCGGGTAATCCCGCTATCCACAACGGCGACGACGATACCGCTACCGTCGTACCCCTGGGCCCAGGCTTCATCGGCACCAACGACCTCAGGGAAGAAGACGGTGGGGTTGTTGCCGCCAGCCGCATCAACCGGCAGGTCACGATGAACCTCAACGCCAGCCTGCGCCATAAGCGCAGCCAGGCTGGCAGCCGGCAACTCTGCCGCCACCGCAGGCACAATCGTATAAGCCTGTTGCACAACGCCACCGTATCGTTCAACCAGAACGGTTGCCATCTCGGTGGTGTCTGCGGCAACGATAACGCGTTCAGAAGGGATTGTTGCTGTGCTCGCGACAACGCATAAGAGCAAAAGCATGAATGCCAGAAGGCCTTTTTTCCCCATTCGTAGATACTCCTAAATCAATTCTTCCCAGTTATGGAACTCCCATGGAGGGCATGGGCTTTTTCCATGACTTAAGTATTACCTTACGGGGGATCGGACTCAATAGGAGATACGGTAGGCCATTACCGTACTCCTAACCTCATTTTAGGGTCGCAATTTAAGGGGAAAATCAAGGGGTCGCGACAAATTCTGCCGGCTCAAGTTGCGGCAAGACGGGCGCCTCACCCGTCAGGGCGCAGGGCAGGGAGACCGTAAAGCAACTGCCAACACCGACTTCGCTTACGACGGCGATTTGCCCCTGATGGGCTTCGACCAGCGCCCGGGCAACCGCCAGCCCTAGCCCGGTCCCGGCCGCTTTATCTTTATGATCAGCCACCCGGTGGAAACGATCAAAAATGTGTGGCAGATCAGCGGCGGGGATTCCCAGGCCGGTATCTTCCACTTCAATAAGCGCTGTACGGCCGGTTTGATGGGCGCGGACATAGATGGTGCCACCGGCCGGTGTGTATTTCACCGCATTGGAAATCAGATTGGTAAACACTCGCTCCATCATGACCCGGTCAGCCGAGACCGGCAACAGGGGCGCACCCGCATAGCTGAGATCAATATTCTGCAAGCGCGCCTGCAACCGTAAATTCTCAACCAGCGCCAGCAGCAGCGCGGCCAGGTCAAAAGCCTCATGCCGCAGACGCACCTCCGGCCCGGCCCGCCAGCTTTCCAGATCCTGAATATTTTCCACGATATTCAGCAACTGAGCCTGGCTCCGTAACAAGATCTCCGGCAAATGGGGACGGTCAAGAATGATACGTGGGTGTTCCTTGATCATGTTGCCGTACAGGCCAATGGTCGTGAGCGGGGATTTCATGTCATGCGTTAGCACAGCAAGAAACGCGTCGCGCTCCCGGTTCACCGTGACCAGGTCAGCCGTCCGCTGCGCCACTTTGCCTTCCAGATTATTCAGCTGTGATTGCGCCTGCTGATAAAAGTGAAGCAAACCATAAAAGAAGAAACCCTGCGCCAGTAAGCCTAGCAGCATGGGCAACCAGAACCAGACCCGATTCGCCACGGTGGCGTAGGCCCAGCTACCAACCAGCATCAGCCCAACACTTGTTAGGCCGATCAGGATCAGAGAATGGAAGTATGGCTGCGTTGTCTTTTTCGTCATCTTCCCAAAAACCTGCTCAAAGCAAACCGGCCGGTCCCCAAAAGGAACGCCGGGATAGCGACAGAGAGCGAGGGCATCACCTTGTATGTAAAATGTTTAACAGTCAGACAGCAATAGGAAAATGGGTAATGGGACCAGCCGTCACGCCCCCTGTCCAGCCGGCAAGCAGACTGTTTCAGGCGGTAACAAGGGCACGGGCCGGCTGACGCAACAAGCTATTCTGGTACGATTTTCCTGTTGTTGCGACACTCTGCCCCGCCACTTCGTTTACCTATACTAGTAAGTACTTTTGTACTATTTCGGGTAGCTTATGAGTCAGATAACCTGACGCATAGGCGGACTAGCTGTACCGGCCTGCCTGCTTCCCTGCAAGTCGTCCCTGATTGACATCGCAACCAATAAGCAGTGCTTTATGAACATCGAAACCTTTCAATCGTTGTCAACCCTTGAAATCGCAGCCGTTGTCCGCAGTAACCAAATTAACGTATGCAGTTTCACTTTTAACGGAACCCGCCGCTGGTTCCAGCTAGAACATCCCGACCAAAGCCACGACCTACGGGCCTACATTGATGCGTTGACCAGCCAGGTCATTCATATCGCTGAGATGCTGTTTGCCCATGGCCTGGATACTGTGATCATGCCGGTCATTAGCCGGCGCGTCCTTGAGAATCGGGACGATGCTTACCGGGCTGTGGCCCTGCCGGCGCTCCAATTCCTGTTGACGGATCAGAAATTTCTGAACTTCTACGAGGATTATCAGGTCGATGCGTTCATTTATGGCGAATTTGAGGGTGAACTGTCGGCGGCAACCGCCCAGCAACTGCGGGCTCAATATCGGCGTTTCCAGGAGGAGCAGCCAACCGGCCGCAAACGCCGCATCTTCTGGGGCATCTGCGCCACAGACACAGCCACGACTCTCATACAGCAGACTGTGGCTCACTTGAAGGAATATAATCAACCGCCCTCCCGGGCTGATCTCGTCCGGGGTTACTACGGTGCGGATGTCGCCAGCCTTGACATTCACATTGGCTCAGGCAAACCCCAGGTGTTTGATGTGCCGTTGCTGATGTCCGGGCGCGAAAGTTTGTATTTTATGACCGCCCCCAGTCCCTATTTCAGTGCGCCGCAACTGCGCACCATCCTGTTTGATCATATCTACGGTCGGGCGCCGTTGAACCGCTATGACCGGATTTCGCCCCATGCGAACAGCGAACTAGGCGCTTTTTATCGCTATAATGCCGAGCACACGCTCGGTGTTGGCCATTTTCATCAACCATGGGGTGTCTGGCACCCCGAGGATCAGCCACTCATTTTTCCTGAACCGGAGCTCGGGATACCCGGCATCGGCGCAGACCTTGTCCTGACTGGTCAGTAATGCGATGTACCTGAAGCAATTTCGGCACTTCCTGGAGGTCCCTGCAACCGACCCGGATGTGCAACGCAAGGCCAAAACGCTCAATATTCTCCTGTTCGGCCTCACCGCCGTACTGTTGCTGGTTGTCATCATCAACAATATCGGTCTGGCCTATGGCGTGTATGACCCAAAAGAGGGCCAACTCACCAACGTTGTTAGCGCCAGCCTGCTTCTGAGTGCCATCCTCATCTACCTGCTTAACCGTTACTGGTCCACGACAAGCGCCGCCGTCGTCTTCTTGCTGGTTATGGCCATTGGGCTGTTTTTTGGCGATCAACCCTTCGAATCAATCTGGGGCCGCAACACCATCTCCCTGGCGATTCCAATTTTTGCGACTGGTCTCATTTACCGGTCGGAAGCGAGTTTTGCCATGGCGGGCTTCATCAGCCTGCTTTCGCTGGCTACCGCCCAGGTCCTGGACATTCAGCCCAACATCATTGGCGCGATCATCTACTTCGGCCTGGCCCTGCTGGCCTGGCTCTCATCGCGCAGTCTGGAACAGGCGATTGTCGAACTGCGCCGCACCAACCAGGCACTGGATCAGCGCGTTGCCGACCGCACCTCGGCGCTGGACAGCAGCATTCTGGAATTGCAGCAGCAGATCATTGAACGGCAGGCTGCTGAAAAAGCGCTGCGCCTGGCACACGATGAATTGGAAGCACGCGTTGCCGCCCGCACTCAGGAACTGCGCCAGGCCAATGAGCAGTTACAGCTCGAAATCGAAGAGCGCCGCCGTACCGAAATCAACCTGGAGCAACACGTCCAGGCCCTGGCTCACTCCAATGCGGAACTGGAACAATTTGCCTACGTCGCCTCCCATGACCTCCGCGAGCCCTTGCGCAAGGTACGCAGCTTCACCGAATTACTGCAAGAGCGGTACAGTGGCCAGCTAGACGAAAAGGCGGACCGTTACATCGAGTTTATTGTCTCCGGCGCGTCGCGCATGCAGGCATTGATCGCCGATTTGCTGGCCTACTCCCGGGTCGGCCGGCGCGCCCTGGAATTGAGCGATATCGACCTGAACCATCTGGTTAACCAGGTTCTCTCAGATCTGAGTCTGCTGATTCGTGAAAGCGGCGCCGCTATCGTCGTTGAGCCGCTGCCGCAGCTACAGGCTGATCGCAACACCTTGACGCAGCTTTTGCAGAATTTGCTGACCAACAGCATCAAGTTCCAGCATCCCGACCTGGCCCCGGAGATTCATATCTCGGCGACGGAATCCGCTGCTGAACATACCATCGCCATCGCCGACAATGGCATCGGCATCAGCCCCGAATTTGCTGATCGGGTTTTCCTGATCTTCCAACGGCTACATACGCAGGACAAATACGAAGGAACTGGCATTGGCCTGGCGATCTGCAAGAAAATCGTCCAGGATCATGGCGGTCAGATCTGGTTCGAATCGGGCCAGGGTGAGGGGACAACCTTTTATTTCACGATTCCCAAGCGAATTGAAAAGCGCCAGTTAGCCCAGGAGAATGCCGCCATCTGATGTGTACCGCCCACAAGATTTTGCTGGTCGATGACGACCTGGGGGATACCGAACTGACGTCTGAGTACCTGCAGGCAAGTAGCCCCAATATCGAGTTGTTTGCCGTACAGGATGGCGTTGAGGCCCTGCGGTTCTTGCGCCGTGAGGGTGAGTTTGACGAGGCGTTCCGGCCGGATCTCATCCTCCTCGATCTCAACATGCCCCGCAAGGATGGGCGCGAGTTGCTGCACGATATCCGGCAGGATCCGGCGCTGGACCTCATCCCGGTTGTCGTCTTTACAACCTCGGACGCCCCGGAGGATGTCAGACGCGTTTACCGCTCCGGGGGCAACGCCTATGTCACCAAACCGGCCAGCCTGACCGACTTCGCCGCAACCATCCAGTCGATCAAGAATTTCTGGCTGGATGTGGCCCAATTACCGCAGGATAAAAGCTCATGACCTCCGCTGCGACCAGAATCCTGCTCATTGAAGATAATGAAGGGGATGCTTTCCTTATCGAGGAGATCCTCACCCCGGATAGCAGCAACAGCTTCACTATCGACTGGCGCGATAACCTGGCGGCAGGCCTGACTTCGCTGCAAAGCGGCGCCTACGATCTGATCCTGCTGGACCTCTCCCTCCCCGACAGCTTTGGCATCAGCACGTTCACACGCATTCACACCCAGTACCCTCAAGTTCCTGTCATCGTGCTCAGCCACAATGACGATGAACATGTCGCCATGCAAACGGTTCAGCTTGGCGCTCAGGATTACCTCGAGAAGGGCGAAATAAAGCGTAAATCGCTGACCCGCTCTATTCGTTATGCCCTTGAGCGTCACCAGGCGGAGACGGCTCTCCGCCTGGCTAACGACGAGTTAGCCAGGCGCCAGCACGAGATCGAGGCGGCCAACGAGCAGCTACGCAAGTTGATCCGGGTAAAGGATGAGTTTCTGGCCAAAATGAGCCATGAGCTACGCACCCCGCTTTCCGCCATGCTGATCACCACCGAGCTCCTGCAAATGCAGGTCGACGACCTGCTCAATGAAAAACAGCGCGGCTATCTCAACACAATCTACGCCAATGGACAACATCTGCTTGACCTGATCAATGACATCCTGGATATGACCCGGCTGCAAGCGCGCCAGATCAAGCCCGAAGTGCAAAAAGCGTCGATCAAGGAGGTCTGCGAAAGTGCTCTGAGCGTCGTGCGCCCTCTGTCACAGGCGAAGAAGCAGACGCTTTCATTTGAACTGCAGCCCGGGCTGCCTTCATTAGTTACCGACTTCCGCCGCCTGAAACAGATTCTGATCAACTTGCTGACCAACGCCATCAAATTTACGCCGCGCGATGGCCAGGTGGGTTTGATTGCCCGTCAGCATGAAACAGAAGAGACCCTCCAACTCATCGTCTGGGACAAAGGCATCGGCATGGATCCGGCCGATGTTCAGCGCATGTTTGAACCCTTTGTCCAACTGGACAATAGCCCTTCCCGGCAGTATGAGGGCACAGGCCTGGGTCTGACCCTGGTCAGGCAACTTTGTGAACTGTTAAATGGCGAGATCGATGTCACTACAGCGCTCGGCTGTGGTTCCACGTTCACGCTGACGTTTGCCCTGGCTGAGCAACCGTTGCTTTCCACCACCCCTGCATCTGGATAGAAGTAAAGATCATGAAAACCACAGCACTCATCGTCGAAGACAACCAGGCTCTTTCCGAAGCATTTACCATCGCTCTTAGCGATATCATCGGTTTTGACACGGTCACGCTCAATGATGGCCAGGCCGCGCTCACTTATCTGCAGCGCCAGCGACCCGATTTCCTCCTGCTGGACTTGCATCTGCCTAACGTGAGCGGGCGCGAAATCCTCGATTATCTCAGCCAGTATCCTGCGCCACACCAACCAGTGGTGCTTATCGTTACGGCGGACGTTCTGCTGGGTGAAGAGATTTTGCAGAACTTCACCCTCGTGAGAAAGGCGCTGTTCAAGCCTTTTACCCTGACACAGCTGGCCGGCACAGTTCAGGAACTGGCCGTTTTGCCGCACGCTTCCATCGCCCAATAGTCAGGCACTGCCCATGCCTTACCGGACGCTGGCACCCCTATTGGGTATCCTGCTGGCAAATGCCCTGGCGGCCACACTCATCGTGGCCATTGTCCCCCTGGTTGCGGTTGAGCAGTTTGGGGCCACCGTTGCCCAGGCGCTGCTGCTGGAAACTGCCTACTACAGCACCAAACTCCTGACCGCCCCCCTGTTAGGTCATTTATCTGACCGCTATGGTCGCCGGCCGCTGATGCTACTCAGTCAGGCCGGTACCAGCGCGGGTTTTCTCTGTTTCCTCAGCGCCTTTTTTGTCCAGGGTGAAATGACCCTGTTTGGGCTGGGCCATCCCATCCACCAGGGGCTTTTCCTGCTCTATCTGGGTAAACTGCTGGATGGCGTTACGGCCGGCAACAGCACTGTCGCCCGGGCCTATGTGGCCGATCTGGTTCCCAGGGCACGCTACTCCCAGGTCATGGGTTGGCTGGCCGCTACGCTTGGGGTTGCCTTCATTCTCGGGCCAGCCCTGAGTGGCCTGTTCATCGCTTACCAAAGTCTCACAGCGCCGTTTGCCATTGCCGCCGTCCTGACGCTGCTGGCCTGGGGCGCCGCTTTCATTTTGCTGCCGGAATCCCTGCCTCGGGCGGCGCGCCAGGGGCGTGGCGGGGCGATCCGGCCGGTCCGCAACCTCCACCAACTCCGCCAACAAACGGCCTTCCTGCGCCTCGCCCTGACCGGCGCCGGCGCGACGCTTTCCTTTGGCGCACTCTTCGCCGCCGCTACCCTCTACATCCGCGCCCAATTCTTCCCCGCCGGCTCCGATCCGGCCACCATCGGCGCCTTTGTCAGCTATCTGCTGACCGCGATGGGCCTCATCCTGGCTCTATCCCAGCTCCTGCTCAATCATTGGTTGGTCTCTCGCTGGGGTGAATTCCGGGTGATGCGGCTCAGCCAACTGCTGATGGTAGCTGGCTTTGTCCTGGTGCCGCTGCTGACGGACCGCTACTTGTTTGCCCTGCTGATGCTGCCGCTTACCGCCGCCCACGGCCTGCTGGAGCCCAACGTCCAGGCCCAGATCGCTCAGCTTGACCAGTCCGGTCAGGGCCAGCGCCTCGGCCTGTTTCAGGCGCTCAATAGCCTGGCCGACCTACTCGGCCCGATTTGGGTTGCCCTTCTCTTCGCCCGGTTTGAGCCGGCGGCTATCTGGTGGCTTGCCGCCTTGATCATGGGCAGCACCTTGCTGCTCTATTGGGGCAAATGGGACAAACAGCCGTCTACGCAGCTCCTGGCGGAGCTGGCTACTTCTGCGGCTCAAAACGATAACCCACACCACGCTCGGTAACAATGTAAATCGGGTCGCGCGGATTATGTTCGATCTTGCGCCGGAGGTTGGAGGCGTGGACATGCACGTAGTCCACATTGTCGCGGTATTCCCAGCCCCAGACATTGCCCAGGATCTGGTCATACGTACATATCTGACCGGCGTGGCGCACCAGGAAGGCCAGGAGCTTAAACTCCGTCCCGGTCAGGTCGCAGCGAATGCCCTGGATAAATAGTTGCTCAGTGCCGAGGTTTACGCGGAGATAATCATCCTCGTAATCATGGTCCTCATGATCTCGTTTGGCGCGGCGCAGCACCGCTTCCAGCTGGGCCACCAGAACCTCGGCTGAAAAGGGCTTGGTCAGGTAGGCATCAGCGCCCCCGGTTAACCCCTTGATCTGGTCCTGGTCCTCACGCATCGTCGTCAGCATCACCACCGGTGTATTGGAAACGATGCGGATAAATTTGAGCACATCCCAACCCGTAATGCCCGGCAGGCGCACATCCAGCACAACCAGGTCGGGGTTCATTTCATGAAACAGTTGCAGGCCGGTTTCGCCAGAATGGGCCACGCGCACCGTTGCACCGGCCAACTCAAACGTCACCAGCATAACCTCACTCAACATCTCGTCATCTTCAATGACGAGGATATTGTATGATTTCAGATTTGCCGCCATCCAGTATGCAACCTTTCCTTGCTTTGGTTAATCGGTACCCTCATCCGCTTCGCGCTGCCGCCGCTTGGCCAGCAGGCGCGCTGCCAGAGGGCCGGAGGGATCACCGGCCGGTCGCTGCCGGCCAGCCGCCGTCTCCGTTTTGATAGGTTGTGGTGGGGTCGGTGCACCGGCCGGTGGCGATGCAGTTTCGTTCATCATCATCTCTTGCTGAGCCAGGACCTCTTCCCGGCTCTGCTGCCCGCTCGTCCGGGCCCGCTGTTTGGCCGCAAACAGCCGGCTGACCTGTTGCGTCCGTTCTTCAACCTCAACGGTTTCTGGCTGCCAGCGCCCAAAGGTCGCTGCCCAGGCCCGCTGCCAATCGCGCCGGGTAATGACCAGCCGGCGCAGGGCGATATCCAACGGCAGCAACAACACCGCTGCCAGCAACAGCCCCGGCCAAAGCGGCCGTCGCACCCGATCCGATTCCAGGCTATGTTCAAAAACCAGCAACGCATCAGCGCTCAGGTCGCGGCCACCGGTTGCTTCCGCCATGGCCGCCAGCTGCCCCTCATCCGCCTCAAATTGGCGGTATTCCGGCGAATAACCCAGGACCCAGCCTGAGGTCTGCGCCACAACCGCCTCTTCCTCGCCGTCACTACGGCCCGAGACACGGATAAAATAGGCGCCAGCCTCTTCCGGTGTAAAGGTCGCCTGGTACCGGCCTGGCGCCACTTGCTCAAGTTCAATGGTGCTGGTTGCCCGCGACGGCGCCACCACATTAGCTTCAACGATCAAATCGTTCAAAAAGTCGCCCGATCCGGCCCGCGTATCCACAGTTAGTGTCGCCGTCTCGCCTTCGTACTCGATAATGCTTTCGACGTTGCTGTCTCGATTCTCAGTCATCGTCCAGCGCACTGCCTGGGCCCAAAAAACGGGAAAGCCATCCCAGGCCACCCATTGGGCGCCCCACCGGCCGGTCGCATCCGAGGTCCAGGCAACCGCCCGCCCCAGCCCATATTGCCAGGTTGCCAGCAACGGATCGCCCAGATGCGTCTCCAGCACCACCCGCGCCGTCGCCTTTGCCTCGGTGCCGACGTAGCCCTGCAAGGCCGGCACCTCACGAATACCCGCCAGGATCGGGCTTTGCTGCACCAGCGTCGGGAAGAAGCGCTCTTCAACCAGGTAACTGCGCTGTATCGCCGTCGTCTCCTGCGTAAAAATCTCCGGCAAATTAGAGGCCCGGTCGGTCAGGTGGAAACGACCGTTGCCAAGGGCCGCCATATCCGCCAACCAGGGCGTATCCGGCCCATCGCCAATGGAAACGGTCGTTACCGTCACCCCTTCTGCTGCCAACCCTTCGATTAGCTCGGGGACCCCTTCTTTTTCCTCAGAGTCACTCCCATCCGCCAGCAAAATGATATGCTGCACCTCGCTGGGATTGTCCGCCAGCACGTTGGCCGCCTCTTCCATACCAGTGCGCACGTAAATGCCGCCGCCGCCGGCGCCAATCTGCCGGATCTGGCCAATCAGGTTGTCCCGATCCGAGGCTGACGCCGGGCCGATCATGCCGCTGGGCTGCGTATCCACCGGGATGACGCTGATCACGTCAAAATCATTGAGCAACTCGACGACGCGCACGGCCCCTTCCGCCGCCAGCTGGATCTTGGTCAGCGACCCTTCCTGCGCCCCCATGCTGCCAGACCGGTCGATGACGATCACCATCGTCACCGATGGGAACCGCTCCTGGTCCTGAATCTGCATGTTAACCGGCAACGTCTCCTCCAGCGCCGTGCGGAAGTAGCCGCCCATGCCATAACTCTCCGGCCCACCGACGGCCACCAGACCGCCGCCCAGGTCACGCACGTAAATCTGGATCGTCTCCATTTTGCGCGGCGTCAAATCTTTGGCATTGACATTGACCAGGATGATGCTGGCGTAGCTGCTCACCTGGGCCAGGCTGACTGGGAACTCTTCCGGCGTGGTCCGATCGACGGCGAGGCCGGTTGCTTCCAGGGCCAGTATGAGCTGCGGCGCTTCGTCCGGTACCGGGTTACCGCTGTCATCCAGCGTCCCATCCGGCGCCACCACCAACACCCGCGGCGCCCCGACAATCTCGGTGAAGGCCGCCATCTGATTGTTCTGGTAGTAGGTGTCTTCCGCCGGAACAATTTCAGCCTGGTAGCGGGCAAATTCCTGGGCCTCCGTCTGCAGGCGCACCTGGAAGGTGTTGGCGCCCACGGTCAGGTTGACCGGCTCCTCGTGCACCACGCTGCCTTCAGCCAGGATGCGCAGCGTGGCCGCCATGTTGCGGTTGCTTTCGACGGTGACATGGACGGTAAAACTTTCGCCCTGCGTAACCCGGTTCGGCGCATCGACGGCCGTGATGAGCGCTTCGGCGTCACCGGCCGGTCGCTGCAACGGCACATAATCAATCTGCACGCCGCTCGTCGCCGCCAGCCGGGCCGCTTCAACAGAGTTGCCGATGGTGGCAGCGCCGTCGCTCAAGATGACGATACGCCGACCGGCACCGGCCGGAAAAATCGCCAGCGCCAGCCGCACCGCCTCGGCCAGGTCTGTGTTCAGCGGCTGCGGCACCGAGCTGACCGGCGCCAGTTCCGCCAACCCGCTCATCGGCCGCTCCACCAGGGCGTTGGCCCCAAACAAGATAACGGCAGCCCGGTCGTTTGGCCCCATTTCGGCCATCGCCGTCCGCACGTAATTCTCCGCCTCTTCGCGCAAAGCCGGCGTCACCGAATCAGAGGCATCCACCAGGAAGACCACCGCCAGCTCATCCGCCGCGCGCACACTTTGGGCCCCGGACAAAGCCAGAACCAGCAACAGGAGGATGGCGCCGCGCAAAACCAGGCTGCTCCAATCCCGCCAGCGCCCACGCAGGCTGAAGTTCCGCTTCGGGCGGCCAAGCCAATAGATGTAGGGCAAACTCAGCAGAAGGAGAAGAGCCAGGGGCGTCGTAAAGCTCATGGCCCTAGTGTAAGGAGAACGGGCGCAAAGGTAAAGCACCCGAGGTCATACGAACGTGAATTCTTAGATAATCCGTGGTTCATACGTGGGCAGGAAAATGGAGAAGATGCTGCCAGTCCCATATTGGCTGGCCGCCGCCACGTGTCCGCCGTGCGCCTGCACGATAAACCGGGCCAAGGCCAGCCCCATGCCCGGGCGCCCCTGCAACGACGGCGCCAGCGCCAGCCCGTCCCAGATCGCCGGCAGCCGCTCGCTCGGGACGCCCACGCCTGTATCCGAAACCGTCACCCGGATCGCATTGGCCTGCCGGTCACAGGTCACCTCCACCGCGCCGCCGATTTTGTTGAATTTGATGGCGTTATGGATCAGGTAATAAATCGCTTCTTTTAACCGATCCGGGTCGCCACAAATCGCCGGCAAATGGTCGTCCTTGAGGAAATTGATGGCGACGCGGCGGGCCTGGGCCATGTTCTCCAACTGCTCCAGCACCTGCCCGCACAGCTCCTCGACGTGCACCGGCGTAAACTCAAACTGGCTATGTTTCTGCACCCGGTTGATGACCAGCAACAGATTACCCATCTGCTGTTTCAGGCTGGAGATGGGGTCGGCCATGTCTTCATCACGAAAATCGACGCTCGGGGGGATTTGCGGGTAAAGCTGTTGCCACTTGATGTCCAGCGTTGTGACCGGCTCGCGAATATCCGGCCGGATCAGCGCCAGCGTCTGCTCGTAAAGGGTTGTCTGCTCCTGCAAGCGCCGGTTCTGGCGCACCAGGGTCTGATTTTGCTCAAAGACATATTGGTTGGTTTGCCGCAAGGTTGCCAGGCTGCGCGCCTGGGCCAGCAGCGGCCCAAACTGGAGCGCCAGCGCCTTCATCTGTTGCAGATCCGGCCCCTGGTACGGCTGCTGATTGGCCCGCGGCGCCAGGCCCAGGACACCCACCAGCCGCTGGCCGGCATGGAGCGGTATGTAAACGGAGCGAGACCAACTTTTGACCTGGTTCTGCTCCGCTCCGCTCATCTCGCGAAAATCCAGCAAGTGGAAAATATCACCCTGCACCAGCGGGCCGGCCTGATCCCGCCATTGACGGGCCAGCGGGCTATCCGCCGCCAGGGCGCTGGTCTCCAATTGGGCGGCCGCGGTGTGAGCCAGCGGGCGCAGCAGGAGGCGACCGGCCGGTCCATCATCCGTCAACGCCAGCCAGACATCCTCGGTATCCAGGGTCTGCTGCACGGTTGTCAGCATCGCCTGGCCTAACGGCTGCAAATCCAGCATATCATCGTGCCATTCCAGCGGCGCCAACTGCCGTTCCGGTTGCCGCCGCCGCCGGGCCAGCCAGCTTAGCAGCGAGGCAAAAAGTTGGCTGCTAAAAACAACCGCCACACTCATAAGCGCTGCCGTAACCGCCAGACCAAAGTTGTTCGCTGTTAGCTGGACGCCCAGCTCCGTCCGCACCACAATCCAGATGGCCAGAAAGGTCAGGGCCAGCACCGGCAGAACCGTCAGCAGCAATCTGGCAATACGCCGGTAAACCAGACGTATTTCAGGTAACCCACTATTGCCCAGGACATTGCTGCCTAACAAGCCGGCTGCCAGAAACAGAATTGCCGCAGACAGCGACCAGAAGATCTGCCCCGGTTGCCGGATCAAGCCCGGCACACAGCCGGCCAGCGCCAGCAGCAGAACCAGCCGCCAGAAGCGAAGCTGATTACTACTGACAGAGTCGGGCAGCTGGCGCAACGCCTGCTGCACCATAATCCAGGCGGCAAAGACTGGCAGGAAAAGCGTCGCCCCCCAGATGGCACCCCAGACGTCAAACTGTTTGACATCCTGGCTGGCCAGCCGGACCGTATCAAATAAATTGGGCCAGAGCGTGGAGGGATCGACTAGAAAGGCGGCGAGTAGCAAGATGGCGCCGGCGCCAAGAGGCAGGGCCAGCCGTTTGTGGGGGACGCTGAGATACCGGCCGGTCGTCCACGCCATCGCCAACAGCGCCCCGCTCAGCAGATAATTGCTCAATACCCGCCAGCGAAATGTCGTCAGGAAATTGGCTTCCGAATCCAGGGCGTAACTAAACAACACGGTCGACCAGGCCGCAAACAACAATAACGCCAGCAGCCATTGCCGGCTGGCCGGCAGCTGCCAGCGCTGGCTCCGCCAGAGCCAGAAACCCAGGACCACAAAAGTGACCGGAAAAATAAATAGAAGATTTGCTGCCAGTGTCACGTCTGCCTGATCGCTTTATGCCACATTTATCCCACATATATCCCACAAAAGATGTGGGATAAACGGCTCCGTTGTGGGTTACTGTGGGAAATCCCAACTGAAGATTACTTCAGTATATAGTGCGTACCTTTCTTTGAACCTATCTTTAGCAGCAGCCCACGGTCCACCAGATCATTCAGATCCCGGCGTAACGTCTCAGGGCTGACATTAGGGCAAAGGCGCTGATAATCGCTGTTGGTGATGCTACCATCTTCACGGACGAAGGCGAGCGCTTTTTTCTGCCGTTCATTGGTACTTTGGGTCCATTTAGCGGGGACAACTTCCTGGCGCTTGTTTTCCAGCACCACGGTAAAGGAGTAGGGTTGGGCCCGAAAAACGGGCGGGGGATGGCCGGCCTGAACCATATCCTCGATCATCCGATCAATGCCCAGGCCCAGTTCCTCGATATAACCCCATTGGAAAAGCCCGTTCACCAGGCGGGGATTGCGCGAATAATGCTCTTCGACCAGATTTTCGACGGTGATGTAGGCGGGCAAGCCACCGGGGCTGATCACCTCCAGCCGGTCCGCATACATACGCACTTCGATGCGCCGCCCCTTGATCCGGTAATCGCGATGGGCGACGGCGTTGATCAGCGCCTCGCGCACGGCAAAGGGCGGGTATTCGGTCAGCTCTTCCCGCTCCAGGTGGCTGATCCGCCCGCCAACCCGCATCTCTTCCCAGGTGATGCTCCAGGCCCGCTCGACAATGCGCGCCAGCGGCCCGGTCAGCTCATCGCGCCGGCCATAACCGGCGCCGCCATCCTCGCTGCCCGGCACCGTGCCCGGGAAGCGGACAAACACCAACCCGCTCTGGGGAAAAAACGCCTGGGGGTTGCGGCCAAACAGGAGAATGCCAGCTACGGTAGGCCGCCCATCATAATCGACGGCGCCAATCTCGAAGAGCATCTCGTCAAGCGTGCCGCTGCGGGCCGTGCCCCGCGCTTCCCGCTTGGTGAAATATTCTGAAACAATATCGGGGTCAAAATCTTCCCGGCTGGCGCCAGGGACCGCCTCACTCTCAAAATCGCCACTGGTTTTGCTGGCGGCAAGTTGTTGCACGTCGTTGCCGGTGACCGGCCGGTTCTCCAGCCCCCGCCGCATCAAGACTCGGCCATCGTCCAGGCTATGCAGCTCCGGGCTGCGGGCCACCTCGATGCCGATGAGTTGGCTATCACCCGCTTCAATCGCCTGCCACTGGCTGGCTACCGGTGGGCGACAGCGGGCGGCCGCCCCGCGCCAGGCCCCTTCAGCCTCTTCTTCCCAGATCGGCTCAGCCGGCTGCCCCTGCTCGTCGACGCCCAGCACAATCAAGCCGCCTTCACTGTTGGCAAACGCCACCAGGCATTCAGCTATCTTCTCGACATCAGCTTCTGGCAAATAAGCCAGGCGCTGACCTGGCTTTTTATTCAACATAAGGGGCATTATACCAGAGGCCCCGGAGCGTTGGAAGCAGCTAACTGGCAGCCGCCATGGCGGCGCCGATGATGCCCGCCTCGTTGCGCATCCGGGCCGGGAGCACCGGCGTATCCAGGGTAAATGAGACCTTATATTTCTTATGCTGCTTGCTGATCCCGCCACCGATGATAAACAGTTCCGGCCGGAAAAGGTGGTTCAAATAAAGCAGGTACTCATTAAGCCGCTCGCCGTAAAGCGAGTATTTGAGCTTCTGCTCTTTTTTGATGCGGCCGGCGCAATACTGCTCCACGTATTCGTCGTGACCTTTCAGGTAAATGGCGCCCAGCTCGGTGTTCGGCAGCAGGTAACCCTGGACAAACATAGCGCTACCGATACCGGTACCCAGCGTCAGCACAATCACAGTGCCACTGTGTTTACGGCCCGCGCCGTGACGCATCTCGGCAATACCGGCCGCATCCGCATCATTTAGCATGATGGCCGATCGCCCTAATTGCTCGCTCACCGTCCGGGCCACCGGATAGCCCACCCATTCCTGGATATGATGGGCCGTAAATGGCGTGCCGGGGCAGCCATCGATAACCACAGCCGGAAACCCCATCCCGACCGGCCCATCATGGTCAAATTGCTTGATCAGACCGACGATGGCCGGGATAACATCCTGAGGCATCAGCGACTCCGGTGTATCCACACGCAGACGCTCGCTGATCATCTTGCCCTTCTCCGTATCCACCAGGGCAGCCTTGATCCCCGAACCACCAATATCGACACCCAAACTAATCATCTCAAACTCCAAATGTCAGCGAAACCTTTAATGTAGCTGGCCCTATTTTACCCCGACTCGATGGTGCCGTAGAAATGCGGCAGGGGCGCCACCGGCTCGTCCACGATGCTGATCGCTGCCGTCAGCTCCGCCGCCGCCTGCGCCCAGCTTGCCTCGTCGGCCGCATGAATTTCAGCCAGCGGCTGGCCGGCCCCAATCTTGTCACCTATCTTAACCGGCATCATCATCCCCACCGCATGGTTGATGGGGTCGCTTTTGGTCAGCCGCCCGGCGCCCAGATGGACGGCGCTCCAGCCGATCCGGCCGGTGTCCATGGCGCCAATATAGCCATCACGGCTGGCGGTAACCGGCCGGATAATCGCCGCCCGCGTCAACTTCTCCGGCTGGTCGATCAGCTCACCATCGCCACCCTGCGCCACCACCATGGCCCGGAATTTGGCCAGGGCTGAGCCATCGTTAAGCGCCGTGTCAATCGCCGCCTGAGCGGCCTCAACGGACGGATATTTGCCAGCCAAAACCAGCATGTGACCGGCAATCTTGCGACAATGGGCCAGAAAATCGGCCGGACCGCCGCCATTCATTGTCTCGATGGCCTCCTGCACCTCCAGGGTGTTGCCAATGGCCACCCCTAGCGGCTGATTCATGTCAGAGAGCACAGCCACCGTCTGCCGGCCGGCGTCATGACCGATGTTGACCATGATCTCGGCCAGCTCGCGCGCCTCGGCCACCGTGTGCATAAAGGCGCCGCTACCCACTTTCACATCCAGCACGATGCCATCGGCGCCAGCCGCCAGCTTCTTGGACATGATGGAGCCGGCAATCAACGGGGTCGATGGCACCGTCCCCGTCACATCGCGCAGCGCGTAGAGGATGCCATCGGCCGGGGCCAGCTTGGCCGTCTGACCGGCCAACACCAGGCCAATGTCGGCTACCTGCGCCCGGAAACGGTCGAGCGGCACATCAGGCGACCAGCCCCGAATCGACTCCATCTTGTCCAGTGTGCCGCCGGAGCTGCCCAGGCCACGGCCACTCATCTTGGCCACCGGCACGCCGCAGGCTGCCACGACCGGCAACACCACCAGGGTCGTTTTGTCACCCACGCCGCCAGAGGAATGTTTGTCCACGGCAAAGGGGACCACGTCGCTCAGATCCAGCCGGTCACCGGAGTCAGCCATGGCCAGGGTCAGGTCAACCGTCTCCCGCCGCGACATCCCCCGTATCACAATCGCCATCAGCAGCGCCGACACCTGGTAATCCGGCGCCGTCCCAGCCGTGACCGACTCGATAAACCAGTTAATCTCGTCTGTAGCCAGGCTGTGACCATCTCGTTTCTTCTCAATCAGATCGACAAATCTCATAGCAGAATTATAGCGGTTTTACCGCCCCTCTCTAGTCCTAAGTGCTGCCCAAGCCCAGCGGCGCGAGGCAGTGAACTGCCACGCTACGGGCGCGTCCGCTGGAAGCGGACTTGGGTTACAGGATGGCGTCCATCGCGAACAGAAAGTGTGCTTCCAGCAAACTTGGGCCACAGAGCAGCGTTCGGCGTGAACACAAAGTCTGCCTTCAGCAGACGCGCCCGTAGCGTGGCGCTTTAGCGCCTCGTGCTTCGCGCCTTGCGATTCGTGCCTCGTGCTTCGCGCCTCGCGATTCGTGCCTCGTGCTTCGCGCCTCGCATTTCGCGCCTCGTGCTTCGCGCCTCGTGCTTCGCGATTCGCGCCTCGCGATGTTGGGCTCGTGATTCACGCCTCGTGCTTCACGCCTCACGCTGCCGGACGTACGCTGCCGGCCCCGCAGTTGCAGGCCATACACCTACCCCTCAATCCGCCATTGCAGCAGATCCCAATAACTCACACTCAGCTGCCACTTGGCTTCATCCGCCGCTGCGCGGGCCGCATCCGCCCGCGTGCGCGGCACGATGGCCCGGAAGCGAGGCACGTCGCCCTGGCTGCTGCGGAACAGGTGCGGCTGATTCCATTGGTCCGGCATCTGGCGCACATATTGGAACTGGATACCGCTGTTTTCCCGGTTATTCCACAGAATGACCAGGTCCGGATCGCGCGTATCCCGCACATGGTGTACGCCAGCCTGCTGGCTAACCTCGAGCAGCGCCCGCTCCTGGGCCTCGCTCAGGGTGAGGGCAAACTTGGCCAGGATAGCCGGCTCCTGCAGCAGCTTTTCCATCTGCCCGTACAACGTTTCCTTGGCAATGCTGGGCAAATGGAATGCCGCCAGCATGACGCGGCATTGGTCCAGGGTACGGTCACGCCGCGCCCAAAGCCGTTTGTCATTTTCACAGTTCAGGCTGATAGTGAGCCGATCCGCGCTGGCGGCCTTGAGACTGAGCCGCAGCTCTTCTCGGGCCGCATCATACTCATACGGCGCAAACGCCTGCTCGTCGTTGATCGCCGCCAGCACCTGACCCGGGTCTCTGACGCCATGGAGGCAGAAGTGATAGGTCCGTTCGTCGGGTAGATAGTCAGCGGGAGCACCGGCCGGTTCCACGATCAGCGTCAACTGCCGCGGGCTCCATTGCTGGATAAAATTGGTCAGGCTGTAGGCGCCATCTTCAAAAGCGGTGGTGGCGCCATCATCCTCATAGAGCGTAAATTGCTGGTTGGCGCCGGCGAAAAGATGCACCGTCAGCTCTGCCGGGTTGCCAACACCGCCCCAGCCCACCTTCGGCCCCAACGGCACAATGGTGCCGGCCCGGGCAAAGACCGGAATGCGGTCCAGCGCCCCATAAATCGCATACCAGCCGCCACCCTGATAATAGGTGCCGTCAAAGAAATCAAACCAATGCCCCTCCGGCAGCCAGACAACGGTCCGGCTGAGGCCGGTGGTCTCATCGGCCGGTTCCAGGAACGGCGCCACGATCAGATCAGTGCCCAGAAGATACTGGTTGGGGCAGTGATACGCTTCGTCAGCCGCCGGGTATTCATGGTACATCGGCCGGATGGGTGAGCGGGCGGCTGTCGCGTTCTCCCAGGAAAGCGTGTAAAGATAAGGGATAAGTGCGTGGCGCAGCTGCATCGCGTCGCGCGTGATGCGCAACACCTCAGCGTCATACCCCCAGGGACGCCGCTCATGGTACCGGTTATTGGTCGAATGTAGCCGCATGATCGGGCTAAAAACGCCAAACTGAACCCAGCGAGTATAAAGTTCCCGATCCTCCTGCCCAAACATGTGGCCGCCGATATCATGGCTCCACCAGCCGTAGCCCACATTGGCCGCCGTCGCCGTGAAGTAGGGCTGGAAGGCCAGTGAGGCCCAATCCACCACCGTATCGCCGGAGAAACCAATCGGGTACCGATGATTCCCCAGCCCACCCCAGCGGGAAAAGATGAAGGAACGCCGGTCGCCATGCCGGGCCAGATCGTAAAAATGCAGATGATTGAGCCACCAGAGTGGGTCCAACCCGGGCAGGCCGCTCAGTTCACCCTGCTGCCAGTCCAACCACCAGAAATCAACGCCCATTTCTTCATAGGGATGATGTAACAACTCAAAGTAGGCATTGGCAAATTCCGGGCTAGGGATGTTGAAAGGGATGGGGGCGGCGGCGCTGGTGTCGTGGCCAAGCCGGGCGGCCATCGCTTCGTATTGTTCTTCGTGCGGGTAAACGCCAGAAGCGGGGTGGAGATTGAGGGCGGTATGCAAGCCCTGGTTATGTAGCCAGTTTATAAAACCGGCCGGATCCGGGAACAACTCCCGATTCCAGGTGTAGCCCGTCCAGCCAGAGACCGTCTCACTGATATTCGTCAGGTGCCAATCCATGTCAACAATGCAGACAGAAAGCGGCACCTCATGTTCCCGGAAAGCGGCCATCAGCCCCTGCAACTCTGCCTGACTGTAGCGCCAGAAACGGCTCCACCAGTTACCCAGGACCCAGCGCGGTAATAAAGGTGTCTTGCCGGCGATTTTGCTGTAATCGGTCAGGCAGCTCTTGAAATCCAGGCCGTAGGCAAGGAAATAGAGATCGCGGGTTTCTGACCCGGCTGGCCGCGGCTCTAGCCAGCCCTGCTCATTAAACAGCAGCGTCTGGCTATCATCCAGCACCGTCCAGCCGGCCCGCGAAAGCAGGCCGAGTTCCAGTGGCGTCGCGCCGCTGACCTGGTCAAGTGTACGGCAGGTGCCCAGCAGATTTTCGCGATCCGGCTGGCCGTAATGCCAGGTTGTTTTCTGCTCATTGAGGCTGATTTGCAGGTTATCGGGGGTGAAGCCGGCGGCGGCGGACCGGCCGGTATAGCGCAAAGTCAACGCCTCCGTGCGCAGGATCAGCTCCCCATCGCTCCGCTCCATATCAAAGGCTGGCACCGGCTGTTCCCGGTACCAGACCACCTGGCTGGCCCGATCGACAAACTCCTCAGCCGGATCATGCTCGAGGCGGAGCAGCCGCTCAGTCAAAACCGTGATACGGACACCCGGGGCGCGCACCATCGCTTCCGGCCGCGCGACCGGCTTCATGTCTAGTTGAAAATGTTCAGGAATCATGTTCGCTTTACCGTCTTGTAATAATTGGTCACCCGGACCGCCGAAAGTTGTTTGCCCGTCTCCTGGTGCCAGATAGCCACCTCGTGGACCACCAGCGAGCGGGAAAGGCGCAACACTTTGCCGACCGCTGCGACGGTACCATCAGCGGCGCTGTTGAGATGGCTGCCGCTCACTTCAATCCCCACGGGCACTTTCTCATTCACATCCACGAGAAAGGCAGCGTGCATACTGGCCGCTGATTCCGCCAGAAGGAGGCTGACGCCGCCGTGCAGCATCCCCATCGGCTGCCGGGCCGCATTGGTGATGGGCATGGTCAGGACCACTTGTTCTTCGTCAAGGGCAGTAATCGTCACACCGAGCGGTTCCAGGGCGGTGTTAGCCACCAGAGCCTGAGCCGCTTGAGGCGCAAACTGCCAGCGTTTGGCATCTGTCATCAGTTTTTAATCCATCATTGTGTGTAATACCAGGTCAGCAGCCAGGCTGTGGCGATACCGCTCAGGAAGCCAAAAAAATGACCTGAGGTTGAGACGCCGCGCTGCCAGGGCAGAATCTGGCGAAACAGGCCGTGGAAGATGAGGAATACGAAGAGGGAAAGTACAATCATCCCCACATCAGCATTAAAAAGGCCGGCTGACATCAAGTAGCCCAGATAGCCCAGGTTAAGGCCGCTGGAACCCACTTGCCGGGAGCCCTTTGTGCCAAACAACCAGACGCCAAGCGCTGTCAGAAAGGTTATCAACAGCGTCACCAGCAGAAAGTTGCGAATACCCTGGAACAGAATGAGCCAACCAAACGGCAAAAAGTAAAGCAGATTGCCAAACAGGTGCTGCCTGTCCAGGTGCATGAAGGCATAGGAAAAGAAAGTGATGGGTGCTGGCACCGTCCGGGGTTCCAGCGCCAGCTGGTTCAGCAACCGGCCACCCAACCGTGCGTCCAAAAAACGCAGGCCAATCATGACGGCGACAAACGAGCCGAGAACAATCCATTGCTGACGTAGAGTTTGAAGCAGTAAATCCATAGCTTTCCCGCTGCTGATATTATGACGAACCCGCCACAATGTCGCAATGGGTTGGCTGACAGTACGGTCCAAGCATCATTTCAGGAAGGCGGCTTACGGAATTGCCGCCTCAAATGGTTATCATGATCCTGGTGATAAATCGATACAAAAAAAGGATAAACTGATGCACAGGCATACCGTTTTGACATTCGCCTGGCTACTCATGACGCTGTTATTGACGGCCTGCACGCCGACCAGCGGCGGGGTGACCGAGGCAACAGAAAGTGAGACAGCGATGGCGGCACCGGCCGGTACGGCACCAGAGCCAACCGCCAATACCCAGACCGCCACCACCCAGCCAACAACAACCAACCTGCTACCGGATCGCCTGGCCAGCAATGTCGGCAGTTGGGCAACCGATTGGTCGAACAGCGCTATTGACCTGGACGAGCTGTTCGCCGGCGGCCCGCCCCGTGACGGCATCCCGCCGCTGGACGACCCACAATTCGTCCCTTTTAGCGCCGCCGATGAATGGCTAGCCGACAATGAACCGGTCATTTCCCTGCTGATTAATGGCGATGCCCGCGCCTACCCGCTGCAAATCCTCACCTGGCACGAAATCGTCAACGATGAGGTCGGCGGTGAGGTGGTGACCGTCACCTTTTGCCCCCTCTGTAATTCAGCCATCGTCTTTAACCGCCACCTCGGCGATACGGTCTATGACTTCGGCACCTCCGGCCTGTTGCGTAATTCGGATCTGGTCATGTGGGATAGACAGACAGAATCACTCTGGCAGCAGTTCACCGGCGAGGCGATCGTGGGTGAGCTGACTGGTTCCCAGCTGGAATTTCTCCCCTCCGCCATCATCAGCTACGCCGATTTTAAGGAGGCCTACACTCTGGGCCAGGTGCTCTCCCGCGAGACCGGGTTCAACCGCGCCTATGGCACCAACCCCTATGCCGGGTATGACACGATCGGCAGCAATCCTTTCCTTTTTACGGGCGAGCTGGATGGTCGCCTCCCGGCTATGGCGCGCGTTGTGACGCTCTACTTCGCCGACGAAGCGCTAGCGCTGGCTTATCCCTTGGAGCTATTGGCTGAGCAAGGCGTGATAAATGATAGTCAGGCCGGGCATGAGCTGGTTCTGTTCCATCGCCCTGGCACCGCCAGCGCCCTGGGCAACCGCACCATTGCCGAAGGCGAGGATGTGGGGGCTACCAATGTGTTTGCGCGGGAACTGGATGGGCAACTGCTCACGTTTAGTCGGGAAGGCGATCTATTTGTCGATGCGGAAACGGGCAGCAGCTGGAATATTGTGGGGTTGGCGGTGGCCGGGCCTCTGGTTGGCCGCCAGCTCACGCCTATTGTGCACGCGGACCATTTCTGGTTTTCCTGGGCCGCGTTTCGGCCGGACACTATCATCTATCAGGATGCTGATTCATGAGGTGCGGTTTGTTGCCAACTCCCCAATAAACGGGTTGGGCCAGGCAAAATTGCCTGGCCCATATTGCATCCACCCACCTAGCAAACAGGCCGATGCCAGATATCATCCCTCAACATCTGACATCGGCCGTTGCTTGAATCAGTTAATCAACTGCGTCCCTAGGCGTTCCCCCACGAAGCACCTGGTGCCAGGCTTGCCAACTCTCCGGATAGATTATCAACAAACCTGGCAAAAAAGCGTCTTTGCTCATCCCCCTTACTAGATGAGATAGGTAGTCGCTTTTCCAGACAACGATCAAGAGCAACGTTGTTGAATATTAACACCAGCAACAGCCCGTGCTGCGTTGTTGTCTGCCAAGTAGCCCCAACTGGTTTTACGACTACGATTAGTATATACGAGATAAGTTGGTAGAATTTATCATGATGGGGTCAAAATTTATCACACCAAACCGGTAAATCATGATAACTGACGCCTTTGCTGCTCAAATTTTTGCTGCACTGCGCGCCTTGCGCGTAAATGATTCAGATCTTGTCACTCATTTACGCAATCTTCGCCTTTTTCAGCAGGCTCTTATCAGGGAGCAGGCTGCCCCGCCCCAGCAATTGGCCCGTGCTATTCTGGACAAAGCCCTGGACACATTAAAACAGCGAGCTGCCGCCACCAAAGAGCAAGACCCCCAGAATGAAGAAATCGCCGCTATTGTCGACGCTTTTTACTTCCAGGGCGAGTCACGGCGCAGCCTGGCAGAGAGATTTAATATCTCCACAGCAACGCTTTCTCGCCGGCAAAAGGATGGCGCCGACTGGCTAATCCAGATTATCTGGGACGCGGAGCAGCTGGAAGCTGCCCCGGAGATGCCCCTGAAGCTCAAGGATTTTCCGGTCCCTGAGTATCGCCGCACCTTTGGCCTTGACAAGCTGCTGCTGGAGCTGGAGCCTCTCACAGAGCCAGGTGACAACCAGCATATGCTGCTGCTAACGGGACTGGGCGGTATCGGCAAGACCACTGTGGCTATGGCCCTGGCTTATCATGTTGCCCGCCAGCCCTGGTATAAGCAATTGCTTTTTGTCGGACTGCCCGGTGAGGTCGTCGGCCAGACACGGTCGCCGGAAGAGTATTGGGATCTGGCTGTTGGGCGCCTGATTAGTTTTATTGCCCCGGGCCAGAATTTGCTGCCGCTGAATCATCGCGAGCGCATGTTGCGGGAAGCTTTGAGCGAGCGTGAATACTTGATTCTCATTGATAACATCGAGTCCACTGCGGTTGTCAGCTATTTCCTGGAACAACTCCGTACCATTGTCGGGCGCAGCTTCTTCATTATCACCAGCCGTAACCAGCCGCAGAATCATATCGTCGTGCCCGCCCGCGCGATTCATGAGCTTTCCAAGGCGGACGCGCGGGCCCTGCTGCTGTTCCATTTGCAGGACCAGGGCGTTGCCCGGCGCGATGAGGTCTCTGAAGAGCATATCGAGCAGATCCTGGCCATAACGAACGGGCATCCACAAGCCATCCTGCTTATCACAACGCTCCTCAAGCGCTCTTCTCTGGCTGAAGTGATTGACGCGTTTGCCTCCGGGCAGGGGCAACCTGTTGAGGCACTTTATCACGATATCTTTGAGCGGACCTGGGAGAAATTATCGATTGCCAGCCAGACATTACTGCTGGCCATTTACAACTTTTCACCGGCCGGTGGCACCGCCGCAGAACTCACCGCCATCAGCAACCTGACCGCTGATCAGTTTTTATCTACCGTTCAGGAGTTGAGTCTCGCTTCTATTCTGGAAATCCAGGGAAATTTCACGGAACGACGCTACGCTTTGCACCAATTAACCCTGAATTTCCTCACCACTAGGTTTGATGAAAGCAACTGATCTCGAACAACAGCTTTTGCAGGAAGTAACAGCTAACACCCTGCGCTTCTGGCAACGCCAAAACATCGATACCAATGAAAATGATGTCGCCATGCTGCTGCGCCGTAACGACGATATGCGCAAGGCGATCAGCCGGGGGCTGCAGAACCCCGAGCTCTGGGAAGAGACTGTGCAGACACTACTGCACCTGTTTCGCTATATCGAACGCCTGCACCTGAATTATGAATGGGTTGGCTGGCTGCAAAAGTCTGTCGACATCGCCCCCATTCAGGACAATGCCCTCTTCTGTAGGCTGCTTTGCCGCCTCGGGCAGCTCATTGGCTACCAGAATACCCAGCAGTCGCTTCATGACGCTGTCCAGATCCACCAACAGGCCCTGGCCCTGGCCGAAAAGCTGGCGGATCCCGGCCTGATTGGCCTTGCCTGTTATCAGCTGGCTACCGACATGTACCGCCTACAGCGAGCCGCAGAAGCTCTACCGCTTGCCGAAAAGTCGCGTCAGCAATTCACTCAAGCAGAAGCCAGCCCCCAGGAGCTTGCCTCTGTCCTCAGCCTGCGCGGCCTTCTGGCTCTTGATTTGCAAGAGCCAGAGCAATCGGAAGCCTATTTTGTGCAGGCCCTTACGATTCAACAGAATCGGGGGGATAGCCTTATCGAGCAGGCCAGGATCTATATCAATTGGGGTTATGCGCTTAGCGCCATGGCTCAGCGGGAAGAGGCTATTGAGAAATACCGCCTGGCGGAACAGCTTCTCATGGTCACCGGCGATCTTTACGATCTTTACCTTTGTCGCATCAACCTTGCGGCCATCTATTACTGGCAGGCAAACTATGAAGCGGCAACCGACCTTTTTCAAAGCATTGATACAAATTATCTACGTGAGCGGAGCCACCTCTGGTTACTGGCCATGACCGCGCACGGGCTGGGCGATACAGCTCTGGCTGATGGCCGTCCGATGGAAGGGCTGCCTTACCTCAACGAAGCCGTACGCTTTTGGCAAGAGCAGGACAATAAGTTGCGGCTCGCCTACTCCCTGGCAACACGCTTTGGTGTTTATCGCAAGCTCGGATGGGCGGACCAGGCAGAAAAAGATCGGCTGGAAAGCCTGGCTCTTATCAGCACAAATCCCGACCACATCATCGCCGCCCAGGTCCGTGACGCCCTGAAACGTTACCAATAAAAAAGGGGAACAGTATGGACCTGTTCCCCTTTAATGTTCTTACATCAGATGTTTAGCAACCGCCGGTTGCGCCACCGCTGCCACAGGCCTGGGCCACCATCGGTACGAACGGCACCATCGCAGCCAGAGCCAGAAGAATTGCCAGGGTAACACGCTTGTAGTTGATTGTGAACTGATTCATTTTCATCTCCATTCCATGTGTGTGTGGTTCCCGCGCCATGCAGCCTGAAGGATCGTGCCTTCACCGATCGGGCATCTTGCCAAACCACGTTTATTCAATCTGGTCGAAAGCTTTCAGAATTTGAATGGTCCCGATTCAGGGCCGGCGCCCGTCACCACGCTTTACCGTGACTGATAGAGGGAGATGTCATTGGTAAACCATGTGACCGGCAACGCCACCAGCTGGTAGCACCTGAACGGTTGCACGGTCCCCAGTATTCCCTAAGGCAACAGCACAAAGTAAAGCCTGCCTGAAGAAAGGCTGAAGGTAGTGGCGAGGCTTAATGAGGGAAATTGCTCGGGCTAAAAAAGTTGGAGGGAGAAGTTAGTGTGGTGATCGCCGGCGGCGCCACCAGCCCAGCAGGGTAGAGCGATAGCTCACCAGCAGATAAAGCAGCAGAATCAGATCCAGGATCATCTCGAAACGACCCCATTGCTGGCCAAAGTGGGCCGGATCCCAATAACTGATGGGGCTGAAGAAGCGCCACTCCCAATTGAGCGGAAAGAGCAGCAACGGGCCATCATCATGATGCAGGGGTATGTCGCCCAGCGTGTGCAGGAGGCAGCCTGCCGCAAAACAAAAGAGCCAGCCGCCCAGCCGGCCCCGGCGCCAGAACCAATACGCCAGAAACAGATATAGAAGGATCAGCAGCGGACTCTGCAACATGTTTTGGGCGGTGATAATCCAGGGATCGTGAAAAAACCAGTCGTTGAATAGCTGGCTCATCAGACTGGTCGCGGCCGCCGGCTCATCCGGCCGGGGCAGGCCGGCACCCCAAAACAGGTCATACGCCCCCAGGACGACGGCGATAAGCGTCAGCGGAATATCCGGCGCGATGGAGCCCAGCAAAAAGGCACCTGTATGCCAGGGGGGCAGGCGCCAGCCGGCCATTTTCCGTTTTAGCGGCCGGGCCAACGCACCATTGACGATCAGGTGTGAGAAAGTGTTCATGCGGACTGTACTCAAACCGGCCGGTCCCCAGCCGGCCAAATTTTACAATTACTTTACATCTGCATAGCAAGATGGCCAATCTTCTCCCCTAAAGTGGGTAGCCATGGGACATACCATCCGGGTCGCGCTCGCCGGCCCCACTTTCTGGAGAAAACACCATGGCTGATGTTTATATCGTCGTCTATACCCTGCTGGGCATGCTGATCACGCTGCCCGCTCTGCTGGTCGCCCTGAACCTGCTGCTACCCAAAGTGACAACCCGAACTGCCCAGCGCCTGAGCCAGACGCCGGTCAAATCCTTCTTCATGGGGCTGCCCCTGGTTGCCCTGCTCAGCCTCTGGATTGCCATGACGGCCCAGGCCGCCTTTGGCCCCCTGCGCTTCACCGCTTTTGCCGCCGCCCTCTTCGGCATGGGGCTGGGCACCCTGGGCGCCGCCGGCCTGGCCCGCTCCCTCGGCGCCCGACTCGAGCCGATGCTCAGCCCCGCCTCCGCAATGCTGAACCTGCTACGCGGCGCGGTTGTCTATGAACTGGCCTGCCTCTTCCCCATCATCGGCTGGTTCCTCTTCGCCCCTATTGTGGGCACAACCGTTATCGGCGCCGCCATCTTTGGCATCATTGGCTGGGTACCAACGACCGAAGCAACGCCAGAACCTGTGGCCGCAACTGCCATCAACCCAACGCTGGCCAACCAGCGCTAAGCACGGAGGCCGACCATGCCGCTCACACGCCGCGACTTCCTGAAACTGAGCAGCCTGGCTGCCGCCGGCGTCGCCGCCACTGCCTGCAGCGAGGTCAGCCGCCAGCTGCACCAGAGCGACCTGCCTGATGAGCTGCTCCTGGCCGACCCCACCGCCAGCCCCGACGGCCTGCCCGCCCAAACGGGCAGCGCCGCCGGGCTGCCGGCTATCGACGTCGATCCCGTCTGGCGACTGCTCAATCGAGCTGGCTACGGGCCGCGGCCCGGCGATATCAGCGCCGCCCGCAACCTGGGCCTGGCCGCCTACCTGGAGCAGCAACTTGCCTGGGAAGCGATCGACGACAGTGCCGCCGACCTCTACGTGCGCGGTCTGACGCTCTACAACATGGAAATCGGCGAGCTCGTCGAACAGGAAGCGCGCGATGCCGCCATCGAATTGGCCAGCGTCACCTACGCCCGCGCCCTGATGTCCAAACGCCAGCTATACGAAGCGATGGTGGAGTTCTGGAGCGACCATTTCAACATCTACGTGCGTAAAAACCAGGTCATGCTCTTCCTGAAAATCGTCGACGACCGCGACGTGATCCGCCCGCACGCCCTGGGCAAATTCCGCGACCTGCTCTGGGCCTCCGCCCAAAGCCCGGCCATGATGGCCTACCTGGACAATGTGCAGAACAACAAGGGTGAGCCCAACGAAAACTACGCCCGGGAACTGATGGAGCTGCATACGCTGGGTGTTGACGGCGGCTATGACCAGCAGGATGTCCAGGAATTGGCCCGGGCCTTGACGGGCCTACACGTCGGCCGGCGCGGTCGCCGCCAGGGCCAGCTTGTCTTCAACGAAAATCAGCATGATACAGGGGCGAAGGTGATTCTGGGGGAGACGTTACCGGCCGGTCAAACCGTCCAGCAAGATCTCAACCAGCTCCTGGAACTGCTGGTCACCCACCCTTCCACCGCTCGCTTCATCGCCACCAAGCTGGTCCGCCGCTTCGTCGCCGATGAGCCGCCGGCAAGCCTGATCGACCGGGTCGCCACCACCTACCTGGAAACGGATGGCGACATCAAAAGCATGTTGCGCGTCATCTTCCTCAGCGAGGAATTTGCGACCGCCCCGCCCAAGCTAAAGCGCCCCTACACCTTCATGATGTCGGCGCTGCGGGCCCTACATGTTGACTTCTCACCCGGCCGCCGCGCCAGCCGCGGCCTGACAGATTGGCTAAATCAGATGGGCCAGCCCCGCCATCTCTGGCCGCCGCCGGATGGCTACCCGGACGTCTCAGCCGCCTGGGCCAGCAACCTGCTGCCCCGTTGGAACTTCAGCCTGGCCCTGGCTCGGAATAGTCTGCCCGGCATCAACGTGCCGCTGGAAGCGATTGTCTCAGCCGCCGGCGTCTCAACCTCACCCGAGATCATTGGCCTGTTCGGCCAGATCGCCGGCGGTCGGGCGCTGGATCCGGCCACAGCCGAGTTACTCACCAACTACGTCAGCGCCGGCCCACCCAACAACCGCGCCGTCCGCGCCGACCTGGAAGACGCCGTTGGTCTCCTCTTCGCCAGCCCCACCTTCCAATGGACGTGAGAAGAGGAGCCACGGATTAACACGGATTGGGCACGGATTTCTTTTTTTGGGAAAGAAAAATCCGTGGAAATCTGTGCTAATCCGTGGCCAAGATCCCAGCTTAAATCAGGAACAGCATTCATCCTTTGGGAGTGATCATGAAGAAGCTTGTAACGCATTGTGAAGAATATGGCCGGTTGAGCCGGCGGTCGTTTTTGTCGGGGAGCCTGGTGAGCGCCAGCGCTTTTATTCTGGGGAACGCCATCGTCTCCCTGCCCAGCTGGCTACCCCGCGTGTCGCTGGCTGACCCGCATGTCGGGCCGCGCGGCGATACGCTGGTGGTTGTCTTTTTGCGCGGCGGGGCCGATGGGCTGAACATCATCGTGCCGCATGGGGATGATGAGTATTATCGCCGCCGGCCGACCATCGGCATCCCCCGGCCGGATCAGGCCGGCGCAGACGGCGCCCTCGACCTCGATGGCTTCTTTGGCCTCCACCCAACGCTCGCCCCGCTGCTGGAGATTTACCAGGCCGGCGACCTCGGCATCGTCCACGCCACCGGCTCGCCGGATGAAACCCGTTCTCATTTTGAGGCCCAGGATTTGATGGAGCGCGGCGCCAGCGAAGGGGGCGATTACAGTGGCTGGCTGGCCCGCCATCTGACCAGCCTGGACACCGGCAACGGTTCCGCCCTGCGCGCCATCGGCGTCGGCGACATGCTGCCGGCGGCCCTGACCGGTGCCATCAGCGGCACCGCCCTCAAATCAATCGCCGAGTACCATCTGGAAGGGCGCGACGAGCGCATCGGCGAGATGCAGGCGCTGCTGGCCGCCTTCTATAATGAAAAGGATGATTTGCTGGCAGCAGCGGCCAACCAGACGCTGGCCTCTATGGAAATTATGACCAGCATCGACACGGGCCGGCCACCGGCCGGTCGCCCCTACCCCCAGAACGACTTCGGCAACGCCATGCAAACCGTCGCCCACCTCCTCCATGCGGACGTCGGCGTCGAGGTTGCCACCATCGACGTCGGCGGCTGGGACACCCATGTTGCCCAGGGCAGCAGCGAGGGGCAGATGGCCAACAACATCGGCCAACTCGGCGAGGGACTGGCCGCCTTTTACGAAGACCTGGGTCCGCTGAAAGATAACGTTTCCGTAGTCGTGATGTCAGAATTCGGGCGGCGGCTGCAGGAAAACGGCGGCCTCGGCACTGACCACGGCCATGGCAACATGATGATGCTGCTCGGCGGCGGCATCAACGGCGGCCGCGTCCACGCCGCCTGGCCCGGCCTCCAGCCCGACCAGCTCGTCGGCCCCGGCGACCTGGCCATCACCACCGATTACCGCGACGTCCTGGGCGAATTGATCCGCGTCCGGTTGAATAATCCGTCGATCGACGAGGTGTTTCCGGGGTATGCGGTCACCGATCACGGATTGGTGGTACCGCGGTAGGGAGACGCGCCGCTGGCGCGTCTCCCGCTGCGGTCATCCCGCATGATCAAGGCGGGACCGACGCCATAGGAGACGCGCCACCGCGCGTCTCTACCGTCGGCCCGCATACCGCAGCGCACGCACCGGCGCCACCGCCCGGCTGCTGGCCCACACCACATCCCCGGCCACGGCCACATTCGTCGCGAACGGCTCGTGGTCATAGGCAACGCGCACCGGCCGGTCCCGCTCGCTCAGGTCAAAGGCGACTACCCCATTGGCCCCATCGGCCAGCCACAACAGCGGGTAATCGAGAGCCAGACCGGCCGGGGCGCGGACATCATCTGTGTAAAAGCCGAGGTATTGCGGCGTGGCGGGGCCAAAGTCAAAGAGGTGCCAGCCGCCCCGGCCGGTGGCCACCACCAGGGAGCCGGCGGCGGCCAGCTCATTATCAATGCTGACCAGGCTGCTGTCGCCGGGCGCAGCCTGGAGCGTCAGGCGGCCCCATTCAAACAGCCGCCCCTCGCGGTCCGGCATGAGGTAGACCAGTGCGTCGTCAGTCAGAAATAGGCGGATGTCCGCCACCGCCGCCCCATCCCAGGCGACCAGGCCGGGGATCGTGTCCACCAGACGCGGCTCGGCGGGCTCGGCAACGTCATAAAGCTGGATGCCGGTGGCCGTCAGCAGGTAAAGCTCCCGGCCAGTCTGGAAAAGCTCAAACAGCCCCTCGGCCGGGATGACGGCAGCGATAACCGGCCGGACCCCATCCCGCGCATCCACCACCACCAGCTCGCCGCCGCTGGCGATGAAGACAAAACCCTCTTTCACGGCCAGATCGTAGCCAAAGAAACCATCCAGAAAGCCAACAACGGCCGGCGCCGCCGGGTCCGCCACGGCCCAGATGGTCAGCCCCCGGGCCCGCCCCTCATCCTGCAGCGGCGCCTGCCCGCCCACTACATAGGCCAATTCCCCCCTCACCTCAATCACCGAGGCATACTGCGCCAGCTCCCCCAGCGGCGTCAGATGCTGCGCCGCCCACAGCTCCCCCTGCCCCAGGTAACGGGTCGACGGCCGGTAGCCGATCGATGGCAGGATGGCGATCAGCACCAGCAGGGTGAGAATGAGGAGGAGAATAAATGTCAGGATTGGTCGTCGATCGCGCATGGTCGTTTTAGAGTGCCAAGGAATAAATTCCATAGCTGAGTCAGATGAAGTGCCTTAGGGCACTTGTTCTAGCGCAGCCATGGAAATTATTCCTTGGCTAAAAGCATTAGCCCCACAAATCCGTGCTCAGATATTTCAGCCCCGAATCACACAAAATCACCGCCACCGTCTCCCCGGCATGAGGGCCACGCAGCAACTCCAGGGCAGCGGCCACATTGGCGCCGGAGGAGAAACCGGCGAAGATCCCTTCTTCCCGGGCCAGCCGGCGGGCGGTCTGCGTCGCGGTCTCATCGTCGACCTGCAGGTAGCCATCTACCAGCGCCTCATCGATCAGGGGCAGCGGCGCCATGGCGTAGCCGCCGCCCTGGATCTTGTGGTTGGGCCGGGTCAGGGGTTGGCCGGCGAGGACAGCGGCTCCGGCCGGTTCCACCAGATAACATTTGATCGCAACGTTATGCGCCTTGAACGCCCGCGCACAACCAGCAAACGAGCCGCCCGTGCCGGCAAAATCACAAAAGGCATTGAACTGGCCACCACTTTGCGCCAGGAACTCCGGGCCGGTGTGCAGCTCATGGGCCCGGGCGTTGCTGGCCAGGTTGAACTGGTCTGCCCGGAAAGCGCCCCGTTCGACCACCAGCCGCTGGGCCTCAACCTCCACCAGGGCCAGGTCGCCGCCGGAAACCTGGCCGGGCAGCGAATCCGGCAGCTGATCCACCAGAACAACTTCTGCCCCGAGCGCCGCCATCATCCGCGCCCGCTCCAGCGAGTTGCCTCGCGACATCACCGCCACAAATTTGTACCCTTTGACCGCGCAAACGATCGCCAGGCCGGTGCCGGTATTGCCGCTGGTCAGCTCCACCACCGTTTGCCCGGGTTGGAGCTGGCCGGCTGCCTCGGCATCTTCGATGATCTGGCGAGCGATCCGATCTTTTTTGGAGAAGCCGGGGTTGAGATAGTCCAGTTTGGCCAGGATCCGGCCGGTTAATCCACTGTTCGCCACCAGCCGGCTCAAATCCACCAGGGGCGTCTGCCCAATCGCCGCCACCGCCGACGGCAAAATTGCTTCATTCATGATTACTCCTTGATCCCAATCCCATAGCCGATTATCATAACCGACAATGAAACTTTCACCCGCAACCATACCCCGCTAGGCCCGAGCGCCACCCTATTCATTTTCTGTTAGGAAGCTGCCGCCGGCTATTAATGGCTACGGCCTGTTTGGCTTGCCGCAACTTCTGTCCACGACGACACCCGTTTTGGCAACCATGAATTGGGACGTCCTGAACGCTGCCGGCATTTTATGCCGCCATCCAACCGGGCACCAATCACCAGAAAAAAGAAACAGAAAATGAATTTGCACCAGATTTTACGCAAACTAAAACCTGAACCGGTCCCGCGTGCCGAGGGCGTCTCTGATCGGGTCGTCCGCCTCGGTCTATTGGCCCGCTTTTTTGATGAGCTGCTCAGCGGCCTGCCTGACCTGCTGCTACCCACCATCCGTGACCTGCTCGGTCTGAGTTATACCCAGGCCAGCCTCCTCTGGCAGATCACCGACTACGTCGCCGTCGTCGTCGAACCGCTCAACGGGCTATTTATCGATATCTGGCAACGCCGCTGGCTGCTTGGCCTGGGCGCCATCTTCATCGGCCTGGCCGTGATGGTCATGGGCGTTGCGCCGACCTTTGTTCTGCTGGCTGTGGGCTTCTTCCTTTATGGGATCGGCTCCGGGCCGCTGGCGCACACCGCTGATGTGGTCCTGGTGGAAAGCCATCCGGCGGCGCCGGACCGGATCTACGCCCGTTCGACCATGATCGACACCATCGGCGCCCTGCTGCCGCCCATCATGGTGGCGGTTACCTTCTGGCTGGAACTGCCCTGGCGCAGCCTGCTGGTCGTCAATGGGGGGCTGGCGCTGATCTACGCTGGCTTCATCCTGCGAACGCGGTTTCCGGGACCGGCCGGTGCCAGCCCAGATGATGACGAACCCGAACTCCCCTTCTGGCGGGCTATCGGCGGCAACATCCGGGCGGTCCTGACCAACCGGACGGCCCTCTTCTGGCTGGCCTTTCTACTACTGCATGACGTCACCGAACTCCCCTTCAGCTTACAGAACCTCTGGCTGGCCGACGAAGTGGGCATGTCCCAATTCCTCATCTCAGTTTATCGCGGCCTGGCCCTGGCAGTTAACCTGGTCGCCCTGTTCTTTCTGGACCGCTGGCTCCAGCAGCGCAGCCGGCGCCACATCCTCCTGACGGCGACGCTGCTCGTTTTGCTTTTGCTGCCACTCTGGCTCTATTGGCCGGGCGTCTGGCCCCGTTTTCTGCTGGGCATTCCGCTCAGTTTTTATCTGGCGATGTTTTGGCCTATCATGAAAGCGCAATCTCTGGCCAGTGCGCCGGGGCTGGCCGGCACAGTTAGCGCGGTGAATGCGTTGTTCGGGCTATTGCCGCTGCGGCTGCTGTATGGCGTGCTGGCGGATCAGGTGGGGCTGACATCAGCCACGATCCTGGTCCAGTTGCCGGCGTTTCTGCTGATTTTGCTGCTGGTGTTGCGGTTACCGGCCGGTGCCCAACCCACCGGCCCGCAACACGAGAATAGTAAATGATCAGGATCACTTTCGTCAGGAAGTGCATCTGCATTAAAATTCGGTACAGTAATGCTGCACCGTGACAGACTATTTCCCATTCTGTAGTTACTTTTCGAGGAATCTATGAGTCAATTCAACTTAACCCAACATGGCATTGACGTGAAACAGGTGGTGCGCAACGCCGTTCCCGCTGGCCTCTATCAGGAAGCTGTCCTGAATGAAGAGGAAGCTGCCATCGCCAATTCCGGCGCGCTGATGGTGCGCTCCGGCGCCAAAACGGGCCGCAGCCCCAGCGACAAACGTATCGTCCGCCACCCGGCCTCCCAGGACGACATCTGGTGGAGCTCTGTCAACGTCGCCGTAGACGAGCATACGTTTGAAATTAACCGGGAGCGGGCAATTGATTACCTGAACACTCGCAAAAAACTCTACGTCGTCGACGGCTACGCCGGCTGGGATGAACGGGAGCGGATTAAGGTTCGTATCATCTGCTCGCGCCCCTACCATGCCCTCTTCATGTGGAACATGCTCATTCGTCCCACCGATGCCCAACTGGCGGAGTTCGGCAGGCCAGATTACGTCATCTTCAACGCCGGGCAGTTTCCTGCCAACCGTTACACCATGGGCATGACCTCCAAAACCAGCGTCGACCTCTCCTTTGAGAAGCGGGAAGTCGTCATCCTCGGCACCGAATACGCCGGTGAGATGAAGAAAGGGATCTTCACGGTCATGAATTACATTATGCCCAAGAAGAACATCCTCTCCATGCATTGTTCCGCCAATGAGGGGAAAAATGGGGATGTGTCTCTCTTCTTCGGCCTCTCTGGCACGGGCAAAACCACTCTCTCGGCTGACCCGGAGCGCCAGCTGATCGGGGACGATGAGCATTGCTGGACGGATCAGGGTGTCTTCAACATTGAAGGCGGCTGTTATGCCAAAGCCATCGATCTCTCAGCGGAAAAGGAGCCGGAAATCTTTAGCGCCATCCGCTTCGGCACCGTCCTGGAAAATGTGGTCTACGATCCGCAAACACACGAAGTTGATTTCCACAACACCAGCATTACCCAGAACACCCGGGCGGCCTACCCGATCGAGTACATCGACAATGCCAAGGTGCCCTGCGTTGGCGGCCACCCCAAGAACATCATCCTCCTGACAGCCGATGCCTTCGGTGTTTTGCCGCCGGTCAGCAAACTGACGCCGGCCCAGGCGATGTACCATTTCATCAGTGGTTACACGGCCAAAGTTGCCGGCACTGAAGTCGGCGTCGAGGAGCCGGAGGCGACGTTCTCGGCCTGTTTCGGGGCGGCATTTATCGTCTGGCATCCCAGCAAATATGCCGAGCTTCTGGCCGCAAAAATGAAGGAGCATGGCGCCAAGGCCTGGCTGGTCAACACCGGCTGGTCCGGCGGGCCCTACGGGGTCGGCTCGCGCATCAAGCTGGAATACACCCGGGCCATCATCGACGCCATTCACAACGGCGATCTGGATAATGTGGAAACCGTCGAAGATCCACTCTTCGGTCTGGCCGTCCCCACAAGCTGCCCGGAAGTGCCGGATTCCATCCTGATCCCGCGCAAAACCTGGGCCCACGGCAAAGACTTTGACCGCATGGCCCGCAAGCTGGCTGACCTGTTCATCCTGAATTTCAGCAAATACAAGGATGGCAGCAGCAGCGCCATCATCTCGGCCAGCCCCAAACCGGCCCACAGCTGATAAATTAGCCGCGAATGGCGCGAATTATCGCGAAAATGAATTCGTGAAAATTCGCATCATTCGCGGCTTTCTCTCCTCTCTGTCACGCCGAGGCCTGTCTGGCCAATGGCTCATCCTTCTCTACCGACATATAATTCCGCCATGTCTCAGAAACTATCCCATGTCAATGAGCAGGGCGAAGCCAGCATGGTGGATGTCAGCGCCAAGGCCGATAGCGAGCGGCGGGCGGTGGCTCGCGGCAGCGTGACGATGGCGCCGGAAACGCTGGCGCTTATCCTCGAAGGGCAGATGAAAAAAGGGGATGTGCTGACCACGGCCAAGTTGGCCGGTATCATGGCCGCCAAGCGGACCAGCGAGTTGATCCCCCTTTGCCATCCCCTGCTCCTCACTCATGTCGACGTCAACCTGACCCCGAATGTCGCCGCCAACCGCATCGACATCGAAGCCTCTGTACGCGTGCGTGGCCAGACAGGTGTGGAGATGGAAGCGCTAACAGCCGCCACCGTCGCCGGCCTCACCATCTACGATATGGCTAAGGCAGTGGATCGGGGTATGCAGCTAACTGAAATCCGGGTGGTGCACAAGTCCGGTGGCAAGAGCGGCACCTTTACCCAAGAATAAACCAATGGAATTTGAAGTCAGATTGTTCGCCAGCCTGAAAGACCATGTAAACGGAGACCGCATTAAGGTGTCGGTGTCCGCGCCGGCCTCGGTCGCCACGCTGCTGGCGGCCATCGCCAGCGCTTATCCGGCCCTGGGTCCGCTGCTAGATAGCAGCATCGTCAGCGTCAACCGGGAATTCGCTTTTCCCGAGATGGCGCTCAACGATGGGGATGAAATCGCCATGTTCCCACCTGTCAGCGGGGGCAGCGAGGTGGATGAAATGCCCTATCCCACCTATTTCGCTTTAAGCAGTGAGCCACCCGACTTTGAGATGATCCGGCAAAAACTCACCCAGCCTGACGTTGGCGCCGTGGTCAGCTTCGCCGGCTCCGTGCGCGGCCAGACCCAACGGGATGGTCTGCCCCCGGAAACGATCTCATTAGAATACGAAGCCTACTCCGGGATGGCAGAGCAGAAAATGGCCCAGATCGCCCGCGAAATCTGGCAACAATGGCCAAACGTAAAAGGGATTGCGATTGTGCAACGGATAGGTAAACTAGACGTGGGCGAATTGACAACTTATGTCGCCTGTGCCGCTGGTCATCGTGACCAGGATGTTTTTGCGGCGGCTCGTTACGGTATTGATCGACTGAAGGAGATTGTCCCGGTCTGGAAGAAAGAGATTGGGCGGGATCAGCAGGTTTGGGTGGAAGGAACCTATCAACCCACTGCAGCCGATCGTGAATAGGTCAGTCGAAAACAACATTGCATAGTGCCGTAACTTTTCGATTCTGTGGGGTATTGACAGGTGAAATACCGATTAGAATCGGAAAGCTGTGGCAATAGGTCGAGGAGATTACATCTATGTTACGCAAAATGGGTGTCACTGGCAGCTTAATGCTCCTTAGCTTAGCCCTGACAGCTTTTACGCCCCTTCAGGAGGATGATGGTGGGATCACGAATTACTGGTGGACCATCATCATAATTGTGGCGTTTGTTCTGATCCTGTTCCTCATTCTCTCCGTCTTGTTCGCCTATCGGGATGCCCCGACAGAAGACGAACTGCGGACTCAGGCTGAGCAGGAAGAGGCGGAAAAAGCCGCTCGTCGGGCCGCCCGCGAACAGGAAGCAGCCGCCCTGGCCGCTGCCGCCGCGCCGCCCGCCCCACCAGAACCAGCCGCGCCGGCTACAGAAGCAGTCGTTCCGGAACCCGCGCCAGCTAAACCGGATGATCTGAAGAAAATTGAGGGGGTTGGCCCCAAGGTCGCCGAGTTGCTAAACAAAGCCGGCATCATGACTTTTGCCGCCCTGGCCGACGCTGACGTCGCCATGCTGCAAGGGGTCCTGGATGAAGCCGGCGCAAACTTCCGCATGATCGATCCCGGCACCTGGGGTGATCAGGCTCGCCTGGCTGCCGCCGGCGATTGGGACGCATTGGCCAAATTGCAGGATGAGTTGAAAGGCGGCCGAGCCGCCAACTAAAAGACAAAAATGGGTGCGCCGCAGTCGGTGTACCTGTAGCAATAAATTTCATGGCAGGGGCGCAGACCTGACCCGCGGGGACCGAGGGGATGCTGCGCCCCTGAATTTACTATAAAAGGCTGTTTGGAGAAGCTATGGCAGCGGATCACCGACAAAATGGACATCAGCGCCAACGACTGCACCGCGTCGTCGTGACTGGTGTCGGTTGCATCACGCCGGTGGGGCATAATGCCGATGAGACCTGGACGGCCCTGAAGGCCGGCCAAACAGGTTTTGGCCCCTTCACCCTGGTAAAAAAGGGGGAACACAGCTCTGGCGGCGTCTGTGAGGTCAAATCCTTTGACCCGACCCAGTTCCTGGATCGGCGCGACGCGCGCCGCCGGGATCGCTTTGAACAGATGGCGACGATCGCCGCCAACGAGGCCATGCGCCAGGCAAACCTGCCGATCACAGACGAGAATCGTGAACATATCGGCATCTTTGCCGGCACAGGTGTAGGCGGCATCAATACCCTCGTTGATCAGGAACACACGCTCGTCAACGATGGCCCACGCCGCCTCAGCCCTTTTGCCATTACCATGATCATGCCCAATGGCGCCGCCGGCATGCTGGCGATCGATTACGGCATCCAGGGCCCTTCCACTACCATTACCACCGCCTGCGCCTCCGGCAATGACGCCATTGGCTACGCCTTCAAGGCGCTGCGCCAGGGCGAGCTGGTCGCAGCCCTGACAGGCGGCACCGAAGCGACGATCACTGGCGTGGCCCTGGGCGGTTTTGAAAGGGCCAACGCCACTTCCACCCGGGAGTCCGAAACCCCGCGGCCATTTGATAAGGAACGGGACGGCCTGATTATGGGTGAAGGGGCCGGTTTCCTGGTCCTGGAAACGCTGGAGCACGCCCTGGCCCGCGGCGCCCACATCCTGGCCGAAATCGTTGGCTACGGCCAGACAACTGATGCTTACCACATTACGGCCCCTGCCGAAGGCGGGCGCGGTGCGGCCCGGGCCATGCAGTTAGCCCTTTATGACGCCGGCATGGAACCCCGCGACATCGGTTACATCAACGCCCATGGCACCGGCACCCACCTCAATGACAAAACCGAGACAGAAGCCATCAAAGCTGTCTTTGGCGAAGTAGCCTATTCCATCCCGGTCAGCTCTACCAAATCCATGACGGGTCATATCATGGGGGCGACCGGCGCCATTGAAAGCGTTATTGCTACCTACGTTTTACGGGATCAGATCGTGCCGCCAACCATCAACTACAAGGTGGCCGACCCGGAATGCGACCTGGATTATGTGCCGAATGTCGCTCGCGCGACGCCGGTAGAGGCCGTCATGAACAACGCCTTTGGGTTTGGCGGTCACAATGGCGTTCTGATTTTTAAGCGTTATACTGAGTAGCCATGGATATCGAGGAAGGACGCCCCGTCACCAACGAAACGGAACAGTCGCTTGCTGAACTGGAGGCTTTTGAAGCTCGCCTGGGCCTGACCTTCCAGGACAGAAAGCTACTGCTGCAGGCGCTCACCCATCGCTCCTTCATCAATGAAAACCCTGACGATGAGTTAGGGGATAACGAACGGCTGGAGTTTCTGGGCGATGCTGTCCTTGATTTTGTCGTGGCTTCCTATCTGTATCGTACATTCCCGGACAAAGATGAAGGTGAATTGACGGCGCTGCGCGCGGCCCTGGTTCGTTCGGAATCATTGGCGGGTTTTGCCCGGCAAATCATCATAGGCCCCCATCTGCGCCTGGGCTTCGGCGAAGCCGAAAGTGGCGGACGCGATCGCACCCCTACCCTCTGTGCCGCCTTTGAAGCGCTGGTGGGCGCCATCTACCTGGACCAGGGGCTGGAACCCATCCTGAAGATGGTCGAGATCCTGGCCGAGCCAGCCTTGCGTCGTATCCAGGCGCGCCGGCTGCACAAGGACGCCAAGAGTGATTTCCAGGTCTGGGCCCAGGGCATGTATAACATCACCCCGCATTACAATGTGATTTCAGCTGACGGGCCGGACCACGCCAAGATTTTTACGGTTGAAGCCTGTCTGAATGAGGATGTTTGGGGCGTAGGCACCGGCCGGTCCAAACAAGCCGCCGCCCAGGCCGCTGCCAGCGAAGCCCTCGCCAAAGCATACGACACCGTCGACGAAAACCTCTAGCCCCATGCGCCTGCTCGTTACCGGCGGCAGCAGCTACCTCGGCCGCCACCTGGTTCCCCTGGCCGTGCAAGCCGGCCATACGCTTGCCTTCACTTACTGGCAAAACCAGCCCGACCTCCCCGGCGACGCCATCCAACTGGATCTGCGCGCTGGCGCCCAGGTGAGGCAAACCGTGCGCAGCTGGCAGCCGGACGGCGTCATCCACCTGGCCGGCTCCAACCGGACAACCGACCTCGCTGGGCTGATTATCGATGGCACCACCAATCTTGTCCACGCCCTTGATCCAGCCTGCCGCCTGATTAACTTGTCCACGGATGTCGTCTTTGCCGGCGATGCCGCTCCCTATAAGGAAGAAGACCCACCGGCGCCGCGGCATGAGTATGGTCGCTGCAAAGCCAGCGCCGAAGCCCGCGCCGCCGCCCACGCCAACCAGGTCACCGTACGCACCTCACTCATTTTTGGCCTGCGTATCCCGGACCGAGGGCTGGAAGGGTTCCAGCAGCGGCTGGCAGCCGGCGAAACGCTTACACTGTTCAACAATCAATGGCGCAATCCCATCTGGGCAGATGCCCTGGCCCATGCTTGCCTGGAACTGCTCAACCTGCCCTATCGTGGCCTGTTACACGTAGCCGGCGCGGAAGCCGTGGATCGGGCCAGTTATAGCCAGGCGTTGCTGGCCCATTGGGGCATTGCCGCGCCGGATCAAATCCAGATTGGCGCTGATCAAACGGGCCAATATCCGCTGGATACCCGGCTGGATATCAGCCAGGCCCAGCGCCTTTTAAAGACCCCCTTACCCGGCTTTTTTGACGTCCTGGCGCGACATAACCCATCCCCAAAATAGCTACGTATTTCCACAGAAATGTGCCAGATTTCTGTAGGAACATAGTACCTTCCACCTCCTGACGACCAGCAGCAAAATTGGCGTTTACAAACTTTTCACAAGCTATTGACTTTTGCGGTTCAACTATGCTAGTATGCCTCGCAGTGTGAAGCAATTCACAATTCCGATGTTCGTCTAATCACATGATATAGGTCATGAACAATCAAAAATTTCGAGGCTTTTTCATGGCCCTATATTCCCCCCAAAGAATGACGACGCAACTAAGATAAAAGAGGACGGGAGAGGTTCATCAAAATATGACGAATTTATCTACGCATCCCTTCGATGAAGTGGATGACACGGTAAGCCTGCTCATGGCGGACGCAGCATCGAAAGGTTACATTACTTACGATCAGATTCTCGAGGTGCTCCCAGAAGCCGAAAACAATCTCATGCTACTGGAAGCCATCATGGAAGAAATTCAAAATGGTGGCATCCCGGTCTATGACAAAGACGAAGAGATGGCAGCTGCCGATGAGGATGACAACGAAGATCCCATCGACCTGGGGCAATACAATTTTAGCGGCCGCAAGAAAAAACGTTCCCACGCCGCCCCCCTGTTTGACCTGAGTAGTGTGCCGATAGATGATTCCGTCGGTCTTTACTTCCGCGAAATGGGTCAGCAATCCCTTCTCTCAGCCGAGGAAGAGGTCCAGCTGGCCAAAGAAATCGAAGCCGGTCGCGCTTCAGAAATCCTTTTAGACGAACAACCTGCCACCGTAGCCAATCTTTCACTTGATGAACAAGACGAGCTACATCGCACCAAAAGCATGGGTGATGCGGCGCGGGCCCACTTGATTCGGGCCAATACGCGTCTTGTCGTCAGCATTGCCAAGAAATATCGCGGCCGTGGCCTGGCGTTCCTGGACCTGATTCAGGAAGGTAACGTTGGCCTCATGAAAGCGGTCGAGAAATATGATTACCGGCGCGGCAACCGCTTCTCCACCTATGCCACCTGGTGGATTCGTCAGGCTGTCACCCGCGCCCTGGCCAACCATGGGCGGACCATTCGTATTCCGGCCCATCTGGGTGGGCGTATCAGCAAACTGTATCAGGTTGCCCAGGAGCTGGAGCAGACCTATGGCCGCCAGCCAACTGCCGAAGAGATCGCCGAGCACATGGATTTGCCGGCCGATCGCGTTCGCTGGATGCTGCGCACCTCCCGCCAGCCGGTCCACCTGGAGCGGCCAGTCGGTGACGAGTCAGACGCTGAATTGGGCGATTTTATTGAAGACGTCGAGGCGATGCCCCCGGCCGAAACCGTTGCCCAGACGATGCTGACCGAAGAGATCGGTGAGATCCTGGACCAGCTGACCCCGCGTGAAGCCCGTATCCTGCGCCTGCGCTATGGCCTGCAGGATGGCGAGTCCCGCACCCTCAAGGAAGTCGGCGAAATGTTCGGCCTCTCCCGCGAGCGCATCCGCCAGCTGGAAAAAGAAGCCCTCCGCAAGCTCCGCCACCCGAATTTTGCGGGACATTTGCGGCAGTATTTGAATTAGCTGTCGGCTGTCAGCGGTCGGTACGGGCCTGCGGCCCTTTCAGTGAAAATTGGAAAGCGTGGATCTGGTTTGCCAGATCCACGCTTTTTTTGATGTCTGGAGCCCCAGGTAAAACGCCCACTGACAGCTGAAAAGGAGCGCAGCGACTGTTCTGACGGCTGATAGCCAACAAGCACAGCGCCTACCCAGCTCCCGCAAGCCCCACGCCTTTTTCACGCCCTCACACCTCGATTAACCTCTATACTGTCAAGCGGTTAATACAAGCGTTTTTGCTGATTATGATACGCTGAACGTGCTGCCGGTTATCCTGGAGATTCGCATTATTGACCGGCCGGTCCCCCTCCCGCTCTCGAGCCATGAGCTGCCAGGGGACCCCAATGGGGATCAACTCAACAGCAACATTTAACACCAGGTCGTGTGCTGCCTGATCCTTCTTTATTGTATTGGTATTTCGGAGCCAACTATGGCCACACGCAAACACGCAACCTCTCTGGGTGCCGTCTTCCTATCCATTCTTACCTTCTCCTTCCTATTTGTACTCACTCAGTGTGCCCCCGCTGAAGATGGCGAGTCGAACTCAGAATTTGCCTTTGCCCCAACCTATACCCGACTGTTCCTGGCTACAGAAACCCCGTCGGCCGGGACGATGCCGGCCACCTTTACACCATCCAGTGGTGGCCAGGAAACCGGGTTGTCCAGCGGCCAGGCAGGCAATGGCCGCGGCGAGCCCACCGCGACCCCAGATCTGACCGGCTACTCGACCATCATCGAGGTACGGCGCACCGGCGAAGCGACCGGTGAACCCGTCCTGATCCCTACGGCAATTGCATCTGCCAGCCCCGCGTCAGCAACCACAGCGCCGGTGGCGACCGGCGCGCCCACGCCGACCAGTTCCGCTGGCCAGGGCAACGCCACACCCACACCAAAAATCGAACCGACCAATACCGCCAGCCCACCGACCAATACGCCCCAACCCAGCGCCACCCCCAACCTGAACTTCAATCCGCGCAAAGGCATCGCCGCCGCCTATGCCTGGGCTTATGACACCGGCTACGAACCATTCAACACCGGCTGGTATTACACCTGGTCCCTCTTCCCGGGCGAATGGGTGAACTCCGGCATGGAGTTCATCCCGATGTGGCCCTGCCATGGCACGGTCGACTACGTCGTCGGCACCCTGGGCGCGGATTATGATGGTTACCTGCTCTTTCTGAATGAACCGGAGCGGCCAGAGCAGTGCACCCATTCCATTGAGGAAGCTGTCGATTATTATCTGATGGTGCGCAACGCCCTGCCCCAGGCCAAATTGATCGGCCCGCAGACCATCGGCAGCACCAATCTCAATTTCTCTGCTTGGATCGGCGCCTGGCGCGAAGCCGTGCGGCAGCGGACCGGCAGTTATCCGGATGTGGCTGGCTATGGCTTCCACCTTTACCCTTACTACCTGAATGGCGTCGTCACGCCGCGCCAGGTGATGCAGACCTGGTGTGATGGGCTGGCTAGCTGGGGCGAATTGGGCACAAAAGAGATCTGGGTGACGGAGTTCGGCGTCGAGAATTTTGATGGCACGCCACAGCAGGTCCAGGATCAGCTCACCAGCATGGTCAATCTGTTTGAGCAGGGCATAGGCAACTGCCAGCTCGACCGTTACGCCTACTTCACCGACCGGCGCGTCGCCATCCAGGGGGCGCCCACCCCAACAATTGCCCCGGGTGGGCCCAACTATTTCGACCTCTACTGGCGCAACTCCTGGGATCTGTCCTACGTGGGCCAGGCCTACGCCAACGTGGCCAACGGCAGCGTCGCCCCAGCCAACCCAACCAGTATCCCGCAAGAGACCAAGCCGTCGGCCGCGCCCAGCCCCATCCCCATCCGCACGCTGACACCCAGCCCGACGCCAACGCCATCACCAACGGCAGTCGTCACGCCGGCGCCATCAGCCATCCCACAGCCGCTGAACCCGCGCAAAGGCATCGCCGCCACCTACGCCTGGGCCTATGACACCGGCTTCGAGCCTTTTCGGAGCGGCTGGTATTACACCTGGTCCCTTTTCCCGGGCGAATGGGCGAATTCCAGCATGGAGTTCATCCCGATGTGGCCCTGCCACGGCACCGTCGATTACGTGGTTGGGTCGCTGGGCGCTGATTACGATGGCTATCTTCTCTTCCTGAATGAGCCGGACCGGCCGGAACAATGCGGCATGAGCGTAGAGGAAGCGGTCGACTATTACCTGACCGTCCGCACCAACTTGCCCCATGCCAAACTGATCGGCCCGCAAACAATTTCCTCTATTGGTGGTGATTTTGCCGGCTGGACCCGCGCCTGGCGCGAACAGGTCCGCACCGTTACCGGCAGCTATCCTGAACTGGCCGGCTACGGGCTACACATCTATCCGCTCTACAACGGCGAAATAGATACCCTGACCGTCCTCAAGGATTGGTGTCAGGCGCTTAATGATTGGGGTGAAGTCGGCCAGAGCGAGCTCTGGATCACCGAGTTTGGCGTCGAGAACTTTGATGGCACGCCGGACGAGGTTCGGGCTGAATTGGAATACATGGTCAACCTGTTTGAGAACGGCGTTGACAACTGCAGCTTCGACCGCTATGCCTACTTCACCGACCGGCGCGCACCGGCCGGTACCAACCCCAATCCCAACCCCCAACCCGGCGGCCCCAACTACTTCGACCTCTATTGGCGTGGTTCGTGGCAGCTGTCGTATACGGGGCAGGCGTATGCGGATTTGCCATAGAAGCTGAGAGCTGTTAGCTGTTAGCTGTTAGTACGCTGCGCTTTCAGCCGTCGGTACGGGCCTGCGGCCCTTTCAGTAAGGGAGAGAGGCCAACGGCTATCCCTGAGAGCGCAGCGTACTGACAGTGAGCGTAGCGAACGTACTAACCGCCGAAAGGGCGCAGCCCGTACCGACAGCGCAGCGTACTGACAGTGAGCGTAGCGAACGTACCGAAAGGGCGCAGCCCGTACCGACAGCGCAGCGTACTGACGGCTGAAAGGCGCGCAGCGCCGTACTAACAGCTGACAGCTAACAGCTAACAGCTATAATACCCTCATGTCCATTCTCACCGCGACAGGGGTTAGCCAATCCTTTGGACCCCATGACGTCTTTTCCGGCGTCTCCCTCAGCATTCCGAATGACGGCAAAATCGGTCTGGTTGGCCCCAATGGGGTCGGCAAGACGACGCTGCTGTTGATCCTGGCAGGCGAAACCCGCCCATCGGACGGTCAGGTGATGACCGCCCGGGGCAGCCGCATCGGCTATCTGCCTCAGGAGGCAGCTCAGGCGTTTACCGCCAATCATCATACCGTTTACGAAGAGCTGCTGGCCCTTTTTGCCGCTCTGCGCGAGCAAGAGAAGGCCATTGCTGCGCTGGCCAGGCAGATTGCTGACCGGCCGGATGATGCCGAACTCCTGGAAGAATACAGCCGCGCCCAGATTGCCTTTGAAGCGGCCGGTGGCTACGAATATGAGCTGCGCATCAAACAAGTCCTTACTGGCCTCGGTTTCCCTGAGGACAAATGGGACCTGCCTCTAGCCCACCTCAGCGGCGGCCAAAAGACACGCGTCCTGCTGGCGCGCCTCCTTCTGGATCAACCTGACTTGCTGATCCTCGACGAGCCCACCAACCATCTGGATGTCGCCGCCATTGAATGGCTGGAAGGCACCTTGCGTCTCTGGAACGGCGCTGTCCTGATCGTCAGCCATGACCGCTATTTCCTGGACCGCGTCGTCAACACCATCTGGGAACTGAGCCAGACAGGCATGGAGAGCTATCGCGGCAATTACAGCGCCTATGTCGAGCAGCGTGAGGCCCGCTGGGGCCGGCGCGAAAAAGAGTTCACCGCCCTGAAAGAGCGGCTGGACAAAGAGATGGATTACATCCGGCGCAACATTGCCGGGCAGCGCACGCAGATGGCCAAGGGCAAACTGAGCCGGCTGAGCCGCGAGGTGGAGGCGCTCCACGCCGGCGGGCTGGATGCTCTGACGGGGCGTAGCTGGTCGCAGGCGGTGAATGATCTGGCCCTGAAGCGGGCGCATATGGATGTGGCCATCGTGGCGCAGCGGATTAATGAGCTGCCCCGGCCGAACTACCGGCCGGTCACCCTCAATATTCAGTTCCAGCCCGCCATGCGCAGCGGCAACATCGTCCTGCGCAGCCGCGACCTGGCCATCGGCTACCCCGGCACACACCTTTTCGCGGCTGATGACATTGAGTTAAAACGTCTGGAATGCGCCGCGCTCATCGGCCCTAACGGCGCCGGCAAATCCACGTTTCTCAAAACCCTTTTGGCGCAACTGGCCCCGCTGGCCGGTGAGCTTGTCCCGGGCGCCAGTCTCAAGATTGGCTATTTTGCCCAGGCGCATGACCGGTTACATCTGAATAACAACGTCCTGGACGAGTTCCTGACCTATCACCCGATGGCGATCAGCGAAGCACGCAGTTATCTGGCGCGCTTCCTCTTCCGCGGCGATGAAGTCTATCAGCTCATCGAAACCCTCAGCGGCGGGCAGCGCGGCCGGCTGGCGCTCGCCATTCTGGCACTCGAGGATGCCAACTTCCTGCTGCTCGACGAGCCCACCAACCACCTGGACATCCCCGCCCAGGAGGTGTTGCAGACTGCCCTGGAGCAGTTCGACGGCACCATTCTGCTCGTCTCTCATGACCGCTACCTGGTTAACCGGCTGGCCACCCAGATCTGGGATTTGCGTGATGGCCACCTGCGCATCTACAAAGGCAGTTACCAGGATTACCTGGCCCAGCGCGAGGCCGACGCCCAGGCGCTCAAGGAAGCGGCTCAGGCCGAACGGCAGGAGCAGGTTCAGAGCAATGACAATGGGGCGCCCAAATTAAGCAAAAATGAGCAGCGCCGCCGCGAAGAAGCGCTGGAAAAGCTGATGTTGACCATCGAAAACAAGGAATTGGCGGCTGGCGCCGTGGCGGAAGCGCTGCAGGTAGCCAGCGAGGCCCAGGACTTTGACAAGATACAAACGCTAAGCATAGAATATGAGACGTTGCAAGAAGAGCTAAATGAGCTGATTGCTCAATGGGAGGCCCAGGCGAGTGAGTGACGAGACAAACAAATGGCCAGATAAAATTATCGTCGGTCTGACCGGCAACATCGCCACCGGCAAATCGGCCATCATGAAAATCGCCGCCGAGCAGGGCGCCCTGACGCTGGATGCGGACAAGGTCGTTCATTCAATCATGAACAACGACCGCGCCCTGCAACGCGCCATCATTGAGGCGTTTGGCAATGAAGTTGCCGCGGAGGATGGTCACATTAATCGCTCTGCCCTGGCTAAGATTGTCTTTAACAACCCAGAGAAACTGGCCCGCCTGGAAGGGCTCATCCACCCTACGGTCCGTCAGGAAATTCATAAATACATCAGCCTCAATGATGCCAAAGTCGTTATGATTGAGGCGATCAAGCTGCTGGAAGGGACGCTTAAAGACGATTGCCAGCAAATCTGGGTCGCCCATTGTGACCGGCAGCGTCAGCTGGACCGCCTGCTCATCTGCCGGGGCATGGACCAGGAGACGGCCGAGATGCGGCTCAACGCCCAATCCGCCCAGGAAGAGAAGGTCGCGCAGGCGGACGTCGTCATCGATACCGGCGGCACCATGGCCCAGACCAAAGAGCAGGTCCTGGCCGCCTGGCATAATCTACTGAACCCGCCGGCGCCTGAAGCTGAACCGGCCGCCCCGGAAGTCGAGATTGTCACCCGCCGCGCGCGCCGCTCGGATGTGCCGGGTGTCCTGCTGCACATGCACAAGGCCAGTGGCGGCAAGGTGAAGAAAAGCCGCACTGATTTACTGATGGAATTGGCTGAGCGCAGCTTCTTTATCGGCCAGGAAGGTAGTGAGATCACCACGGTGATTGGCTGGAATATTGACAGCGGTATTGCCCGGGTTGATCAGCTTTATATCCATCCGGCCGGTGCCCTGCATACAACCGGGGCCGCTACCCTGGAAAGCATTGAAAAATCAGCCAATGAGCATTTCTGCGAGCTCATCATCGTTTTCCCGCCCAATGACGTTGATCCCGCTGTACGCCAATGGCTGCTGGACGCCGGCTACGTGGTCCGGCACCCGTCCGCCCTACACCGGGTCTGGCTACGGGCCGTGGAAGATTCACAACCGGATGACACCTTCATCATGCTGAAGATATTGCGTGACATCCGCATCAAAAGTTAATTATGGAAGCTCTCAAAGCATGGATCGCGAAACATCCCAACCTGACGCTCTGGTTTGTCCTGGCGCTGGGGATGGTTATTCTCGTTGTTCTGGCTGCCCAGGATGTCGGCCTTATGGCGATGCAATGGTTCTGGCTTATCGTCATCACCATCCTGGTCGCCGGCGCCTGCATCTGGATCATCAGTTGGGATGATGACGATGTAGCTGAGTCGGACAACCCCTGAGCGGATGTTTAACGAGCGACACGCCACCACGATTCCTCCTGAAGACGTCGCCGAGTTACGGGCGGCAACCGCCGGCATCTTCTATATCGCGGCCACAGCCATGGATGACCCGGAACCAGGTCACGTCCGCTTCCGCGGCTACTTTCTGGAAGATTCCGCCACCGGCTTTGAGAAAATCTACGCTGCCTTTACAGCCAAGGGCTACACCCCATTTCTCCGGCCGGATCATGTCCTCGACGACAACCGCCACGTCACCCTCCAGGCGGCCCCCTTTCTCTTCGACGACAAACCATCCAACTGGCGCACCAATCTGTATCTATTTCTGGGCACCATCCTGACAACTCTGCTGGTCGGCTACACCATCTGGCTGGGAGAGCAAAGTAATCCTACCTGGGTCTGGGGCGAGGTTTGGCGCGGTTGGCCTTTCAGCCTGAGCATTCTTTTGATTTTGGGGGCGCATGAGCTAGGTCATTATTTCGCAGCCCGCTACCATGGCGTGCCTGTTTCACTGCCGTATTTCATCCCTTTCCCCAGCATCATAGGTACCATGGGCGCTGTTATCGTGCAGCGAGCGCCGGCCAAAAACAAGCGAGCCCTGTTTGATGTTGGCGCCGCGGGGCCGCTAGCGGGTCTGGTGTTTGCCATACCAATTGTCCTGATTGGCCTGGCAACATCCCAGGTTGCACCGATACCGCCAATTGGCATGCGTGAAGGTAATTCTGTGATCTACGCGCTGGCAAAATTATTGGTTTTTGGCGAACTGTTACCGGCCGGTGGCCGCGATGTCTTCATCAACCAATTAGCCACAGCTGGCTGGGCGGGGTTGCTGATCACCGGGCTCAACCTGTTGCCAGTGGGTCAGCTAGATGGTGGACACATTACCTATGTGCTCTTCGGCGAGAAAGCCAATTATTTTTATTGGCCGGCACTCATCGGACTGGCCATGCTGGCCTTCCTCATACCAGATGCAGCCATCACCTGGGCCATTTGGATAGGTCTGCTATTCTTCTTTGGACGCCGGCACGCGGTCCCGTTAGATACAGTCACCCCACTGGATCCAAAACGCCGGGCATTAGCGATTTTCACCTTCGTTATGTTCTTCCTGGTATTTGTGCCAGCCCCAATCACCGGTTATGGCTAAGGCACACAACTTTATTATGACTCTCGTAAATCGTAAATCGTCCCTCGCCCTTCTCCTCATCTTCCTCTTGCTGGCAGCCTGCAACGATGCCAGCGAGACGACGAACGACGCGGCCTGGATCGTTTACGAGAGCGTTCCGCTGGCTATCAGCTTTGATCAGCCGGCAACCTGGGTCGCGGCGGAAGCCAGCGACAACATCACCTTTGCCAACGATCTGACCGTCCTGAACGCCAGTCACATTGATAATGGCGCCGGGGGGTACATCAGTGTTGAGCCGATTGCTGCCTATGGCAACGTCGAGGACCCCACCGCGCTGCTCTCGCTCCTGGCTGGCGATTTCACCAGCCGCAATGCCCTGACCATCCGTGAGCCGGTCACGGCCCGCGACATCAGGGGACAGAACGGCGCCACAGTGGTGCTGGAGGGGACGATGGATGGCCAGGCCGGCATCTTCGTAGTCACTGTTATCATCAACGAGGGGCGGCTGGCGCTGCTGTTAGGTATCGATGCCTCACCAGACGGCCAGCACCTGGCAACCATGGCCCGCATCAGCCAATCCATTGAACTGAAGTAACACAAAAAGGCGGCCGGCAACCGCGCCAGGCACAACCCCGGCTTGATTGTCGGCCACCCATTTCAACGTCAGTAGAGCCTTAGCCTACCGGCTCTCCCCGCGCAGCTGCCACGTCGCGTACGCCTGCGCCAGCCCGAAGATGGCCACGCCCGCGCCCACGAGGATGAGCAGCCAGCGACCGGCCGGTTCCAGCGGCAGCCAATCCGTCAACAGCAGCAAAATCGTGCCATCGATCCACAGCATATTCATCACCACCGTGGCCCAGCCCAACGCTGTCGACGCCTGCCCTTGCCGGGTTAGCCAAAACAGCTCCGCGGCATATAACAGAAGCACAGCGCCCAGCCCCAGCACGTAGCCCGTGCCAGCCAGCCCCAACCAGCGGCTGATGGGGCCCGCCAGAACCAACGCCCCCACACCGCCGGCAGCGCAATACAACGCGTCCGCCCGGATCACCTGGGCCAGAAACTGCTTCGCGGGCGAAACCAATGTTTGTGTTGTCATCCTAAACCTCCATAAAACGACACCCCAACCTGACAGGTTGGGGGAACCTGACAGGTTGGTAGGACCTGTCAGGTCGTTTGAACTGGAGGCAGCATACGGCGCCGGCCACTGCCGGCACCAGCCAAAATAGTGCCATTTTCTGCCAATTCAGGGAAAAAGAACGCCTTTAGGCGCCTGTTTGCGGTAAATGAGCGCGTAGATCGGCGGCGATCAGTTTGGCCGCCGCGGTCTGCCAGTTGTAGAGGGTGCGCTCCGGCACCTGGGTCTGAAACCAGGCCAGGGCCGCCTCCGCTTCCGGTGGGTGACGCTCGCCAGCATCGCGACGCCGGTAGGGTTTGACGCCAACCACGTAAGGGAAATGCAGCGCGTTGTAATGGCGCCATTCCGCCGTCGTGCCGAAGGTTTCGGGACCGGCCGGTTTCAACTGCGCAATCCGCTCCCCCAACACCTGCTTTAACATCGCCGCCCGCCCCAGAGCGCTCTGCCCATTCCCATCATGGCGAACCCGCTCGCTTACTTCCGGCAAATAGATAAGCGGGCTACTGGCCAGGCGTGGCAGATCACCCATCTGGCCCAATGCCCGGCGCGTCAGCCGGGCAAATTCCGCCGGCGACATTTCCGCCAGCCGGCTACCCGGCCCTGTGCGTGACAGGGCGCTGGCGGTCTCTCGCAGCGCCTGCCGTTCACCAGCCAGCGCCGGCAGCCGCAGCAGCACCAGCCGGTCCAACAATGTCTGCCAGCTATCACTCATCGTCTGCAACAGAATGGCCGTCGCCACCGTAGCCAGCAACAGCAGTAGCAAGGCCCAGGTCAGTTCACCCACCAGGTAGATCGCCATGCCAACCTGAAGGCCAAAAAGCAAGGCCGCCAGTAATGAGCCACCAAAAGAACGGGCCATATCCAGCCGCACCGTCTCCCCTGAGGAAAACGCCTCCAATGAAGCCACGCCAACGCCCAGTACCAACAAATCAATGCCGATAGAAAGCACAAACAGCTGCGCCCAGCGGCCGGCAACCGGGAGCAACACCAACGTCAGACCCAGCGTGACAAATATCGTCGCTACCCAGACCAACGCCAGGGGTAGGCGTACAGCCTCTTGCCGTCGCCCTTGCAACACCAGATAGGAAAAAACCAGCGCCGCCGCGCCGACCAGGGCGATATAGGCATAACCCAGGACCGTCCAACGCAACGACTCGTAATCATAAAGCAGGTTGGTCATGCTACCGGCGAGGAAAATGAATACCGCCAACGCAATAAGCCCGGGGCGCGCCAGAGGCGCCAGCCAGCGCCGCAGGCTGTTTTCTTCCGGGAGCAGAAAGAGAAGCGTACCTAACCAGAAGAGGATGGGCAGGAGAAGGACCGGCCGGTTCAGCCGCAACAACAAATCCAGCAGCGCGGCTGATGGTGCCTGGCGAGCTAACAGATCGGTCGCCAGCGCCACCGCGTATTCCAGCAGACTCAGGCCGGCAAATAGCCGCGCCGCCCGCTCCCACTCCTGGGAGAGCAAATACCAGCCCAGCCACCAGGCCACGCCAAAGCTCAAAATCTGCAGGGTTAGTAAGACAGCATCCATAAAAAACACCCGTGTCCCTTGCGGAACACGGGTGATTTTACCACGTACAGATAGGTCGGCTCTACTGGGGCGCCGCCGCCTCAATCATGGGCAGGTACACCATCTCATAGAGCGCATCCCGATCCGCCGCCTCACTGAGCATGACGACGGTGATCACCAGGTCATCAGTCGTCGTGACCGCGATGTCGACAGACAGCCCCAGGATGCCCGTTGATTCATACAGCTGCCAGGTGAGATCGCCGAATGTCAGTTCCTGGGCCAGTTCCGGCGCTGCCGGCATCTGCAGCTGCTGCTCCAGCAGCCCCAACAGGAAATCTGCACCCAGATCTGCCGACAAAGCCTGGAAGATAATCGCTGTCTGGTCCGTGCCGCTCTGACCACGGGCAAAGACGCCCGGCGCCTGCTCGGTCCAGCCTTCCGGCACGACGCCGGCAATGCCAAAGTCGTCATTGCTGTACGGCACCAGGGTCACGGCTGCCGTTTCACCGGCGATGGTGAAGGCAGGCGCCGCCATATCGGCCACACAGCTGTCATCTGGGGCTGACGTGGGGTCGTTGAGGAAGGCTATCGCCATCTCCGTAGGGCATTCACCGCTGATACTGGCGCCATGCCCCACACCCGGGTACAGGAAGAAAACGCTGTTGTCCAGGTTAGCCGCGACCTGCTCGCCCCAGGCCGGCGGTGTGATCGGGTCATACTCGCCCGCCATCACCAGCGTCGGCACGGAGGACGAAATGGCCTCATTTTCAATGGCTGGCGCCTCGTCAACGCCCCAATCCTGGCAAACATCCAGGGTAACTTCGCTCAAATTGGTGAGGCCGGCAAAGAAGTTCTCCAGTTCCGGATATGCCGCTGCCGCAGCCGCCGGGCTGCCCGGCTCGGTGAAAACCGCCTCTTCGTTGCACTGCACCGCAAATTGCATGCCAAGGCTGATGTATTCACTATTCAGCATAAAAGCAGAAAGCAGCGTTTCCACGAGGGCAAACTCACCAGCGCTGGCTTCGTAGATCAATTGCGGCAGCACCGGAATGATCTCGTTGGAGTACAACCCCTGGAAGACAATACCGATCAGGCCATCCCCATCGAAAAAGGTATCGTACATTTCACCATTTTGCAGGTCAAAGACCTGAATCGGCGCCGCTTCCGTTTCGAGCAGCGCAACGGTATCCCAGAAGACCGTCTCCAGATCAGGATAGGCCGCCGCACAGGCCTCATCGGCGGCACAGCCGGCAAACAGCGTGTTCAGCGCCCGATCCACATTGGCCGGGGTATCGGTGAACAGATTCACCTCCAGCGGATAGGCCGAATCCAAAATGACGCTGCGTAGCCCTTCGGGATAATCCCGCATGATGGTCTGGGCCAGACGTGTGCCGTAGGAAATCCCAAACAGGTTCCATTCGTCGTAGCCCAGCGCCAGCCGCAGGTCATTGACGTCAGCCGCATTCTCAGCACTGTTGTAGGCAGAGAAATCGACGCCCTCGCGGGCTAACCGCGCCCGGCATTCATCCAATGCTTCCAGGCTAAAGGCCAGCGCCTCTTCATCCGTCAGTTCCATCTCGATGGTGTCATCGCGCAAATCAATCATCTCGGGGCAGGCCAGCGACGGTTCAGAGTAACCAGTCCCACGCTGATCAATCATGATGAAATCCCGATCAACCGCAAAGGGGGCAAAGCGGCTGGCGAAGATCAGCGGCACCGTCTCCAACGCATCACCGCCAGGACCACCTTCGAGGTAGATGACCGGGTCAGCCGCCTTGTCCGGGTTATCGCTGTGGAAGATGGCGACGTGCAGGCGCACGGTACGGCCATTTTCGATGTCCGAGCGGTTCTCCGGCACGGTCAGATAACCACATTCGATGTCAAAACCGGCCGGTTCCGCAAACTGACAATCAGCCGTCTCAAACAGCGGTTCATAAGCTGCCATCGCCGGGACCTCGGTCGGCTCCGCCGTCGGCTCAACGGTCGCCGTCGGTTCCGGCTCTTCCGTTGGTTCCTCAGTGGGCACTTCGGTCGGCGCCTCAGTCGGGGCGGTCGTCGGCGTGGGATCCTCAGTTTCGGAAGCGACCGCTTCGGTCGGGGTGGGTTCTGCTGGTTCATCGTCGCCATCACAGGCGACGGTCACAAACAAAAGCAGAACAAGTAGAGCAGGCAACCAGAAGCGCCTACGTGTCTTCAACATCATCAAATCTCTCCCTGAATGATGGGGTGCAAAAGCTGCACCTGCCTAAAAACAGCGGTTAGCCGCTGCAACGAAACAAGCCACGAAGGAGCGCCGAGGTACGTGGTTGAGGGCGTCAATCGTGGCTTGGTAAAAACGTACGTCCCCTATACGGCGGGGGTGAGAGTGGGTTGCAGCCCCACATCACATCTCAATAGGTCGGTAAACCAGGCAGTTTTCTTACAGAATGGGCCGAAACCGGCCGGTTTTTGGCAGGAGTTCGGCAACGGGTTAAAACTAGTCAGCTTCAGCGAAAATACCGGCCGGATCACCGGCCAGCAAGTAAGGATTACTGCCGTGAGTTCCCAACCTACTATACAGAAAGGCACCCAATGTGTCTGGTCCGGTGAAGAAGAATACCTGCTACAGGGGGCAACCCAGGTCCCTGTCGTCCATAGCGTCTCATTTGGCTATCATGATCTGGATGAATGGCTAGACGTCGCCCTGGGTCATAAACCCGGCCACATCTACGGCCGCAACACCAACCCTACCGTCGCCGCCTTTGAGGCCAAAGTCCGCCAGTTGGAAGGGGCCGAAGCAGCGACCAGCGCCGCCACCGGTATGGGCATCATTCACAGCATTCTCTTCACCCTGCTCTCGCCCGGCAAGCGGGTTGTCTCCGTCAAAGATACGTACGGCGGCACCAATGTCATTTTTACCGAGTTCCTGCCTCGCTTCAACGTGAATGTCACTCTCTGCGACACCACCGACCACGATCAAATCGAGGCCGAAATCGCCAAAGGCTGTGACGTCGTCTACCTGGAAAGCCCGACCAACCCGACGACCAAAGTGGTCAATATCGCCCGCCTGGCCAACGCGGCCAAAGCGGTCGGCGCGGTCGTCGTCGTGGACAATACCTTCGCCACCCCCATCAACCAGAACCCGCTGGCCCTGGGCGCCGACCTCGTCCTGCACAGCGCTACCAAATTTCTCGGTGGCCACGCCGACGCGCTAGGCGGCGTCGTCTGCGGGGGCAAGGCGCTGGTCGACCAGGTTTACCATTACCGTGAGATCAACGGCGCCACCCTGCACCCGATGGCCGCCTACCTCCTGCTGCGCGGCATGAAAACGCTCGAACTGCGCATCCGCCAGCAGAACGCCAGCGCCATGCAAGTCGCCACCTTCCTCGAGAGCCATCCCGCCGTGGGTCGCGTCTTCTACCCCGGCCTTGAATCCCACGAGGGGCACGAGATCGCCAGCGAGCAGATGCGTGGCTACGGCGGCATGCTCAGCTTCATGCTCAAAGACAACGACCTGGACGCCGTCCGTCGTTTCCTGCCCCGCATGAAATACGCCCACGCCGCCGCCAACCTCGGCGCCGTCGAGACCATCATCGGCCCGCCCGCCACCACCAGCCACGTCGAGTGCACCGCTGAGGAACGCGCCGCCATGGGCATCCCGGAAAGCCTCATCCGCTACTCGACTGGTATTGAGAATGTGGAAGATTTGATCGGGGACCTGGAGCAGGCGCTGGCGATTTTCAAGTAGCGTACGCCGGGGCGCAACCCGTTGAGGCCCTCCCGACGGGTTGCCGCCCCGGCGTCGCGCGCCCTGCGCGCGCCAGACGCAGGCTCAGTATCTAAGTTGGTCGTCCAGGTGGGCGCGCGTTGCGCGCCGTCAGAGCGGGCGACAACCCGACAGGAGAATTCCTACCTGTCGGGTTGCGCCCGCTCCGACCTTACAGGCCAGAGCCACACCCGCCTGTCACCCTTGGGCGCTTTGCGCTCTGCCTTCGCAGCCTATTTCTTGCCTTATTGAACGCGGTGGGCCGGGTGGGTTTTCTCGGGGTGACGTCGGCTGTTATCGGCTGACCATGAATGCCCACCAACCTGCCCAAACGTACAGGCTTCCCCTGTCCCCCGGTTCGGTGGCATCCGTAGCAAATGGCGGTATGCTAGGCTTTCCTCGTAAACCAACCTGAGCCCAATATTCTGGAGGCTGCCCATGTCCGCTGCTACGATTGACACTCGCTTTGTCCCGACGGTCCCATTAACCGCGTTACAGGATGCCGGCGCGCTCACCGTGCAAGCCGGCGGCCACACCATCGCCCTGTTTCTTTATGATGGCGAGGTGTTCGCCATCGACAACCGCTGCCCCCACATGGGCTTTCCTCTGGACAAGGGGACGGTGAAGGATGGCTTGCTGGCCTGCCATTGGCACCACGCCCGCTTTGATTTGCGCACCGGCGGCACCTTCGACCAGTTCGCCGACGATGTGCGCGCCTTCCCGGCCGAGGTACGTGACGGCACCATCTACATCGATGTCGCGCCCCAACCGGATCGTCATGACTATTATCTGGAACGGCTCCAGGTTGGCCTGGAACGGGACATCCCGCTGGTCATCGCCAAGGCGGTTATCTACCTGCTGGACAACGAGGGCGACCCGACGCTGCCCTTCCGCATCGGCCTGGAGTTTGGCTGCCAAAACAGCCTGTTTGGTTGGGGCGCCGGCCTGACGGTCCTCTCCGGCATGATGAACATGCTGCCCCACCTGGACGCCGACGAGCGCCCGCGCGCCCTTTACCATGGCCTGTCGATGGTCGCCCGCGAAGTCGAGGGCAGCCCGCCCCGCTTCCCCATCCGGCCCTTGCCTGGCGCCCCCAGCGACATCCCCACCCTGAAAGCGTGGTTCCGCCAGTTCATTGAGGTACGGGATGACGAGGGGGCTGAACGCTGCATCGTCTCGGCGTTGGCCGCCGGCGCCACACCGGCCGAGATGGCCGACATGCTCTTCGCCGCCGTGACCGACCACCGCTACATCGACGTTGGCCACCCGGCCGATTTCACCAACAAAGCCCTTGAGGCGCTGGACAAAGCGGGCTGGGATCTGGCCCCGGTTGTCCTGCCCAGCCTGGTGCGTGGCTACGCCCGGGCCGCCCGCATGGAAGAGCGCAATGCCTGGCGCTACCCGATCGACATCATCGAAATCCTCGCGGCCACCTTTGCGGCCTTCCCAGCGCAGATCGCCATCGAACCGTCAGGCCGGCCTATCGCCCACTGGCGCGATCAACTCGTCCCCCACTTGCTGGCCGACGACCCGAAGGCCACCGTCGCGGCCATGCTGGCGGCACTGAATGAAGGCTGCAGCATGGTCGAACTGGCCAGTGTTGTCACCTATGCCGCCGCCCGCCGCATCGCCCATTTCCATGTCAGCAACGAATTTTCGGACTGGGACACGGCGCTGCACACCTTCACTTTCAGCAATGCGATTGAGTGCGGCCTGCGCCGGGCCCCTTCACCGGAACTGCTGCGCGGCGTTTTTGATGCGGCCATGAGCGTTTATCTGGACCGCTTCCTGAACATCCCCTCGACTCGGCTGCCACAACCGAATGGCAACGGCGCCGCCCCGGCCGATCTTCTGGCTCGCTTTAATGGCCTGCTCAATCAACAGCAGCAGGTGAATGAAGCGGCCAGCCTGACGGCCAGTTATCTGGCGAGTGGGGGTGAACCGGCCGGTCTCCTGGCCAAACTCGGCGAAATGCTCCTGCGCGAAGACCGCGACTTCCACACCCTGCAATCCGTCGAAGCGGCCATCGCCCAATACAACCAGCTCGGCGCCGACCCCGCCGCGGGCCACATCCTCACCGCCGCCGCCCGCTACCTCGCCGCCCACGCCCCCACCGTCCGCGCCCAGGGCCAGACGTATCGGATTGCGGTCAGGTTGCATCGGGGAGAGAGGTTGTTTGAAGGGGATTAGCTGTTGGCTGATAGCTGTTCGTACGCTGCGCTTTCGGCGGTCAGTACGTTTGCTGCGCGCACTTTCAGTGAAGGGCTTCACCGTTCACGATTTGTGATCAGTACTATGGCGTGGCCAGGTCTTGGTACCAACTGTGGCCAAATATTTGCTGCTTGACATATTGCCGCACCCTGATTAAGGTGTGTGCTGTCCGGGATGCAACTGGTGACAGCGTCGACCGGTAAATCGGGCTCGCGGCTGGTTGTATCCCGGACATTAACTCTTGTTGGAGGGACATTGATGCCTGAGAGCACCAGCTACAAGCTCCCCACCTGGGCGCCACGCCTGCAAAAATCGCAAATCGAACAGCTCTACAAACGTTCTGGTCAGGGTCTCATCGACGAAGAACTTATCGATGATGTAGGCTACTCCCTTTATTCGCGTTGCCTCAGCATGCTCGAAGTCAGACAGGCAATGCTCGGCCAACCATTGTGCCCGAGTTGCGGCAACACAGCCCAATTAGATGAGGGGGCAGATGCATTTATCAGATGTGAAAACTGTGATTGGCTATGCCCCTGGGCTCTGTACAAAAAGAGCTATCAGCACAAAAAGCTCTTCGCCGGCGGCCTGACCCCTTTCGTCGAGGAGTTTGTGCAGAAGTTTCCCGCCACCCAATCCTACCGGCAGCGCCTGGTGTTGATTGACAACCTGATTCATCGGTTTCACTGGGAAAGTGATGGGGCCACAGACGGCCGGCCGGGTGCCACAAGCCTGATCGAGGGCAAGATGAAAGATATCATGCCCTTCCTCGATCGCTTAACCTATGGCGACAACATCCCCCCGGAAATCGCCCGCACCCGCGAAGCCTGGCGCCAAAAATGGGACCAAAACGCCTGGTCAAAAGGCAAAGGCCAAAGCTAATCCATATTGACACCTTGCGCCAGGAAGGTGAAATTTCCCTCAAGGTTTTCCTGGAAATGTGCGCCGAAGATGGCGTGGAGCCGCGTAAGGCCTATTCGGGCCGATTCAACCTGCGCATCCCGGCCGATCTGCACGCCGCTCTCTCCATAAAAGCAGCCGCCACCGGCAAAAGTCTCAACCAATGGGTAACCGAATTGCTGGAACAATCCATCCAATCCGAGCCCGCATAAGCACAGCTTCCGTCACCCCATCGCCCCGCCCATAAATAAAAAAGCCCGGCACAAAAGCCGGGCTCCAAAACCCAATCCACTGAAAACGCAGCGTACTGACCGCCTGTCATCCTGAGCGTAGCGAAGGACTAATACAACACCATCGCCAACTCACTCCGATACCCCGCCGCCAGCTTGTTCTTTTCGCCAAGCAGGGCGATGAGCGAGAGAGCCAGCTCGCGGGCCTGGCCCTTGCGATACTGTTTGTTGGCCCGCAGCACATCCAGCAACCCATCCAGGGCCGCCGGGACGTTGCCCCGGCTCAGGAGGCGGGCCACATGACGGTATTGCGCCTCCAGCGGCGTGATCTCATCCTCATCAGTCCATTCTTCTTCAGCCGAGCAGAGGTAACGGGCCAGGACGGTCAATTTTTCGGCAGCTACAAATTCCGGGCCGGACTTGATCAGCTTGAGCAACCGCTCCGGTTCACACCCATGCCCCTGAGCCAACAACGCTCGCGAAAGGCCCAGCAACCCGGCCCGATGCTCTGGCGCTTCGTCCAGAATCGCGCGGAAACCCGCCTCTGCCGCCGCCCAATCCATTTCCTCTAGCGCTTCCTGGGCCACATCCAGATCCGACTCGCCGCCATTAGCGCCAACCAGCCCCTGGATAAAATCGCGCACCATCGGCTCCGGGCGGGCGCCGACAAATTCGCCAACGACCTTACCATCTTTGAACGCCTTGACCGCCGGGATGCCCCGCACCTGATAACGCCAGGAGAGATTCTGATTGTTGTCGGAATTTACCTTGGCCAGGACAAAGTTGCTACCCGGTTCATTCGCCAGCTTCTCCAGCACCGGCCCCAACATCCGGCAGGGGCCACACCAGGGCGCCCAGAAATCAACCACCACCAGCGTGTTGGCCGACCGCTGAATCACATCCTGTTCAAAACTTCCTTCATTGACATCGATGACATTGCTTGAATTCGCCATAAAACCACCTGCCCATCCTACCTAACAGCTGACAGCTATCAGCTAATAGCTATCTCCAAAAACGCCCTTATGCTAACATAGTTTCGTTAGTGAACTATCAGAGGTCCAGATGCTCCTTTCCAACAACCAGACAGAGCAGATTTTAGCCTTTCTCGACGTGTTGGCCAGCCCACCGTCATTGCCTTTCCTGACAACCTTGCTGGCAGCCTACACGGAACACGTTCCCTGGGAAAGCGCCTCCCGTCTGGTCCGCCGGGCCCAACATGCTGACAACGAGGCGTGCGTGAATTGGCCGGCGACATTCTGGCAGCAGGCCGAAACACACGGCCTGGGCGGCACCTGTTTCGAGAGCAACTTGGCCTTCTATGCCCTCCTGGAGCAACTCGGCTTCGAACTGTATCTGACCATCAACAACATGGGTGAACAGGTCGGCTGCCATACGGCACTGATCGTCCGGTTGGATGGCGAGAAGTGGCTGGTGGATGTGGGGTTGCCGCTTTTTGTGCCATTACCCGTCGAACCCGGCCAGGCAACACGCGCCGCCAGCACCGTTTTTAGCTACCAGGTCGTGCCGGCAGGGAACGATGTTTACCAGATCCTGCGCGCGCCCCACCCGGCGCCGAATGCGTTTACGCTGATTGACCGGCCGGTCCCCCTCGCCACCTACCAGCAAGCCGTCATCGCTGACTACGGCCCGGATGGCTATTTCCTCAACCGGGTCGTCATCAACACCCGCCAGGGCCAGACCATCCACCGCTTCAATAGCCAGACCACTCCCTATACCTGGGAAGCGTTCCGCACCGGCCACCACACCCCGCTGGACCCGGGTCCAGACCCAGCCACCACGGTCAGTCGTGTCACCGGCGTCGACGCCGAGACCATCCGCCAGGCGCTGGCCATTGTCCAGGCCATGAACTGATTCAGGAGGAGAACGATGCGCGAGACCATCCCCCACATGCTGGCCGACGCAGCCGCCAAAGCCCCGGAGCGGGCCACCGTCTTCTACCCTGACGGCAAAGGGGGCTACCGCGCCCTGACTACGGCCGAGCAAATCGCGCTGACTTCTGCTTACAGTGCCGCCCTGGTCGCCTGGGGTGTGGCGCCGGGGGATCGCGTCGCCATCCTCAGCCAGACACGTTACGAATGGGCGCTTATGGACCGGGCCATTTTGCAGATCGGCGCTGTCACCGTCGGCATTTACCCGACCAGCACCACCGAACAATGCGCCTACATTCTCAACCACAGCGAGAGCAAAGTGCTGATTGCCGAGGACCAGGGCCAGTTGGCCCGGTTGGTTGGGGAGAATCTGCCGGCCCTGGAGAAAATTGTCCTGCTGGATGAGGCGGGGGCACCGGCCGGTCCCTGGTTCTCGCTGGCCACTATGCGCGATATCGGCGCGGCGACGCTTGGTAGCCAACCCGAATTGCTGGAAACGCGCCTTGACGCCATCCAGCCAGACGACATGGCCGCCCTCGTCTACACCAGCGGCACCACCGGCCCACCCAAGGGGGTCGTCCTCAGCCAGCGTAACCTGGCCAGCGTCGCCCGCATCGTCACAGAGTACATGCAGGTGACAGCCGACGATGTCAGCATCGCTTTTCTGCCGATGGCCCACATCCTCCAGCGGGTCAACAGCTACATTGCTGCGGCTGCCGGGCTGAAAGGGTATTACATCGAGGATATTTTCCAGCTGTTGGCAGCGTGCCAAACCATCCAGCCGACAACCGTCACGGCCGTGCCTCGCGTCTTCGAGAAGATCCAGGCCGGCGTCCTGGCCCGGGTCGCGGCCGCCCCGGTCCGCCGCCGCCAGCTCTTTCACAACGCGCTCCTGGCCGGCCGGCAGGCCACCGCCTGCCGCCAGCGGGGCGAACCGCTGCCCTTCTGGCTCAATCTGCAGCTCAAGTTTTACGAACGGCTGATTTTCCGTAAATTGCGGGCCACCCTTTTTGGCAAACGGATTCGCTACCTGACCTCCGGCGCCGCCCCGCTCAGCCTGGAAGTCCTGGAATTCTTCCACGCCATCGGCCTACCCCTTTATGAGGGGTATGGGCTAACGGAGACAAGCAGCCCGATTACCCTGAACCGGCCGGAACAATTCCGCCTCGGCACCGTCGGCCCGGCCCTGCCCGAATCGGAGATGAAAATCGCCGCTGATGGCGAGATTCTGCTGCGTGGACCCGGCGTTTTCCGCGAATATTTCCGTGAGCCAGAGGCGACTCGGGCAGCGATCGATGCTGAGGGCTGGTTCCACAGTGGCGACATCGGTGAAATCGATAATGATGGCTTCCTGCGCATCACTGACCGCAAAAAGAACCTGATTGTCACGGCCGGCGGCAAAAACATCGCGCCGGCCAATATCGAGCTGCTGCTGCTGAACAGCCCCTACATCAATGGCGCCATGGTCTACGGCGACCGGCGTAAATACCTCGTCGCTGTCCTGACCCTGGACGAGGCAGCAATTTTCGATTGGGCCGACCGCAACGGGCGGCAAGGCTTGCGTTTACCGGAATTGGTGCAGGATGAGGGGGTGCAGGCGCTGATTCAGGCTGAGGTGGAACTGGTCAATGCGCAACTGGCCCGGTATGAAACCATCAAATATTTCCACCTGGCTCCGGAAGAGTTCACCGTCGCCAATGGGATGTTGACGCCTACATTGAAGCTGAAGCGGCAAATTGTGCAGGCAACGTACGCTGCCGAGCTCAACCAGCTATACGATGAGGCGCTGGCGCCCCCGCCCGGCCGTTAAGGCGCCGTCTGGATGGAGCGTAGCGCGATGCCAAACATGAACAGGGTAGCAAAAGCATAAACCCATTGAGCCCGGTTAGAGTCATCTCCGCGCTGATAGAAGTAAATGAAGGGGAGAAAGACGATGCCAAAGACACCGTAGAGGACATGGATTTCGTCGAAGGTCGCCTCGCCCAATCCCAAAATCAGGCCCAGGATTCCCTGGACGATAAACAGCAGTTCGGCGATTACCAGGGCGCCCAGGTAGCTCCCATCCACCGCCTCGCGCCGGAAGGCACGGAACAATCCCCAGACTCCCAGGAAGAAAAAGAATAGCCAGGTTGTATTAGACAGAACGCGGTGGATTTCCAGAATGGCCGCCATGGTGCACTCCTTGCTCGTGAACAGCCCGGAGTGTACCAAAGCCAACCCGACAGGTCGATAACCCGACGGGTCGGGGACCCGTCGGGTTGGCAACCTGTCAGGTTGGGGGGACCTGTCAGGTTGGTTAGTCGCTTTCTTCGTCTTTTAAACGCTTGATCTCGTCAATTTCGGCGGCGGGGTCGTGGCCACGATCGTGGCGGCTATGACGGCTGGGGCGATAGGGCTCATCATCCCAGTCACCGTGGATGGCCATGTCGATGATATCCTTGGGGCGCAATTCCTTGCCGTAACGCTCGCGAGCAGATTCAAGCAGCCCCTCATCCACCCCATGAATACCCATGTCGATCACGTCTTTGGCGGTCAGACCCGGTAGCTGCTGAGCGGCGATTGCCTCAAGCAAATCCTCGTCCAGCCCGTGGATGCCCATGCTAACGACTTCACGCACGGTGAGGTTTGTAAGGCCCAGGCCGTTGATGGCCTGAACCAGCGATGGGGTCACGCTATGGATGGACAGATCAACCATCTCGCGGGCATTGACATGCATACCGATCGCCTTGAATGTCGACATCAGGTTCAGGTCCACATTGTGGATACCCATTTCTACCAGTTCCCTGGCGTTCAGATTGTCCAACCCCAGCTCTTTAGCCTTCCGGATAAAGCGGATAGAAATGCCGTGGATATGCATTTCCACCAGCTCACGCACGTTGAGATCCAGCCCCAGCTCACGCGCTTCGCGAATGAAGCGCGGGCGGACTCCGTGAATGGCCATCTCGGTCAGCTCGCGCCCATTCAAGTCGGTCACGCCGGCGTCGCGCAGTGCCTGGGCAAACTCAACGGTGACATGGTGCTGCATGGAGCGCAATTCCCGGTCAGAAAAGTCAAAACCGGCCGCTTTCATGGCGTTGCCATAACTCTTGAGCCGGTTTTCACGGCCAGACCGGCCGGTCCCACGACGGGGGGACGGCGGCGGGAACGGCATCTTGGGCAGGTTAGGCAGGTTGGGCATGGCGGGGAACGGCGGGATCTTGGGCATTTCCGGCATCTCGGGCCACTCAAAATCCCCTTCAAATGACTCCTGGGCCTCAGCTTTAGCATCAGCCCTGGCAATCGCCTGCAGAAGCTGATTGGCTTCCGCTGCTGTGATCTTGCCATTAGCAACCATCTGCAAAATCTGCATCTGTTCTTCGGACATGTCGTACTCCTTCCTCGGTCACCCGGCAGGCAGCCTGAACCAGACACGCAGGCATAAGCTGGCGCCTACAAATGACCTTCAACTGATGTTTTCAATTTGTGGGTGAGAAGCTGAATCTTTTTTTAGCCGCGGATTTCGCAGATTATCAGGATGTTGGTCTCGCGATTTGAGCTAAATGCGAAAGCAGAATCCCCAAAATCCGCGACAACTTGTGCTGAGCGCAGCGAAGTATCTGCGGCCAAACTAACTCTCTTCCAACAACCGGGCGGCTTCTTCGATGGTGATCTCGCCGGTTTCAACGCGTTGCAGGATTTCATGACGGGCCTGGGCGTCGGCGGAGGTATCCAATGGCTCCGTGTCAAAACCCAGCTCGGCAATCATATCGTTGATCTGATTGCGGATGGCCCAATAAGAAATGCCCAGTTCCCGCTCCATCTCCTTGACATTACCCTTGCTTTTGACAAACGTCTCCAAAAATTGGAGCTGATCAGCCGACAGGCGGGCAAAAGGCGTCGCCTGGAAATGGCCGTTCACGACGGTGGTGCAGCGCGTGCAACTCAGTTGGGTAATGACGAGGTCGCTGCCGCAGGCGGGGCATTCTTCCAGAATTTTGCGCATGTGTTTCCTTTTTTGTGCTACTGATGGGGATAATACACAAAGAATTGACGAATGTCAACGACATTTTGGCGTTTTCACCAAAATTCTTTTGTGATTCGTCAAAAATCTTTGCGCTGGGGACAATCATGCGGCTGACGAGCGAACAATCAGCCTGACATCGTTAGTCGGCGAAGTTTTCCTCGCGCCACATCAGGTTAAGCAGGACGGTTCGTTCAGCGTGCAGTTGCTGCCGCCGGGTCTCGAGCACGGCAGCTTCATCCTGCAGTGGTCGTTGTTGGGCAACCAGTTCCAACAGGCGCTGACGCACAAAATGGTGCCAGTCAGCGATGGTTTGCCGCCTTTTGAGCAAGCTAAAGGGGATGAAAAAAGCTTTGTCGAATGGTGGGCGGTCAGCAAAACCGGCCGGTAATTGCTGCGGCGTATCGGCCATCTCCCGTTCGCAGCGTCGCAGGGTCAGGTGCGTCTGATGCATCCAGTCGTAGGTTGCTGCCAACGTCTCATCCAGTTCTCGCAAACGGAAGTCGTCCGGGCGCAGATCCAGGGTGGGGCCACAAATTGTAGCTAGCGCCTGCACCATTTCGTCCAGGCGGTGTAGTTGACTTAAAGCCCGCCCCTGCCAGGTCAGCGCTTCACCGTACTCACTTACAGCCGCCTCGGCGACGCTTAATTCGGCCGACAACCTGGCCAGTTCGTCACCATACTCCAAACCCGCCGCCTGAATCAGCGCCAATTGGGCCGATGCCAATTCCCGAACGCGCTCGTCGCTGTTGGCAAAATCGATGAGCTGGCTTTCCAACTCGGCAATTTGCCCCCTGACGCCGGCGATCTCGGCCTCTGTCCCCTCCACTGCCAACCGGGCCGCCAGTGCCCGATCGCGCCGGCCAGCCGCCCCACCCGAGTCCCCCAGACTGAGGATGCTGTACAACGGCGGATCCCGATATTCGCGCACAGCCTTCTTCGCTCGCGCCTTCTCGTCCACCAGCCGCGCCTCCAGTTGCCCCAGCCGCCGATCCAGCCCGGCCATAATATCCAGCAACCGGTCCCGCTCGCGCACCTCTTTCTGTGCCTGGATCAACCCCAGGTTAATCGCCTCAAACTCAAGCCTGCTCATGTTTTTGGCCATGCACTTCGCTGCGCTCAGCACAAGCTGACACGGATTTGGCACGGATTCTTTTTTTATTGGACATCATGCGACCAAATCTTATCAACAAAAGAAAATCCTCTTAAATCCGTGCTAATCCGTGGCCTCTCCTATAGTCTTGGATCGACGGGCTCGGATTCGAGAGCCAGGACGGCGAAGACGCACTCATGTACCCGGCGCAACGGCTGCCCGTCGACAAACCGTTCCAGCGCCTCCACGCCCAGGGCAAACTCGCGCCCGGCCAACGACCGTTTGCGGCCCACGCCGCGCCGGCGCAACCGTTCCAGGTTTTCCGGCGCCGTATACTCCGGCCCGTAAATGATACGCAGATATTCGCGCCCTCGCACCTTCAGCGCCGGCTGGACAGCCCCTTTTGGCCCCTGGGCGATAAAGCCATACGGCTTAACGACCATCCCCTCGCCACCCCGGCCGGTCATCGCCAACCACCAGGCCGTGGCCCGGGCCACGCTGTCCGGGTCCGCCAGCTCGACCGTCTCATGGCGCGTGGCAAACAGCAGCGGCGCGGCTGACGGCGCCGCACAGATGCGCTCGATCCAGCTCATGTGCCAGCCATGATCTTTATCAACATGCGCCGCGCCCTCGGTCGCCAGAATATGGAATGGGGCCAGCCGCAAATCGGCCAGCGCGGCCACCGGCCAGCAGTAAGCCCGGTAAGCGTCCACATACGCCTCCGCTGCCGCCAGGCGCGTTTGATAGCGCGTCTGCAACGGCTCGATGGCCAATCCCCGGGCCGCCGCCTGCCCCAAAACAGCCAACGACGCCCCTAACGATGCCGTCGCCGCGCTGCCAACTGCCGCATATTGATCCTGCAGCAGCCCCTGCGCCTTGGCCGACCAGGGCATCAGTTCACAATCCAGGCAAACCCAATCCGTCGCCAGCTCAGCCCAGAAGCCGCTTTCGGTCAGCGCCTCACGCAGTTGGCCCAGCAATGCCGACTCAAGAGCCGCATCGTCAAAAAAGCGCCGGCCGGTCCGCGTGTATACAATCCCCGTCTCGCCCCCATCCACGCCAAACGCGCGCGCTGCCGCCGCCTCATCCCGGCAAACCACAACCACCGCCCGTGAGCCCATATGTTTCTCTTCGCAAATCACGCGCTCAACCCCTTCACTGCGGAAGTAGGCAAACGCTTGCTCCGGATGCTCCAGGAAATCAGGCAGAGTGCTGGTCTCGACCGGCGACATCGTCGGTGGCAGGTAGATGAGCCAGCGCGGGTCAGCGCCGAAGCGGCTCATCACCTCCAGCGCCGCCGTGCTGTTCTCAGCCCGGACGGTGAGACGGGGCAGCAGCCGCGTCGATAGCCGCCGCTGGCCCAGCACATCGGCGATATCCAGCATCCGGTCGTTTTGCTGCTGCGCCGTGAATGTGGGCGCCTCAAGCAAGAAGGGGCGCGCCGATTCGGCATAGGTCTCAGCCGCAGGGACATCGACCAGCTCTTTTTCCGGGTAGCGCAGCGCCGTCAGCTTGTGGCCGAAGACACAGCCGGTATCCAGGCAGATGGTGTTGTTCAACCATTCCGCCGTCGCCGTCGGCGTATGGCCGTACGCAACCAGCGCCCGGCCCCGATAATCCGCCGCCCAATCCAGCCGGACCGGCAGGCCGTACTCATCTCGTTCGCCCGTCGTATCGCCGTACAGGGCAAATTCCCGCACCGCGCCCGACGAACGCCCCTGGAACGCTTCCTTCAGACCGGCGTGGGCCACCACCAGCCGGCCCTCGTCCAAAACATAATGACTGATCCGGTCGCGGATAAAGGTCGCCATCTCCTTTTTGAATGGCGCCGCCACCGCTTCCGGCAGCAGTGCCAGCTCGGCGACCGTCAGATCCAGGCCATGCGTCAGGGCTACATTACGCCCATCCAACCAGCGCAGCAGCTTGACGTCATGATTGCCGGGTATACAAAGGGCAGCGCCGCTTTCGACCATGCGGCGGACGAGCTGATAGGCATCGAGGTTGCGCGGGCCGCGGTCGGTGAGGTCACCCAGGAAGATCGCCTGGCGACCGGCCGGATGGGTATAGCGGCGGTGGTAGGTCCAGTGGGGACCGGCCGGTTCTTCCTCATACAGATACCCCAGCTCCGCCAGCAACGCCTCCAGCTCCGTCGTGCAGCCGTGGATGTCGCCGATGATGTCAAACGGGCCAGTTCGCTCTTTGAGATTGTTCCACAGCGGCTCCCGCTCAATGGTGACTTCGCCCACCTGTTCAGGGCTGTTGAGGATGAAAATGCGGCGGAACCCTTCGCTTTTGAGGCGGCGCAACGAGCGACGCAGATCGCTCAGATGACGGCGGATCGCATGCTCCGGGATCGTCCGATCAGTCCGCGTCCGGTTCCGTTCCAGGCAGACCTCGCGCGGCATATTGAGGACGATGGCCACCGGCAGCACATGCTGGCTCCGGGCCAACTGCACCAGCCGCGCCCGCGACTCCCGCTGCACATTGGTGGCATCGACCACCGTCAGGTGGCCGCGGGCCAGCCGCTTGTCGGCGATGTAGTGCAACAGGTCAAACGCATCCGCGGTCGCCTCGGCGCTATTCTCATCATCCGACACCAGCGCCCGGCAAAAATCCGAGCTCACCACCTCCGTCGGCAAAAAATGCTGCCGCGCAAAAGATGATTTGCCCGAGCCAGAGGCGCCGATGAGAGTGACGAGGCAGAGTTCAGGGAGAATTATTTTCATGATCTTTGGTATTGGCTGTTAGCTGATAGCTGTTAGCTATTAGTATGAGTTTGAATCATTACCAACAGCTAAAAGCTAATAGCTAACAGCTCCTAAACCTTCCTAAACTCCTTCCCCCAAATATTCACCGCCCGTTTATCAACGGCCCCTGCCCCCACCTCCGGTTCTGGCGCCGCGGGGAAGAGGCGAGCCAGGCCGCGATGGAGGTTGTCACGCCAGGCGGGGTAGTTGTGGCCGGCGTTGAATTCGTGGTAGCTGAAGGTGTAGCCGGCCTTGTGCAGGGCGGCGCGCATGTGACGGTTCGGCTCCAGCAGCCATTCAAACTGGCCCACGTCCAGGTAAAGTTGCAGGTCGGGCCGCGTCCGTGCCGCCACCAGATCAAAAACCAGCGATTGGTACGGCCCAAATTCAAAGGCGCCCGACTGGCTGTAGACACGGCCAAAGATGTGCGGCAGGCGCAGGCCAGTGAACAACGCCATCAAGCCGCCCATCGAAGCCCCCATGACACCAAAAGCGCCGGGATTGCCGGCCAGGGGCAGCAGATCCAGCTCGCGCTCAGCCAGGGGGAGCAATTTGTGCATCAGGAAAAGCAGCATCCCTTCGGAGCAGGCGTATTCGGCCATCCGGCCGGTACCCGCATTGGGCAACAGCGCCAGGGCGACCGGCGCCATCCGACCAGCCCCGATCAGGTTGTCGACGATAGTCGTTAATTTGGCACGACGGCGATAATCGCGGCCGTCGTATACCAGCAGCAAAGGCACTGGCCCCGCAACCGGCGGCTGGTACAGGTAAACCGTCCGCTGCCGCCGGCTGATGGTGCCATCTGTGGCCACGCGATGGCGGCTGACGGTGCCGCGGGGAACCGCGTTGTCGGCCACGGCCCATTGGCTCGGGCGGCCTTCCGGCATGTAGAAATAATGATTCTCAAAACCAATGCCGTTCGAGGTTAGCCGGCTATTAAACGGGTCCAGTTGCCTGGAGCCATCCTCGCCGTAGCAATATTCCAGGTACGCATCGGCCGGGAACGCCTGCTGGTAAGTCCAGAACCCTTTGGGGCCGCTTTGCCAGGCGTCAGCCGGCACCCCTTCCCAATTCGAGAAATCCCCGCGCAGATTGGGCGGCGCCGCCCCCTTCCAGACAAAAGTCGCCGTTTCGCCATCGATGAGCGGGGTGGCCTCCGTTTGTAACCGTTTGTTGAGATTCTTCATCGTCATATCATCCTTTTCCGCCTGAGGGGTTGTCTAACCCCTCACCGGGTGAAGACCGCCATCTGGCTGGGGGCGCCCCGCTCTGGGTCAAGGGGGCCGATCGGTTCAAAGCGGACGCTGTAACCATAGCGCCCCGCCACAGCTTCGGCCCAGGCGGCCAATTCGGCGCGGCTCCATTCAAACCGATGGTCGCGATGGCGCATTTGACCGGCCGGTAAGCTGGCAAAATTCGCGTTGTACTCCTGGTTTGGCGTCGTGATGACCACCAGGCCGGGCCGGGCAAACTCGAACAGCGCGCGCTCCAGGGCCGCTAACCGCGGCGGGTCCAGGTGCTCGATCACCTCCACCAGCGCCGCCGCCTCGTAGCCGGCCAATCGTTCATCCCGATAGGTGAGCGAACCATGGATCAACTCGATTCGCTTCTGCTCACTTTCAGACAGCCGCTCCAACCGCAGCCGCCGGGCCGCCTTTTCGAGGGAGCTGACACTCACATCCAGCCCCAGTAATTTGCCGATGCTTCGTTCCTTCGCCAGCATTTGCAGCAGGCGCCCTTCGCCGCAACCCAGGTCCAGCACCCGGCGCGCGCCGCTCTCGCGAATCACTTCCACCACCCGCTCCAGCCGCTGCTGGTGTAACCGCAGCGGCTGTTCGACGGCCTCTTCCTCAGCATCCTGGCTCGCGCGGGTCGCATCAGGATCCACGGCGTCATCCTCCGCCAGCTGCGCCAGCGCCTGGCGGGTCAACCGCCGGAAATGGCTCAGGTAGCGCCGGGTGATCTCTTCTTTGGCCGGATGCGCTGCCAGCCAGCCCTCACCGTGGCGCAGCAGCTTCTCAATCTCGGCCTCGTCGACATAATAATGCTTGTCGTCATCCAGCACCGGCACCAGCACGTAAAGGTGGCTGAGCAGGTCGGCCAGGCGCACGGTGCCGCTGAGCTGAACCTGGTAGTAACGACTTTGCCCCCATTCGGGGAACTTGTCATCCAGCGGCTGCCGCTCAGCGCTGACGGTGTAGCCCAACGGCGCGAACAGCGCCTCCAGAAAGGCCGGCCCGCCCCGCACCGGCAGCACCGACAGCCCAACCTCAAGCGGAATCGCCTGCTGGACCAGCTCCGGCCGGTCCTTGCAGCGCCCATTCAGCGCCGTCCCCAACACCTCGCTCAGCGCCACACTGAGCAGCGACGAGGCAACATAGGGCCGGTCGTTGACATACGGCTGCAGGGCGAAGTTGTTGGCGGCACCGGCCGGTCGGCGCGTCAGCCGCACCGGGTCGACGTCCAGCAGCAGCGCCATCGTGCAGCGCGTCGCACTCGCTTCCGGGTAAAACACGTGGGCGGCCCCGAAAGAAAGGTCGAACTGCTGCACCCGGTCAGGGTGCTTGTGCAGCAAGTAGCCCAGGTCGGTAGCGGGCTGATGGGTGGTTGAGATCGTGAGGAGCATGGCAGAAAAGATTGTAGTGGGGGATGGGGAGGCTGTAAAGCTCCTTTTCGGCGGGGATACGACTACTCTCTGGTTCGTAACTCGCCGCCCCTCATCCGAGTGCCCGTTCTGGGCACTTCTTCAGCCATCAGCACGGCGTTTCAACGCCGCGGCGCAGGCCGTATCCCGGGGGTTGGTTCCCCGTTTAAATTGTAGGGCGTTCGTTCCTTTTCTGTGCGGGCGCCTGAGGGGGATAACATGAAAATCACCCGTTTGTGCCTTTTCTGGCTGACGCTGTTACTGGGCGCGCTGGTTTTGGCCGCCTGTGACGGGGGGCCGACGACGCCGACCCCGATTGTGAATGTGACGGACACACCGGCCGGTCCCACAAACACCCCGACCCAACCAGCCACGCCCAGCCATACACCAACAGCGACCACGCCGGCCACCGCTACCAACACGCAAACCGCGACATCAACTCTGACAACCACCCCAACCCAAACCGGGACGCCGCCGCCAACCTCGACCGCTACCGCCACAGCGACCGGCAGCCCGACGGTCACGCCCACCCAGGCACCGCCGCCTTCGCTCACCCCAACAAACCAGCCCGCCGGCCCCACCATCCACTTCTTCACCGCTGATGTCGCCATCGCCGACCCGGGCGACACGATCATCCTGAGCTGGGGCACCAGCGGGGCGACGCAGGTAACGCTCTGGTGGCTGGTCCCGACTGGACAGCTGGGCGAGTTCTGGGAAGTGCCGCTGAATGGCAGCTTCACCTACACCATCCGCGACACGGAGCGCAACGCCACCAACTTCATGCTGACGGCCACCAATGCCGCCGGCAACCACACCAATGTCACCCTGGCGGTCACGCTGCGCTGTACGGGCGAATGGTTTATCGCTAATCCGCCGGATATTTGCCCCTACAACCCGCCGCTCGCCTCTCAGGCTGCCGAACAACCCTTCGAGAACGGCTTCATGCTCTGGATCGCCGAACTGGACCAGATTGTCGTCCTGTTCGCCGACGGCCTGTCGCCGCACTATGCGATATTCACTGATGAATGGAATGAGGGCGACCCGGAAATCGACCCGACGCTGGAGCCACCGCCCGGCCTGTACCAACCCGTACGCGGCTTCGGCCTCGTCTGGCGCGAAGGCTACGGCGACGTCCGCAGCCGCCTCGGCTGGGCCACCCAACCTGAGCAGGCCTACAGCACCCTCTACCAGCAGACCTCCTACTGGAAATACAACGAAACCTACATCCGCGCCCTGAACGGCGGGGTGTGGTATCTGAAGGCGGAAAGGAGTGGGTGGGAGTGGTTGGTGGGTTAGCTGGTTAGTACGCTGCGCTTTCAGCGGTCAGCACGTTCGCTGCGCTCACTTTCGGTACGGCCTTCGGCCTTTCAGTGGTCAGTACGCTTCGTTTTCAGCAAACAGGGTAGTAGGTAAGTCAACACTGAAGGGGCCGCAGGCCCGTACCGACTGCTGAAAGCGCAGCGTACTGAACGTGAGCGCAGCGAACATACTGACGGCTGAAAGGCCTCAGTCCGTACTGACCACTCTCAAGCCGGCCGCCGCACAATCACAAACTCCCGCCCCCGTTCACTCACAAACGTCATCTCCGGCACGAACCAGAGGCGGCGGAAGACGGCCTGGGAGCGGAGGTTGAAGGTGGCGATGGTGGCGCGGAAGGCGGTTGGCTCGTAGGTGCGCAGAGCATGGGCGAGGATAGCCGTCAGGACCGGCACGCCCAACCCCTGCCCGGTCAACTCCGGCCGCAACCCGATGCCGATATCCAGCGCATCGGGGGGATAGAGGCCGCCGGGGACGGTCGCATCCTCACCAAAACAGCAAAAACCGATCAGGTCCATGTTTTCGTCATGGATGGCGTGGTATTGAAAGGCGGGCGTCAGCAGCCAGGCAACCGAATCCTCCAGCAGATCCGGGTGCCCATTGTAGATATCGTACGGGGGCTCATAACGCCAGCTCACGATATCCCGTGCTTCCGCTTCCGTCAGCGGGGCAAAGGTGTAAGGCATGAGAATATCGTAGCAGAAAGCAGCAAAATGGCGATGGACAGAGCGACTCTAGCCATCATCATTTTCCTGCTTGTATCCTCCTCCAACATTCGCTATAATCCCCTCCGCTAAACATTTGGTGCTGTAGCTCAGCGGTAGAGCGGGGGACTCATAAGCCCTAGGTCACTGGTTCAATCCCAGTCAGCACCACTCATTCAGAAAGGCCGCTGGCTTGTGTCAGCGGCCTTTTCTTTTGCCTCACCTGGCGCCATACAGCGCGACCCAACCATTTTTGTCAGCGACTTCTATAAGGATATCCTAATGACCTGGCTACCTGATGCGTCATACAATAATCAGGGGGACAACATGCTGAATTTGCCCAATGCCCTCCCGGATATATGAGATGATAAAGAGAATCGTTTGGTTTGTTATGCCCATGGTCTTGCTGCTGGCGGCCTGCGCCGGTGAAGAACCCCCCGCTACCAGGGTTGCCGCTGGCGATGCTGTGCCGGATACATGCACTCTTTTGAGTGAGGCGGATTTCCAGGCCCTGGTACCAACCATCGGGACGTTGACAATGACTGCTGAAGGGTCGGATGACGGGTTGTATAGTTCCTGTTCCTGGCGGACTGCCGACGCAACGCAATTTATCAGCCTGACCGTCTGGCGCGGCCAGGGTGAGGAAGGGGTCGCCGATCAGTTCCTCGCCATCCAGCGCGATGGGCTGGGTGCACAACATCTTATTGACTCTTTTGGCACCGATACGATCCTGGCCGGCACTGAAGCAGCGTGGTCGTTGGGCTGGCACAGCGGCGATTCTTTAACGGTCCTCATCACCACCGTTGGCATCATTTTTGACGAAGACGGAATGATTGCCCTTGGTAAAAAGGTTGATCAACAACTCAATTAGCCATAACAACCGCTCCGCCGCGCAGCCCGGGTAAAGTCACAGCTTCGGCTAATGCAACAGCGCCATACCTGCCGTCCAGGCAAAGGCAAACCAGGCGATGCCAATAAGCAAAGCGGTCACGAGCAAAGCTGTAAACAGTTTGCTCGAGCCAGTCTCTGGATTCGGCCGGCTCTCATCTTCTGTCGGGTCGTGCAAAACCCAGCGGCCTAAGGCCACTCCCGCAACCAAAAAGCAGGGTACCCAGACAAACTTGATTGCCGTGTAACCAACTACAAATGAAGGCCAAAACCTGAATGTGACAAACAGAACAGTGATTATGATGCCAAGGGCGACGGGAATAAAGGCCTTCTTCATCAAGGATTGGCCCGATGAACGCGATGGCTGAGTCTTTAGTTGAGATAGTTTCTTGAGTTTTTGGTAATTCTCTTCGCGATCTATCATGATGTCACCTCAAGCAAACGACGATTGATATATTTGCGGTGCAGCATAAAACATGGCGAGAATATGACTGACACAGCGGAACTTAAATTGGCTTAAGCACCCTCTAAATAGGCTGTGTTCGGATCCGAATAGGTCTGGAACGCAAAGAACGGCCGCGTTAACGGCCGTTCCTTCAAGGTTCTTGCGTTGAAATTGTGATGCCCCGGTTAAGGCTCCCGATCCCCCCGAGGTGGTTGCCAGTTCCTGATTTCATTCTACCAATGGATCTGGGATGGGGTATGGGAGGATGGTACTGGTCAGCAGGCAAAAAAAACGGCCGCAATTGCGGCCGTTTCCCAGTTTTCTTCGATGAAACTTCGTTGCTTAACTGAAGTTGTGGCTCCGTCCCCAAGGTTGCCAGCTTCTGTTCTTATTTTAACAGCCACACGGAAAGATGGTATGAGAGGATGGTACTGTTTTGGCTTGCCATCGCCAGCGCCATCCTGTAGATTATCTGAGTCGCTTGTCCAACCGGCCGGTTCCCTTGTCACCTGACCGGCCGGGCATTGCCGAGGAGGATACGCCATGGACTGGCTGGAACGCACCGCCCTGCTCCTACGCCTGGGAATAGCCCGCCGCAGCGGTCCCGAAGACCTGCCCTGCTGCCTTTGTGACCGGGAAGTCGCCACATTTATTCGCTACGCCCAACAACAGGAATCAGACACCTTCATTCTGGCGCCACAAATCGCGGATTTCTTCTCCGTCGATCTTGAAAGCGCCCGGGATGCGCTGGTACGGTACCTGCTGCCCCGCACGGAAAGCTAAATTTTCGCAATAAATTGGCTGTTTCGTTTTAAACGACAAAGAGCGCGGGGGTGGGACCCGCGCTCTTGCCTTTTCACGTTTATCTGAGCTGATAACGTGGGTGGGGAGCTTTGGATAGTATAGGGGAGCCTTTCTCAGGGTTCAACCGATTCTATAGTACAAAGGTCCTAAGTATCGCTACGTAGGACCAAAGTCCTAAAAGAGAAACAAAAGGAGCCGCGGCTCGCGCTGCGGCTCCTCCTACTTTTACTGGACCATGCCTACAGTTAACGGCGAATCTGCCCCAGCATCCATCTGACCAGGCCATTCCGCCGTTCTTCCTTGATCGGCTGGCTCTTGTGCAGCATCCGCTCGCGCTCCAGGTATGTGTTAATCTCCCGCTCCTGTGCTTGCAACAGGATTCGGGTTGCCTGTAAGTTGTGTAACATCTAAACCTCACAAAACAGAAAACGCGCCAGAAATGACTATTTCTGGCGCGGCAACATTGCATTTTTTAACCTCCGCCCATGGTAGCGCCAGCAAATGCAAAACGGCGGCAAAAGCTGTGGCAGAGCTGTGTAATTCCTCCCTGCCATGTGACAAAGCCGTGTCAATCCCTTGGCCGGCCGGCCAATGAATCTGAGCGCTGCCGTTGTAAAATAGGCCTATGAAAGAAGATAAGTCCCAACAACGTATCATAATCATCGCCGTCGTCGTCATCGCTCTTATCCTGTTTTGCTGCTTGCTCGGCGCCCTCTTTTTCATCTTTGGCCTGGGTGCTGGCGCCACCGTCATCACACCTTGATCTCGAGCAATCTGACAATCCGACCGGCCACGCCTGCCCAGGCTGCCACTCTTTACGAATTGAAGCAGGCTATCTGGCCCGGCGAGCGTGCAACGGTCGAACAGGTCGAGGCTGGGTTATCAGCACCGGATCAGCTCACCGTGGTAGGCTGGCAAGGGAACGTGGTCGTCGGCTTTGCGGCTGCGTTTCCCACGATGACGGCCACCGGTCAGCGGCGCTGGGAGCTGGATCTGTTGGGCGTTCATCCGGCGGCCCGCGGCCAGCGATTGGGCACCAAGCTCATCGAAACGATGTTGCGACAATTGCCCCGGCAAGCCGACGAGCCGATGCGGGCGCTAATCGCGACCAGCAACATCGCCAGCCAGACGGCTTTCCGCCGGGCTGGTTTCCACCAGGAGCAGATGGAACTGGGGTTGTTTAGCAGTGGATTGGGACCGGCCGGTCAGACCAACCCCACAACCATCCCCGCCCATCTCATCCCGGTGCAGACACTCAATTACGGTGGTTATTGGCTGGAGGCTATTGCTGATGGCTCGGCCCTGTCCCTGGCCGCCGGCTTGCCATCCGGCCCAACGGCGGCTTTGGTCGGGGCCCTGCTGCCGCTGGACCGGCAGGATCTCCACACCACCGCCCGCCACTCTGGCTATGCCCACATCGGCAACTATCACTGGTGGCACAAAACGAACTAGCCACGGCGTAAGCTTTCCCCTGTCATTTCGACCGCCCTCCCTCAGCCAATACCTCCACCCCCGAGGAGCACCCTTGTCATTTCGACCGCTCTCCCTCGGCCAATACCTCCACCCCCGACGCAGGGAGAAAAAAAGAGCGCGCCCCGGGCAGAGCGCGCTCTCGCAGAAGTGAACCTGATGTTCACGCATACACATTAAAATGGAATATCATCCTCTTCCTGGGCACCGCCCCCGTCAAAGGGGTCATCATCCATGCCGCCGCCGGCACGGATGGCTTCCATCTCATCCCGGCTGGAGAGGAACCGGACCGCATCCGCCCGAATCTCGAACGAAGCGCCGGCGCCGCCATCCTGACGGGTCCAGATGCGCGGGCCGCCGGTGGCCGGGTCAGGCTGCATCCGCCCTTCCACCAGCACCTTGCTGCCCTTGGCCAGATATTGATTGGTCGTCTCCGCCTGGCGGCCCCAGACAGAGACCCGGAACCAGGTCGTTTCGTCTACCTGCTGGCCATTGCGGTCCGTCCAGCGGCGGCTGGTGGCGACGCTAAAATTGGTCACGGCGGTGCCGTCACCCATATAGCGCATCTCCGGGTCACGACCCAAATTACCGATGATTATGATCTTCTGATACATGGTTGTCTCCTCAAAGAATAAAAAGGTTTTTGTTAAGAGCCGCGATCATGAATTTCGACTCTTTTCGGCTTCCGGGCACTCTTTGCTTTTGCCTCGCAGAATTGTTGTAATTATACCACAGACCGAACAAATATTCTATCAGCAAAACCTTAAAAGTTGCCCAAAATCAGCCGGGAAACGAGTCCGATTTCATGCGCGCGTCTCACCTACACTCAACGCTGTTCGGACCCTTTTCCCGACACGAGTTTTCAGATTGATCGGTTGTGTGAGGGGTTGGCCAACCCGTCGGGTCGGCGAACCCGTCAGGTTGGGCAACCCCTCGCGCGGAGGTCAGCGGCGAGTTGGGTTGGGTCGTGGAAGTGGATGGCGTCAAAGCCGAGTTCGCGGGCGGCGACGATATTGGGGTAGGAGTCGTCGATGAAGAGACAGTCGCCGGCCTCAGCGCTGATGCGCTCCAGCAGGATCTGGTAAATGGCCGGGTCCGGCTTGATGACACCCTCAGCGCCGGAAAGCACCAGCGTCTCAAACCATTCCAGGAAGGGGAAGCGGTGGCGGATGCGGGGCATGGTCTCAGCCGAGAAGTTGCTCAAGCCGTGGATGGTATAGCCGGCCGCGCGCAGCTGGCTGAAGATCGTGACGGTGCCGGCAACGGCATTACCAATGGTCTCAGGCCAGCGCTCGTCAAAGAGGCGGATCAGGGCGGCCTGCTCCGGGAAGAGGGCACAGCGCTCCGCCACCGCCTGGGCGACCGGCTTGCCGGCGTCCATCTCCGCGTTCCAGGTTTGGGTGACAATTTCGCTCAAGAACCAGTTCAGCTCAGCCGGATCATTGAACAGCTGCCCATACAGCCGCTCCAGCCCCCATTCAATCAAAACGCCGCCCAGATCAAAGACAATAATTGGCTTTTTTTCTGCCATCCAACCGTACTCCTGAACCTTTTAGTTTCGCAAAGTCAGGATCGCGCCACGACAAATAGCTCCTGGATACCCGCGTGCGCGGGTATGACGTCGCCCGATATGACCCAACCTTCGATAATGACTTGTTAATCGTTGGCCCGTATAATAACGACCTTTGGGCAGGCCGGCATGGCTTTTGCCTCAGGTAAGCAGCAAGATTTAAGAAAAGTTATGAACGATTACATCGTACGTGTCATTGCCAAAGGGGCCGGCGTCCGGGCCCTCGCCGCCGTTACCACTGATCTGGTCAATGAGGCCGCGCGCCGGCATGAGACTTCAGCGGTGGCCACCGCCGCGCTGGGCCATGCGATCACCGGCGCCGCCCTGATAGGCGCTCTACTTAAGGTGCGCCAGCGAGTCGCTATCAAGTTTGATGGGCAGGGACCATTGCGCAAAGTCGTGGTGGAATCAGATGCCTATGGCAAGGTGCGCGGCTATGTGCTCTATCCCGATGCTGATGTGCCGCCACGTGAAGGACAGGCAGATGTCGTTCGGGCGCTGGGCGCTCAGGGGATCCTGACGGTGGTGCGGGACGTTGGCCTGAAAGAGCTCATGGAGGGCGTCGTGCTCCGGGGCGAAGCTGGCCTGGCGGATGACCTGGAACGGTTTCTGAACCAATCCGACCAGACCCCTTCCCTGGTGGAGATTGGCGTGCACCAGGAAGAATCGGGCGCTGCCGTCGTGGCGGGCGGGCTGCTGTTACAGCTGCTGCCGCCCTACAATCAGCTGGTCATCGACGAGTTGCGTGAGCGGTTGCAGGAGCTGCCGCCATTCACGGAGATGCTTCTGGCCGGCCGGCCGCCGGAAGCGATCCTGGCCGAAGTTCTGGGTGACATCGAGCATGAAGTATTGGAGCACCGGCCGGTCCGCTTCCAATGTTATTGCAGCCGCCAACGCACCGAAAAAGCGCTGCTCTCCCTCGGCCCAGCCGAAATCCGCGACATCATCGAAACACAGGGCGAGACCGTAGTCGACTGCCATTTCTGCCGCGAAAGCTACCCGTTCAGCCAGGCTGACCTGGAAGCGCTCCTGGCGGAACTGGACAGCGACTAGAGCTGGCCTGAGTTTACCCCATGGGCTGGTGCGCTGACGCAATTTACGCTGGCGTGGCCTATCAGTACGTCGATACGGACCAGGACCAGGATGCCGCCGCCGCCTTCCGCGCCGCGGCCAACCAGATGATCGCCCTCGGCGCAGCCGTAGATGGTGCGCTGCTCCATGGCAGTCTGGACACCTCGAGTGCTGTACGAACCCTGGCTACCTACGCTGGCGAAACGGACATTGCGGCGGTCTGGTCTGTGGCCCACACACAAGCGCTGCAGCAACAGATTACCTGGCCGGATATCAGCGAACTCCCCCAAAATCAGCGCGGCCCCATCGCCTCCGCCCAGGCATTCCTGGCCGTCTGCGCGGCACGAGGCTACGGCATCCAATTCGATCCATAAGAGGGTCAGCCGCGAATGGCGCGAATCTTCGCTAAAAATAATTCGTGAAAATTCGCGGCAAATTTTCTTATTTCCGTCTGCGGTGGAATTCGTAGTAGTACCAGCCGACGCTGAAGAGCATCATGATCACGGAGATGAGGATCAGGACGATGAAGGAGAGTTCGGCATCCAGGTGCAGCAACTCGCTGATGGCGGTCCGGTTGGTGTCGCCGCCGAAGTCGACCCAGAATGAGGGGATGACGCCGAAGATGGCGATGAGGGCGATGACGAGGGTGATCCGGTTGAAGCGGTCGTTGTAATCCTCGGCGGCGCGCCGCTCCCGCTCCTCTTTGGCCTGGTTGAGCTGCTGCTCGCGCCGCTGCAACGCCAGGTTTTCCTGCTGCTCATGGTGATGGATAAAATCGTTGATGGCGGTGATATTTTTCTCGGCATTGGCGATGGTGCCGCGCAGACCGCTAACGGCGATAAAATCCTCGTATTTGCGGGCGGCATAATCGGCCCCGGCCATGTAGTTGGGAATGGCCGCATCGCGCAGATGGGCCAGCAGCCGGGTGCTGAGCGCCAGCCGCTCTGTCAGGCCGCGAATCAGGCCGCGCTGGCGGATTTCTTCATTAGAGTGGCCGATGAGCTCAGCCATCTGGTTCAGGTCTTCGGTGGTGCGCTGCGCCACCCAGCTGGCGCCCCAGCGCAATTCCACTACGTATTGCAGCCCCAGCGTCAGACATTGCCAATAATCTTCATAGTCCACTGATTTGCGCTGCGGGAAATAAAGATCCTTGATCAGGCGCGCCTCATAATCGCCGCAGAACTGGCAGTAATCATGCAGCATGGCGCTGCTGCCGCTGTTGCTGTCAGCGCGCAGCTTTTGTTTGATCTGGTAGACAAAGAGAGCGTTGTCCAGCGAGGTCACAAAGAGCTCGTTTTCCCAGCTGGAAAGGTCCTTGCGCAGGAAGTTGCTGACTTCGGCCGGTTTCAGGATGGGGAAGCTACTCTGCTCCGCGCTATTGGCGCCGGCGCCGCGCAGCATCACCCCTTCCAGCAGGCTGGCCAGCTCGCGGCCATAGTTGTAGGGCTGTTCGATAGTCGACCAATCGCGGCCCTCGTGATCACGCACCGGCATCAGGTCGGCCATGGTGATCAGGGAGCGCTGACCGGTCTGGTTGGTCTCCATCTTGTTGCGGCAGTTACACAACTTCTGCATGGAGTAAATGACATAGCGGTCGCGCAGCGGGTAGAGCGTGCCGTCCGGGCAGATCTCGGGCGGCGCCTCCCGCCAGGTCAGCCCGAGCTGGGAGATGTGGGGGAATTGGGCGCCGCTGATTTGCTGCACAAATGCCTGCACCACCATCAGCACAATCTCCCACTGCACCGACATCTCCAGGTAGCTCTCGCCGCTGATATCCAGCTCCTGCTCCAGCCCCAGCAACTCGGCCAGGATTTGCAACAAGGGGATGGGGTCGAGCAGGTCCCGGATCAGGGTGACATGGACGGCGCCGCCGCGGGTAAGCTGGAGGCGCACCTGGTCCAACCGCTCCCATTCCTGGCGGATGATCGCCTCAGCCTGGCGCCGTTTCTCATCCTCCAGGGTGACGCCAAAGCGGCCGAGCAGGGCATCCAGCAGTTGGGCCAGGTCGAACACGGATTGGTCCAGCTCATGGGGATCCAGCTCGTAAATGGGCAGGAAACCGTGGGTGACGATATTGTGCTGGAAAATGTTGAGGTCGTAGCCGATGTTGTTGAGCCGTTCCTGGTCACGCCAGCGCTGGAAGGGGCCATCCAGCAGGTTGGCGGGCAGGTTTTGCAGGCTTGCGATCCATTCCATGCTGCCCCGCAGGAGGTCGAAGCGGGCTTCAGATTCCGGCGCCAGCAGCGGCGCCATATCCATAAACAGGCTGACGACGATCTGGCCCTGGCCGCTGAGCTGGCTTTCACGGTAGGAGACCGGCCGGTTCAACCAGCTTGCCAGCAACGCCCCGGCCTTTTCCTCCCAGAAAATCTTCATGAACTCATTGCGCCAGGTCAGATAGTTGCGCACCCAGCCGAAAACGCCCAGGGCCAGCAGCATCCGCGCCGCCCGATCATTGGCGTCCGGCGAGATGTCGCGGCGGGCCAGGTTGTCGATGAGATCAGCCGGCCGGTTGCCTTTCATGTCCAGGTTAGTCAGATACTCGATCTTGCGCACCGCCGTCCGCAGCGGCTCCACCCGACCGTAGTCACGCAGGCAGTGGGCCAGGGCATCGTCCAGGCTGTAGCTGGGCGCGTTCTGACGACCACGGATCAGGTAGGCCAGCAGCTCATCGACCAGGGCCGGGTAGCCGCGGGTGAGCTGCCAGAGGCGGGCCTGTTCGGCCGGCTGGAGCGCCGGTAATTTCCCGGCTGCCTCTATCGTCTCCTGGGCGTAGCGAGCAACCTGTTGCCGGTCATAATCCAGCAGCAGGTAGGACTCGGAGATGTTGAGCATCGGCGAGTAGGTGCTTTCCTTGGCGCGCAGCTCCTCCAGGTCGCTTTCCGCCGTCAGAGCGAAGCCAAAATAGAATTTGTGCTTGTCGAAGATGAGGCGGATCTGGTTGGCCAGGGCCACGGCCGACCAGGGGTGGCTCTGCTCGAAGTTATCCAACAGAAGGATGCAGCGCTGCACGCCGGCCTTATGCAGGGCCGCCAGCGCCATCTCAACCTGGCTGACCACTTCGTGGGTGGAATGTTCCTTGCCATTGGCCAGCAAGGGTAGTTCCGGCAGATATTCGCGGGCGTAGAAGATGATTTGCTCGGCGACATCGCGTATCAGCCGGTCCGGCAGCCCCTGCCCCCGGTAGAGCTGCATGGGGATGGGCCCCAGAGCGCGGCCGCGGCCGTCCTCGGCCAGTGCTTCGGCCAGGTAGTTGAGCAGGGTCGATTTGCCGCTGCCGGGGCCGCCGTGGATCAGGAAGCCGTTGGCATCCGGCCGGAGCAGCCGCTCCACCAGATCGTCCATGCTGAGTTGCCGCTCCGGGAGGTCCCACGGATCGGGAAAAGGGGCCAGCTTGCGTTCCTGAATCGCTTTCATACTTTCGCTTGCCTGCTTGAGACGCGATTGGCGTTGAAGATT